>NZ_BCWB01000040.1 GCF_001592045.1 Thermobifida fusca NBRC 14071 = JCM 3263 | reverse complement strand
TCGGAACAATCCATACGGTGAGGCGGTGCTCCCGGATTACCAAAGCAATGGTGCAGACTTGCGGTCGATCCACATACACAATTTTTCGTAATCCGGTTTTCGTTGATCGCCCCAGGACAACTCACCGTGCCGTTGAAACGTCCATCTAACGGTAGTTTTATGCCACCCGCTGTCACCCCAACACTCTGCGGAGGTCCCTAGTGCGCACTGCCCGTTTCATCGGGAGCTGGTTGGCGGGCCTGCTCTCGTTGGCAACCGCAGCACTTCTCTTCATGCTGTGGCTCAGGTTCGTCCTCGGCTCCGGTAACGACACCCCGGTTGCCTTCCTGCTGATCATCGGGGTAGGCCTCAACCTCATGGTCTGGTCGCTGATCGGCCTGATCAGACTGATCGATGAATGGATCCATAAACTACTCGGCCGCGATCCCTTCGGCTCCCGCCGGGAGCTTCCACGCCGTGCGAAGGCTCGGATCCGGGACGAAGACAAGCGGGTCACCTTCGCCGCCCGGTCCCGAAGCGGTGCGCGGCGCGCCCGCCGCACTCCCACCCCGGTGCTCAACCCGGACACCGGGGAATTCGAGATCCCCAAAGTCAACACCGACCCGGAGACCATTTCGCTCGCGGTCATCATCCCGGCGCACAACGAAGAACCCGTCATCGACGGCGCTATCCGTTCCGCCCTTCGACTCTTCGACCGCTGGGACATCTACGTGGTGTCGGACAGTTCGAGCGACGCCACCGCCGAAATCGCCGCCCAGACCGGTGTCAACGTCTTGGAACTGCTGACCAACCGCGGTAAGGCGGGCGCGATCGAAGCGGTCATTCAGGAATTCGACCTCATCGACAACTACGACGGTGTCGTCATCCTCGACGCCGACACCGAGCTCGACGAGAACTACGTCAAAGGCGTCCGCGACCAGTTGCGGGACCCCACGGTCGCCGCTGTCGCCGGATTCGTTGTCGCCGAGTGGAAGCCGCAGCAGCGCACCGTCATCGGCCGCCTGATCGCCGCCTACCGCGACCGGCTCTACTGGCTGATGCAGTACATGCTCCGGTTCGGCCAGACCTGGCGATTCACCAGCGTCACCTTCATCGTCCCCGGGTTTGCCAGCACCTACCGCACCAGTGTCCTGAAGCACCTGGATATCAACCCCGAGGGCCTCGTCATCGAAGACTTCAACATGACCTTCGAGGTGCACCACAAGAAGCTGGGCCGCATCTCGATGCGTCCCGACACCAAGGCCTACTCCCAGGACCCCTTCACGCTAAGCGACTACAAGAGCCAGGTGCGGCGGTGGAGCCTCGGCTTCTGGCAGACCGTGCGGCGTCACGGTATTTGGCCGAGCCTCTTCTGGTTCTCGCTGTTCTTCTACATCCTGGAGATCGTTCTGGTCGCGGCCCTGCTCCTGCTGACCGCGCTGATCTTCGTGTTCGTGCTTCCTCCGGCCCTGTTCGGGGAGGAAGTGCTCGTCGTGGAGTGGTACGCCGCAGGCTACGCCGCGGTGACCTCGGTCCTGCCGCTGAGCACGGTGGCGGTCGGCCTCTTCGTGCCGGACTACATCCTCACCTGCGTCGTCGCGATGATCCGCCGTCGGCCGAGCTACCTGTTCTACGGCCTGTTCTACCTGCCGCTGCGGCTGCTCGACTCCTACCTGATGCTCATCACCATTCCGCAAGCGTGGACGACCAAGTCCGACGGCCGGTGGAAGAGCCCCACCCGTATGCCGGTCAAGACGCCGTGACCACGGCACAGCCGGCATCCCGACCCGGGTCACGGGCGTCCAGCACAGCGCTTAGTCTCAAAGAGGAAGCGGAGAACACGGGCCCGGTTGTCCGGCGGCCTCCTGGGCGGTGCCGCCGGACAACCGGGTCCGATCACGAGGTCGAAGCCGAGGTGCCCAAGTGGAGAACAAGCGTCTTCCTCTCACGGTCTACCGTGTCCTGGCCTACGTCACTTCGACGTGGCTGCTGCTGTTGACGTTCGTGGCGATGCCCGCCAAATACCTCGTCGGGGAGACCGCCCAGTTCTCCGTGGTTCCCGCCCCCGCCGGCTTGGAGCAGTGGTTCGGTGCGGAGACTCCGCTGATGATGTACATCGCGATCCCGCACGGCTACATCTACATGGTGTTCGTGCTGTCCGTGCTGTGGCTGGCGCTCAAGCGCCGGTGGAACGCGCTCCGGACCGTCGGGGTCATGCTGTCCGGCACGATCCCGGTCGTGGGATTCTTCGTGGAACGCAAGATCGCAGCCGAGGAGCAGGCCGCGATCGACGCGGAAGAGCAGACGTCCGGTGCCGCTCAGTCGGCGACCATCTCCGCCGACGGCTGAGCCGGTTCGGCAGGGCCCTCGGCCGCCGCACCGCCGTCCTGCCGCGCCTTCCGGTGGTCGTCCAGCTCCCGCCGCATCAGGGAGACCCAGAACACGATGGCGGCCAGCCCGAACACCCACCACTGGGCGGCATAGCTGAGGTTCCGGAAGTTCCACACGATCCCCTGTGGCGGGTCCGGCGGCGGGAACTCTTCCAACGCACTCCCCGCTCCGGCGGGCGTCGGCGGACTCTGCTCCCCTAGCGTGACGTACCCCTCATAGAGCTGGTAAGGCCACTCGTTGACCAGCAGGGCGGAGGAGATCCGCGCGATCTGCCCCTCCGGGAGGATCGCCGAATAGCCGCGTGACGCCTCGTCCTGCGGCAACTGGAGCCAGCCGCGGACCGTGACCTCGCCGTCCGGCGGGGGAGGAACCTCGTCGGCGGCGTCGAGGGGGATCCACCCCCGGTTCACCGCTACCGCGACGCCGTCCTCGGTCACCAGCGGAATCACCACGGAGTACCCTTCAGCGCCGTCCGGGGACAGCGCCGGGGAGAGCAACTGGTGCTCGGCGTCGTAGGTCCCCGTCACGACCACGGCCTCGTTAGCGAGGTCCTGAGGCATGTACTCGCCGGGGCGGAGCAGCGTGCTGATATCCACCGCCGCGGCAAGATCCGCAACCGGGTTGGTCACCGTCTCACGGTCCGGCCGCTGCGCCCGTTCGTACTGCCAGTAGCCGAACAGGGTGCAGGTGAGCACCGCGAGGAGCGCGAGCAGGTGGATACCGAGCCAGCGGGGTCGCAGAAGGAGTGGGACACGCACGCTTCCAGGCTATGCGCGCTGCTGCGCGGCCGCTCAGCACCCCCGCGGCACGGCGGGAGTTGACTGTGCGCAAAGGAACGAATAGCCATCACTTTAAGTGTTCATCAGTGACTCACGGTTGTTTCAGCAGATGAGCATGGGTACTCTGGATATCACCACGGGAGAGAACCACGGCCTCCCGTGACGTAGGCCATTCCGAAGGTCGCCGGCTTCTGGGGGGAGGAGTCGGCGGCCGTTCCCTAGCGAAGGCCGCCTCCGTGCTTTGAGGGGGGACACGGGGGCGGCCTTTGCGCTGCCCTCGCCACTGGACCCCGTGATCTCGCTCTCCTTTTCCTGATGACCGACTCTTTCGTGTTGTCAGCCAATGCCCGAAAAAGGGTTTTCGGTCTTTTCGACAGAACCAACTCTTCTGTGATTTCGTTCATCTGTTCCTGTAGGTGCGTCACGTTCCAGGGAACGGGAATGTGCTCTGGCGGAACCGCCCACGGTGTGGTTCGCTGATGGAGCATGATCGTTCCAGTGGCCATTCACCTAGCCTGCCCGCTCATTCCCGGACGGTTCCCGACATGACGCGGTTTGGAGCCATCCAGTGCCCGGCGGAGTGGAGGGAGAGAACAGTCGTATGACAAGTCCGCTACGGCCTGAGGACCCCACTCGGGTCGGGGATTACGACCTTGTTGCCCGTATCGGCAAGGGCGGCCAAGGCGTGGTGTACCTCGGCAAAGCTCCCGACGGCACCCGCGTCGCCGTCAAAGTCATGGAGACCTCCTGGGCCTCCAACAGCCGAGCGCGCAGCAGGTTCGCCAAAGAGATCGAAGCGGCCTCCAAAGTCGCCCCCTTCTGCACCGCGGCGCTTTTGGACTCCGACATCAACGCGGACCCGCCCTACATCGTCAGCGAGTACATCGAAGGCCCGTCGCTCCGCGACGCCGTGCTCCGTGACGGGCCGCGGACCGGGGCCGCGCTCGACCGGCTCGCTATCTCCACCGCCACCGCCCTCGTGGCGATCCACCAGGCAGGCGTGATCCACCGCGACTTCAAACCGGCCAACGTCCTGCTGGGACCGGACGGCCCCAGGGTGATCGACTTCGGGATCGCCCGGCACTCCGAGGCCACGGTGACCGCGACCGACTCCATCGTCGGCACCCCCGCCTACATGGCCCCGGAACAGGTGGAAGGACGCGAACTCACCCCGGCCGTGGACATCTTCGCCTGGGCCGGGGTCATGGTGTTCGCCGCCACCGGACAGTCGCCCTTCCACGACGAAACCCTGCCCGCGATCATCAACCGGGTCCTCCACCAGCCGCCCCGCCTCGACGGAGTGGACGAGCGGCTCCGGCCGCTCCTGGAGGCCTGCCTCGCCAAAGAGCCGGAGCGCCGCCCCACCGCGGTGCAGGTCCTCGGTGTCCTCGTCGGCCACGACCCGGCGACACTCCCCCAGGTGCCGGTCGAAGAAGTCCTGGAAAACGGGTACACCGCGGCCCTCAACGAGCAGACGCAGATCGCGGCGACCGCTGCACTGCCGATCCCCATCGGCGACCAGGCCCCAGAACCCGCCCCCACCGCGGTGATGCCCGCGGCCGAAGACACCCCCGCCCCGGAGTCCCGCACGCCGGTGAGCGGCCTGGCCGCGCTCGCCGCGAACCGCCCCGCCGACGAGGCCCCCGCCAGCAGTCCCCCGAGCGGCCCGCTGCGTACCACGAGCGGACTCGCCGCCCTCGTCAACACGGGAGAGAACAAGCAGCCAACCGCCTCCTCTCCCGGGGAGGGCCCGCCGCGCCGGAGTGCCGGTCCCGGCCACCAGCCGCTGCCCCCGCGTTCCACACGCGAGCGGAAAACCGTCCTGTCCTGGCTTGTGGCCGCGGGGATCCTCATCATCGTCCTGGCCGGCGGCTGGTTCCTCATCGACACGTTCCTGCTCTCCCCCAACGGGCAGTCCCCCGAAGCCACCCCGGTGGACGGCACCCGCCGCGACACCCCGGCACAGGACGGCATCGACGACTCCGTCCCTTCCCCGTCCGCGATCGACCCCGACACCCCCACGAGCAGCGACACCGGCTACCCCGGCGGAGAGCTCTACCCGTCCCTGCCGTACGACGACATGTCCCAGACCGACCCCATGGAAGAGCCGCACCTCAACCCCACCATTCCCGGGGAAGGCCCCTGGCACAGTCCCCCCGCCGGGGAGGAGGCTCCCGGACAGCCCCACGGAGGCGGTGCTGAGGAAGGCGGTTCCGAAGGGGGCGAGCAGCCGGGCACCGGCGGGCCCGGGGGAAGCGGAGAAGGCGGGGCCGGCGTAGGCCGAGTGGCTGTCTCGCCGGCCGCTCCATGACCGGAACGGCCTGCTCCGTGCCGGACGCACCCGGAAAATGCCCTACGGCTCAAGGGAATGCCGGTAGGCTTTGGCTCGCTGTCCCAGGAGGTCCCAGATGGCCGTTGTCCCCCTTCAGCACCGCTTCGACGGACCGCGGACCGCACCGGTGGTGGTGCTGGTCCCCACCCTCGGCACGAAGTGGTCGATGTGGGAGCCGCAGATGCCGGAGCTCACCCGCCGCTTGCGGGTACTCCGTGTCAACCACCGCGGCCACGGCTCGTCTCCCGCTCCTCCCGGCCCCTATTCCATGCAGGAGCTCGGCGGCGACCTGCTGACCCTCCTCGACGAGTGTGACCTGGAGCAGGTGTCGTTCATCGGGATCGGTTTGGGGGCGATGGTGGCGCTGTGGGTGGCTGCCACGAACCCTTCCCGGGTCTCCCGGCTGGCATTGGTCTCCACCACGGCGTGGGCGCCCCCGCTGCCCCGTTGGCGCGACATCGGCGACCGGGTACGCCACTTCGGGATCTCCTCAGTGATCGACGAGGTCACCCGCTCCTGGTTCACGCCTGGTTTCTGCGAGCGGCGGCCCGACATTGTCACCCGGTTCACCGAAGAATTCGAGAAGATCTCGCCGGAAGGCTACGCCGGGTGCTGTGACGCCATCGCCGCCTTGGACCACCGACCGCTGGCGCGGCTAGTCCACGCACCCACCGTGGTGATCGCGGGCGCCCACGACCCGCAGACCCCGCCGGGTCACGGCCGCAGGCTCGCAGCCCTCCTCCCCCACGCCCGCTTTGAGGTCGTCAGCGGTGCCGCTCACCTCGTCAACGTGGAACGCTCCGACGTCGTCAACGAGCTGCTGCTCCAGCACCTGGACCCGCTCTCGGTCCACTGGCCTTGACTGCGGTACCGCAATAGAGACGACGCCCCGTCTCACACCGGCGGCCCTGCCGTGGCGGCAGCTCTGCGCCTACCCGTTCCGGAGGTCAAAAGGCCGTCCGCTGGCCTGTGCCGCCAGGCCCGCCATTCCGAATCCAGAAAATTCACGCCTTCGGGGATAGACGCACATCCCCTTTTTTATTTCCGGGACTACCCGGAAAGCACACCACCGGGTCTTCTGCGACAGCGGTCCGGAATATCTGCCCCGGCACAAAAACCTCGGAAACATCTTCAGTTGCTCGCGGCCGCCCGCTGAAGAATTTCCTTCTCTTCCCGCAAAACACGCGTCCGGGGTTTTCGCCGCGGCGGCCGCTTTTCCAACCTTCAACAGCGGAATGCGTCAGCGGGGAACCGCGGGCGGGCGCTCCGCCCCTGCCGCGGACCGCGCCACGCCGCCCCCACCGCGGTCGCCGGCATCACCGCTCGTAGCGGCGGCGGCGACTCACCCAGTAGACGTTCAGACACGCCGCGAGGAAACCCGCACCCAAAACGACCGCCAACGGCACGGAGTCCGCCCACACCGCGGCGAGCACCGCTCCCACCAGGAGCACCACTGCACCGAAGACAGCGAGGACCAGGCGGAACGTCAGCGCGCTCGCCGGCCGGTCGTGACTTCCCAACGGCCCTTTGAGACTTCCGCGTCGCATACTCCCCTCCACCGACGGTCGTAGCCTCGCAACGGTCTTCCCTCGGAGGGCAGAACGACGGCTATGACGACGTCCGCCCAGCGGCTACCGCACTGCTGTGGTGTACCGCAGGATGGCCCCGACGCCCTCCGCAGCGCTGTTGTCCGTCAACTCTACGAACTCGGCATCGGTGTAGGCAGCCGCCCGCAGGAGCAGGGCACTGGCCGGCGCCTGGATCGCGTTCTCGGGGTCGCTCAGCGACTCCCGGTCCACCGACACTTCCAGCGGATCGGTGCGGGAGCCCCAAATCCACGGCTCCTTCCCCAAGTCCGCTGCCAGGAGCAGCGTCTTCACTTGGGCGCGGCGCAGGGCTTCCGCGGCAGCCGCGATCCCCTGGGTCGCCCCCTCACCCCGGCTCAGCGCCGTAGTGAACTCGGCACGTTCCCGCTTCCTGGTCTCGGCCACCACGCAGTCCACCACACCGTCTGCGGCCTCCCGCAGACTGGCCAGCGCCGCCGGATCGTGCCGTCCCCCGCCGGGATGCTCCACGAGGATGTCGCGCACCCGTTCGCTCAAGTGGTCACGGAGCTTGCCGATCGCCCGCTCGTCTCCGCCGACGAACACGACCTCGGCGCCCACATGGGCAGCCGTATCCTCCACGTCTTTGGCCACTTCTTGGGCGTTGGCGTCCCACAGGTTCTCCGAGCGGCGCTGGTAGTGCTTGTGCGTCCACCCGCCGACCCGCACCTTCTGGATGTGCAGGGTGCTGCCGGAGAAACTCCGCTGGAACTCGGGTTTGTGCTGGGCAGCGGTGTAGGCGGACACATCAGCCCCTTCCCGGTCCGCCGCCACCGTCACATAGGGGATCTGGTGGTTGCGGTCGATGACCACGCCGAGAGGGTAAGCGACCGGCCACCAGACCGCGCTGTCCCGCAGCGGCGGCCGGGACAGGGTGAACGCGCCCAGCACTCTTCCCTCTGCGGCGAACAGTGCCTCCCCCTGCGGGCCGGGAACACCGGGTTCTCCCTCCGCCACTTCGTCCAACGCTTGCAGGGTCGCCTCATCGGCCCCCTGCTCGGCGAGGCGCTCCCGGGCGGCACGCCAGCGCAGCTCGATCTCTTTGAAGGCGCTCTCTGTGGTCCGAGTGGTGTCCAGGTAGACCGAGGCCACCGGAGCGGTCGTCTCGTACAACGGTCGCAAGAAACCCAGATGCATGCGCCGCGGGCCTGTTGATCGGCGGCCCGCTCACCCCCTCCGAACTCGGTGGTCAACCTTGTCCGGTTCCGCTGCCCGACTCGGGAAGGAGCATGCGCAGGGCTGGGGAAAAAGCCCGCGGTCCGCCCGGTTCGCGCCGGTGCATTGCGGGACTTCTGGGGCGTGGAACGCGTTTCCTGACCGGATGGTCGGGTAGTGCGAAGGATCCAGCCGGTTCAGGAGGTGGAAGGGAGACACCCCTCATGGAGCGCGGCAGCGATAAACACGGTCCCCGACTCGACGAGAGCCTCAAACACGAGATCGAGGGGGCACTCAAAAGCGGCGGCCCGACCCGGGCCCACGAAGACCGCGAACCGGAGCCTTTGGTTGATGACGAGGGAATCCCGGCCACCGACCGTGAGGCAATCCAGCGCAGGCAGCGGAGCGAATAAGCCGCTGCCCGGTCTGCACCCCCGCACGATCCCCGACCGCAGGCTTGGCCCGGCCCCAACTCGGCGGGGCCGGGCCGTACCACAAACTACTTGTTCCCGAAGAGCGCGGGCAGCGTCGACTCGTACGCGTCGCGCAGCTCGGCCACCTCAATGCTGATCCGCCCGGTGCGGTGGACCATGGTCAGCGCGGACCCACCGACAGTACCCAGCCTCCTGACCGGAACCCCGTGCTTGGCGCACAGGTCCACCAGGGCGGTCTCGTGCTCGGGCCGCACACTCACCACGGCGCGCGCCGCGGATTCGCTGAACAGTGCGGTGAACGCGTCATCGCCGAGGTCGACTTCGCAGCCGACGCCGCCGCGCAGGCAGGACTCGGCGAGCGCCACCGCGAGCCCGCCGTCGGAAAGGTCGTGCGCCGAAACCAGCAGTTCCGCTGCGGCGCCGTCGATGAGCACCCGGCCGAGGGCCGCCTCAGCGTCGAGGTCGATCTGGGGCGGGCGGCCGCCCAGGTGCCCGTGGATGACATCCGCCCATGCCGAACCGCCCAGTTCCAGCCGGGTCTCGCCGAGCAGGAAGACCACACTCTCGCCTTCAGCGCTGAATGCGCTGGTCACCCGCTTGTGAACGTCGTCGATGACCCCGAGCACGCCGATCACCGGAGTGGGGTTGATCGCGGTGCTCCCGGTCTGGTTGTAGAAGCTGACGTTGCCGCCGGTCACCGGAGTGCCGAGCGCCTGACAGGCGTCCGCCAGGCCGCGGGTAGCTTCGGCGAACTGCCACATCACCCCCGGGTCCTCAGGAGAGCCGAAGTTGAGGCAGTTGGTGACGGCGAGAGGGCGGGCCCCCGTGGCCGCGACGTTGCGGTACGCCTCGGCGTAGGCGAGCTGGGTACCGACGTAGGGGTCGAGACGGGTGTAGCGG
This sequence comes from Thermobifida fusca NBRC 14071 = JCM 3263, assembly GCF_001592045.1. GTDB lineage: Bacteria > Actinomycetota > Actinomycetes > Streptosporangiales > Streptosporangiaceae > Thermobifida > Thermobifida fusca. The sequence goes on along the minus strand of NZ_BCWB01000040.1, from coordinate 95,076 downwards.
CCGTTGCCGTCGGTGGCCAGCGCCACCCCACGGTCGGTGTCCTCGGCGATCCGGATCATGCCGCTGTCGTGCGGCATGGCCAGGACCGTGTTCCCCATCACGTACCGGTCGTACTGGTCGGTGATCCAGCTCGAGTCGCAGATGCCGGGGGCGGCCAGCACTCGCAGCACCTGGTCGCGGAGCTCTTCGTCGCTGCTGGGGCGGGGCAGTGCCGCAGGGTCGTCGGCGAGCAGGGCGTCCTGGTCGGCGGGCCGCTCAATCGGCCGGTGGTACACCGGCCCCTGGTCGGCAGCGGTCCGGGGCGGCAGGTCCACGATCGTCTCCCCGCGCCAGGTCATGACGAGGCGTCCACCCCGCGCCTCTTCCTCTGGGGTGACGTCGGTCACTTCGCCGATCACGCTGGCGAGAATGTCCCACTTGGCGCAGACGGCGAGGAACTCGTCGAGCTTGTCGGGCTCGACGATCGCCATCATCCGCTCCTGCGACTCGCTCATCAGGATTTCCTCGGGGGTGAGCCGAGGGTCGCGGAGCGGGACCCGGTCCAGTTCGATCCGCATGCCGCCGGTGCCTCCCGCCGCGAGTTCGGTGGTCGCGCAGGACACGCCCGCGGCACCCAGGTCCTGGATGCCGACGACGAGGTCTTTGGCGTACAGCTCCATGCAGCATTCGATGAGGAGCTTCTCCAGGAACGGGTCGCCGACCTGGACACTGGGCCGCTTGGCCTGGCTTTCCTCGTCGAAGCTCGCGCTGGCGAGGACGGACGCGCCGCCGATACCGTCGGGGCCGGTGGCCGCGCCGAACAGCACGACGTGGTTGCCCGGTCCGGACGCCTGGGCGAGCTTGATGTTCTCGTGCTTGAGCACGCCCACGCAGAGGGCGTTGACCAGCGGGTTGCTGGCGTATCCCGCGTCGAAGCCGACCTCACCGCCGATGTTGGGAAGCCCCAGGCAGTTGCCGTAGGAGGAGATCCCGGAGACAACCCCGGGCAGCACCCGCTGGGTGTCGGGGGCGTCGGCGGGCCCGAACCGCAGCGAGTCCATCACCGCGACCGGGCGGGCACCCATGGAGAGGATGTCGCGCACGATACCGCCGACACCGGTCGCCGCCCCCTGGTGCGGCTCCACGTAGGAGGGGTGGTTGTGCGACTCGATCTTGAAGGTGACCGCGTAGCCGTCGCCGACGTCCACCACGCCCGCGTTCTCGCCGATCCCGACGAGCAGCACGTCGGTGTCGGGCGCTTTCTCCCCGAACTGGCGGAGGTGGACTTTGGAACTCTTGTAGGAGCAGTGCTCGCTCCACATGACCGAGTAGATGGCCAACTCGGCGGAGGTGGGACGGCGGCCGAGGATCTCCCGGACCCGCGCGTACTCCTCGTCCTTCATACCGAGTTCGGTGTAGGGCTGCGGGAGGTCCGGGGTGGCCGCGGCCTTGGCGACAGTATCGAACCTGGGCTCTTCAGACATACGGGCTGTTTCCGTTCGGGAAGTGGAGCGGATCAACGTTGCGGAGACGGGGGCGGCGGCACGCGGTGGGCGAGGAGCAGACCCGCCGTGGTGCCTTCGACGTAGGGCTCGAGGCTGCCCTGGACCAGGACCGTGCCGTTGCTGAGCGCCGATTGGGAGTAGGGCACCTCATCAGGGTCGGTCTCGCCTTCCGGCAGGAGGCGTTCCCACCCCTGGTCGCTCAGGTGCGTGTAGATCGTCTCGATCGCCTCCTCGGCGTCGAATCCTTCAGCGGTGACCCCGACCGGGCGGTAGCACTCCTGCGGAGTGCACTGCTGTCCGAGGTCGGTGTAGCTGATGCCGTCCGGGGCCGCCCCCAGCACCTCCAGCGGCGGTGCGGCTGCGGGCACGACGGGAGCGGTGTCGGAGGTCCACGGCCGGTACAGCAGGGTGACGGCTGTCGTGGTCAGCAGCGCGAGGATCCCCGCTACCGCCAGGCCGACTTGGACCCTTCTGGAGCGCAGCAGCGCCATCATCGAGACATCATCCCCCGAGCCCTGCGGGCGTGCTCAACCAGCGGTCTCGGGCACCGGAGTACTACCGGTCAGGTGGGCCAGGAGCGAGGTGAAGAAGCCGAGACCGTCCGTGGAGGGCCCGGTGAGCGCCTCCACAGCGTGTTCCGGGTGCGGCATGAGCCCCACCACGTTGCGGTGCTCGTTGGTCACTCCGGCGATGTTGTCCATGGAGCCGTTGGGCGCGGAGTCGACGTACCGCACCACCACGCGGTTGTCGCGTTTCAGTTCGGCGATGGTCTCCGGGTCGGCCACATAGTTGCCCTCCCCGCTTTTGAGCGGGATGAGGAGTTCCTGGCCGGGCGAGTAGCCGTTGGTCCAGACGGTGTCCGCGGCCTCGACCCTGATCAACTGGTCGCGGCAGATGAAGTGCCGTGACGCGTTGCGGGTCAGTGCGCCGGGCAGCAGCTGGCTTTCGCACAGGATCTGGAACCCGTTGCAGATTCCCAGCACCGGAAGGTTGCCGGAGCGGGCAGCGGGCACGATCTCGGTCATGATCGGCGCGAAGCGGGCAATGGCCCCACAGCGCAGATAGTCGCCGTAGGAGAAGCCGCCAGGCAGCACGACCGCGTCGACACCTTTGAGGTCGGCGTCGCCGTGCCAGAGTGAGACGGGTTCTGCGCCGGCGATCCGCACCGCGCGCGCAGCGTCCCTGTCGTCAAGGGAACCAGGGAAGGTGACGACGCCCACACGTGGGGCAGCCATATGGGCACTCTCCGAAATCGTCGATGGGAGCAAGGCTGGGCCGAGTCTCGTCCCGAACAGCTCGACCTTGTATGAGACTACCCGCTGTGTGAGGCTGTGGTCGTGGCGCTGCCCCGCTTGCAGCCCCGCGGGGCGGGCCTCCCCGGGGAGCGTCGCCTGCGGAGTCCCCGGCAGAAATCCCGCCAGGAAAGGGAATTCCATGCCGCTGGATCCGGAAACCCGCGCGCTGATCGACGAACTCGTCTCCGGCTCCCCGCCCGGGGAAGCGGTAGGGGTGTCGGACGCCTCGCTGCACTCCTCGCTGCGGGAGCGCCGGATCGTCGGCCCTGGCGTGGCTCTCGTGCGTGACCTTACGATTCCCTCCCCCGCGGGCGGGATCCCGGCCCGGCTCTACCATCCGGCGCCGGACAATCCTGCCACCGGGTGCGCGGTGTTTTTCCACGGCGGCGGCTACGTCTTCGGGAATCTCGACACGCACGACCACATTGCGCGCCTGCTCGCCGCGGAAAGCAGGGCCGCCGTGGTCGCGGTGGACTACCGTCTGGCCCCGCAGCACCGGTTCCCGGCCGCGGTCGAGGACGCGTTCACCGCGACCCGCTGGGTGGCTGAGCACGCTACCCGACTGGGGGTGGATGCCGCGCGACTGGCGGTGGTAGGCGACAGTGCGGGCGGCGGGCTCGCCGCGGCAGTCGCTCTCCTGGTCCGGGACGGAGGCCCCCCGCTGGCTGCACAAGTGCTCATCTACCCGGTGATCGACCTGACCGGCTACCCGGTCACCGCGGACACCCCGTACCCTTCCCGGATCGCCCACGGCGAAGGCTGCTTCCTCACCACCGCGGCGATGCAGCACGTGGTCGAACAGTATCTGGCGGATCCCGCGGACGCCGCGGACTTCCGGGCGTCGCCGATCCGTGCGGCGGACCTGTCTGGTGCGGCGCCCGCCCTGGTGGTCAGCGCCGAGTTCGACCCGCTCCGCGACGAGGCGGAAGCCTATGCGCGCGCGTTGGCAGCCGTCGGGGTGCCCGCCACCACAGTCCGGATCAACGGGGGTGTGCACGGCATGTTCGGCCTGGGACCGCTCCTGCCGCTGAGCCGCCACGCAGAGCTTCCGGTCATTGCGCTGCTGCGCGACACGCTGCAACCGCCACAGCGGTGATTGACCCCGTCTTACCTCTTGACGCAGTAGCGTTCCCCCCATGGCAGCCAACCATGACCCCCGACCCTTCCGATGGCCCAGGCTTATTCGGGACGGTGGACTCTTTTTTCGGCAGGCGGTGCAGACTTTCCGCACCACGGGCGCCATCATTCCCAGCGGTGCCGCACTCGCCAGCGAGCTGGCCCGCTACGTTGCCCAGCGGAACGATCCCGCGTCGTCGTTGAGCATTCTGGAAGCAGGCCCCGGTACCGGTCCCGTCTCCCGGGCTATTGCGGCGCGTATGCGCCCCGGTGACGCTGTGGACTTGGTCGAAGCCAATCCGGTGTTCGTCGAGCACCTCACCCGGCTGGTCAAGAGCGATCCGGTGTTCCAGCCGATCGCCGACCGCGTCACCATCCACCCGACACTGGTCACTGAACTGGGCACCGACCGCCAGTTCGACGTGATCATCTCCGGGCTGCCGTTTGCGAACTTCACCGCGGACGAGGTCCGCACCATCATGGAGTACTACTTCAGCGTGCTCCGCCCCGGCGGCTACGTGTCTTTCTTCAGCTACCTGTACCTCAAGCAGGTCACAGCGGTGGTCTCTCCGCTCGACGACTATCTGCGCCGGGTGCGGTCCGGCTGGGAGGTGCGGGAGTGGGTGAACCGGTACGCGGTGGACCAGGTGCACGTGTACCGGAACATTCCCCCGGCGTGCGTCTTTCACCTGCGTAAACCGCTCTGAAAACGCGGGATGCGGTCCCGGGGCCGGGACCGCATCGGAGGAGCCCGCCGCAGTGGCGGGGCTGGGGTGAGAGCCGCGGTAGCGGGCTGCTCCGTGGGGGACGGGAGACGCCACCGAAGGGTTGGTCAGAGGATGTGGCCCACCCCGGCTTTCTGCACCTTGGCGGGCACCGACTGGGTGGGGTCGATCCGGCCGTGGAGCGGAGGGCTCCAGGTCTGCTTGTTCTCGATGGTCGGGCTGTGGACCGCGTTGTATTCGTCGAGGAAGCTCACCTGGTGGTGCCGGGAGCGGCCGTTGGCGTAGCTTCCCTTCTCGTACATCTGGGTGCCCTTCCAGTGGGCGACGACCTGGGAGAAGTCGACGGACGGGTCGATGTCGAAGTAGTTGTTCTCCGCGTACAGCGCGGATTCCACGCCGACCCCCCACGAGTACTCGTAGGTCTTCTCGCCCTCGGGCGTGGCAGGGATCACGTAGTGGTTGTTGTACACGTGGACCTGCCCGTAGCGGACCCGGGGAGCGCGCTGCAGCACGTTCTCCCAGCGGTTGTGGTGCAGGGTGACCCGCAGTTTGCCCACGTCGTAGGTTGGCGAGTCGGTGCTGCCGATGAGCATGGTCTTGTCGTGGTCGCGCAGCACGTTGTAGGAGACGGTGACCAGGTCGGCCCCGTGGGTGATGTCCAGGAGCCCGTCGTGGACCTGGAATTCGCGGCCGAAGTATTCGGGCAGGTCACGGTCGAGTACTGCGCCGTCGCTGAACTCGTTGTGGTCGATCCACACGTGGGTGGAGCGGCGGACCGAGACTCCGTCGAATTCGGAGTTCCAGTTCCCTTCGGGGCCGTCCGTGGGATCCCACTGGGGGAAGCAGTCCTGGGCGGTTTCGAAGATGATGTTGCGGATGATCACGTTGTCGACGCTGTCCACCATGACCTGGGCGCCGACGAGTGTGGCGTCGTCGCCCAGGCCGATGAGGGTCGTGTTGGAGCCGACTTCGATGACGACCTGGTCGCGCTGGTTGCGGTAGGAGCGTTCCCGCGCTTCTTCGAGGGGGCCGGACGGTTCCTGGTCCCAGCCCCAGACTTCGGGGTCGTAGGTAGCGAGGTAGGCGTCGAAGTCGTATTCCGGGTCGGCGTAGTCGTCGCAGGTGAGCTGGTTGCCGTGCTCGTCGGTGTTGGCGTCGATGCGCCCCTTGAGGAAGACGATCTTGGGTGTGTCGTTGGTGCGGCCTCCGGCCAGTGCCTCGCGCAGTTCGGCGTAGGTCGTGACAACGTAGACGTGTTCGGGGTCGGCCGCAGCGCCGCCGGTGGTACCGCCGTCGTAGGCGGCCCAGCCGTCGTTGGGGGCGAGCACTTCGCGGGCGACTTGTTCGGCTTTGGGGGAGACCCCGGCGTGGTGGTGCGGCTGAGCCAACGCGCTGCTGGGTGCCGCCAGGGTGAGCGGCAGCGCGAGGGCCACGCCGAGGGTGGCAGCTCTTCGCATAGAACTCTCCTCGTCACCCGGCTCACAGCCGGTGAACGGTGATGGGGGAAGCAACTCGGGAAAGCGCTTTACGTGAAACTAGTCACATAAGTTACGCGATGTCAATCAGAGAATTCCAGAAAACCTCGACAACCAGGGGATTTTCCAGCAGACCCGGTTTCCTCTCAAGGGAAAGCCCTTACCACAAAGGCCGAGAGCGCCGCTCCCCGCTGCCGGGGAGGGGCGACCGCGCGAACAGTCAACCTCCCATAGCGGCCACCGCCGTGTCGAAGCCGCGCGCGAGCGCAGCCGGATCCTGCCGGGCAGCCTGCTCGTCCAACTCCCCGCGGCTCACCACTTCGAGTGCGCCCCGGTACCCCTGGCTGTCCCTCCGGTCCGGCGGCACCACCTCAGCAGCGCCGCCCCGGACCACGAGCACCGTTCCAGCATCAGTCGAGCGCAGCAGCTCCGCCACATGTTCAGCGCGGATAACCCCCATGCCTCCTCCTGTCTGCTTCGGCCTGGCCCCGAGGTGCACCTACCGCGCCGCCCGGTACTTCTCCCGGCGCTGCTCGTACTCTGCGCGGTCGATCTCTCCCTCAGCGAGCTGCCGGTCGAGGTCCCGGAGCAGCGAATCGCTCTCCAACCGCCTCCGCTCCCAGAACTCTGGTGAACGGACCTGCCGCTCCGCGGACCGCTGCGCGTGCCAGAGCACCACCACGACGGTGATGATCACCCCCACCGGAATGATCACGGCCAACAGGGCCATCAGCAGGAGCCCGAATTCCATGCCGTTCATTGCCCTCCGCTCCCTTCGGCGGGCAGTCAGGTCGTAGCCTTCCGCTACCCAGCCCGCCGCAGCCGACACACCGGCAGAGCGCTAGGGGCGATCGGCCACAAAAATCGCTGTACCGGGGATGATGCGGCCTCGCAGCGGACTCCATCCGCCCCAGACCTGGTCGTTGTCCTCGGGCCACTCCGGTTCGACGATGTCGCGGATGACCAGTCCAGCGTCGGCGAGGGCACGCACCCAGTCGCCGATCGTGTGGTGGGCTTCCACGTACAGGGCGCGCCCGTACTCGTCCTCCTCCACATAGGGGCGGCGGTCGAAATAGGAGTCGCGGGCCTGCAGTCCGTCTTCCCCCGGACTGTCGGGAAAGCACCAGCGGATCGGGTGGCTGACCGAGAACGCCAGCCGCCCGCCCGGCCGCAGCACCCGGGCCGCTTCCGCCAGCGCGGTCCGGATATCCGGAATGAACGGGAAAGCGCCAAACGAGGAGCAGACCACGTCGAATGACGCGTCGGCAAACGGCAGCCACTGCGCATCGGCCTGCACCACGGGCAGCCGGTGCCCAGTGGCCTTGTCCAGGCGGTGCGAATGCTGGAGCTGCCGGGCGGACATGTCAATCCCCACGACTTCGGCGACCCCTTGGGCACGCAGCCACCGGCCGCACTGTCCTGCCCCGCAGCCGATTTCCAAGACCCGCCGCCCCACCAGATCCGCCGGGTTCCCCAGCAACTGCGCTTCCCGTTCAGTGAGCCCTTCGGGACCCCACACGAACTCGGCATCGCCGAGGAAACTGCCGTGCTCCGCCTGGTATTCGTCGGCGGCGCGCTCCCACCACAGCCGGCTGGCCCGGGCACTCTCCTGCGGGCCGAGGGGGCGGCGTGCAACCCGGTGGACGGTCGCCTGCTCCACGTCGTCGATCATGTCCTCATTCTTGCCGCAGGCCCCATGAGAGTGGGGGCCGTACCGCGGGTACGGCCCCCTGCGGGCACTGTTATGGACCTTCCGGTATTCCGGTCGGACCGGTGATGTTCTCCCGCTCTCCCGCTGAGCCATCACCCCCTTTCTCCTCTTTCCTGTGTGGAGCGTGGGGAAGACGGAGTCAGCGGAGCACGGGGAAACGGCGCACGATCCCCAGGTTGCTCCACCAGCCACCGAGTCCGAAGGTGTCGCCGGCGTTCGTCAACGCGAGAGCGATCACGGTGAGCCCCATGACGATGTGGTCGTCCATGAAGGGGTTGGTTTCGGGAGGCAGCACGGCGGTCCACATCAGGAAGAGCAGGAGGGCGCCTGTTGCGGCCGCGATACGCATCCCGATCCCCAGCAGAAGGGCCACCCCGATCCCGAGGAGGCCGAGCATGAAGAGGAAGTCAGCCCAGGCTGCACCAGCAATGGCGCGGTAGGCATCCGCGAACGGTCCCGAGACTGCGTTCGTGAGAAAGCCGTGGGTGGGGCTGCCGCCGTTGATCCATGCTCGTTCTGCGGGTGTGGCGAAGCCCAGACCGATCAGTTTGTCCAGGAAAGCCCAGAGGAAGATCCACCCGATGGACAGCCGGATAGCGGCGAGGACTCCGCGGGCCCACGGGTGGGCCACGATGGGCCGGGGGTCCGTCGACGAGCGGTCGCTTTCGGCGTGCGGGGAAACTGTCCGGACCGTGGTTTTCTCCTCCAGCATTGCAACACCCTTTCGCGGTGCCTGTGGAACCACTTCCAGACAACTCCTGACGCCGATCTTCTTCCAGGGTCTTCCGTAAGGGGAGAGCAAGCCGGAAGGTCCCAGAAAAAGCGACGTATTTATAGATTGAGGGTGTCTTTGCGGGGATATGACTACGGACTAGTTCAAGGTTCTGCCCCTGTCCGGAACTTTCCGGACTCAATCCCTTGTGACCTGCATTAATGCAGAATTCTTTGTCCTATAGGACAGGGGGTCGCTCCTCGCTTTCCACCGGTTTTCCGCGGGGAGCGCCCTGCATGCCAAGGTGAATTCTGTCACACCTTGTTCGGAGTGGTGGAAGAAACGGTGTCCGGCTCGGCGGGTTCCGATTTCTGTGCCGCGTCCTGGACTTCACGGCGGACCAGGAAAACCCATCCGCCAACGGCGATCACCGTGAACGTCCACCATTGGACCGCATAGGAGAAGTTCATCCCCGTGTTGACCTTGGTCACTTCGACCGGTTCGGGCGCGGCTGCGGGAGCCGGGGTCTCCTCGACCAGTTCCACATACCCCCCGTACACCTCGTAGGGGAGGTCTGCGGCAATGGCGGGCACGTCGATGAGCATGATCTGCCCTTCGGGAAGCCCGTCCCGGGAGTGGATGCCGGTGCTCTCCGGGGTCTCCGAGACTTGCAACCGCCCCGTCACGGTGACTTCTCCCTGGGCAGCGGGCGGCACCTCGGGGCTCTCGGTCGCCGTGGGCGGCTGCGCCACCCATCCCCGGTTGACGAGTACCGCTGTGCCGTCCTCCGTCACCAAAGGGGTGAGGACGTGCATCCCGACCCCCCCGGAACCGCTCCGGTTGCGTACGAGGAGCTCCCGGTCAGGGTCGTAGGTGCCCGTGACCGTGACCCTCCGCCAGCGGTCCTCGGGGGCGACTTCGCCACCGACCGAGGTCAGCTCCTCAATCGGGACCGGGTCGGCGGCAAGGTTGGCCTCCTGCAGCTCGACTACCGCGGCTTTGGTCTCGGCCCGTTCGTACTGCCACAGCCCCAGGGCGATGAACGAGGGCACCACCACGAGCAGCAGCACGTGGAACGCCATCATCCGAGGCGAGATCAGGACACGAAGCACACCATCGAGGCTAGGGGATCGTCGCCGGTCCCCTGCACCGCCCCGGTCACTTCGCTCAGGTCCCGTACACCAGGGGACTCTCCAACCGCAGCACCGCCATCACCGCTACGTGGTCCGAGTAGGAGGCGGGGAGCACCGCGCCCTGTTCCCGGACGAGACCTGCGGTAGCAAAGATGTGGTCGAGCTCCTTGTCGGGGTCGTCAGCAGGGAAGGTGGGGGAGGGACGCACCCGGAACAGCGCGTCGTACAGTCCGGCGCGCTCCATCTCCCGCCAGGCTGCGCCGTTGCGTTCGAAGTTGAAGTCACCGCCCACAATGACGGGGCGTCCATGCGCGGAGCGGCGTTTGATGATGATGTCAGCCAAGTCCGCGGCCTGCAGGGTCGGCTCTTTGGGCTCCTCGCCCTCTTCCGTGCCCGGAGACTGCAGATGGGTGGCGATCACCTCGATCTCCGTGGTTTCGTATTTGACCACGACGGCCAGTGCTTGAGCTCCGGTCGTCGAACCGTAGCCGCGCAGCGGATAGCCGACAGTCTCCACGATCGGCAGCCGGGTCAGGACGGCATCGCCCCACAGTTGTCCGTTGGAGGGGGCGAACACGGCCTGCATGTCGAGCATTCGGGCGAGGGTGCCGAGGGTGTCCTGGCCTCCGGTGAGGAACCAGCCCCGGTCCACTTCGTTGAGTAGTACCACGTCGGGCTGGGCGCGCTGGATGGTCTCGGCGATCCCTTCGATGTCGTATGTACCGGCGAGGCCGTACCCCATCCGTATGTTGTAGGCGACCACCCGCAGCTCGTTGACCGCGGGAGTCCGCGTGGTGTCGGAGAAGGGGTCTGTCGTCGCATAGAGCGGCACCACCTGGGGCAGGATCGCGGCCACGATTCCTGCGCTGGCGGCAAGCGTCGCCCCCGGCCACCGGTAGAACACGGACCGGCGGACCCGGCTTCCGGAGTCGCGGTCTTTGGCCCGTCCGTGCACGACCGCCGCCACAGCGATGAGCAGTGCCACCCCGACGACGAGGGCGTCCGTCGGGTAGCCCAGGGTGTATCCCGCGTAGATGCCCAGCAGGACGGCGTAGAAGACGAGGCTGCCGAAGAACACGGCCAGGCTGGCGTTGTTGGCTCGTGGGGGGCGGCCCCGCGCCCCCGGCCAGTCCGCCCAGCTCAACGCAGCGATGAGAGCGATCGCCCCTACCGCTTGGGCGATGGGAGCGTAGAAGGGGAGGAGCCCGGGGACTCCCTCATCGGTCGTGGTGGGGAAGATCGCTGCACCGACCGCGATGACGAGCACGGCCCCGGAGAGGAGCGGGGTGGAGCCGGGGGTGGAGGAAGCTCCCGCGACCACGGCCGCCAGTGCCACGGCCATCATGACGAGGGCAGCGGCCCACCCGTCCGGCCAGCCAGTCGCTGCTTCCGCGCGGGCCGGCGCGGCCGTAACGGTCACCACGACCAGCAGCGCGGGCGGCAGCAAGAAGCACAGCACGGAGTCGGCGGCCTGTTTAACGAAGTCGTCCCGGCTCACGCGGGAGGTTCTGGCCAGCACCCAGGCGAAGAGCAGGAGCTGCACAGCGGTCAGCACCCAGCCGAGCACCTCGGAGCGCCACACCACCGCATAGGTGCCCAGGGCGGTGTGGGTGAGGGTGGCCAAGGCGATGCCGGCCGCGAAACCGCGCAGCAGGGAGCGGCGCATCCGCACGACGATCGTGGCGAGCCAGGTCAGCCCGACAGCGAGCCCGAGGGAGGACACGTACAACTGGAGCTGCTCCCCACTGAGGCCTTGGAGCCCGAGCCGCGCCCCCACGAGCAGGACCGCGAACCACACGTCCACTGGCAGTTGGGCGGAGCGCTCCACCGTCTTCTGGGTGACGAGGAAGCGCAGCAGCAGGATGGGGAGCGGGGCGAGGAACCAGACGAGGACGAAAAGCCCGACGTTCTGCAGTGGTGTCGTCCCTTCCTGGCCAAAAACTATGACTAGTGACGACAACCACACACGGAGTATGTCGAGGAGAATCCAGACTCCGGCTCCGATCGTCGCTGTAGGGACGAATCCACGGTCAGTGAGGCTCTTCGGAGTGCCCATAAGAGTCCTTCTTCTGTTTAGAACCCCGACTTATCCCCCGTCCAGCAGAGAGATTGTGTCTTAGATCACTGAAAAATCCAAGCTTTTCCGAGTTCCTTCGGAACTGTGAATTTTGTCTTCTCAGACACGCAAGTGCCCCCGGCAGGACTGCCGGGGGCACGGAACGTGGGAATCAGGAAAGGAACGGGAATCAGTTCTCGCTTGCGTTCCGCTTCCGCCGCGTGAAGTACATGGCCGCACCGCCGCCGCCCAGAGCCGCGACAGCAGCGGCAACCAGGCCGCCGAGGGCCGCACCGGTCACCGGCAGGGTGTCCTCAGCCGCGGGAGCGGGCTTGGCGTCTTCCGCGGGCTTGTCGTCGGCGGCGGGCTTTTCGCCGCCCTCATCGGGCTTGGGCTGCTCGCTGCCGCCGCCGGGCTGCTCAGGCTCCGCGGGTTTGTTCGGGGCGGCGGTGTCCTCTTCCGGGCAGTCGGACTCGGCCGAGCCGAGGACCGAGACCGCGTTCCCGCAGACGTCGACGTCGGCGTCGATCGGAACGGCGATCTTGTTGTCGTTGAGAAGGCCGCCGCCAGAGCCGTCGGAGGGGACGTCGCTGCTGTTCACCACGTCGTCCGCGGCGTCCTCCAACGCTTCGACGATGGTGTCGCAGGTGCCCTTGGCCTCACCGAGGGCGGTGATGGTGTTGCCGCAGACGTTGAGGGCGACATTCACCGGGATCACGATCTGGTTGCCGTTGGCGAGACCGCCGCCCTGGTTGCTCTGGAGCGTGACTGCTCCGCCGGACGCCGACTTCAGGGCGTCGACGAACGACTGGCAGGCGCCCTGGGCGTCGCCGAGTACGGCAACGGTGTTGCCACAGACGTCGAGAGCGACGTCCACCGGAATGATGATCTGGTTGCCGCTGACGGCCTGATCCGCAGAGGCGGGAGAGGCGAATCCGACCGCCAAACCGGCCGCAAGTACAGCAGCCGAGGCAAACGTGGTTTTACGCATGTTTCCGGTATGACCTTTCGCTAACTATTACTCGTAGCGAATGACAGAGCACAAAGAGTCACCGTGAGCGGGATCGGTGAACCACGGCTCGACATCCAAAGCTTGGTGCTGTGTTCAGCGGCGAGGGAGACCTTATAGGCCATTGGCGGGTCGATAAGAAATATCCGCGATCCACCCTTGGCCGCTGACAGACCGTAACGTTAGCAGTTTATTGGTCTTCCGTGAGGCTTTCTGCGAGACCTTTTGAAGAACTCATGAGTTTCCCCGGACAGCTTTTCGTTCAAAAAGCCGGAAACGTTGCCACACCCCGCGAGCATCCCCGCAACCAGCACAGAGTCCACGAAAAAGGACAAAACAGATACACCACATATCTGCGACACAGAGGCGATCAGCACCCGGAAGAATCGGAAAAAGCCGCATTCTCCTGATTCGCGGCAGAATATGAGAGAAAACCACATTTATGGTTGATATCCGAAGTTTTCCGCCGCAACGCTCACAGCAGAGAGGTCAGCGGGACGATCTATTGGCCGCACGGCGGAATCCCCCTCGATCGGAGCTCTGCTTCCGCGGTCAGGTGCTGTCCCACCGGTCGACTCAATTCATCCGATGACCGGATCTTTTGCTGTCTGGAGGGCTCTTCCTGTCGCAGCAGGCGGAACGGCTGAGGATGCAGTCTCCTGCTCAGAGCCCCGGTCCCGCTCCGGGACACCGGGAAGGCAGAGGCTGCGCCGCTTCTTTCCAGGAACCAGATGTCGCAGGGACCCCATCGCTGCCCCGCGGAACGTGGTCGGACCTCTCCTGCCCGGAGACGCCCGGTATGCACACCGCCAGGCACGCTTCGCCCGGACACCGCCGGTCCCGTTTCCGGAACCTCGAGAGGCCGGATCAGTGCTCCGATTCCTTGGCCTTGCAGGAAGGGCAGATCCCCCAGAAGACCACTTCGGCCTCATCGACGGTGTAACCGTGCGCTTGCGACGGCGCCAAGCACGGGGCTTCCCCCACCACGCAGTCGATGTCGGTCACCTCACCGCAAGCACGGCAGACCAGGTGGTGGTGGTTGTCGCCCACCCGCGTCTCATACCGTGCCGGGGATCCCGCAGGTTCGATACGGCGGAGCAGCCCGGCTGCGGTGAGAGCGTGCAGGCTGTCGTAGACGGCCTGAGTCGACACGTGCCCGACCCGTTCTCGGACAGCGCGCGCCACGCGGTCGGCGTCCAGGTGGTTCCCCTGGCGGACCGCGTCAAGGATCGCCAGGCGTGCGGCGGTCACCCGCAGCCCGGCAGCACGCAGCGAAGCGGCGTCGTCCATGGCTTACACCCCAAGAAGAGGTTATCTGGAATCGATCAAGAAAACGACCGTATCCACTTATTCTGCTGCACCCCTCCCAACACTCCTCCAAGAGCCCCAACTTTCGGTCGCTCCGTTATTACTCTGGGTAATCTCGCTGGTGCATTTCGATGACGCCAAGCCTGACATAAGTAACAAATCAGATTCATCATCACAGCTACCTACACCTGTCGTCCAGTGCCCCGCGTCTTCTATTCACGACGGCCGAACCAGCTTTCCAGGAGACACGTGTGACCCCGTTTTCCTCACTCACTCTCCCCAACGGTCGCCCGCTCCGCTTCGGTGCGCTGCTGGCTACCGCCCTGCTCGCCACCGCCTGCGGCACGGCCTCGGACGAGTTGAGCAACGACTCGTCTGACCGCCCTGCGCAGCCCACCCCGTCGGCCTCCGCCGAACCGGTCAAGGAGCCGTACACCGTGGCGATCGGTGGGGACGTCATGTTCGAGGGCATGCTGCGGCAGCGGCTGGACGCAGACCCGGCCACTGCCATGGGCCCGGTCGCCGAAGTCTTCCAGGAAGCCGACGTCAGCGTCGTCAACCTGGAGACCGCTGTCACCGACGGCGGCACCCCGGCCCCGGCCAAGCAGTTCGTGTTCCGCGCCCCGGCCACCGCCTTCACCGCTCTCAAAGAGGCCGGTATCGACGTGGCCACCGTGGCCAACAACCACGGCATGGACTACGGGACCGAAGGGCTCCTCGACACTCTCGAGAACGCCGAAGCCGCAGACTTCCCCATCATCGGCGCGGGCCGCGACATCGCCGAGGCGTATGAGCCCGAGTTCTTCGAAGTCAAAGGGAACACCCTGGCCATCATCGGCGCCACCGACGTCCTCGACGACCACCTCATCCCCGAATGGACTGCGGGTGAGGGCAAGCCCGGCCTGGCCTCCACCAAGGGCGAGATGATCACCCACGCGATCGACGCTGTGGAGAAGGCGAGCGCTGAAGCCGACGCCGTCATCGTGTTCCTGCACTGGGGGCTCGAAGGCGACCACTGCCCCCTGCCGCACGCCCCCGACCTCGCCAAGCAGCTCATCGACGCCGGCGCCACCGCTGTCGTCGGCGGACACGCCCACGTGGTCAGCCCCGGCGGGTACATGGGCAGCTCCTACGTGCACTACGGTCTCGGCAACTTCGTCTTCTACAACTTCAACGGCCCCACCGCTGAGACCGGTGTCCTCCGCCTCACCCTCCAGGGCGGGGAAATCCTCGAAGACGAATGGCTGCCCGGCCGCATCGAAGGCGGCGTCCCGATCCTGTTCGAAGACGAGCAAGCAATCGCCGAAGGAGTGGCCCGGTTCGAGGGCTACCGAGAACAGTGCAGCGGGATCAACTTGACCGCTGAACCGGGCGAACCGGCTGTCTGACCCGGCTGAGGAAGACCCCGACCAGCTTTCGCGCGGTACGGCGCCCGCCTGCACTGCCGTACCGCGCCCGCCCGGACGCGCCGCGCGGAAAAAGAACACGGAAAGCCGCTAGAGAACTCCGCGTACGCGGGCGGCACGGCCGCACTGCCGCACCGCTGCTCGCCTCCGTCCCCGAGAACTACCCGCGGCGGCCTGCCCCTGCCGCACCGAGCAGATGACCGGCAGCTGGACACTGCCCTGCTTCCCGCACTACCCGGGAAGCACTCCCTCGGTCGACGGCGCCCCTCCTGCTTACCGGTTGCCGCGGCACATGCAGCCTTCGTATTCCCAGGCCAGGCCTGCCCCGTCTCTGCCGCACTAGGGAAACCCCTTTCGAGCGTGACGGACGTCCGCGGGCGCAGCGGCCTTTCATGGCGTGCCGCAGCAGAAAGCCCCCGCATCCCCTTCGGGGGAACGCCTCGCACGGCCGCTCCCTCCCCGCCATGCTCCCCGGGAACGGGAATCAGGACATCCTCTTTTCCGAGATTCGGACAGCGAAGCAGCGGAAAACCCCGCAGGCATCACGGCCACAAGTGGCCAAAATCTATGAAACGGACCATCTATACCCGGGAGTCGGAATAGTACATAAACAAACTGACCACGAAAGGCATCACAGAGATCGTGACCACCAATTCTCGATCTTCCACAACTCGACTTCCCGCACCATCCTCGTGTCCCACCACTTTCACTGGAGAGGAGGTCTTCCCCGCCCTCCGAAACGGATCAGCAGTCATCTCCCCGCCCTCCCTCATCAACGCGCCATTGCGCCGAATCCCCTCCCAGCAGCGCAGCATGGCGCGGGTCCAGCGCATGCTCGACGCCTGCGCGGAACTCCTGGACGAGGCCGGATACGCCGAACTCACCACCACCAAGATCGCGGAACGCGCCGGGGTCGCGATCGGCTCGGTCTACCAGTTCTTCCCCGATAAGAAGGCGATCACCCAAGCACTCGGCCTGCGCTATCTCGACATTTTCAGTGCGCGGATCGTCCGCCGGATCACCGAGCAGAACTTCGACCACTGGACCGAGACCGTTGACGCGATTATCGACGAATACGTCACTATGCACCGTGAGGAACCCGGATTCCGTTTTCTCCGGTTCGGTGACGCAATCGACCCCAAGCTGTTGGATTCCACCCGGGAGAACAATCAAGTCATCGCAACGCGCTTACGCGATCTGCTGATTTCCCTCGCCGGGGCCGTACAAAGTGAGAAGCTTGACTTAGCGGTCCTCGTCTCCGTCGAGGCCGCGGACGCGGTGCTCAAAATGGCTTTCCGCGACGACGCCGACGGCGACCCCCGTCTCATCACCGCGGCCAAACAGCTC
This sequence comes from Thermobifida fusca NBRC 14071 = JCM 3263, assembly GCF_001592045.1. Taxonomy (GTDB): domain Bacteria; phylum Actinomycetota; class Actinomycetes; order Streptosporangiales; family Streptosporangiaceae; genus Thermobifida; species Thermobifida fusca. The sequence goes on along the minus strand of NZ_BCWB01000040.1, from coordinate 78,299 downwards.
GTCCGCAGCTATCTGGAACACGTCTTCGGCGACGAACCGGACACCGCCCAGGAACTCCACAAGAGTACAGACGACAGGTCACCGGCCTAGCGCCGACAGCAGTCCGCGCACCGGCCCCCGCTCCCCCAGTGGCCCGGCTGACCATCCGCGACCGTGGGACGGACCCTCCGGGGCAGCGGAGCAGCGCCTCGTCCGCCGCCCAGCCCCGCACACGCCCGTTATCCGCCTGCCCGCACACCACGAGGTCCGCGACGCGCCGGCCCACCCATCCCCCTCGGTCGGCGGGGCGCATCTCATGAGGGAGGAACTCGCAGTGGTAGCCGACAGCACACTGAGCCGAACGTTGACAGGAATCGCCGCCGGGGTCCCCTACCTCGCGATCCCGCCGCCCGACCCGGCCCCGACCGTGCCCATCGTCGTCGCATTGCACGCCTTCGAACCGCCGCGCAGCGAAGCCGCGCTCGCCGGCACCCTGCCACTACTCGGACTCCCCGCCTGGAGGTTCTACCTCGGCCTTCCCCTCTTCGGCCACCGCCTCCCCAAAGGCGGCGTGTCCGAAGTCAACCGCCTCGGCCGGGAAGACTACCTGCTCCAGCTCTACAGCCCGGTCGTGCGGCAGGCCGCAGCCGAACTCCCCCTCGCCGTCGCGGAACTCCGCCGGTCCTTCTCCCGCGCCGACGCTCCCCTCGGCCTCATGGGTGTTGGAGCGGGCGGAGCCGCCGTCTTCCTCGCCCTCATCGAAAGCGACCTGCCCGTCGGCGCCGTGGGCGTGGTCAACCCCGTCATCGACCCGACCCACGTCCTCTCCGCCCGGGAACGCCACCTCGGAGTCGACTACACGTGGGACGACCAGTCGCGGGACGCCGCTGCCGGACTGGACTTCACCGAACGAGCCGACGAACTCGCCTCCCGCGGGCCGGACACCCCTGTCCTCATCGTCAACGGCGAACACGACGAGATCATCCGGCCCAGCCACGGCCGTCTCCTCCACGACGCGCTCTCCCCGCACCACCAGCCCCACACTCTGCGGCACGTCGTGATTCCCGACCTCGCCCACACTCTAGGCCCCGAACCCGGGCTCGACCCTGGACCGCCCACCCCCGGGACGGTCCTCACCGACCGCGCCCTCACGGAATGGTTCCACACCCACCTGATCGCCCGCCCTCAGGCCGCGCCCTGACTGCTCCGCCCCCGCACCGGCCGCGGGCTGCCCCTCCGAAATCCGCTGCCGGCCAAGAACCGCTGCCCGGCTCCTCGGCGCTCGCTTGCCCCGCTTGCCTAGAGTCACCACTTCCCTGGTGAAGGGCCGGACATCCCCCACTGGTCCCAGCAGCGTGATGAATAATCACTTGGTGCCCCACTCTACGGCTACTCTCCCCGCTGGATGCTCAGCGTGAACGAGTGTCCTCTTCGTGGGGCTCGCGTGTGACAAGTTCTAGGAGGGCGACTCACGTGACTGAGCCGGCGCCGGTGTTCACCAGCGGAATCGATCATGAACGGCTCACTTCTCAACTCCGGTTCGTCCTGGAGGTCGACAAGCTCAAGCGCGTACTGCGGCGTTCTCTGCTCATTGACGGAGCCCGCCGCGAAAACTCTGCCGAGCACTCCTGGCACGTGGCGGTACTCGCTCGCGTATTCGCCGAATACGCCCCCGCGGGCACCGACATCGACCACGTGGTGAACATGCTGCTGGTGCACGACATCGTGGAAATCGACGCCGGAGACACCTACATCTACGACCAGGCCGCCGTGAGCACCCAGGCGGAACGGGAACGTGCCGCCGCGGACCGCATCTTCGCGCTCCTGCCCGAAGACCAGGCCGTGTGGGCACGGAACCTGTGGGACGAGTTCGAAGAACGCAAAACCCCCGAGGCGCGGTTCGCCAGAGCCATCGACCGCCTCTCCCCCCTGCTCGCCAACTGGCACACCGAAGGCGCCATGTGGCGGCAGTTCAAGATCTCCAAGGACGACGTGCTCAAGAACGTGAAACTCATCTCGGAGGGATCCGAGCCACTGGGCGCCTACGCGCTGGCGCTCGTCGATGACGCCGAACGGCGCGGCTACCTCAGCCGAAACTGACTGACCGGCCTCACCGCAGCACCAGTTGGACTGCTGCGGTGAGGCCGATGACGACGATCAGGGCGCGCAGCGCCCCCGGGCGGAGCCGGCGGCCGAACTTCGCGGCAAAATACCCCCCGATCACCGAACCGGTGGAGATCAGCGCCACCGCCCCCCAGTGGGGTTCAGCCAGGACAAGGTAGAACAGGGCCACCGACGCGTTGACGATCAGCGCCAGCACGTTCTTCAACGCGTTGAGGCGCTGCATCTCGTCATTGAGGGAACTGCTGAGCAGGCTGATCAAGATGACGCCCTGAGCGGCGACAAAATACCCGCCGTACACGCCCGCCCCGTAGACGCCGAGCGGCAGCAGCGGGCCGCCGTGGGGGCGGGCCGCACGACGCTCCTGCAGCCGCGCGCTGATCTGAGGCTGGAAAATAATGAGCGCGCAGGCGAACAGGATGAGCACAGGCGCAATCGACGTGAACACCCGCTCCGGCAAAGTGAGCAGCAGGGTTCCGCCGGTCAGCGCCCCCAGGAACGACATCCCGCCGAACCGCAGCACTCGGGCGCGCTGCCCAGCCAGCTCCCTGCGGTAGCCGATCACTCCGGCGATCGACCCCGGGGTGAGTCCGATGCTGTTGGAGATCATGGCCGTCACCGGAGAAATCCCGCACGCCAGCAGCGCCGGAAAAGTGAACAGCGTACCGGAGCCCACCAGCGTGTTGATGGCTCCCGCCCCGGCACCCGCAGCAAAGACGACGCATGCCTCCCACGCGTTCACGGACGCCCCCGAACCGGTGTGTGAACCTTCCCGAATCCCGTGCAGTCTATGAACCTGTTGCACCGGCCACGGAAGGCGGGGCTGCCGTCCCTGCTGCCCGGCCGTGCCGCCCCGGTTACGACGCTCGGGCCGACCAGCGCTCCCCGTCGAACTCCACCTTCAGCCCGATACCGAACGTGGTGCTGAGGTGGTCGGCGGTCATCACCTGCTCCAGCGGCCCCGCGGCCACCACCTTGCCTCCGCGCAGCAGCAGGCCGTGCGTAAACCCGGGGGGAATCTCCTCAACATGGTGGGTAACGAGCACGAGAGCGGGGGCAGACTCGTCTTTCGCGAGCGTGCCGAGGCGGCGCACCAGATCCTCCCGCGCGCCCAAGTCGAGCCCGGCCGCAGGCTCGTCCAAGAGCAGCAGCTCCGGGTTGGACATCAACGCTCGGGCGATCAGCACCCGTTTGCGTTCCCCTTCCGAAAGGGTGCCGAACGCACGGTCCTCGAACCGCAGCACTCCCCACCGGCCCAGCAGTGCCCGGGCCCGCGCATAGTCAGGGGCGCTGTACTCCTCTTTCCCTGTGCCCAGATAGCCGTAGGCGGCGCTGACCACCACGTCCCGGACGCGCATGTCGTCCTCAAGCTGGGCGGCCACCGCAGACGAGGCGAAGCCAATCATCGGCCGGAGCTCGAACACGTCTCCGCGGCCGAGCCGCTCACCGAGCACCTCCACCGTGCCCCGGGTGGGGTGCAGTTGAGTGGCGGCGATCCGCAGCAGGGTGGTCTTGCCTGCACCGTTCGGTCCCACGACCACCCAGCGCTCCCCTTCCGCCACAGTCCAGTCCACTGCGTCCAGCAACACCGTCTGGCCGCGGCGTACCCCGACCCCGCTCATGTGCAGCACGTGCCCGTTCATAGCTCTCCTTCGTGACAGCCCGAGTGCGAACATACTGGACGCTCGGCCGCCGACCGCGCCGGTCGCCCCCGATTCCACCCGTCCGCAGCGACCACCCTTCCAGACGGGGGTGACGGCCGCGTGAACGCCCGCCGCCCTGCGCCTGCGGGGCGCCCCCAGTCAGCGTGCCCGGACGCTTCCGTCCCGCTCGGCGCTGCCCTGGCCGCCACCACGGTCGTCCGGCAGCGCGCAAGGCCTCGACTGCGACTCCGGCGGGTCTCCCCGTCCCGCGTCCCCATCCCGGCAGCGCCCCGCACCCGTATTCTCGCCCCGCGTAATGCCGGGCGGTCTCAGGGTGTCCGCGTGTGAAACTCCGGGACACCTCAGGGTTGTCTCCCGATTCGCTCCCGCCGTCGAAGACAAATAATCGTGACCATGGGAAACGCCGCCAACCACTCGCACGCACTGCCCCCGGAGCGGCGCCGTGCCTCCGACGCCGACCGGGACCGCGTGGCCCAACTCCTCGGCGAGGCCTTCGTCGACGGGAGGCTGACCGCAGAAGAGCACGCTGAACGGCTCGACGCTCTCTCCACCGCCACAACCTTGGGGGATTTGCAGCCGCTCATCGCCGATCTGGGCCCTGCCCCGACGCTCTCCGAAGCCGAGGAGCTCCGGGCCTCCAGCACCGGTGCGGAGAACATCGTCGCCGTGTTCGGCTCCGCGAAGCGCAGCGGACGCTGGCTCGTGGAACCGCGCACCAACACGTCGACCCTGTTCGGAGAGATCGCGCTGGACTTGCGCGAAGCAGTCCTGTCCCAGCGTGAGGTGGTCATCCAGTGCGGGCTGGTTTTCGGCTCGCTGAAACTGACGGTTCCTCCCGGGGTGCGGATCGTCAACGAAACCACACCGATCTTCGGTGACGTCGACTTGAAGAAAACGGACTCGGCGGTCACGGTCAACGCGCCCACGATCCGCCTGCGGGGAAGCGTGATGTTCAGCTCAGTCAAAGTCCGGACACGCACTCTTGGGAAGAGGAAGCTGCCATGGATGCGTTGACGCCGTCTGCTGCTGTGAGGAGCTCCACCATGGACCTGGAACGTCTCCGCGCCTCTGACGCGGACCGCGAGCGCAGCGCCGAAGTGCTCCGCAACGCGCTTGCGGAAGGCCGCATCAACCACGAGGAACTCGACGAACGGTTGGACCGGGTGTACCGGGCGACCACTGTGGGGGAACTCGCCGAAATCACCCGCGACCTTCCCTCATCGCTCGGCGCGTCGCCTGCTTCGGGGACGGACCCGTCGCTGTCCTCCGCGGAGGCGCAGCAACTGGCCGCGCAAAGCCGGGGGAAAGAAGCGATTTCCGCGGTCTTCGGCGGGGTGGAGCGTGCGGGACGCTGGCTGGTGGAGCCGCACACCACCGTGTCCATCCTGTGCGGTGGGGTGGACCTGGACCTGCGGGAGGCGGTGCTCGCCCAGCGCGAAGTCGTCTTCCAGTGCGCGGTGATCTTCGGCGGGCTGCGGATCATCGTGCCGCCCGGCGTGCGGGTGGTCAACCAGGCCAATGTCTTCCTGGGCGGAGTGGACCTCAGTAAGGTGGACAGCGTCACTGATCCGAGCGCCCCGACGATCCGGATCACCGGGACCTGCCTGATGGGTGGCATCCAGGTGCTGGAACAGCGCCCCGGCCAGAAGTGCAGGTGACCGCGGCGCGGATCCGCTGCGGCTCTCCGTGGTACGTGATGTGGAGCACAGTGCTGTCGGCCGGTGAAGGGTCCCACGTCGGGTAACAGAGTGTGCCCGCCCGGGACTGGGGTGCCCTGGTCTACGCCACTGTGGTCCAGCAGAGTACCTTTAGAGCCGTCATGACTCTCGCGAATTCCGTGCCTGAAACCCTGCTGGTGACGGTCACCGGTAAAGATCGTCCGGGCATCAGCGCTCGACTGCTGAGCACCTTGTCGGTCTTCCCGGTCACCATCACCGACTTGGAGCAGGTTGTCATTGGTGGGCGTCTGCTCCTGGGCGCTTTGCTGTCGGCCGACGAACGCGTTGCCCCCGGGGTCCGCAAAGAGCGCCTGTTCGAGGAGATCCGCTCGGCGGTTTCCAAAGTCGCGGTCGATATGGACATGGACGTCGACTTCATGGTCGACGGCGAGCGGGTGCGCCCCTGCACGGGGACCCGCCTCGACGTCACGATCATGGGGGACCCGCTGCGTCCAGGCGCGGTCGGCGCCATCGCTTCCTGTGTGGCACGGGCAGGAGCCAACATCGACCGTATCGAACGCTTGGCCAGCTACCCGGTGACCGCGCTCTCCCTCTCCTTGACCGGGGGCAACCTGGAACAGCTCCGCACCGACCTGGCGTTGGAGGCCGCCACCCAGTCGGTGGACGTGGCCGTGCAGACGAGCGGCCTCCACCGGCGGTCCAAGCACCTGGTGGTGATGGACGTCGACTCCACGCTCATCCAGTGCGAGGTCATCGAACTGCTCGCCCAGTACGCGGGCTGCGGGGACGAGGTCGCCCGGATCACCGAGGAGGCGATGCGCGGTGAACTGGACTTCGAGGAGTCGCTGCGGCGGCGCGTCGCCCTGCTGAAAGGGCTGGACGCGAGCATCCTGGAAGAAGTGCGCGAGAAGATGACGCTCACCCCGGGAGCGCGCACCCTGATCCGCACCCTCAAATTCCTCGGCTACGAGTGCGCCATCGTCAGCGGCGGCTTCACCCAGCTCACCGACTACCTGGTGGAAGAGCTCGGCATCGACTACTCGGCGGCCAACGTCCTCGAAATCGTCGACGGCAAGCTCACCGGTTCGCTGGTCGGACCGATCATCGACCGGAAAGGCAAGGCCGCGGCCCTGGAGCGGTTCGCCGCGGAGGCGGGGGTGCCGCTCAGCCAGACCGTGGCGATCGGCGACGGCGCGAACGACCTCGACATGCTCCGGGTCGCCGGGCTCGGGGTGGCGTTCAACGCCAAACCGGTGGTCCGTGCCCAGGCCGACACGTCGGTGAACGTGCCCTACCTCGACACGGTGCTCTTCCTGCTGGGGATCTCCCGGGAGGAAGTGGAAGCCGCGGAACGGGGCAGCTACGCCTGACCGCAGGGACGCGGGACGGCTCGGTCACATTACGAGCCGCAGCCGCCCGGTTCCCGGAGCGATGTAGAGCCAGTCGACGTCCAGGTCGACCACCGCCACCGAGGCGGGAGGAAAGGACAGGTACCCGGATTCGCTGTCGAACGCGGCGGCGAGCTGCGCCATCGTCGGATTGTGGCCGACCACGAGCAGGGTGCGCACCTGGGGGTCGACGTAGCTGACCAGCTGCAGCGCGGTGTCCACGTCTGCGGTGTACAGCTCTGCGTCGAAGTCCACTTCGGGCTCGCACGGCAGTTGTTCCGCGACCAGGTCCCACGTCTGCCGGGTGCGCCGGGCGGTGGAGCAGAGGACGTGGTCGGGGAGCAGACCTTCCCGGGCGAGGCGTTCGCCCACCATCCTGGCCTGCTGGCGTCCTTCCTGGGTGAGGGGGCGGTCGACGTCAGCAAGAGACGCGGAATGTTCGGCTTGGGCGTGGCGGAGAACGACCAACCGGCGGCTCATGACGTGATCACCGTCGCCACGATGGCTAGTAGGGCGATGAATGCCACCATCACGCCGACGATGACGGCGAGCCCTCTCATACCGCTCATGCCGTCAGTCTGCCATGGGTCGAGTACGGTGCCCAGACCACCCGGAAGGTTGCCGGGTTCCACGGGCGTCGCGCCGGGAAGGGGAGCCGCGTGCTTCCCGGCGCGACGGGTTTTCTTCTGGCGGACAGCCGCCGGTCACTCCTGGGAGGATGCGCCTCCGCCCTGGCTGACCGGCTCCTCCTTGGCGGCGCCCTGGTCGGCTGCCGGCGCCTCCGGCTGCGTCTTGGTGGCCTCAGCGGCGAAGCTGCCGTCCGTGCTGCGCCGCTTGCTCCACACGATGACGCCGACGAGCAGCGCCACGGAGGCCACGGTGATGCCGAGCCGCAGGGCGAGGTTGTCGGCGTAGATGACCACGCTCGGCGCAATGAGCAGCGCCACCAGGTTCATCACCTTGAGCAGCGGGTTGATGGCCGGGCCCGCGGTGTCCTTGAAGGGGTCGCCGATGGTGTCGCCGATGACGGTGGCCTCGTGCGCTTCAGAGCCTTTGCCGCCGTAGTGCCCGTCTTCGACGAGTTTCTTCGCGTTGTCCCAGGCACCGCCGGAGTTGGCAAGGAAGACCGCCATGAGGGCGCCCGCCGCGATACCGCCGCCGAGGAACGCGCCGAGCGGGGCGTAGCCGAGGGCGAAGCCGAGCGCGATGGGGGTGAGGACCGCGAGCAGTCCGGGAGTGATGAGCTCCCGTAGCGAGTCGCGCGTGCAGATGTCGACGACTCGGCCGTATTCGGGTTTCTCCGTGCCGTCCATGATCCCCGGCCGGGTCCGGAACTGTTCGCGGACTTCGTGGACGACGCGGCCCGCAGCACGGCCCACCGCCATAATGGCCAGCCCGGAGAACAGGAAGACGACGGCCGCTCCGATGATCACGCCTACGAGCACGTCCGGCTGGTCCACGGAGAGGCTGAACTCCGTGGCGCCCAGTTCCGCTTCGACCGCGGTGCGGAAGGCGCCGAAGAGCGCGGTCGCGGCGAGTACCGCGGTGGCGATCGCAATGCCCTTGGTGATCGCCTTGGTGGTGTTCCCCACCGCGTCCAGGCTGTTGAGCACCTCAGCCCCGGAGCCTTCCACGTCCCCGGACATTTCGGCGATGCCTTGCGCGTTGTCTGCGACCGGGCCGAACGTGTCCATGGCCACGATGACTCCGACGGTGGTCAGCAGGCCGGTTCCGGCGAGGGCCACAGCGAACAGGCTGACGGTGATGTTGCCGCCGCCCAGGAGGAACGCCGCGTAGACGGCTCCGGCGATGAGCAGCGCCGAATAGACGGCAGACTCCAGTCCCACGGACACGCCGGCGAGGACCACGGTCGCCGGTCCGCTGCGGGAGCTCTCCCCGATTTCCCGTACCGGCGGGCGGTTGGTTTCGGTGAAGTAGCCGGTGAGCAGCTGGATGGCTGCGGCGAGCAGGAGGCCGATGAGTACCGCGCCGATCGCGATGAGCTGCGGGTTGCCGTCCAAGGCAGCGATATCTGCGGGGACGCCCTCCAGTTCCGCGAAGGTGTCGGGCAGGTAGAGCAGGGCTGCTCCCACGACGAGGACGGCGGAGATGACCGCTGAGATGAAGAACCCGCGGTTGATCGCCGCCATGGCGTTGGCGTCGCGGGCGCGGGGGGAGACCACGAAGATCCCGATGATCGCGGTGATGACCCCGATCATGGGCACGAGGAGCGGGAAGACGAGTCCTTCCGTGCCGAAGGCGACCCGGCCCAGGACGAGGGAGGCGACGAGGACCACCGCGTACGACTCGAACAGGTCGGCGGCCATGCCCGCGCAGTCGCCGACGTTGTCGCCCACGTTGTCCGCGATAGTGGCGGCATTGCGGGGGTCGTCTTCGGGGATGTGGTGTTCGACTTTGCCTACCAGGTCGGCGCCGACGTCAGCCGCCTTGGTGAAGATTCCGCCGCCGACCCGCATGAACATGGCGAGCAGGGCCGCGCCGAACCCGAAGCCTTCCAGGACGATCGGGGCGTCGGCCCGGTAGATGAGGACTACGAGAGCTGCGCCGAGCAGGCCGAGGCCGACGGTGAACATGCCGGCGACACCGCCGGTGCGGAAGGCGATCCGCATGGCAGCTCGTGCTTCTCCGGCGCGGGCGGCCGCGGCGACGCGGAGGTTGCCGCGCACGGCGAGCCACATGCCGAGGAACCCGGTCATCGCGGAGAAGAGCGCGCCGATCGCGAAGAAGATGGAGCGTCCCCAGCGGACGGCTTCCGTGTCTGCGGGCAACAGGAGAAGCAGCAGGGGAATGATAATGACAAAGACCGCGAGGGTGCGGAATTGGCGTTTGAGATAGGCAGCCGCGCCTTCTTGGACCGCTCGTGCGATATTCTGCATGCGCTCTGTGCCTTGGCTTGCGGCGAGAACCTCACGCACGAGGGTCCCGGCAACAGCCAGCGCGAGCAGTGCCACCGCGAGAACCACGATGACGAGCGTGAGATCCATACCGAGCAGAGCGAGCTCGGCGCCGCTGTCAGCGGCAAGGTTGAGCCCGGTCAATCCGTCCTCCTCCAGACGGGCAGGGCCCCGCCCGGGTGCTCGCTCCGCCGTCCAGGGCTTTCCGGACGGGTCGCCCTCCAGCACGTCAGGCGGGGTCTTGCCGGTGCCTCCATGGTCGGGAAAATCCCCATCGTTTCCGTTGTATTAACGGATTCGATGTGCCGGGAGTCTACGCATCGTTACCCGGAAATGTGAGGTCCCAAAGGAGGTTTTCGAGAAAACCTTGAGGTTTGCGGTCCGACAACACCCCAAAAAATGCGACATTCACCCAACAGAGAGAACAAACTTCTCTTTTGTCGCTTTTTTCGCAAAAAATGACAAAACGCAACAAATAACGCATGGAGCGCATGCGCCACGGCGCTCAAGGCATCCCCGCGGCGCGATCACCCAGCGGCACAGCAATCACGGAACGCACGATTCGCTGCACGCTGCCCGCCACGCCACCGCACGCGGGAGCCTCCTCGGGAAAGATCCGCCCGGGCATCCCCAGCCCGGTCCCCCACCCGCGGAACACCGCTGGGCGCCGCGCTGCGCCCAGCCCGCGCTACGGTCGCAGTCCGAGCCCTGGCCCGTCACCCTCCAGCAGCCCGGACCAGCCGCAGCTCTGCCGGATCAACTTCGGCCGCCCTGCCAGCTTCGATCCGATCAGCCATCGCCCGCGCACAGGCGGCCACCCCCAGCGCATCCACCCCGTGGGGCGCCTCCGCGCCGTACTCGGCCACCCGGTCCGCTCCCCGGCGCAGCAGGCGGGCCGCCCCCACAGTGTTCCCGCGCTGCGCATGCGTCACCCCCACCGCGACCTGGGCCAGTCCGCGCCACAGCTCCCGTTGCGGGCCGTCCACCGACTTCCACACCGCCTCCAGCACCTCGTGGGCGTGGAAGGCGTACCCCTCGTCCAGCAGCCGCTGGGCCTCCCGCAACCCTTCAGTGGGGGAGAACTCCGCGTCGTCGGGCACCCGCGGCACCCCTGGAGCCCCATACGGCAGCGGACGCCCGTACCGGTCCCGGGGCCGCTGGTTCTGCGCCCGGCCGTCTGCTCTACGGTCCCGGTCACGTCTGTGCTGCGTCATCGGAAAGCCACTCCACAAGCAGTGCATTCACCTGGTCGGGGCGTTCCTGGTGAGGGAAGTGCCCCGCGCCCTCCACCAACCGCAACCGGTAGGGCACGCGTACGTGCCGCTCCAGTCCGTGCGCTGCCGCAGGCAGGATGAGGGGGTCCGCAACACCGTGCACGTACAGCGTGGGGACCGGACTGGGCTCACGCATGCGTTGCAGGTAACGATAGCCGTCCGGGCGGAACCGGGACCGGAACAGCCACCGGTGATACTCCACCGAGCAGTGGGCCACCAAGGGGATCTGGAACGCTTCCCGGAAACGCTGCTCCGTCTGCGCATCCGGCCAACCCGAGCACGACCAGGCACGCAGCGCCTCGGCCACTGCCTGCGCGTTGCGGGCGACCAGGCGGCGTTCCGGCAGCATCGGCACCTGCAGGCCGAGCAGCTCCCACAGGCCGCGGGCCCGGTGCCAGTGCGCCACAGTCGCCGTAGCCAACTGCACCGGATGAGGCGCCGACAAGGCGACCAGCCGCCGGACCGCACGGGGGTGGCACACACTCATCGTCCAACCGATCAGGCCGCCCAGGCCGTGCCCGACCACGGCCGCATCGGCCTCCCCCAGCACCCGGATCAGCCCGGCGATATCCGAAGCCGCAGTGAACAGGTCGTATCCGCGGGGCGGCTTGTCGCTCGCACCATAGCCGCGCAGATCAACGGCGACCGCGCGGTAGCCCGCTGCAGAAAGCGCGGTGATCTGCTGCTCCCACGCCCACCAGAACTGCGGAAAACCGTGGAGCAGCACGACCAGCGGCCCCGTTCCGGCCTCCACCACGTGGAACCGGATCCCTCCGGCGCTGACCAGCCGATGGGTCCATGGACCCTCGATCAGAACCGCAGACTCGTCGGGAACGTTGCTGATCCTGTGAATCACTGTTGCGCGGTATGTTCGCGACGCAGTACGGCCTTGGTCTTGTCGAAGGTCTCCTTCGACCGCGGCATCCCGCGGATCTTCTTGTAGGAGCGCACACCGACGATCCCGAGGATGACCGCCACCAGCGTGTACACAAGGGTAACGATCAAGAAGGCCAGCCATCCAGGCAGACCGAACGCGATCAACGCGAACGCGATCGTCATCGAAGCCAGAATGAGGATCAGGTGCGCGACCAAGGCAGCGGTGATGACCAGCGCGGTCCCTTGGACGACCCGGCGGACGTCCGCGGCCAGCTCCGTCCGAGCAAGTTCAAGCTGCAGGCTCACCAGATGGCTGAGGTGACCGGTCACCTCAGAGGTGAGTTCTCCCAGTGAACGCCGGGGCGCGTCGACGTCCACCGGCTTCCGGCCACCCGTGTTGGTTTTGGACACCGCGGCGGCTCCTTCCATCGGACACATCTCTGGGGAATCCTTGCATAGTTCCCTGCGGCCAGTCCGCTACCGTGCGGGTGCGCGGCGTGTGTCCCCATGGCGTGCGCCCGCGGCCGGCACCGCTCTAGGACTCCCCCGGTCGCGCGCCCCGGCACCACCTCGGCGTAGGGTGCATAACGTGAACGCTGTGCCGACCGATCCTCTGATGCGGATCGCCGAAATTCCCGAGGTCGCTCGCGCGGTCGATGAAACCCGCAGCCTCGTTGACATGCTGATCGGGCAACGGGTGCTGCGCCGCCGCGGCAGCGACGTCTCCATGGAAGCGGCTCTGCGCGGGGCCCGTGCCTCAGCCGTGCTGGAAGGAGCCGACGTCTCCCTCGAGCAGGTGCGCTTCGGGGAGAGCGACGATCCCCGGGTGCGGGGGTCGGTGCGGGTCTCCGGGGAGCTCGGGCTGCTGGTGGAGACCTGGTCTAAGGCGCCCCGCCAGGTCCTGGCCCGCCTGCACGTCCTGGCCGCCTCCGACGTGGTCGCGCCCGAAGCGCTGGGCCGTCCCCGCCGCGACGGGGACGACGTGACCGATCCCCTCGAGCTGGGCTCGCCGCCGCCCGCGTCCGAAGTCATCGCCCGGCTGGAGGCGTTGACTTCCCTGCTCACTGCGCGGACCGAGGCGCCTGCCGTGGTGGTCGGCGCGATCGTGCACGGGGAACTGCTGGCGCTGCGCCCCTTCGGCTGGGGGGACGGCATCGTCGCGCGCGCCGCGGAACGGTTGACCTTGATGGCGCGCGGCCTGGACCCCAACTCGCTGGTCCCTACCCAGTTGGGGCACGAGCAGCGCCGTGAGCACTACGCTGCTGCGCTGCGCGGCTATATGACCGGGACCCCGGAGGGTGTGGCGGGGTGGGTAGTGCACTGCGCACAAGCGGTCATGGAAGGGGCACGCGACTCGCTTGCCACCTGTGAAGCCATCCGGCGCGCCACGACCCGACGCTAAACCGGTGGGGGACGCTGCGTACCGGCAACCGCAGCAACGAAAAGGAAACAGCGCGGTAGCACCGTGGCATCAACGGCAACAATCCGGAAAAACGGCAAAAAACACGCAACAAGGGCGATACCGGGACATCCCTGAGTGGGAGGTTCACAGCATCGCCCATACCACGCCGGACTGGGCTAACATGCGTGCATTATCGCTAGTCTGACCAGGCGGTTCCCTGATCTCGACGGGCCACTCACGGCGCGGTGACGCGTGGGTACCCAGTTGCGGCGTGTCCGATGGGGCGACCCCATCGATTACTTCCTTTCTACGCCTGGTCAGACAGCTTGGAAAGGGGCCGGAAGGCTATTTTTTCGTCAAGTAGGTAAAGTGACTCGATAACTTTACGTATATTATCTATTACTCGGAGGGTCGATCCGGCTGGAGACCGCGGAGAACACCCCGTTCCCGCATGGGAAACGGCACTCCTACGATTGCCCTCCCCATTGACCTCACCGGATACGGGACCGACTCTTCCCCCCGGAGTCGGACCGTCGGACGGCCCCCGCCTTTCCCCCCTGGCGGGGGCCGTCCCCTTGGACGCCGGAGCTTTCCCGGCCCGGCACTGCTGTGCAGCACCCTTGTCAACCGTGGTTATCCACAGCTCGCACAGTTCGGCTTCGCACCGCCCAGACAGCTACGGAAGCGTGGACACCCGGCACACCGCTGTCTTGGGAGGTCCGCGATGCCGTCCACATCTTCCGCACGTCCCCTGTTCCTCACCGACGATCCGGCGCTCCTCGACGACCTGCTCCGCCTCGCTGCCGCAGCCAACGTCGACGTCACCGTGGTCTCCTCTGCGGCACGGAGCAGCCGCTACTGGGCGCAGGCACCTCTCGTCGTCGTCGGCACCGACCTGGTGGGCGTGCTCGCCCGCGCCGAACCGCCCCGGCATGCGCACGCGGTCGTGGTCAGCCGCACCCCCCTCTCCCCGGCCCTGGACTTCAGCGTCTACCCCGACGCCATGCGGATCGGCGCCCGAGACGTTCTCGTCCTACCCGATGCAGAACAGCAGCTGGTGGCGCTCCTCACCGAATCCACCGACCATGCCGGGGAAGAAGCCCTGGTCGTCTCCGTGATCGGCGGCCGGGGCGGGGCCGGAGCAAGCCTGCTCGCCGCGGCACTCGCGCTCGCCGGGCACCGTGCCGGACTGCGCACCGCACTGGTCGACGCCGATCCGCTCGGCGGAGGACTCGACATCCTGCTGGGTGCCGAGCACGTGCCCGGATCCCGCTGGGAGGAGTTCAGCAACCGACAGGGACGCATGCTCTGGCCAGCACTCCGCGACTCGCTGCCCCACATCCACGGTCTTCCCGTGGTGACCTGGACCCGGCACGGCCCGTACGCCCCGATTCCCCCGCAAGCCATGCGCACCGTGCTCCACGCCGCTACCCGGGGATGCCAGATGCTGGTCGTTGACCTGCCCCGGGCCCTCGACGCCGCTGCGGAAGAAGTACTGCGCCGCACCACGGTCGCCCTGATGATCCTCCCCGCTGAAGTGTCTGCCGTCGTGGCCGCGGAACGGCTGCTGCCCGCCCTCCGGGACTCCGTTGCGGACCTGCGGCTGGTGGTCCGCGGCGCAACCCCCGACATCCTGTCCGCGGAATCGGTGGCGTCCTCGCTCAAACTGCCCCTCGCCGGAGACCTCCCCGACGACACTGAACTGCCCCGCCTCCTCGACCAAGGGGAACTGCCCACGCGCCGCACCCGGTCCCCTCTCGTCGCGTTCAGCGAAGCATTCGTCGCCCACCTGTGCCCGGAACGGGTCCGGTCGGCATGAGCAGCCAACTTTCCCTTTCCGGAACAGCGGTGGCGCGACTGCTCGAAGCAGTCCGCACCCGGCTCATGCGCGAGTCGGTGGAACCGACCCCCGCCGCGGTAGCCGCCGCAGTCCGCGCGGAAGACACCACCCTGGGCGACGCCGAAGTGCTGGCGCTCTCCCGGCTCCTCCGCGCCGACCTCACCGGTGCCGGACCGTTGGAACCCTTGCTCGCCGCCCCGGACATCACCGACATCCTGGTCAACGGCCCGCACGAGATCTGGGTGGACGACGGCACCGGGCTGCGCCGCGTCAACGACATTGGCTTCCCCGACGACGACGCGGTGCGCCGCCTAGCGCAACGGCTGGCAGCCCAGGCCGGCCGCCGCTTGGATGCGGCGGAACCGTGGGTGGACGCCCAGCTCCCCTCCGGGGCGCGGCTGCACGCGGTCCTGCCCCCGGTGTCCCCGGAAGGTCCCCGGCTGTCGCTGCGGCTGCCCCGCCACCGCGTGTTCTCCCTTCCGGAACTGGTTTCCTTGGGCACGCTTCCCCCGGCAGGGGCGGCTCTGCTGCATTCCCTCGTGGCCTCCCGGTGCGCTTTCCTCATCTCCGGCGGCACCGGCACCGGGAAGACCACGCTGCTGTCCACCCTGCTGTCCCTTGCCGCTCCCACCGAGCGGCTGGTGCTGGTCGAAGACGCTGCCGAGCTCCGCCCCGACCACCCCCACGTGGTCCGATTGCAGTCGCGTCCACCCAACATCGAAGGGCGCGGCGGAGTGGAACTCCACGAACTCGTCCGCCAAGCACTGCGGATGCGCCCCGACCGGCTCATCGTCGGCGAAGTGCGCGGCCCCGAAGTCGTCTCCTTGCTGCACGCCCTCAACACGGGCCAGGAAGGCAGCACGGGGACCCTGCACGCCAATACCGCAGCCGACGTCCCCGCCCGTATCGAAGCACTGGGGTGCGCGGCCGGGTTGAGCCGCGAAGCCGTGCACAGCCAGCTCGCCGCCACCCGCGCACTCGTCGTCCACCTGGTCCGCCCACCCAGCGGGCCACGCCGCGTCGCCCAAGTGTGCGTTCTGCGCCGCGGGTGCGACGGCCTGGTGGCAGCGGTACCGGCGGTCACCTTCACCGCGCACGGCGACCTGGTGCACGACACCGCGTTCCCCGAATTGTGCGACCGGATCGCTGTACCGCCGGGGAGGGGGCAGTGACCATGCTCGCCGACGGGATCGCCCGCTACGGGATGGTGGTGTGGACGGCCGGCTGGCTGGGCTGCGCCGTGGTGTGGGTACTGCCGTCCGCCGCCGAACTCCGGTTGCGGGCGCTCACCACGGCTCGCGCTCCGCGTCCTTCACTGCGTGCCCTGGCAGCAGTGGTGCGGCGCCGGTTGACGCACCGCCCCGGGCTGCTGGCGCGCCGCCGCCTGCGCGGCTGCGCTGACGTGTGCCGGGCTATCGCCGCGGAGCTCCGCTGCGGCAGCTCCCCGGGGAAGGCGCTCGCCGCCGCCCTCCGCGGCGCTGACCCGCTCATCGCGGCGGAACTCGCCGAAGCAGCAGTGCTCGCTGAAGCGGGACACGACCCGGTGCCTGCGCTGCGGGCTGCGTCCCGCCGTCCCGGCGGCACGGCATGGGCGAGCCTCGCGGTGTGCTGGCAGGTCGCTGCCTCGTCCGGCACCGGTGTAGCGGCGGTCGTGGAACGCCTCGCGGACGCGCTGGCACACCAGGATGCGCTCCACCGTGAACTCGACATCCACCTTGCGGGACCACGCACCACCGCGGTGCTGCTCGCCGGGCTTCCCATTGCCGGGCTGCTGATGGCGAGTGCGCTGGGTGGTGCTCCCCTCCTCTTCTTGTTCACCACACCGCTCGGATGGGGCTGCCTGTGCGCCGGGATCGCGCTCAACGCCGCGGGCGTGTGGTGGACCCGGCGTCTCGTCCACCGAGTGCTGCGCACCGCGGGAATGTGAACGGAGGCACCTGTGACGGGTCTCGATGTCGCTGTCATCGCGCTGGCCGCTGGAACGGGCGCGCTCGCGGTCGGAGACGGCCGGTCGCCCGCAGAACGGCGGCTCGCCGCCTTGTCGGCCCCTGCCCTACGCCGCCCACCCCGGCTTCTGCCCCGGCTTCCCCGCATGCTCGCCGCTGCTGCCGTACTCGCGGCCTGCTGGGCGCTGGGCGGGGCAGGACTCGGCTTGTTCGGGGGCGCACTCCTCGCCGGGTTCGTGGTGTGGCGGCGGAAACGGGCCGCAGCGTCCCCACCGTCCGCCGGGCGGGACACGGAGATCACGGCCGTGCTGCCCCTGGCCCTGGACCTGTTGGCGGCCGGGCTGCGCGCGGGAGCACACCCCACCGACATGGTGGCGGCGGTAGCCCAGGCTCTCGGCGGGCCGCTCGGTACCGCGCTGGACGGGGTGGCCCGGCAGTTACGGCTCGGCGCCGATCCGGCGCGCGCCTGGCAGAGTCTGCACGCCCCCGCAGAGCTGGCCGCGGTAGGCCGGGCCCTGGCCCGGGCAAGCCACACTGGCGCCCCACTGGCCGACGTGGTGGAGTCCCACGCCGCCGACTGCCGCCGTACCGCCCGCGCGACAGCCCTCGAGCTGGCCCACCGCACCGGGGTAGCCGTCGTCATCCCCCTGGGTGTGTGCTTTCTGCCCGCGTTCGTCCTCCTCGGCGTGGTGCCCCTGGCCGCGGGCCTCGTGTCTGGTCTGGTCCTTCCCTGACCGCCCAGCGGCCTTACCAGCGCCGGTCTCGAGTTATCCACAGCCGCGTCTTCCCCCGCCGCACGCCCCGTATCGCCCGGCCACGCTAAACGCTGTGTCGGGCTGTTACGCCCTCGCCTTGTACGGAGGTTCCTGTGTCTGCTGCTCCTGTTCTGCTGCTCCGCTGTCTTCTTCGGTCCGCTGGCCGCGGCCGCGACACCGGAATGGCCACATCCGAATACGCCCTCGTCACTGTGGCGGCCTGCGCGTTCGCCGCGGTCCTCTACGCCATTCTGACCAGCGCTGAGCTCCGCACCGCCCTCACCCGCATGGTCATCGACGCTCTCGGGATGGGTGGTTGAGCCGATGCGCCGCCCTCCCACGGCCCGTCCCACAGCCCCGGCACGCCAGGGCACCAGTGCCCTGTTCCGGGACCGGGGAGCGGTGACCGCGGAAACCGCGGTGGTGCTCCCCGGGCTGGCGCTGCTGCTGGGCGTCGCGCTCTGCTGTGTCCACGCCGCAGCAGCCCACGTGGCGTGCGTGGACGCTGCCCGGGTGGGGGCCCGCGCGCTCGCGCGCGGCGACGACGAGGCAGTCGTCCGCTCCCTTGTCGCCCAGGCCGGTCCCCCGGAGGCCACGGCGGAACTGTCCATGGCGGAAGGTTTCGCCCGGGTAGAGGTCACTGCCCCGGTCCGGATCATCCCCGGGCTGCCTCCGACAGTGCGGGTCAGCGGCACCGCCGCGATCCCCGCGGAACCCGAGGTGGATGCTCTAGCGGTGAGGAGTGCTGATGCGCCCTCCAGCCCTTGATCGCGGCTCCGGCACCGTGTGGGTGCTCACCTTCGCCATGCTGGTCTGGGCGTGCGTAGTCGCAATCGTCGTGGTGGCGAGCGTACGCGTGGACCGGCACCGGGCTGCTGCCGCCGCTGACCTCGCCGCCCTCGCCGGGGCGGAGCAGGCCGCCTCGGGGGCCGACCGGGCCTGCGCGGTGGCCCGCCGCACTGCGCACGCGAACCAGGCCCGGCTGGTCGACTGCACCGTGTCTGGGCTGACTGTTACGGTCACCGTAGCTGTGCCGGGCCGTATAGGACCAGCGCAGCTCACCGCAGTCTCCCGGGCTGGTCCGGTCGGCGCAGAGCACAAGGCTGTATCCCCGGCCTGGCTAGGCCGCTTCCAGCAGCGCGTCCAGGAGCCGGACCGCTCCCGGCTTGCTGAGCGGCTCGTTGCCGTTACCGCATTTGGGCGATTGGATGCAGGACGGGCACCCGGTAGCGCACTCGCAGGCCGCGATCGCGTCCCGTGTGGCGCGCAACCAGTCCCGCGCAGCGGCGTAGCCGCGTTCCGCGAACCCTGCGCCTCCCTCGTGCCCGTCGTAGACGAAGACGGTGAGCAGCCCGGTGTCGGGGTGCAGCGCAGTGGACACCCCGCCGATATCCCACCGGTCGCAGGTGGCGAACAGCGGCAGCAGGCCGATCGACGCGTGCTCGGCTGCGTGGGCAGCGCCGCGCAGCTCCACCCCTTCGTCCCGCAGCCGTTCCTCAGCGTCCGGACCGACCGTCCACCACACCGCCTGCGACTCCAGGACCCGCTCCGGCAGTTCCAGCGGACGCTCGTCCAGGACCGCCCCGGTGCGCAGGTCGCGTCTCAGATAGCTCACCACTTGGCGGGCCACCCGCACTTTCCCGAAGCACACTGTGGCTTCCCCCCACCGCTCCTCGCGCGCGGTGGTGAGGATGTCGATGTGGGTGACCTCCCGCGCCCAGGTGCTGTAGCCGGGGTCTTCGCCGCGCACCAAGGCGATTCCGCTCTCCAAGTCCAACGCGGAGACCACATAGCTGAACCCTTGGTGCAGGTAGACCGCGCCGGGATGCACGGCCGAGCTCGCCGTGGCCTCGTCCACGGAGCCCAGCAGCACGCCGCTGTCTTCGTCCACGATCTGGACCGGCGCCCCGCCCGACCCCCGGATATCGGCCAAGGTGGAGGCCCGTTCCCGACGCGTCCAAAACCAGCCTCGAGGGCGGCGGCGCAGCAGCCCTCGGCCCACCAGCTCGGCAACCACATCGGACGCGTTCGGACCGAAGATCGGCAGTTCTTCCGGGGCGAGCGGAAGTTCCTCGGCTGCGGCACACAAGTGCGGGGCGAGCACATAGGGGTTGTCCGGGTCCAGGACCGTCGCTTCCACGTCCTGCCCGAAGATCGCGTCGGGATGGTGGACCAGGTAGGTGTCGAGCGGATCGTCCCGTGCGACGAACACGGCCAACGCGTCACGGCCGCTCCGGCCGGCCCGCCCGGCCTGCTGCCACAGCGAGGCCCGCGTCCCCGGCCAGCCGGCGAGCACCACAGCGTCCAGTCCGCTCACGTCCACCCCCAACTCAAGCGCGTTGGTGGTGGCCAGTCCCAGCAGCTCCCCGGACCGCAGGCGCTGCTCCAGCCGCCGCCGGTCCTCAGCCAGGTAGCCGCCCCGGTACGCGGCTACGCGCCGGGCCAGCTCTGGGCGCCCCGCATCGGCCAGTGCCCGCTGCGCCGCCAGCGCAACCAGTTCAGCCGCCTGCCGGGACCGCACGAACACCAGAGTGGACACCTCATGGGACACCAGGTCAGCCAACAGTTCCGCGGCGACCGCTGTCGCCGTGCGCCGCAGGGGCGCCCCCTGCTCCCCGGTCTTCTCCGTCAGCTCCGGCTCCACGAGAGCGAACCGCAGCGAGGCGCGCGCCGAACCGTCCCCGGTGACCGCGACCACGGGAAGCCCGGTGAGCTGCTGCGCTGTCTCCGCCGGCGTCGCCGTGGTCGCCGACGCCAGGATGAACCGCGGCTCGGCACCGTAGCAGCCGCACACCCGCCGCAGCCGCCGCAGGATCTGCGCGACATGCGACCCGAACACTCCCCGATAGTGGTGGGCCTCATCCACCACGACATAGCTGAGCCGGCGCAGAAACCCCGCCCAGACCGGGTGGCGCGCCACGATCGAACGGTGCAGCATGTCAGGGTTGGTCAGCACGTAGTTGGCGTGCGCCCGGGCCCAGGACCGTTCTTCCATCGGGGTGTCGCCGTCGTAGACGGCAGCCCGCACCCCGGGCAGCGCCAGCTCCGCGAGTTTGCGCTCCTGGTCGGCGGCGAGTGCTTTGGTGGGAGCCAGGTAGAGCACGCTGCCGCCCTCGGCGATCGCCGCGGTGCACGGCAGCAGAAAACCCAACGACTTCCCGGAAGAGATGCCAGTGGCTATGATCACATTGCTGCCACTGTGAGCCAGGTTCGCTGCCCGCACCTGGTGCGACCAGGGCTTCGCTACACCTGACTTGACCATGCGTTCCACCACCGCAGGCGACGCCCAGCCCGGCCAGTCCTCCCTCACCCCGGGACTATTCGTCAGGCTTTCCACATGGGTCACCTGCGCGGTGCGGGTATGGTCACGCCGCAGCCGTTGGAGAACCGGCTCCCAACGGTTCACACCCGACACCCTCCACAGGATCGTGCGCCTTGGTTATTCGGGACCGCAGTTGATAGCTGAACGATTTCAGTGTGACATCTGGGGGTACGACTGGCGCTACGGCGTGGTTTTCTTGACTTTGCCATAGATACAACAGCCTGGCGTGATTGAATTTCGTCCGGAGAGGGTAACGCCCGGCAGAGGATCCCTCGCGAGTTTTCGCTGTTCGGTGCTGGAGGACCAGTGGACTTGAAGCTTGATCACCACACCCAAGACGACACCGAGGTCGTCGTCGAAGGGGAAATCGACGTCTATACGGCGCCTCGCCTGCGAGAGCTCCTCATCGACCTGGTGAACAAGGGCCACCACCACCTCATCGTCAACATGGAGAAGGTGGAGTTCCTCGACTCGACCGGGCTCGGTGTGCTTGTGGGCGGTCTCAAGCGCGTGCGGGCCCACGACGGCACCCTGGACTTGGTCTGCACCCAGGAGCGGATCCTGAAGATCTTCCGGATCACCGGTCTGACCAAGGTCTTCGGTATCTACGAGTCGGTGCAGGAGGCCATCGACAAGCGCAAGTCGAAGCAGTCGTAAGCCAACGATGGCGGTTGTCCAACTCACGATTAGCGCGCTGCCCGCGCATGTCCGCACCGCCAGGCTCATGGCTACGGCCGTGGCCCGGCGGGCGGGTGTCAGCGAGTCGACCCTCGACGAGATTCGCCTGGCCGTGGGCGAGGCGTGCTCCCGCGCCGTGGAGGCTCATCGCACCCACTGCCCCGACCAGCCGATCAAGCTGGAGTTGATCGACAGTTCCGGCCCGACGGGACCCGGTGGCCCCTCAGGTCCCGATCGGATCAACGGCAGCCGTTCCGGCCGCTTCGAAGTGGTCGTTTCCGACCACGCCCCAGCCAAGGAGAACGGCGCTCCAGCGTTCAACGGTTTCGAGGGCGGGCCGCACGCTTCGCTCGGTGAATCCCTCACCTCAGGCGGGTTCGGCGGATTGTCACCTGATGTCGGCCTTGCCGTCATCCGCGGTTTGGCTGACGAGGTGAGTATCGAACCCAGCGAGAACGGCACGGTGATCCGCATGAGCTGGCCGTTGGCCAGTAACGAGGCGGACATCTCCGAGGCGCATGGACTCGACTGACGCCTTCCGCACGTCCACGGGCGTCTCATGGTGAGACGCCCGTAATTCCTTCCCCCGTCCCCTCAAGCACCACACAAATCCGCCATGGCAGCGGTGCGCCTAGTCGCATTCCTGAGTGGACACCGGCGTGGTAGCGCGGATTCCCGCTTCCGCGTTCGCGGCAACCTCTTCTGCGGTCAACACGTAACCGGTTTCTTCGTCATTGGTGGCGGCCGCGAACACCACCCCGTACACGGTTCCCCGGGGTGAGAGCAGCGGCCCCCCAGAGTTTCCCGGCTGGATCACCGCGCGCACCTGGTAGATTTCCCGGCTCACCTGCTGGGAGTGGTAGAAGTCGGGTCCCCGTGCGGTCTGCTCGGCGCGGATCCGGGCGGGGACCACGGTGAACCCGCTGTCCCGGGGGAAACCGGCGACGACCGCGTCGTCGCCTTTCTTCGCCTGCATTTCGAATTCCAGCGGCTCCAAGTCGAGACCGGGCACGGCGAGCACCGCAAGATCCTGTTGGGGGTCGTAGAGGACCACGATCGCCTCGTACTGGGTACCGTCCCGGGTGACGATCCGCAGCTCCTCTTCCACCCCGGCCACCACGTGCGCGTTCGTCATGACACGCTCGTGCGCGTAGACGAACCCGGTGCCTTCGACCCGACGCTGGCAGGAGGGCGCGTTCCCCAGCACTTTGACGACGCTCTGGCTTGCCCGCCGCAGCTCTTCAGTGTTGAGCACCGACGGGTCGGGTTCCGCGACCTCCGCGGGCTCGCTGGTGCCCAACCCGCTGAAGACCTGCGGGAAAGCGCTCTGGTCGACGATCCTGCGGAAGGTGGAAAACCAGGTCTGCGCCGGATCAGGCATGACCCGGTCCACCGTCCGCAGGATCCGCGAATTCTGCACCTGCTCGGTGACCAGAGGAATCATCGAGTTAGCGACGGCGCTCCCCACCAGCCAGGACACCAGCAGCACCGACAGGGTGCTCACCAGGGCCCCGCCCATGGCGTCGAGGATCCGCGCCGAGTTCCACGTGACCCGGTTGCGGATGAGCGCGCCCAGATAGGAAGTGAAGAACTGGCCGAGCGCGGCGAACAGGAACACCATCGCGATCGCGATGAGCGCCTGCTGCGTGGGGTTGGGGACGAACGCTTGGATGACCGGAGGCGCGCCGAGCGCAGCCAGGACTCCCCCGCCGATGAAGCCCACAAAACTCAGGACTCCGACAATGAACCCCTGCCGGTAGCCCGAGATCGCGAAGACGATAATGAGCACGACGAGGATCGCGTCCAGCACACCCGCTCCTCTCCGCTGTCCCCAAGGTTGTTTTAAGGTGTGCCGCCACCGTCTCGGGCCACGGGTCGGAACACGTCGATGACTTCCACATTCTGGTCACGCCACGGCCGTTCCCACCCGCCCAACACGAGCAGACGATCCAGTATCCCAGCGGTGAATCCCCACACCAGCATGCCGCGCACCCGGAACGCCGGGCCGGTGCGCCCGTTGGACAGCACTGTACGCACCCGGTTGGCCGGGTCGGCGAGCTCTGCGATGGGGACACGGGTCACCGAGGCGACTTCGTCTGTGTCGACGGCACGCACTTCAGAAGGGGTGTGCCACCACGCCAGCACAGGGGTGACGCGGAACCCTGTGGGAGGAATGTAGAACTCCGGCAGGGTGCCGAGCACGTGGACTCCGTCGCGGACCACCCCCGTTTCCTCTTCGGCTTCCCGCAGGGCACAGTCCACTGGCCCGGCGTCCTGCGGTTCGAGCGCCCCTCCGGGGAAGGCGGGCTGCCCCGAGTGGCGCCGCAGCCCCGTGTTGCGTTGGATGAGGAGTACGTCGGGCCCGGCTTCGCCTTCCCCGAACAGCAGCAGGACCGCGGAGCTGCGCCCACCGGAAGCTGGGGGCCGCATCTCGACGGGCACCGGCATCCGCTTCGCGGCCTCGGTCAGTGACAGCAGCCATTCCGGAGTAGTGATCTGCGGTCTCATGAGAACGGCCCCGTCCGTACCAGCCGCCGCGCGGTCTCCTCGTCCACCGGTCCTTCACCGTAGGAGGGGCACAGGTGCTGGAGTTCGCAGGCACCGCACGCGGGGCGGCGGGCATGGCAGACTCGGCGCCCGTGCCAGATGAGCCGGTGGGATAGCATCGTCCACTCCTCGGGCGGGAACAGGGCAGCGATCTCCTGTTCCACTTTCACCGGGTCGGTCTGCCGGGTCATCCCGAAGCGGCGCACAAGCCGTCCGAAGTGGGTGTCGACGGTGAGGCCGGGAACACCGAAGGCGTTGCCCAGCACCACGTTGGCGGTCTTGCGGCCCACACCCGGCAGTTTCACCAAGTCTTCCAACCGGTCGGGAACTTCTCCGCCGTGTTCGTCGCACAACCGCTGGCCAAGCGCGATGATGTTGCGCGCCTTGGTGCGGTAGAAGCCAGTGGAGCGGATGATGTTTTCGAGCTCCTCCTGGTTGGCCGAAGCATAGTCGGCTGCAGAGCGGTAGCGGGCGAACAACACGGGGGTCACCTTGTTGACCCTCCGGTCCGTGCACTGGGCCGACAGGATGGTGGCTACCAGGAGTTCGAGGGGGGTAGTGAAATCAAGCTCACAGTGCGCGTCGGGATACATTCGCGCCAATTCCCGGTTGATTTGTCGGGAACGTCTCATCAAAGCGAGGCGAGTCTCACCCGTGGGCGTGTCGCGCTCCGCTGCGGACGCGTCGCCGCTAGCACCGGGGGAGGAGGAAGCAGTGTATACGTTGCGGGACACTGTTCCAGCCTACGTATCTTTTCTGCTTCGTGCCCGGTCAGCGCGGGATTCCGCGACAGCCTCAGGCTGTGTTATCCGCGGTTTCCTCCCGGCACTCCAGCGGAGTCCGCAGCCACGCCCTCGAGAAACAACTAGGATCGAAGTGCTGACGTCGGCTGTGACGAGCTGCTCGTACCCCCGGTGGGGTCCACCAGGGAACACGCCGGTTTCACAGCTTGTGCGATGTGCGTCACACTGTTGACGGTCAGGCTGCGAGGAGGAATGGTGGACGAGACCAACGAGGTGCTGAGCAAGGCCCCCCTGTTCGAGGCGCTTGACGAAGAAGGCGCGGCCGCGCTGCGTTCTTCCATCACCGAGGTGCGACTCGGCCGGGGCCAGACACTCTTCTCCGAGGGAGACGAGGGTGACCGTCTCTACGTCATGCTCAGCGGAAAGGTCAAACTCACCCGCAAGTCCGCTGACGGCCGTGAGAACCTGCTGGCGGTTCTCGGCCCGGGCGAAATGCTGGGTGAGCTCTCCCTGTTCGACCCGGGACCGCGGACGGCCAGCGCGGTTGCGGTAACCGACGCTGTGTTGGCCGGGCTGGGCCACGACGACTTGCGGCCGTTCATCATGCGGCAGCCCGAGGTCGCCGTCCACCTGCTGAAGGCGCTGGCCACCCGACTGCGGCGGACCAACGACGTGGTGGCGGACCTGGTCTTCACCGACGTTCCCGGCCGTGTCGCCAAGGCCCTGCTCGACCTGGCGGAACGTTTCGGCAAGCAGAGCGAGGACGGGCTCCACGTCCACCACGACCTGACGCAAGAAGAGCTGGCCCAGTTCGTGGGCGCGTCACGCGAAACCGTCAACAAGGCGCTGGCCGAATTCGCGCTGCGCGGCTGGCTGCGGATCGAAGCCAAAGCCGTGGTCCTGCTCGACGTGGAACGGCTGCGTCGCCGCGCCCGCTGACTTCGACCCCGGTCCGACCGCCTCAGTCCCGCGGCGTCGGGCGGTCGGACCGTGCCGGACAACCATCCTCCGCGCAGTAGGAACACCGGTGAAGCGGCCGCTCCGCCGACCCCGGCACGTCGAGTGTGCTCGGCATGCCCGTGCCGCCCGGCCGCGCCGCGGGCAGGCTCAGTCCGCCAGAACCTCCACGGGAACGTCTCCGCGGTCCACGAGGTACCGCACCTGGGCGCGGACGGACGCTTCGGTCGCGGCACGCAGCGCGGGATCCACGTCCGCGTACACCCGGTCCACGATCTCGGCCAGCGTGTCCGCCCCGGCCGCCACCGCGTCACGGATCTGTCCTAGCCGCTCTTCGCGGTGCTGGATGTAAGAGTTCAGCTTCCGCAGCGGATCCGTGCAGACGGGCCCGTGCGCGGGCAGCAGGGCGCGGATGTTCGCGCTGTCCACCAGGTCACGCAGCCGAATCAGGGAATTCAAATAGTCGCCCAGGTCTCCGCCGTCTTCTCCGACGATCACCGTGGTGCCCCGCCCCAGCACGGTGTCCCCGGTGAGGACGACGTCGTCCGCAGGCAGGTGGAAGCTCACCGAGTCCGCGGTGTGCCCGGGCGTGCGCAGCACCCGTACCCGCAGTCCGTCTGCTTCGACCACTTCTCCGTCGTCGAGCCCGTCCCCGCTGATGCGATGCGCCGGATCGACCGCGCGCACACGGCAGCCGGTCAGCTCGGAGAAGTACCGTGCCCCCGCGGCGTGGTCGGCATGGCCGTGGGTGAGCAGGGCCTGGGTGACCTGGGATCCCTGCTCTTGCACCATGCGCGCAACACGCTCCAGGTGCCGTTCGTGATGGGGTCCGGGGTCGACCACCAGCACGTTGCGGGCGCCAGGCTCCCGCAGTATCCACGTGTTCGTTCCGTCGAGCGTCATCGGGCCGGGATTCGGGCAGAGAACGCAACTTGCGCGCAGCGTCCCGGAACCGTCGATCCTCATCGCACCTCTTTTCGCGGCATGCCCGACTAGGGGGTCCATCAGAACGGATAATCAACACCATCGGGAACGATCAGTGTGATTCCCCCCGCAGACTTCCGGAACTCCGGTTGCACCGGAACGATCTCCCGTTCCGCGGCCAACACCTCCTCAGGTGTGGCGTATCCGATGAGGCTCTTCAGGTTGGCCACCGTGGGCGGCAGCATCGCCAACTGCCCCGCCCGCCACTGCCGCACCGCCTCCTCCGGGGACATCCACGTGACATGGTCGGCTTCCCCGCCCACGTCGCGAGGCTGCTGGCCTTCCGGCAGGACCGCGACAAAGAACCTGGTGTCGTAGCGGCGCGGCTCCATCGCCGGGGTGATCCACCGCGCCCACGGACACAGTAGATCCGAGCGGAGCACCAGCCCTCGCCGGTCAAGCAGTTCCGCGAGCGACAGGGAACGGTTGAGCAGCGCCTGCCGGTCTTCCTCCCAGTCGTCCCCCCGCGTATCGGCTACCACTTCATTCTCGGAGGGACCGGCCAGCAGCACCCCGGACTCTTCAAAGGTTTCCCGTACCGCCGCGCAGACGAGGGCGCGCGCCAGTGCCTCGTCCGCCCCGAACGCGCGAGCCCACTCCCGGGGCGGCGGCCCGCTCCAGCGGATCGTGTGGTCGCTGTCCCGCGGATCCACCGACCCCCCGGGGAAGGCGTACATGCCCGGAGCGAACCGCATCGAAGCGACCCGCCGCAGCAGGTACACCTCGAGACCTCGATCTGCCTGACGCACCAGCAGCACGGTCGCGGCGTCCCGAGGCCGCACCGGAGTCACCCGCCCCGCGAGCACGTCCCACATGCGGGGAGTGATCTCGCCGCTGCCAAGGTGGCGGATGACCTCACCCTCCGAGAGAGTCGCTTCTTCGGAGGGAGACACGGGAGCGGAGGAAGGCTTCTCCTCTTCTTCCCGCCGGCATTCTGAATGGTTCGCTGACACGGAGCCTCCTCCCCGGGGGACGGTGACGTTGCCTGGTCGGACCGGACTAGTCGACCTCGACGATCACCTCAACCTCGACCGGGGCGTTCAACGGGAGCACGGCCACACCCACCGCGCTACGCGCATGCTTGCCGGCTTCGCCGAACACCTCGGTGAACAGTTCACTGGCCTCATTGATGACCTGCGGCTGGCCGGTGAACGACGGGTCGCTGGCCACGAATCCCACGACCTTGACCACGCGTTTCACCCGGGACAGTTCGCCCACCTCGGCTTTGATGGCGGCGATCGCGTTCAACGCGCACACCGCGGCCAGCTCCTTGGCCTGCTCCGGGTCGACGTCGGCCCCCACTTTGCCGGTCGCACGGAGCTCCCCGCCGACCACCGGAAGCTGCCCGGAGACGTAGACGTGGCTCCCGCTGCGCACGGTCGGCAGGTATGCGGCCACGGGAGGGACCACCTCGGGCAGGGTGTGCCCGAGCTCCGCCAATCGTGTCTCAGGGGTCTTCGTCGTCATTTCTTCTCGCGCTTCAGGTAGGCGACCAACTGCTGGTTGCGCGGGTCATCGCCGATCGTGGGGCCGGGGATCACCGTGACCAATTCCCACCCGTCTTCGCCCCAATTGTCCAGAATTTGCTTGGTTGCGTGCGACAACAACGGCACAGTCGCGTACTCCCACTTCGTCATGGCGCCAACCTTATAGCGACCGTTCCCCGCACGGCAGGGGTCCATGACCCTTACCAGCACCATCACTCCCGGCGGCGGCAGGGCGAGACCTCAACCCGCAGTGCATAGACTCCGTGGGGTGAGCTCACGCGATCGCGATTGGGACGGAGTCCGCCTCCACGTCGTCACCGGCAAAGGAGGCACCGGGAAAACCACCGTCGCCGCAGCACTCGCTCTAGCCCTGGCCGCGGAAGGCGGCAAAGTGCTGCTGGTGGAAGTTGAAGAACGGCACGGCATCGCCCCGCTCTTCGGCCTCGACTCGCTGTCCTATGCGGAACGCGAAATCGCCGCCGCCGACAACGGCGGCACGGTCTACGCGCTCGCCGTCGACGCTGAGGCAGCGCTCCTGGAATACCTGGAGATGTTCTACGGCCTGCGCCGGGTCGGCGGTGCACTCCGCCGCTTCGGCGTCATCGACTTCGCCACCACGATCGCGCCCGGCGCCCGCGACATCCTCCTGACCGGCAAAGTCACCGAAGCAGTGCGCCGCCGCACCCCGCAGAGTGCCCGGCACGACGGTCCCGGCCCGTACGTCTACGACGCCGTAGTGCTCGACGCCCCGCCCACCGGCCGCATCACTCGTTTCCTCAACGTCACCGCCGAAGTCTCCGGCCTGGCCCGGGTAGGCCCGGTCCGCGACCACGCCGCCCGGGTCATAGACGTCATCCGCTCCCCCGAAACCGTGGTGCACTTCGTCACCCTGCTCGAAGAAATGCCGGTCCAAGAATGCGTGGAGGGAATCGCGGAGGCACGCGACGCAGGACTGCATGTGGGAGGCATCCTGGTGAACATGGTCCGCCCCGCGCTGCTAGAGGACTCCGTGCTCGCCGCAGCGTCCCAAGGTGTCGTCGACGTCGCCGCGCTCACCCGCGGCCTTCAGGCCGCCAGCCTCCCCGACCCGTCCCGTCTCGCCCAGGAGCTGTCCAAAGAAATCGTGGAACACGCCCGGCACATGCGAGTAGCAGCCGAAGCCCGCAGCCGGCTCGCCGCAGCCGGACGCCCCTGCTACGACGTCCCTTTCCTCGACGACGGGGTCGACCTTGACGGCCTCCGCCGACTCGCCCGCGAACTACGCGACCAGGGGGCAGTGTGAACCCCACCCCTCCCCGCACCCTCGACGTGGACGACCTCCTCGACAACCCCGGCACCCGAATCGTGGTGTGCTGCGGCTCCGGAGGCGTCGGCAAGACCACCACGGCCGCGGCCCTGGCCTTGCGCGCCGCAGAACGCGGACGGCACACCGTGGTGATCACCGTGGACCCGGCCCGCCGACTCGCCCAATCCCTGGGACTGACCGAACTGGACAACACCCCGCGCCCGGTCCCCGGTGTCGCGGACAGCAACGGCGGATCACTGCACGCCATGATGCTGGACATGAAACGCACCTTCGACGAGACCGTCGAAGCGCACGCAGACCCCCAGCGGGCGGAGCAGATCCTCAACAACCCCTTCTACCAGTCCTTGTCGTCCAGCTTCGCGGGCACGCAGGAGTACATGGCGATGGAGAAGCTGGGCCAGTTGCGGCGTTCCGACGAATGGGACCTCATCGTTGTCGACACCCCGCCCAGCCGGTCCGCACTGGACTTCCTCGACGCCCCCAAACGGCTCGGCAGATTCCTCGACGGCCGCCTGGTCAGATTCCTGGGCACCCCCGCACGCGGCGGAGCCTTCCGCCTGCTCGGCGCAGGGTTCGGCCTGGTGACCGGGGTGATCACGAAGATCCTCGGCACCCAGCTCCTCAAAGACGTGCAGTCCTTCATCGGCGCGTTCGACGCTGTCTTCGGCGGATTCCAGGAACGGGCCGAACAGACCTACCGGATCCTGCAAACCGAAGGCACCGCGTTCCTCGTCGTGGCCGCACCCGAGCTCGACGCGCTGCGGGAAGCCTCCTACTTCGTGGCACGGCTCTCCGCAGAACAGATGCCGCTGGCCGGCCTGGTCCTCAACCGCGTCCAACAGGTCCACGCCGACCTCTCAGCGGAACAAGGCTCGGCCGCGGCGGAGCTGCTCGAAGCAACCGGGGAGCATCCCCTCGCCGCCGCGGCACTCCGCCTGCATGCCGGACGGGTCCGACAGCGGAACCGGGAGCAGCGACTGCGCAACCGGTTCGCTGCGGACCATCCTGACGTTGCGATAGCGGAAGTCCCGGCCTACCCGGAAGACGTCCACGACCTGGACGCGCTCCGCGCGATCGGCCGGGCACTCGCTGGTGTGTCCACCGTGCCGTAACGGCCCGGTGCCCTCAGGAAGGGGCGGCTGCTCCCCTCGGTCGCGTGGACGCCGCGTCTCCTCTCACCACGTGTCCTCGACAAGAGCAGCCCCACCCCACACCCTCCCAATGAATGGTGGACGGACCTGTCCCGCGCTTGCACGGCTCCGTCCGGAAGACGGCTGGTTCCCCCGTCTTGCTCTGTCGCTGCCGAAAACCACCCTCCACGGTCTCCGGAACGTGCACCGGGGGCGCGGGCGGCCACGGGCTTCCTCCCTGCCCGTGGTGCCGTCAACCCTTGACGAACTGGTCCTTAGCAGCCCCGGACTGCTGGTAGTGCTGCCGGGCGTCTTCGAGCAGTGCCCGCCACGAGGTCACCTCGGGGCGGCGCCGCAGCAGAGCCCTCCGCTCGCGTTCGGTCATCCCTCCCCAGACACCGAACTCGATCCGGTTGTCCAGCGCGTCAGCCAGACACTCGGTGCGGACCGGGCACCCCCGGCAGATGAGTTTGGCCCGGTTCTGCGCGGCCCCCTGGACGAACAGCGAGTCGGGGTCGATCTCCCGACAGGCAGCACGCGCAGCCCAGTCTGTACTCCACATGTGCCCCACTCCCAAAGATCATCATGTGTTGTGTGCTGTGACAGAAGCCAGCCGACGGGCGCGGACATCGACTGGCACGGAGGAACAGAGACGACCTCTGCGGGCACACCGGATCGGCTCAACGGGTACGACGGGGTGCGGGGCCCGTATGAGATGTACCGTCTCTTGCATCTCCGCTGGTAAAGAAATTACGGTCCGCACCCCAAAGTCAACAGTCCCCATTAGGCCCATTTCTGATATAGCTCAGGTGGACCATTAAAGCTTTGAAAACTAGTCACCTAGTGACTACCCAGAGTAATAAAGTGCGTGTGGGCGGCGACCCTCCCCAAGTCCCTGATCATGGAAAGATGGGAATCAGGGCTCGCGGATCGACCACATCCGGAACCGACAACAACGCGAAGCCCACGGCGGTTCGTCGCTGTTTTCTCGTTTCCGAACGTAATCTGGACGGGTGGGTCAAGGGACATTGCTGCAGAAACTCGGTCAGTTGTTCGGGGTCTCGGTCGCTGCCGGAGTACTCGTGGCTGCGCTCGCCGCTCCCGCCCTCGGCGGTATCGGCATCGCTGCCCGCAACGTAGCGACCGGCTTCCTCAACATGCCCAGCGAGCTAGAGACCCCGCCGCCGCCCCAACGCTCGATCATCTACGACGCAGAAGGCGGCGTCATCGCTGAGGTGTACGACCGGAACCGGGAACTGGTAGAACTCGACCAGATCGCCCCGATCATGCAGCAGGCGATCATCGCCATCGAGGACAGCCGGTTCTACGAGCACGGCGGCCTCGACATCGTGGGCACCTTCCGCGCCGCCCTGCGCACCATCGCCGGGCGCACCCAAGGCGGCTCCTCCATCACCCAGCAGTACGTCAAAAACGTGCTGATCGAAAGCGCCACATCCCAGGCGGAACAAGAAGAAGCCCGCGAAACCACCCTGGGACGCAAGATCCGCGAACTGCGCTACGCCATCGCGCTCGAACAGCGGATGACCAAAGACGAAATCCTCGAGGGCTACCTCAACATCGCCTACTTCGGGGACGGCGCCTACGGTGCCGAGTCCGCGGCCCAGCACTTCTTCAGCGTCAGCGCCAGCGAACTCAACCTCAACCAGGCTGCCACCCTGGCCGGTCTCGTCCGCTACCCCGAGCTGTACAACCCCCGCCTCAACCCGGACCAGGCCCAAGAACGGCGCGACGTGGTCCTCGACCGGATGGTCGCCACCGGGGTGATCACCGAAGAAGAAGCCGAGAAGACCAAAGCGCAAGACCTGGAACTCGACATCTCCACGCCCAGCAACGGGTGCATGCCCAGCAAGCAGCCGTTCTTCTGCGACTACGTGATCCAGGAGATCGAGAAGAACGAAGCGTTCGGGGAGACCGAAACCGAACGCGCCCGCTGGCTGCGCACCGCAGGCCTGGAGATCTACACCACGCTCGACCCCGACATGCAGGAGGCTGGGCAGAAAGCCGTAGACAAGTGGGTGCCGCGCAAGAACGAAGCCCGCAAGGTCGCCGCCGAAGTCTTGATTGAACCCGGCACCGGGGAGATCCGGGCCATGGTGCAGAGCCGCAACTACGGCCCCGACGAAAGCAAACTCGGCGAAACCTCCATCAACTTCACAGCCAACGCCGACCGCGGCGGCAGCACCGGCTTCCAAGCCGGCTCCACCTTCAAAGCCATCACCCTGGCCGCGGCCCTCGAAAAAGGACTGCCGTACAGCACGTCCTTCACCTCGGGCAGCACCATCACTGTCACCGGCCAGAAGAACTGCGACGGCAACACTCTCGCCCCGTGGACAGTGAGCAACTCCAGCGAAAGCGGCGGCGCCGCCACCCACAACATGGTGTCGGGCACCAAAGGCTCGGTGAACACCTACTTCGCCCAACTGCAGAAACGGGTCGGCCTGTGCAACGTCATCAAAATGGCGGAAAAACTCGGCCTGACCCGGGCCGACGGCCAAAGCTACGACAACCCGCGCACCCAGGGGAACAACTCCTTCACCCTGGGCAGTGAGGAAGTCTCCCCGCTGAACGTGGCCGCCGCCTACGCGACCTTCGCCTCGCGGGGCATCTACTGCAAGCCGATGGCGATCACCAAGATCGTCGACCGCCAGGCCGGGCGCACCATCGAAATGGAACCGGAGTGCGAACGGCGCATCTCCAAAGATGTCGCCGACGGCGTGAACTACCTGCTCCAGCAGACCTTCAAAGGCGGCACCGCCACCGGACTGGGTATCGGCCGCCCTGCCGCCGGAAAGACGGGAACCACCGACAACTCGGCGAGCGCCTGGTTCGCGGGCTACACCCCGAACCTGGCCGGCGCCGTGTTCGTCGGCGACCCGCGCGGCCCCAACCAGTACCCGCTGCGGAACGTCACCCTCGGCGGACGCTACTACTCGGTGGTCTACGGCGCGACCATCCCCGGTCCGATCTGGCAGGAAACCATGCGGGAAGCCGTGAAGAAACTGGACGAGAAGAGCTTCGCACGGTCGCCCGCACGGTTCGGCTCCACCAGCGAACCCGCGCCGCCACGACGAGAGGACCCCACGGACGCCAACCCGGCTTCCAGCCCGGGAAGCGTACCCAACGTGGTTGGCATGTCCCGTGACCAAGCGGTAGCCGCCATCGAATCCGCCGGCTACCGGGCGAACGTGGCCGACCGGCGGCTGCCGTCCAGCCACCCGGAAGGCACCGTGGCCCTCGTCGAGCCTTCCGCGGGCTCCCGCCTCGCCGAAGGCTCCGTCGTCAACATCTTCCTGAGCCGCGGCCCCGCCGACAACGGCAACAGCAACGGCGGCAACGGCAACGGCGGCTGGGAATTCCCCGGCGGAGGCGGCTGGGAGCTCCCCGCCTTAGATGACCAGTGGGGCGCGTTCTAGCTAGTCCCAACTCACCACTATGGCCCTCGAGCACTGGTGCTCGAGGGCCACACGCTTCCTCAGCCTGGGGACAAAAGTCACGACAACTGGCGGCGCACCTCGTCAGCGACCCGGCGGCCCTCAGCACGCCCCGCAACCCGGGGAGTGAGCAGCTTCATCACCGCGCCCATCCCCTTGACGTCGCTCACCCCGGCCTCCGCGATCGCCGCCCGAACCAGATCAGCCAGCTCTTCGTCGCTGAGCTGCTCCGGCAAATACTCGGACAGCACCTCGCCTTCGGCACGCTCGTCCGCTGCCCGGTCCGCGCGCCCACCCTGCTCGAAAGCCTCCGCGGCCTCGCGACGCTTCTTCACTTCCTTCGTGATCACCTTGATGATCTCGTCGTCGCTGAGCTCACGGGCGGACTTCCCCGACACCTCCTCGTTGGAGATCGCGGTGAGCAGCATGCGCAGCGCCCGAGTCCGCACAGCGTCCCGTGCCTTCATCGCAGCGGTAAGGTCGGCTTGCAGCCGGGTCTTTAGTTCGGACATGCCAGGGATGCTAGAGGCCCCTTCCGGGGAACTCCAGGCAATTTTTCCCATGGCGTCCACCACAGCCCAGCCGGCAGCCCCACCCCCACCACGGTTTTCGCCACCACCGATACCCGCGTGACCGGCGCGCCGGAACCAGGCACTGCTGGGATCTGACACCATCGTTCCATGACAGGTTCAGCGGTGGTGAACACCACGGGCAGAGTGCTACGCCGGATCGGCACAGCAGCAGCGGTCACCGGCGCCCTCGGTGTCGCAGGACTCGTATACGCCTCGGTCGTGGAACGCAACTGGTTCCGGCTGCGCCACTACGAGATACCGATACTCGCCCCCGGCAGCGACCGGCTGCGTATCCTCCACCTCTCCGACGCGCACCTGACCCCCGGACGCCGCCTACTCATCGACTGGATCCGCAGCCTCGACGCCCACAACCCCGACCTGGTCGTCAACACCGGAGACTCCCTCGCCCACCCCCAAGCGGTCAAACCGTTCCTCGACGCGCTCGGCCCTCTCCTCGACCGGCCGGGCCTGTTCGTCTACGGCTCCAACGACCTGTTCTCCCCCCAGCCGAAAAACCCCGCCCGCTACCTGTGGCGCAGCAGCAAAGCCGACTACCGGAAACGCAAAATCCCCGACCTGCCGTGGCGGGAGCTCGGCGCAGCCATGCGCGAAGCAGGCTGGCTCGACCTCAACAACCAGAAAGGCCACCTCACCGCAGGAAACCTGCGGATCGCCGCAGCCGGAATCCACGACTCCCACATCGGCCTCGACCGCTACGAGAAGATAGCCGGCCCCGCCGATCCCACCGCTGACGTACGCATCGGCGTCATGCACTCCCCAGAACCGCGGAACCTCGACCGGTTCACCGCCGACGGGTACGAACTCCTTCTCGCCGGGCACACCCACGGCGGCCAGATCTGCCTCCCCTTCTACGGCACCCTCGTCACCAACTGCGGTATCGACCGGGCCCGCGCCTGGGGACTCAGCCGGAACGGAACGTCGTGGCTCCACGTCTCCGGCGGGCTAGGCACCTCCCCCTACGCCCCAGTCCGCTTCTGCTGCCGCCCCGAAGCCGCCCTCTTGGACCTCATCCCCCGCGCCTAACCCGCCCCGCAGTGCCATCCCCGTGGCGGGGCCGCCCACCCCGCACCCCACAACCGCGGCCCCGCCACCCGTCCCTGACCCGGGCTCCCCATAATCGACATTCGCGTTCTCCAACCCCTCCCCGGCACGCATACATACCGGCATATGAGGCATAAACGCTGGTAGAGACCGCTCTGCCCGGAGGCCGTACGAATCCAGTGCCGAGATCGACGCCAGAGAACCACGGAGAACCCGGCGGCGCAATCCGGTTAACCGCCACCGTGTCGACAATGTTCGACCTGGCCCCTATCGGGGTGTCCATCACCCGTGGCCCCGACCACCGCCTGGTCTACGTCAACGAAGCACAACGAGCCATATTCGGCCCGCGCCCACTCGGCAAACCCCTGCTGCAAGCCTTCAACGACCTTGCCGAAGCGGGATACATCCTTGTCCTCGACCAGGTCATGACCACCGGGAAACCCGAATTCCTCCCCCAAGTCCCCGTAACCGTCAACTATCCCAACGCCGGCCGCCAAGAACGCTACTTCAACCTCAGCTTCACCCCGGTGTTCCTGGACGACGGAGAACCCGCAGTACTGAACCTGATCGCGGACGTCACCGAAACCATCGACGCCGCCCAGCGGAAACGCGCCCTCCAGCGGTACACCAGCATCGTCCGCTCCGGGAGCCTGGTGGAATGGAGCGCCTCCCCCATCGACGGCTCCCTGCAATGGATCCGCGGCTGGGAGGAGATCACTGGGCAACCCCACGAAGAATCCCGAGGCCACGGCTGGTTGAACATGGTCGCCCCAGAAGACAGGGCCGCGCTGCTCGCGTCCTGGCTACGGGCAATCGACGAAGTCCCCGACTCTGTGGAGTACATCTTCCGGGTACGAACACGCGACGGCACCTACCGGCACTTCCGTGCCCATGCCGTCCCCGTCCGAGAAAACGGGGTCGTCGTCGAATGGACCGGCACCTGCGCCGACGTGGAACAACAATGGCGGGAGCAGCGCCGCCACGCCCTGTTCAACCGTGCCTCTGGGGCGATCTCCAACACCGCCCTCATCGAAGACATGCTCAAGGCGTTACCCGAGGTCATCGTGCCCGAGGTCGCCGATGTGTGCACGGTCCACCTGTTGTCCCCCACCTCATCGCCTGAAACATCAGCGAACCCGTTCATTGTGGAACGCCTGGCGACCAAAGCCCGGGAAGGGATCACCGTGCCGCCGCCACGGTTCCAGTCACGCTTCACCATCCGAAGCACATACCTCGAGTTGATCCGGCAGAAGCGCTCCATCCACCGGGTGTTCCCGGTAGGAAAGCCGCCCTTGGACCCTCTCAGCCCGAATAGCTCGCGGTGGCTCCGCCAAGTCAAAGCCAACAGCGTGGTCATGCTCCCCATCACGGTCGAGGGGGAACTCGTCGCTAGCCTGGTCGCAGTCGTCTGCGGGGAACGCGAACCGCTGACTCAAGACGACGCGGACCTCCTGGCGGACCTCATCGACCACCTCCAGCCCACCATCGACACGTTCGCGAGCTTCCAACGCACCCAACGGGTCGCGAGAGCCCTCCAGCACAGCCTGCTCAGCGATCCCCCCACCATCCCGGGTCTCCCTATCGTCGGCCGCTACCAGACCAGCCCTACTTCCGCGGAGGTGGGCGGTGACTGGTACGACGCGTTCATCGTCGACGACACGATCATGCTCGTCATCGGGGACGTGGCCGGACACGACCTGACCGCGGCCACCGCCATGAGCCAGATGCGCAACATGCTCCGCGCTTTCGCTGCCGACCACCCGCACAACCCTCACGAAGTGCTACGCCGCCTGGACGGCGCAGTGCAACGCTCCGGGGAGTACAAAGGGACGGCCACCTGCATCCTCGCCCGGGTCACCCCAGACAGTGACGGCATCTGGCAGGTGGACTACTCGGTGGCCGGACACCTGCCGCCGCTGCTCGTTCTCCCGAACGGGGAGACCCGCTTCTTGGAGAAAGCCCACGACCTTCTCCTCGGCGTGGACCCCACAATGCCGCGCCACCGGGCGCTCGAAGTCCTGCCCTCGGGAGCCACCCTGCTGCTCTACACCGACGGTCTCGTGGAACACCCCCACGAGTCTCTCGATATCGGGTTGGAGCGGCTGGCCCACCACTGTGCCGCCATGGCCCGGATTCCCCTCAACACGTTCTGCGACCGGCTCCTCACTGAGCTGCCTATCGCCGGAAACGACGACATCACTTTGATCGCGTTGCGGTTGGAGTCGCCTACCCTGGCCACAGCCTCCCTGGCCCGGCACGGCTGACCGGCCAGTTTCCCCTCCGGCATAGGGGGTATCTCACCTAACGGACCCCCTGCCACCGGCAGATGTGCAAGTACCCCGGAGTGTCCGCTACACTGTCATCAGTGTTTCGGGGTGTGGCGCAGCTTGGCAGCGCGCTTCGTTCGGGACGAAGAGGTCGTGGGTTCAAATCCCGCCACCCCGACCACAGCGACACTGTCGCATAAGCAGAGGTCAAAGAGGGTGGCCCCAGGAGATCCGGATTCCTGGGGCCACCTTCTTTGCTGTGTGTCCGTGCGTCACACGTGCGTCAAAGGTCTCTGGTCGCATCCCTGGGACACTTCGCACCGTGGCCCCTTGAGGCATGGACTGCACCAGCATGCTGACTACCGCGGACTGCCCGTCCCATGCCTCGCAGGGACGTCTGCCTGCCGAACGTAGACGGGCAGCGGTAGCCGCCCACGGCGGCGCTCCCCGGACGGGCACCCCACCCCACAATCCCTCCTGTACGATTTTGAAAAGTGAATGAAATCAGCGCCGCGCGTTAGTAAAGTCGCAGGTCGTCTAGTGTGCTCCCCGCGCACGCGGGGATGATCCGCCGCGGTTCCGCGGCCAGGATGACGGACTGTGATGCTCCCCGCGCACGCGGGGATGATCCGAGATCATCGCTCGGCTCTGGCAGGGGGTTCCGGTGCTCCCCGCGCATGCGGGGATGATCCCCACTTGTCGGCGCTTCTGGTTGACGAGCTCACCGAGGCGCTGCGCCGCACTCCGGCTGCGGTGGTGGTCGCCACGCACGATCGGATGATGCTCTCCGACTGTGCGTCCTGGCCGTCCGTGGACCTTACAGGGTCTCGGGTCTCTGGTCGGTGAGTGTGCCGCTCCTCGCCCTGTCCACTGGGGTGCGGAGCGGCACACCGAGAAAACACGTCGGAGCCCGCTTCCGTGGGCGTGCCGCGTTCGGGGTTTTCTGGTTCAGCGGGGAACTGCTCGTGTGAAGCGGGGGCGCTTCTGCACGGAGCGCAGTTTGATGAGAGGAACAGCGCCGGTCGGGTGCTGCTGTGGTCCGACCGGCGCTGTTGCCGAGGCTGAGTCACGGAGCGTGTGGGGGCCGCTCCGGGACCTGGGGCTGCTGTCGGCTGGCTGTTATCCCGCGGAGGTGCCCGCTGTCAGCCGCTGCTGTGTGCCGCTGGAACGGCGGAGGATGAAGTGGTCGAGCGCCCAGGCTCCGGGTCCGAGGATGGCGATGAGGAAGAAAGCCCAGCAGTACATGGCGGCGAGTTCTCCCCCGTTGTTGAGGGGCAGGAGCGCGTGGGGCTGGTGCACGACGAAGTAGGCGTACGCCATGGAGCCGGAGGCGAGGACGGCGCTGGACCGGGTGAACAGGCCGAGGAGGACGAGGGCGCCGCAGACGAGCTGGATGAGGGCGGCCCACCATCCCGGCCAGGAGGCGAATTCCACGGCCTGCCCGGTGCCTTGGTTGCCGCCGAGTACGCCGAACAGGGAGGCCACTCCGTGGCAGAGGAACATCAGGCCTACGACTATGCGGAATAGAGCGAGGACTGGTCCGTGGTATCGGTCCAGGTTCATTGGTCACCTCAATACATGAATGGGGGAGGAAGGGAGGAGAGTGACCACGGGAATGCCACGTTTGCCGCAGCGTGGATGTGACACCGGCGGGCCCCGGCGGTGCACGGCGCTGCGGTGTGGACGTGTCCGTGGCACCGGAGAGACCACGACTGTGGGAGACACTCCGTGGTCATTCCGGTCGGGGCACCGCCACGCTGCGGTGCGTCCGGAACTGCGGAGCAGCCACGATGGTGTTTAAACCGCCCAGAGAGCACAACCCCGGCTCGGAGTTACGGTTTGACCACTTAATGTGATCAAGGTGGTGCGAGCGAGGGCACGGCTCTTGTTGAGGACATGACTGCTCCTCCGCACGAGTGGGGCACCCGGGGTGGCGGCCGAGTGGCCGAGTCGCCTTTGGGGCAGCAGGAGGCATTCCCACGACAAGGGGTGGGTCGCGTGGAATGCGACTCAAGGTCGGGTGTGCCCGCTATGCGGTTACATCAAATAGTGACTACTTGCTAGGCAAATGTCAACGCAGAGTAAAAGGGGATGGCAGAATCGCGTCCTCTCATTTTTTGGCCGGATAATTTTCCGGGTTTGAGGACTTCAGAAACGCGGTGCTCCTGCGCTGTCCCGAGGAGGCTTCCGACGTCCCGAGAGCGCTTTCTCGGGGCGCGGTTTTGGAAGAAACCGCACGTCACTGGGCATTTTTTCGAGGATGGTCCGGGCTGAACCAGCTCTTAAAGTTACTTTCTCGTCAAGTTTCTCTGTCGGATTCTCCTGTTCGCGGAAGCCTCTCGGACCGGATTTTTCTGACCGAATTGAAAGGTCGGACTACTTGGCGCTGTCTGCGTGTAGGCGGGAGCGCATGTCTGGCGTGGACGGCTTTTTCGCGCTGGTTTGAGTTGGCCGGCGTCTGCTGGCCGCTGGGTCAGCATGGCGCGGGATCGGGCCGGGTGGGCTGCTGTTTTCCTTGCGAGGAGGCCGACGGGACCGGGCCGTGCAGGTTCCGTGCCTGTGGGCAGGGTGCTCGTCATGCCTCTTGCGGGGCGGCCGCTGGTCCGATTTCGGTGCGGGGTGGTCGGGTGTCGGAGCCGGGAATGACGTGGTTCGTCGGCGGGAAACATGCACAGAGTTTTATCCACAGGCTGTGGATAACGTAGCGGCTCCCTCATGCTCGCCCGGCACATCGAGCGCAACGAATGCACCTAAAACTCACCGTTTGTCCCTTTTTTCGGGGCGCAAGGGCAACTTTTCTGATCCCCCAACCGCAGCCCGGGTTGTGGAAAACCGCTGTGAATTACCGTGACCCACACGGCATTAAATAGTGATCCACTTCACATAAAAACAGCAGGGAGAAAACCGAGGACTTCTCTCCAGCACACCTGGCAACCGGTGTGGGGTATCCCTCGAGGGCGCTCCTCGCACCGGCACGCTCCTCCCGGGCTCCGTCCAGCCGCGTGTCCGCCGCGCTGCGGACACGCGGGGTGTTCCACCGGGAAGTCCACCAGGGCAGATGGGGCGGCAGCCTTCATCGCCACGACAGGAAGCGCCGCTGTGCGCTGGCGTCACGGGAATCCCGGTGCCGCCCTCACCACAAGCAGCGGTACTACTCCTTCCCGAAGTCTTCACGGGAGAGTCCGGACCGCCGCATCGCATCTTCCAGTTCCGCGCCCAGGGTGGGGCGGGGTTGCGGCAGCTTCGGAGCCTGCACATCGGGCTCCGGGAGTGTCTGCTCGGTGCCGCGGGTCTTCGGCCGGTTCTCCTCGGGAGTGGTCACAGTCGTTCCCTTTCTGCTCTCTGCAGACCTGTCCCACCCCCGGCT
This sequence comes from Thermobifida fusca NBRC 14071 = JCM 3263, assembly GCF_001592045.1. Classification (GTDB taxonomy): domain Bacteria; phylum Actinomycetota; class Actinomycetes; order Streptosporangiales; family Streptosporangiaceae; genus Thermobifida; species Thermobifida fusca. The sequence continues at coordinate 36,586 of NZ_BCWB01000040.1, read as the reverse complement.
ACCCCAGGTATGCCGGAACACACGTGGCAGACGGCACTGCCTGCCCACGTCGTGGGCGAGGGGTCAGCCGCCTTGCGCCATCCGCCGGTTGAACACCTGTTCTTGGGCGATGCGGCGCAGCGCGGTGATGACGACGTCGCCAAGCACTGTGCCCAGCACTGCTTTTTCGACGACGTCGGCCACATCGGTGTGGCCGGAGATCAGGTCGATGTCGACCTCGGCGATCGCTTCAGCGAGTTCGGCGTAGCGGCCTACGCACTCGAAGAAGCCGCGCTGATTCAGCAGGCTCATCCGAGCCAAGGCTTCTACGAGCGCGGTGAAACCGGGGTGGTCTTCGGGGACTGTCCAGCCGCGGGCGGCGAACACTGATTCCACGTAGCGTCGGGCTTCTTCCCGGGGCTCGTCGCTGCGCTCCCCGGTGAGGACAGGCAGTCCGCGGTGGGCGAGGGCGACGGCGTGGTGCACCGAAGGCTGGGATGCGTCGATTTCGGCGAGGACTTCGCGGACTGTGGGCACGGGGAGTCCACCGACGTCGATGAGGCTGCGGATCAGTCGGAGGCGTCTCAGATGCTCTTCGGAGTATCTGACCTGGTTGGCGGCGATGCGTTCGCCTTCGGGAAGCATCTTTTCTCGCAGGTAGTACTTGATCGTCGGCACGGACACGCCGCTTCGCCGACTCAGTTCGCCGATGCGCACCCTGTCTCCTTTGCTCTTGCGTCCCCAGCAGTCAATAGATAGCTTTGTTATCGATAATTCAATTATCGATAATTCTTCTATCTAAGTTGTGGTGTTTCGGCCCCCTCAGCCGTTCCAGGAGCAAGGACCGACGATGACTCTCTCTTCCGCTACGGCACCGCCCCGCAGCCCGCGCCGGCTTCCGGGTGTCCGCTGGAACCGCACCTCCCTGGTCGTGGCAATCACCGCCTTCGCCTGCGTCCTCGTTGCTGCGATCTTTGTGCCCCCCTACCTGTCCCTCGACCCCGGCTCCAGCAGGGTCGCACTCCGCCCGGATTCGGCCCTGCACTTTCCCGCCGTCGCCATCCACGCCGCCACCGGTGGGATCGCGCTGCTCACCGGCCCACTCCAGTTCAGCCGGCGACTGCGCCGCCGCGGAGTCTGGCACCGCTGGATCGGCCGGGTCTACCTGTTCGCCGGAGTGCTGCCCTCGGCGCTCAGCGGTATCGTCGCCGCCCTGCTGACCTCCAGCGGCCCTGTGGCGATGGCCGCGTTCCTCTCCCTCGACATCCTGTGGATCATCACGGGCCTCGCCGCCTACCGGACCGCCCGCGCCGGCCGCTATGCCGCACACCGGGAGTGGATGCTGCGCAACTTCTCCCTGACGTTCGCCGCAGTCACCCTGCGCATCTGGCTCAGTGCACTGGTCGCCATCCAACTTCCCTGGCTCGACTCCCTCTACGGAGGCGACTTCGACCAGCTCTTCGCCACCGCCTACGCCGTCAGCCACTGGACGTCGTGGCTACCCAACCTGCTGCTCGTCGAGGTCTACCTGGCCCGGCAGGCTGCCCGACAAGCCCGGGAAGCCCTCGCCACGGCGCTCCAGACGACCGCCGCGGCAGCCGACAACACGGAAACGTCCCCGACCCCCGCATAGACGACATGTGGGCGGTGCCTGGCAACACCGCCCACACGCATCGACTACACCAGGCCTGCGCGGCGCAGCGCTTCCGCCATCGCCCCCATGGGCTGCTGCTCGCCGCGGCCGCCGCGCTGCCGCCGCTGGTCCCCGCGCCGCGGCGCACCCCGCTCCCGGCGCTCCCCGCCGGAGCGGTTGTTCTCCCCACTGCGCTGGTCCACTTCATCGTCCAAGCGGAGAGTCAGCGAGATCCGCTTGCGACGCACATCCACGTCCAGCACTTTGACGCGCACGATGTCGCCGGGCTTGACCACGTCCCGCGGGTCTTTGACGAAACTCTTCGACATCGCTGAGACGTGCACCAGGCCGTCGTGGTGCACTCCCACGTCCACGAACGCGCCGAACGCCGCCACGTTGGTGACCACGCCCTCCAGCACCATGCCCGGTTTCAGGTCGGTGATGTCCTCCACCCCGTCCCGGAATGCTGCGGTCTGGAACTCGGGGCGCGGGTCCCGGCCCGGTTTCTCCAACTCCGCGAGGATGTCGGTCACCGTGGGCAGACCGAACCGCTCGTCCACGAAGTCGTCGGGGCGTAGCGAGCGCAGCGTGTCCGTGTCGCCGATGAGCGCCCGGATATCCCGGCCGGTCGCCTCGAGGATGCGCCGCACCACCGGATACGCCTCCGGGTGGACGCTTGAAGAGTCCAACGGGTCGTCCCCGTCAGGAATCCGCAGGAAACCCGCGCACTGTTCGAACGCTTTCGGTCCCAACCGCGGCACTTCCCGCAGTTGGGCACGGGTACGGAACGGCCCGTTGGCGTCACGGTAGGCGACGATGTTCTGGGCCAGGCTCGCCGTGATACCGGAAACGCGGCTGAGCAGCGGTACCGACGCGGTGTTCACGTCCACGCCGACCGCGTTCACGCAGTCTTCCACGACCGCGTCCAAGGAGCGGGACAGTTTCACCTCGGACACGTCGTGCTGGTATTGGCCGACCCCGATTGACTTGGGGTCGATTTTGACCAGCTCGGCGAGCGGGTCCTGGAGTCGTCGTGCAATAGAGACAGCGCCGCGCAGCGACACGTCCAAGTCAGGAAGCTCCTGGGAAGCGTAGGCGGACGCCGAATACACCGACGCCCCGGCCTCCGACACCATCACCTTGGTGAGCTTCAGCTCCGGGTGGCGTTTGATCAGGTCAGCGGCGAGACGGTCGGTTTCGCGGGACGCGGTTCCGTTACCGATCGCGACCAGTTCCACCCGGTGCTTCTGGGCGAGCGCCGCCAGGACGGCGATGGACTCGTCCCAGCGCTTCTGCGGTTCGTGCGGGTAGATCGTCGCGGTGTCCACCACTTTGCCGGTGCCGTCCACGACAGCGACCTTCACCCCGGTGCGCAGGCCCGGGTCGAGACCGATGGTGGGCCGGGTGCCGGCGGGCGCGGCCAGCAGCAGGTCGCGCAGGTTGGCGGCGAACACCCGGACTGCTTCGTCTTCGGCTTCCTGCCAGAGGCGGGAGCGCAGGTCGATGTCGAGACGGACGAGGATGCGGGTGCGCCACGCCCAGCGGACCGTGTCCAACAGCCAGCGGTCCCCGGGACGGCCCTGGTCGGCGATACCGAAGTGCTGGGCGATGCGGACCTCGTAGCTGCTGCGGGCTCTCGGGTCTTCTGCCGGTTCTTCCGGTTCCAGGGTGAGGTCGAGGACTTCTTCCTTCTCACCGCGGAACAGAGCCAGGACCCGGTGGGAGGGCAGGGTGGTGAACGCTTCGGCGAAGTCGAAGTAGTCGGCGAACTTCACGCCGACTTCTTCCTTGCCTTCCCGCACCCGCGAGACGAGACGGCCCCGCTGCCACATGCGTTCCCGCAGTTCACCGATGAGGTCGGCGTCTTCGGTGAACCGTTCCACCAGGATGGCGCGGGCGCCTTCCAGTGCGGCAGCCGTGTCCGCGACCCCCTTGTCCGCATCAACGTAGGCGGCGGCCTGGTCGTGCGGGTCGCGGGAGGGGTCGTTGAGCAGCGCGTCCGCCAAGGGCTCCAGTCCGGCTTCGCGCGCGATCTGCGCCTTGGTGCGGCGCTTCGGCTTGTAGGGGAGGTAGATGTCTTCCAGGCGTGCCTTGGAGTCGGCGGCCATGATCGCGGCTTCGAGTTCGGGCGTGAGTTTGCCCTGCGCCTTGATCGACTCCAGGATGACGGTGCGGCGTTCCTCCAGTTCCCGCAGGTAGCGCAGCCGCTCTTCGATCGCCCGCAACTGGGCGTCGTCGAGCATCTCCGTGACTTCTTTGCGGTAGCGGGCGATGAACGGCACGGTTGCGCCGTCGTCAAGCAGTTCGACTGCGGCCCGTACCTGCCGTTCGCGTACCCCGAGCTCCTCGGCGATCCGCTGGTGAATGGACGTCGTCACAATCTGATCCGCTTTCTCCCTGAGGGTGGGACAGGAGCATTGTGCCGCCTGTCCATGCCCGCCGCGGCCGGGGTGGTGTGAAGGTCGAGTGGGCTGGTCGGCGCGCAGACGGGCACACCCCCGTGCCAGGACACGGCACGGGGGTGGATCAGAAGATACCTGTTGGTGTTCAGTTGACGCTTTGCGTGCGACTCTTTTTGATCATGATGAGTCCGGAGATGATCCGGTAGAGGCCGTAGACGGCCGGCCCCCAGGCGACGACGTAGATGCCGCCGGAGAACGACTGCAGGGCGTTCACGTAGGTGATCAGGGTGATGAGAACGCCGGCCAGCAGCCAGAGCGCGCCGAAGATGACCGCCCGTTCACCCCGGACCTTCAAGTCATGCCGCAGGGCCTCGGGGCGCGGAACGTACGGGGGCGGCTCAGCGGAAGGGGAAAGTGCAGCGTCCGTGTGCTCTGCGTTGGGCACGGGTTCTGGCTGGGGGCGGTTTGAGGAGTGCGGCTCGGGGGTGTGCTGTTCAGCCATGGGTGTGGTGCCGGTGGTGGTTCAGCGGATAGGGCGGTTGCGGGAGCGCACTTCGTGGATGATGCGGTCCATGAAGCTGTCGCGGCCGTCGGTGAGGATGAGGGGCACGTCGAACGACGTGGTGTCTCCCAGCCACACCTTGTAACCGAGGATCTTGCCTTTGGTTCCGGTGGCGCGGTTGCCGTAGATGGTGGTCAGGTGGCTGATTTCCTCCCACGCCGCAGGCTGCAGCCGTTTTCCTGCCGCGTAGATGATTCCGCCTTCGTACAGGTAGTGCGAGCGGGGGGCGACGATGAGGCCGCGCAGCCCGGCGGCAGCGGCCCAGACAGCCACGAAGAGGAAGAACAGGGCGAAGAACCGCAGTACAGAGCGGAGCAGGGAGAACGAGAAGGGGTCGTCCTCTGGGGCAAGGTAGGCCACGAGGACCATGAGCAGCAGTGAGCCGACCGCGATCGCACAGCCGCCAAGCGCTTTTTCTGCCCGGGTACCGTCGGAGCGCATGTCGATGAGGGCACCGAAACCGCGTTGGGCTGCGAGCTGGGTGACGGGCTCCGGAATGTTTCCTGAAGTGCTGCCCTGGCCGTCGGAGGGCTGGGGTGAAGGGCTCTCAGAAGGAAAGGGTCCGTTGGTCATGGGGATGCCTTTAGTGCTTGTCTGTCAGACAGCGCTCTGTGGCCTATCCGGGGTCTTCCGGATCAGGAACCGCGCGTTCCACTGCCCGGCTTGGTAGCGCCGGGCAGGACCTGAGGGCTGGTCCAGGTAGAGATCGGGCTCACCGTGAAAGCCGCAATGGTTCACGGTGAGCCTTAGGCAGCATCTCTCGCCGGACAGCCATCGGCTGCGGCTGGGTAAATAACCCTATACCCGAGTTTTCTCATAAATCCCGCACCATAGGGAACGTTGCTTTTCTGTGACACAAATTCCTTCCTGGAGCAATATCTATGCGACTGAGGAAATGGTCCTCTTCGCCGTTCTTTCCCCGGATCTGACATTCTGCGACGCGCGATCCCTCCTGCACACACCGTCACAGACAAGCCGTTGGCCGACGCGCAGAAAAGCGCGTTGACCAGCGGATACATCATGGAGTCCTGCTGCTTGCCCGACAGCAACAGAGAAGGGAAAACCTGAATTTCCTTCATTTTTCTCACCGCACATCCCGGAGGACTATGCGGCGTTCTGATAGCCGAGAAGAAAGAGGGAGCAGCGAGGCGAATGTGATGGGATCATCGGAACACAGTTGTTATTCATGAACACCAGAAATCGAATGGCGTTCAACCGTTGCCCCGCACCAAAAACGCGGCACTCCGCATAAGGCTTCAACCGGTGCCCCGGTAGTTCATGCGCGCCGTCCCCTGAACCAGCCGTGCCCCTGACGGCAGCGGCCTCCAGCAGGCCCCTGCCGCTCCTCCGGCACCCGCCCGCCCCAGTGTCCCTGTCCCCTGCGACAGCACCGTCCACCCGCCACGTGTTGCCGCGATCCCCACCGAAGGGAAGCTTGACCAGGCATGCTGAGTTATGCCACGTGGGACCCTATCCGGGGGTTCTGGGGCGTCGGAGGAGGTGGGATGGTGACCGCAGGGGATGGCGACGGCTGGGTGATCCTGGCCGACGGTTCACGGCGGTGGGGACTGTACGGGGCTTCCGGACTGCTGTTGTACAGCGTGGACGAGTCCGGAACCGGCCACGTGCTGCTGCAGCACCGTGCCCCATGGACTCACCAGGGCGGCACCTGGGGGCTGCCCGGCGGTGCCCGCAACAGCGGCGAGTCCTCTGTTTCCGCTGCGATCCGCGAATTCGTCGAAGAGGTGGACGGCGACCTGGGCACGCTGTCTCTGCTCGGCATCCACCGGCAAGACCACCAGGTCTGGGTGTTCGACACCGTGCTGGCCAGTGTGCCGGAACGGCGGCCGTTCACTCCCGGCAACCCGGAGAGCGAGAGCATCCGCTGGATTCCGGTCCCCGACGTGCCGTCGATGCCGCTGCTGCCCGCGTTCGGGAAGGTCTGGCCGGAGGTGGCGGCCGCGCTCTCTGAACAGCTCCTGCTGATCGTGGACACCACGGTGGTGCCGCAGTCCATCACCCCCGGCGCACTGTGCCACCGGTTGACTGAGCTGGCGCAGGTCGGAGTTACGGACGACATGCTTCCCCCCGATGTGCCCCTCACCCCGCTGCACCGGCGTTTTCCCAGCGTGCTGCTCCTCGTGGACGCCCACAGCCGAGCCGCCCTGCCTGCCCCCGTCCACGGGGTCGACGTAGTCCAGGTGTCGGACGGCAGTGCCGCCGCAATAGCGCAGCTCGTCTCCGAGCGCCTGCCGCAGACCCGCATCGTCGTCGCCACCGACCATCCGGACACGCGGGCACAGGCCGCGGCCCTAGGCGTCCACACGGCCCCCGTGTCGTGGGCGTACGAGCTTGCCCAGCGGGAAGAGTCCAGCCCGGTCGAACGCGGCTCCTCAGTAACGTAGAGTCCCTTCGCTGACTGTGACCGCTGTTCCCCCGATGAGGACCCGGTCGGGGGCATCGGCGGGAAGCTCCACGACCAGGCGGCCGCCCCGGGCTGAGCACTGCACGGCGTCCAGCCGGGTGCGGCCCAGCCGCTGGGCCCAGTACGGGCCGAGCGCGGTGTGGGCGCTCCCCGTCACCGGGTCTTCCGGAATCCCGATCGCGGGAGCGAAGAGCCGGGACACGAAATCGTAGGGCTGCCCGGGGTCGGCGGGCGCGGTGACGGTCACCCCGCGCACCGTGCACCGGGCGACCTCGGCCAGGTCGGGGGCAAGGGCGCGCACGGTCGCTTCGTCCGGATAGACCACGAAATAGTCGTTGACGTCGCTGAACCCCGCCCACACCGGTTCGCCGCCGAGCGCGGCCACAAGCCCGTCAGGAACGTCCTTCGCGTACGGCGGGTTGGCAGGGAAGTCGAGCCACAGCAGGCCGTCGCGCGCGGTGACGGTGAGCACCCCGCTGCGGCTGGCGAATCGGAACGGCCCTTCGGCCCCGCCTGCTGCGAGCACGTGGGCGGCGGCGAGGGTGGCGTGCCCGCACAGGTCCACTTCAGTGGTCGGGGTGAACCAGCGCAGTTCGTAGTCGGCGTCCGCCCCGGCAAGGGGCCGGACGAACGCGGTTTCGGACAGGTTGAATTCGGCAGCCACCCGCTGGGCCCAGGCGTCGTCGTAAGGGCTGTCGAGGACGAGCACGGCCGCGGGGTTGCCGTGGAACGGCTGGTCGGTGAAAGCGTCCACCACGTGGAAACGGTTCATGCGCCTTAAGCGTAGGAGTACGGCAGGACAGTGGACGAGACTCCCGCGGCACCGGTTTTCCGGGCACTTTCTGCCCGGCTGGTTCGTTGAGTAAGCGGAACCGGGTGGGGCTCGGGGATTCCCCTTTTCCCTGCTGGCGCAGCGTCAGGGAGAAGTCAGGGTCGATTCCCGATGGAGCTCGGGCCTGTTGTGGGGCATGGTGGAAACGAGAACAGCCGGGCCGTACCGTCCGGAACGTTCACTAACGGACTTGGAGCAGATATGACGCTGGAGCGCGGAAACGCTTTCACCCCCGTCGCCTCGGCGACACTGATCTGGCCCTGGCGCAGCTCCGTGGTCGCGGGCGGCGTGGCCGGAGTGCTCGCCTTGCTGACCAGTTTGAACGAGGGCGTGCTCAGCGCGTTGGGGAGCGGCATCGGGTCCGCGGCTTTCTTCTTCGCGCTGGTGGGCGGTGCGGTCGGAGCTCTGGGCAGCAAGGGGGACCGGCGGGCACGCCGCTACGCGGCCCAGTACCCGTGGCGGTTCGCCATGGTTCCTGCCCTGATCGGTGGCGCCGGCGCAGCCGTAGGCACTCTGCTGAGCAGCGGATTGATTCTGGGCATCTTGGGTGGCGCTGCGACCGCAGCGGTGCTCTGGGTCATCTTGGGGATCATCACCATGGTGGCGGGCAACAAGAAGTAGGCTGCTGCACAGTCCTTGACATATCGCAACGGTTGACTGAACCGCGACAAACTTCACCGCTCCGGGGAAGCACACCACCCCGGAGCGGTTTTTGGCCGCTGCCCAACAGGGAACGGAGCTGGGTCCATGGCGTCTGACGCACGGGGGCGCGCCGGGGGAGACGCCCGGAAGAAGATGATCGAACGGGTCCGCGGGCTGCTGCGCATGGCAGAGGACCCTTCGGTCACCGACGCGGAAAGCCAAGCGTTCACCGCGAAAGCCGCTGAGCTGATGACCCGCCACGCGATTGCGGAGGCGGAGGCGCGGGCGCAGCGCGGTGAGGGTGTTGAGGAGATCAGCAGGCTGGACTTCCCGGTTTCCGGTGTCGGCGGGCACGGCAAAGCCCGGGTGAAGGCGCTGGCAGCGATCGCGGCCGCGTACGGATGCCAGTCGGCGGTGCGCGGCAACACGTCAGCGAACACCGACCGCACGCTGATCATCATCGGAACAGTGAGTGCGTTGGATTCGCTGCGAGTGCTGCTGCCGTCGATCACCATGCAGATGGAGTCGTCGGCGCGGTTCGCGGCGCGGGAGCATGTGGCGAACCTGCGGGAGCTGCGCAACTACGACCGTTCCACTCTGGCCACGGAACGCAACCGCTTCTACCGGTCGTTCATCCGCGCCTACGGGACTGCGGTAGCGGAGCGTATCCGGGAGTTTCGGGCCCGGCTCGCCGAGGATGCCCAGGTGGGGAGTGGTGCGGGCGCGGCGGAGGACACGCCGAGCACGGGTGCGGAGCTGGTGTTGCGTACGGATGTGGACCGGGTGCGGGAGGAATTTGCCCGTCGTTTCCCGAAACTGCGGCCGACCCGGCCCGAGCGCACCTATCATCGGGCTGGGTACCGGGCAGGCTATCTGCGGGGCCGTAACGCACAGTTGGGTTTGGAGACCGCGGTAGGCAAAGGCGGCACCCACTCGTTGCCGGGGCAGGCGGCCGCGAACTAAAGCGGAGCGCGAGGCGGTTCCGCCGCGGTCCCCGGGTTTCCGCAGACCGGAAACGGCCATCCCCCACCCCTCAAAAGCTGTGGATAAACCTGTGGAAATCTGTGGATAACTTGGCCTGCCTGGACATGGTCAGTGGTGGCAGCCCCCAATTCCGGGAAAGTGGGGCCTTGACACCACGGCCGCTGCAGAGGGGGAGAGGATGCCCGGAACCGCGCTGCTCCACCAGTTCCGCCACCAGCGGATCGCGCTGCTCACCACGTATCTCAACAACGGCAAAACCCCCGTGCACACCCCGGTGAGCATCGCACTCGACGGTGACCGACTGCTGTTCCGGGTCGGCAAAGACTCCAGCACAGCCGCACGAATGACCGAGAATCCCCTCGTTGACCTGCGCACATGCACGTTCCGCGGGGAACCCACCGGTGCTCCGGTCCGCGGCCGGGTCCGACCACTCAGCGGTGAGGAAGCCCACCGCGCCGCGCGACTGCTGGCGCGCGGCCACCTGATCACCCGGCGGTGGATGCTGCCGCTGTCCTATCGGATGCTGCGCTACGAGCCCGTCCACTACGAGCTGCTCCCGGTCGGGGACGACGCTGGGGACAACCCTGTGGAAAAGGTGGCGGGCTAGCCCGACCTGCTGGCCCGCCACCCGCGTCTGCCCCCGGGTTTCGGACAGGGTGTCCCCACACTGGAGGCACCCTGTCCCCGCAGGAACGCGGACTACTTGATCAGACCCAGAGCGCGGACGGCTTCCCGCTCCTCCTCCAGCTCGCGCACCGACGCGTCGATCCGCTCGCGGGAGAACTCGTTGATCTCCAAGCCCTGGACGATCTCCCAGGAGCCGTTCCGGGACACCACGGGGAACGACGACACCAGGCCCTCCGGCACGCCGTAGGAGCCGTCGGACGGCAGCGCCACCGACGTCCAGTCGCCCTCCGGGGTACCGTTCACCCAGTCGTAGACGTGGTCGATCGCAGCGTTCGCCGCGGACGCAGCCGAGGAAGCGCCGCGGGCCTCGATGATCGCCGCACCACGCTTGGCCACGGTCGGGATGAACGTGTCGCGCAGCCACTCCTCGTCGTTGACGGCCTCCACCGCGCTGCGGCCGTTGACCTCGGCGTGGAAGATGTCCGGGTACTGGGTCGCGGAGTGGTTACCCCAGATCGTCAGCTTCTTGATGTCGCTCACCGACACGTTCAGCTTGGCGGCGAGCTGGGACAGCGCCCGGTTGTGGTCGAGCCGGGTCATCGCGGTGAACCGGTCCGCCGGGATGTCCGGGGCGTGCGCCTGCGCAATCAGCGCGTTCGTGTTCGCGGGGTTGCCCACGACGAGGACGCGCACGTCGTCAGCGGCACCGTCGTTGATGGCCGCACCCTGGGGACCGAAGATGCCGCCGTTGGCTTCCAGCAGGTCGCGGCGCTCCATCCCCTTCGTGCGCGGCCGGGCGCCGACCAGCAGGGCCACGTTCACGCCGTCGAACGCCTTGCGGGGGTCGTCGTAGATGTCGACCCCGGCGAGCAGCGGGAACGCGCAGTCGTCAAGCTCCATCGCGGTACCCTCGGCCGCCTTGATCGCCTGCGGGATCTCCAGCAGGCGGAGCCGAACGGGCGTGTCTACGCCGAGGAGCTGGCCCGAGGCGATCCGGAACAGCAGTGCGTAGCCGATCTGTCCGGCAGCGCCGGTGACGGTGACGTTGACTGGAGCCTTGGCCATGCTTGTCACTCCTGGTCCACTCGGAGGTTGTGCGGGAAGAGCGCTCGAGCCGGTCGCTTCGAACGCCACAACCCCGCCCGAAACGTGTGTTGCGACCAGTCTTCCAATGAGACGTTCCGAAGCGTGGACCACCCCCGGTTTGCGTTCCTGTGTCGTCTCAACCAGAACCGCGCACCGGGGTGGCTTCCGGATCGGACTGCGAACCGGTCTTCAGCTCTTTTCGCACGTCAACCGAGCACCAACGGTCCAATCAAGTGCTGGCGTCTTGGAGTCACCGGTCGGTGAGCTCGGTGAGGAAAGCACGCCACTCGGCCAGTGGGAAGGTGAGATACCCCAACTCGCGGTGCGCAGAATCCCGCACCGCAACAAACTCGGAAGTAACAGCGACTTCCACGCACTCTTGCGCGGTGACGCTGTAGCTGGACTTGCGGAAGGCAAGAGGTGCGGGATCGGGCGTGTGCACAGTTGTCCTATTCGGCGAGTTGGGCGAGGCGGGCGACAGTTGCTTCATGAGACAACGCTGTGGTGTGCAGGTGAGTGAAAAGGTCCTGGTATTCCGTAATCTCAGCGGTGTCCTCCAAGTAGTGGCCGCCAGCCCGGGTTTCCAGGTAGACGACGGGCCGGTCTGCCGGATCAGGGAATTCTAGGAGGACAAACGGTCCACTGACCCCCGCGTGCAAGCCAGCGGTGAAAGGCAGCAGTTGCAGGGTGACGTTGGCGTCGTTTGCGCGGTTGATGAGGTGGTGAATCTGCGCGCGCATGACGTCGGGACGATCGGGAGCCGCGGGACGGATGAGGGCAGCCTCGTCGATGACCGCGTGGAAGCGCGGCGGATTCTTCCTTGCAAAGAGTTGTTGACGCCGTACTCGGGAAGCGGCAATCCGCTCTACGTCCTCTGGCGGGTAGCGCATTGCTTGCGCGAGAGCAACGGCGTAGTCGAAAGTCTGGAGGAGACCAGGGATCGCGCCCAGTTGGTAGGTGGCAATGGAGGAGGCTTCAGCCTCCATTCCGACATAGTCGCCGAGCAGGCCACCGTAGGAGGCCCACCAGCCTTTAGTGCGGGATTGCCGGGTGAGGTCGAGGAGCGCTGCGCGCTGGTCAGGATCGTCGACCCCGTAGACGTTGAGTAGCAGTTCGACGTCGGTGACATAGGGACGGAGCCGTTTGCCGGTCTCGATGTTGGCGATTTTGGCTCTGCTCCACTCCAGTTTCTCCGCCACCTGCTCCAGGGTGAGCCCTCGGGCAAGGCGCAGCCGTCTCAACTCTTCTGATAGGCGACGCCGCCGGATCGTGGGGCTGTAGTCACCACTGGGTTCTCGCATGCATGCATGGTAGGCCTCGCGTAGTTTGAGGATCAATTCCTGATTCACAGTCCACGAATCTCATATTCATCTTTTATTTGTAAGATCAAAAAACTGTAAATCTCATTTTTAAATGAAAGACGAGAACTCTGATCGAAGTCCGCACACCTTCCTTGAGGGAGCGTGCGATGCGGCTTACTCTCGTCTTGTTTCCGCTGGTGACAGCGGTAACGATGTTTCTGATCCGGCCCCTTGTCTTTTGCCGCCTATCAGCAAAACTCAGCCACCCCTTCTCCCGTTATTGAAGAGTCTCCGGAAGTCCAGGAATCGCGCTCTCAGCCTGCCGTGCCGCTACCTTGCTCAAGAGCAGGCATCTCGTCCGTGTGCGCGGTGGCAGCTCCACTGTGGGCGCTAGGTTATGGCCCGGCCCAGGTCGTGATGCTCACTTGCCCGCCACCGACTCCTCCCTGACCTTGTCGTAGTTACACGGGAGGAGCGCTCGATTAGGTCGCGCCGAATCAAACGGCACCGCGCACCGGGGTGATTTTTGAGCTGGCCTGCGAACCGGTCTTCAGCTCTTTTCGCACGTCAACCGAGCACCAACGGTCCAATCAAGTGCTGGCGTCTTGGAGTCACCGGTCGGTGAGCTCGGTGAGGAAAGCACGCCACTCGGCCAGTGGGAAGGTGAGATACCCCAACTCGCGGTGCGCAGAATCCCGCACCGCAACAAACTCGGAAGTAACAGCGACTTCTACACAGTTCTGCGTGATCGACCCGCTGTAGCTGGACTTGCGGAAGGGTAGCCAGGGTGTCTCAGTCATGGCGTTTCTCGTTCAGGGACAGCCGGAGGGTGTGGATCAGGTCCCGTGAGTCTTCGGGGGACAGTGCCTGGTCCCGCAGGTACTCGTAGATGCGCTGGTAGCGGTCGATTTCCTCAGGTTTGTCCAGGTAGATCTCTTCTGCCAGAGCTTCGAGGTAGACCACCGGCTGATTGGGCAGGGGAAAGTCCAGGATGACGAACTGCCCGGTCATCGCAGCGTGCGGTCCTCTGCTAAGCGGGAGGATACGGATGTCGGTGTGCGGGCGGTGACTGGCCTCCCACAGGTGGTCGAGCTGCCCGGCGAGCTCGGGGGTAATCCGAAGCAGGACAGATTCGTCGATGACGGTGTGGAAATCGGGCGGGCTGCTCTGGTTAAGGATCTGCTGTCGCAGCATGCGCGCCTGGACTCTCCGGTCGAGGCTGGCTGAGGAACCGATTTGTTCGCTATCGCGCATGAGCGCACGGGCATAGTCCTCGGTCTGCAGCAGTCCTGGGATGGCCGCTGATTCGAAGGTGCGGATCCGCGATGCCTCCGCTTCCAAACCGACGAATTCGCCCGTGCCAAGCACGTCGCTGTAGGAGGCCCACCAGCCCTTCTGCATGGCCTCCCGGACAAGCGTGAGATAGGTGGCGCGTTCGTCCGGGGCGGTGATCCCGTAGATGTCGAGCAGCACGGTGATGTCCTCGGCGCGCACCCGCTTCCAGACGCCGCTTTCCAACCGGTTCAGCTTGGACTCGGACCAGCCGCGCTCCCGCCCGGACCGCTCCTTGGCTTTCTCAGCCACCCACTTGGCCGTAAGCCCTCGCTTCTCGCGTGCTTCACGCAGCAGCGAGGAGAGGTGTCGGCGGCGAAGAGTGGGACTGATAGCCACGTCCGGTGTGCTCCTCGTGTCACAGCGAATCTGCTGATCAGATCCTAAGACGCCCCTCAGAGAACCAGACATTTCACTCAACTCCCAACATTTTTCTAAGTAGACATGTAGAAACAATTTCTGAGTGCAAAGATGAATCTTGCAAGTTATATTGGATGCAATGAGTCAGAGCAGAGGCTGCCAGTCCACCCCCTGTTCGAGAGGAGCGCGCTATGCGACTTGTTCGCGTCTTGCTTCCGCTGGTCACAGCGTTACCGCTGTTCGTGGCCCGGTCCTGGCCTTTTGCCAACCGCCGAGAAACCTCAGCCGCCTCTTCCCCCGCCGCTGAAGAGTCACCAGAAGTCCGGGAACCGCGCCCCCAGCCTGCTGTGCCGTTGCCCGCGGCAACCCTGACCTACGAACAGGCAACGGATTTCGTCCGTGTTGCGCGGCGGCATGCTCCGCTGTGGGCGCTAGGTTATGACCCGACCCAGGTCGTGATGTTCACTGCCCGCCACCGGCTCCTGCCTGACCTTGTCGTGGGGGCCAGCGACCTGGAAGCCCTGGACTTTACGCTGATCGAGTTCAGCCCGCCTGACTATGCCCGCGCCTATCTCTCCCGCGTCGAAAAGGCCTGCGCCTCGGCTGAGGAGGACACGTAATGGTCGAGCTGACGCCTGAGGAAGCCCAGATCCTCCGTGGCCTCGCCGAGGATCTGTTCTCAGCCAGCCAGCAGCGCACCTATTGGCTCGACCGGACCCGCCGCACCAGTCTGGATCTGCTGGCACGCATCACAAGCTGGCTCGACGACGCCTGCCCGGGCCGTCACCCCGTCCACCAAAGCACCTGTCTACGGCCCCAAGGCCACGACGGCGACTGCACTGACGCCTACGACCGCACCTGGACCGCTCCCGTCGTGCCCGCACCCCGCAGAGAAAGAGAAGACGAGTAGCGGCCGCCCTGTTCCCGCACTCCCCTGCTGGCCCGCCACGGCACCGAACAGCAGGGGACATCCCCCGTTGATCTCCTCCCGCGCCGGGTCTCTCTTCACCTCACCGCTGTCAGCCCTGCCCTGCGCTCTGCCCTCGCGGCAGCCCTGCTCCGTACTGTCGAGCCTTAGGCCAAGCGGAGCGGCATCACCAGGTAGCGGAAGTCCGGTTTTCCGCCTTCCTTCGCCGGGGTTCCAGTGATCACCGCCGGTCTGGTGGGGGCGACGAACCTGAGGAAGGCGCGCTCCGTCTCCACGTTGGTGAGCCCGTCGAGGAAGTACTGCGGGTTGAACGCGATACGCATCGGTTCGCCTTCGAAATTCACCTCCAAGGCTTCCAATGCTTGGGCGTCGTCACCGGAGCCTGCCTCCAGCACCACCTCAGAGGAGGTGAACGACAGCCGCACCGGGGTGCTGCGGTCCGCGACCAGCGCTACTCGTTTCACCGCTTCGGCCAGGGGTGCGACCGGAACGTCGGCTTGGGCGGCGAACTCGGTGGGGAACCGCGACTCGTAGGAGACGAAGTCGCTGTCGATCAGCCGCGTGGTGGTGCGTTTGCCGTCATGCTCGAAGCCGATCATGCCTTCGCCTGCGCCTCGGCTGTCGCTGGTGGACAGGGCGATGTCGACGTTGCCGCCCGTCAGGGACCGGCTGAAGTCGCCGAGGGTGCGGGCCGGGACCAGGGCGGATGTGTCAATGTCGACCTCTTCCGGTTTCCACCACATTTCCCGCACGGCAATGCGGTAGCGGTCGGTGGCGGCGAGCAGGATCGTGTCGCCTCGGAAGGTGAGGTGCACGCCGGTGAGCATGGGCAGCGTGTCGTCGCGGCTGGTCGACGGGAGCACCTGGCGTACCGCGGTGGCGAACACGTCCGCGGGAGCCGAGCCGATCGTGCGGGGCATGGCCGGCAGGGTCGGATAGTCCTCCAGCGGCAGAGTGAGCAGCGTGAACCGGGCATTGCCGCAGGTGAGAAGGGCTCGGGAGCCTTCCACGTGGAATTCCACGGGATGCGGGGGCAGGGTGCGGACGATTTCGGCGAGCAGACGGCCGGGGACGAGAACGCTGCCGGCTTCCTCAGCGTGGACGTCCACGGACGCTTGAGCGGAAACCTCGTAGTCGAACCCGGACAGCCGCAGGGTGTCGGAGGCGGTGTCGGCGACCTCCAGGCGCATTCCCGCGAGCACGGGAACAGCGGGGCGTGCGGGTAGTGCCCGTGCTGTCCAGGTGACAGCGTCCGCGAAGGCGTCGCGGTCTACTCGGAATTTCACTGGGGCCTCCCTGTACCGTCCGGCATTCCAGAGTCGGGTTGGGGAGGACCCTACCTGGCGGATATGACAAAACCCGAGAAGTTGTCCCCAGCCTGTGGACAAACTTGTGCCAGCATTTCCGCTGCTCACTGGGTGTCGCCGTGGAGCAGCACGGTGGCGGGATCAGGGCAGCACGGATCTCGGCGGCTGTGGCGTCCGTTCCCTTGTCGCGGCCGCCACCGGACGCATACCGAGGGTGTGCGCGGGGCGGCAGCTGGTGCTGCGGGGAGCCAGCTGTCCGATACGTTGACCGGCCGCCTTTCGCGCGTTTGAGGGCGGTGGGGCGGGGGCGGTCCGCTCGCCCTCGATGCCGCGGTCGACCACGCATCCACCTTCGTCGTCCCCGCACCTACCAGCGGGCCGCAGCGGAGAGGACCGGGGTAGACGTGCGTTTTCGCGCGTGCCCTGCCTGCTGGTTCAGCAGTGCACGCATCCGGGCGGCAGGGTGGTTTAGGGGTGGGGCCGCAGCATCCACGTGATCGTGGCCGTGCCGGTGGTGGAGCCGTTCTCGGCGCGCAGCGCCACGTCCACGGGGAATTCGGGTTGGCCCCCGGCTTCCAGTTCTGTGAGGGCTGTGCGCCACTCCTCTCCCAGCACGGCTTCAGCGACCACGGGGCCGGAGAACGGCTGGCGGTGGTCGACGCGGGCGTCCAAGGACACGGGGAGCGCGAGTTTGAGCCGGTCGCCAAGGGCGTTGAACACGGCTGCCCCCGACGTGGTCTCTGCGAGGACGATCAGCGCTCCAGCGTGCTGGTTTTGAGTGTGGTCGTAATGGTCAGGGTTGTCAGGGAGCCGCATCACCGCCCGCTCCTCTGCCAACTCCACGAACTCCACGCCGAGGATGCGGGCGAGCGGCATGGCCGCCATGATGGACGACTTAGCGAAATCAGCCTCACTGATGACCATGCCCGCA
Source organism: Thermobifida fusca NBRC 14071 = JCM 3263 (assembly GCF_001592045.1). Lineage (GTDB taxonomy): Bacteria > Actinomycetota > Actinomycetes > Streptosporangiales > Streptosporangiaceae > Thermobifida > Thermobifida fusca. The sequence goes on along the minus strand of NZ_BCWB01000040.1, from coordinate 19,255 downwards.
GATATTACTGATCAGTAAAAATCCTGGGTACCCCAATTAGTCCCGAATCGTCGCATTTGCCAGAACCAGCGAGCCGCCCAACCGACCGACAGGAGAATCCCGTGACCGAGCAGCTCTCCCCCATGCCCGAAGACTGGCAGCGCGCCCTCGCCGTCGTCGCCCACCCCGACGACCTGGAATACGGGGCTGCCGCAGCGATCGCCGCCTGGACTGACGCAGGCAAAGAGGTGAGCTACCTGCTGGCCACCCGCGGTGAGGCGGGCATCGACGGCATCCACCCGAGCAAGGCGGCCCCGCTGCGGGAACGGGAGCAGATCGCCAGCGCTGCCGTTGTCGGCGTCACCACCGTAGAGTTCCTCGACTACCGCGACGGGGTGATCGAATACGGTCTCCCCCTGCGCCGGAATATCGCCGCGGCGATCCGGCGGCACCGCCCCGAACTCGTCATCACCCTCAACCACCGCGACACCTTCCACGGCGGCTTCTGGAACACCCCTGACCACAAGGCGGTAGGCCGGGCCACGCTCGACGCTGCCACAGACGCGGGCAACCGGTGGATCTTCCCGGAACTCGTCGACCAGGGACTGGAGCCGTGGAACGGGGTGCGCTGGGTTGCCGTGGCGGCCTCGCCCCAGCCCACGCACGCAGTGGACGCCACCCCGGGCTACGAGCGCGCTGTCCGCTCCCTGCTGGAGCACCGCGCCTACATCGAAGGGCTCACCGACGAAGACCCGGAAACCTATGTGCGGTCCTTCCTGGACGAGACCTTGTCCGCCAACGCCCCGCGGTTCGGCGGCCGACTTGCGGTCACCTTCGAACTGTTCCCCCGCTAAGACCTGCACGGCTGCGCTACCGGGGGCGCGGCGGCCCGGCAAGGAACCCCGCTGGGGTGGCGCATCCGCTCATCACGTGGCGCCTAGGTGGGCTACCATCACTGCAAGGGCATATGCCCGCAAGGAGGGTTCGCATAGCGGCCGAGTGCGACGCTCTTGAAAAGCGTTAGGTCGGTAGCCCCGGCCTCGTGGGTTCAAATCCCACACCCTCCGCGCAAACCGTTGGCCCCCTCCACGCCGTTGTGGAGGGGGCCAACGTGTGCCGTGACGCCGACGAGGTGAAACCACGGGGAGGTCGCCGACGTCACGCCTGGCAGCGGCTAGCCGAGCCGCTGACGCAGCGCCTCATACTCGTCCCACAGCTCCTTGGGCAGGCGGTCCCCGAAGGAGTTGAAGAAGTCGGGGACCAGGTCGGCTTCCTGACGCCAGACCTCGCGGTCCACCGACAGCAGCAGCTCCAAGTCCTCCTGGGAGATGTCCAGGCCCTCGGTGTCGAGCGCCTCAGGCGTGGGCACCCGGCCGATCGGGGTGTCCTGGGCTGCTGCCTTGCCTTCGAGCCGTTCGATGATCCACTTGATCACGCGGCTGTTCTCGCCGAAGCCCGGCCAGATGAACTTGCCCTCGTCGTTCTTCCGGAACCAGTTCACGTAGTAGATCCGGGGCAGTTTGTCCGGGTCGGTCTGGCGGCCGATCTTCAGCCAGTGGCCGAAGTAGTCGCCCATGTTGTAGCCGCAGAACGGCAGCATCGCGAACGGGTCGCGGCGCAGTTCACCGACCTTGCCTTCAGCGGCGGCAGTGCGCTCGGAGGCCACGTTCGCGCCCAGGTAGACGCCGTGCTGCCAGTTGAACGCCTCGACGACGAGCGGCACCGCGGTGGCGCGGCGGCCGCCGAACAGGATCACTGAGATCGGCACCCCGTTGGGGTCTTCCCATTCGGGGGCGATCGTGGGCGCCTGCGAAGCGGGGGTGGTGAACCGGGCGTTGGGGTGCGCGGCGGGCTCGCCGGAGTCGGGGGTCCAGTCGCGGCCCCGCCAGTCGGTCAGGTGTGCGGGAGGCTCGTCGGTGAGGCCCTCCCACCACACGTCCCCGTCGTCGGTCAACGCCACGTTGGTGAAGATGCTGTTGCCCCACAGCGCCTTGACCGCGTTGGCGTTGGTGGACTCGCCGGTGCCGGGGGCGACCCCGAAGAAGCCGTACTCCGGGTTGATGGCGTAGAGGCGGCCGTCTTCCCCGAACCGCATCCACGCGATGTCGTCGCCGATCGTCTCCACCTTCCACCCGGGGATGGTCGGTTGGAGCATGGCGAGGTTGGTCTTCCCGCAGGCGCTGGGGAACGCCGCGGCAATGTAGCGGGGTTCGCCCGACGGCGGGGTGACTTTGATGATGAGCATGTGCTCGGCCAGCCAGCCTTCGTCGCGTGCCATCACCGAGGCGATGCGCAGCGCGTAGCACTTCTTGCCGAGCAGCGCGTTGCCGCCGTAGCCGGAGCCGTAGGACCAGATCTCCCGGGTCTCAGGGAAGTGCGTGATGTACTTGGTGGAGTTGCACGGCCACGGCACGTCCTTCTGGCCGGGCTCCAGGGGGGCGCCCACGGAGTGGACCGCTTTGACGAAGGTGCCGCGCTCCTCGATGAGGCGCAGTGCGGGCGCGCCCATCCGGGTCATGATGCGCATCGACACCACGACATAGGGGGAATCGGTGATCTCCACGCCGAGCTGGGAGATCTTGCCGCCGAGCGGTCCCATGCAGAAGGGCACCACGTACATGGTGCGGCCGCGCATGCATCCGGTGAAGATCTCCTTGAGGGTGGCGCGCATTTCGGCGGGGTCCACCCAGTTGTTGGTGGGCCCGGCGTCCTCTTGGCGCTCTGAGCAGATGAAGGTGCGGTCCTCGACTCGGGCGACGTCGCTGGGGTCGGAGCGGCAGTAGAAGCTGTTCGGGCGGAGCTCTTCGTTGAGCCGGATCAGGGTTCCCTGTTCGACGAGCTGGGAGGTGAGTCGCTCCCACTCGGCGTCCGAACCGTCACACCAGACCACTTCGTCCGGTTGTGTCAGTTCCGCGATCTCGCGTACCCAGTCGACTAGTTCCTGATGGCTAGTCGGAGCCACGTTATTTCCGTGGACCGCAGTAGTCACGATTCCTCCTCCTCAGGGGTCGTTTCAAATGATGAACGATCACCCCCTATTACCACCAGTTGGCATAGACCTTGGACTAGACCTTTGCCACGCTTATGGACTAGACCATTTGAGGGTTGTGCAATGTGTTCTCTACCCGCTGCAGAGTTTCTCTTGCACGGGTTTTATTTCAGCAGCTGCCCACGTCACAGGGGATGAACACGGAATACTGCGGGGTAGGTCACGGTGTTGTGATAGCGGAAGGAGTTCCCTTGGAGCCGGTTTTTCAGAAAGCGCGGAAGGGAATTCCATGAGGGCGCATCCGAGACAGTTTGAAAAAGAGCATAGATGCCCGGTTCGAATCGGGCTCACCGGGGTAAGTCAAAAACTCTCGGCAGTCATTCCGGTGTTTTCCGTGGCGGTTTCCCGGCGCGAGTGGAGGGCTGAGATACGCGCGGGCGGCCGGGGTCGCGCCCCGGCCGCCACGGGCTGACACGGTGGTCATGGTCGGATCAGCATCCGGATACGCGCTCCCAGTAGCCGGGAGAGGTTTCCTGGACGGACGTGATGACGTAGATGTTCCACAGGCCGAGCAGGTCGTTGCCGCCCACGCTGTAAGCGTAGCCGTAGCTGACGTAGGCGCGGCCTTCAGCCACGTGCTGGTAGTTGTTCGCCGTCACGCACTCCCCCGCGGGCGGAGTGGTCGGGGACGGACTGGGCGACGGGGACGGAGAAGGGGACGGGGACGGCTGCGGATCGCCGTCGAGTTCCCAGAACTGGATCGTGTGGTAGGTGGAGCAGATCGTGTCGAGGAAGTAGGCGCCGGCGGTGCCGCACTGGTCCGTGCCGGACCCCGGGTCCACGGGAGTGCCGTGCCCCATGCCGGAGACCAGGTAGCGGGCGACCACGTCGCGTCCGGAACTGTCCTGGTAGTACTCGACGGTGGTGTTCGCTCCGAGGTTGGCGGTCCGCGCGGGGGTTTGCCCGATACCCCACACGTTGGTCCACTGGTCGCGGGAGGACTGCGCATTCTTGGGGGTCACGACCGCGTCCGCGGTGCCGTGCCAGATGGCGACGCGCGGCCACGGTCCCTGCCAGCCCGGGTTCTTAGCGCGCACGAGGTCGCCCCACTGCTTGGGGGTGAGGTTGCGGCCGGAGAACATGCACGTGGTCGCGTCCAGCAGGCTGCTGGCGCAGCCGGTGGGGATTCCGGCGACGATGCTTCCCCCGGCGAACACGTCCGGGTAGGCCGCGAGCATCTCGGAGGCCATGGCGCCGCCCGCGGACAGGCCGGAGATGTAGACGCGCTCCTCATCCAGGCTGTAGGTGCGCACCGCGTAGTCGACCATGGAGCGGATGGACTGTGCTTCACCGGAGCCGCGCGCCGTGTCGGACTTCTGGAACCAGTTGAAGCACGAGGAGCTGTTGTTCGCTGATTTCTGCTCTGCGTAGACGAGGGCGAAGCCGAGGCTGTCGGCGTACTTGGCCCAGCCGGAGTGGGCGTGGTAGGTGGCGGCGTCCTGGGAGCATCCGTGGAGGAGGACGACGAGCGGGGCGTTGTCGGGGAGGGTGGCGGGCCGGTAGACGTACATGTTCAGGTTGCCCGGGTTGGAGCCGAACGCGGACACCTGGGTGAGGGTGGCGGCTTCCGCGCGGGGGGCGAGGGCAGTGGTGCCGAGAAGGGCGGCGCCCAGGCCGAGGACAGCGGTCAGCGCCACCCATACCCGGGCGGGTATGCGTCGGGTCAGGTGCAGCATGGTGCCTCCGTTGGAAAGACCCTGCGGGGGACACGGGTTCGGCCGAACACCAGTGCCCACACCCTACGAACAATGTGACCTAAATAACATGTGTCTGGTGTGGAGGTTGCGGCGACACGACCCGTGAAGACCCCACACAGCTCTCCCCCACATAGCCGAACGCCACATAGAACCGCCCAACCCTGTGGTGGCCGCCCATATCAGCGACGAACCTCACAAAACCTACATTGAGGCCCATGACACCGCATGACACTCGTCCCGACACGGCCGCACCCCCCACCTCCGCTGCGGCCGGGACCTCTGTTGACGTGGACCTCACCGGCCGGACCGCTCTCGTAACCGGCGCTGCCAGCGGCATCGGCCGCGCCTGCGCGACCCGCCTAGCCGCCGCCGGGGCCACCGTCCGCCTCGTCGACCTCAACCGGGAAGCCCTCGACGAACTCGCCCAGCGCGGAATAGGCGAACCCCACCACGTAGACCTCACCGACCTGGACGCGGTCGACACTGTGGCACGCGGCGTCGACATCGTCGTCAACAACGCTGGAGTGCAGACAGTCTGCCCCGTCCACGAATTCCCCCCGGAACGCTTCTCCATGATGGTGAAACTCATGCTGGAAGCCCCGTTCCGGATCGTGCGGGCCGCGCTGCCGCACATGTACGCGCGCAACTGGGGGCGGATCATCAACATCTCCTCCGTGCACGGGCTGCGGGCCTCCGCCTACAAGTCCGCCTACGTGGCCGCCAAACACGGTTTGGAAGGCTTCTCCAAAGTCGTCGCCCTCGAAGGCGCCCCGCACGGAGTCACCTCCAACTGCATCAACCCCGGCTACGTGCGCACCCCCCTCGTGGAACAGCAGATCGCCGACCAGGCGCGCGCCCACGGGATCCCCGCCAGCGACGTAGTGGAAACCGTGCTGCTGGCCCGCAGCCCCATCAAACGGCTCATCGAACCCGCCGAAGTCGCTGAAATGGTGGCCTACCTGTGCTGTCCCGAGGCGTCTTTCATCAACGGCGCCTCCCTGACCATTGATGGAGCATGGAGCGCGAGCTGAACAACACCCCGGTTCCCCCCGAAGACGACCCGTGGGCGGTAGACGCCCAGTCGGCCTTCCTGGAACTTTTGCTGCGCGACGCTCCCGCGGTCGAATACGAACGGCCGCTGCTGGAAGCCCGTGCCCGCGGGGACACCCCGGAAACCCTGGCCCGGTTGGAACGCGCCAAACTCCTGGCGCTACGGGTCCGCTCCGTCCTCCGCGACCTGCAGCGCCGCGAATCCGAACTCACGGCCCTGTTCGAAACCGCTAACGACCTGACCGGGATGCGCAGCCTCGACCAGATGCTGCGCGCCATCGTGGACCGGGCCCGCCACCTCCTCAACACCGACGTCGCCTATCTGACACTCAGCGACCCGGAACGCGGGGACACCTACATGCGGGTGACGTCCGGTTCCGTCTCAGCCCGCTTCCAGCAGCTACGCCTCGGCCACGGGGAAGGTCTGGGCGGCCTGGTCGCCCAGACCGCCCTCCCCTATGTCACCGCCAACTACTTCGCGGACACCCGGTTCCAGCACACCGAGCACATCGACGCGGGGGTGCGCGAAGAAGGCCTGGTCGCGATCCTCGGCGTGCCGCTCCAACTCAACGGCCGTGTCATCGGCGTCCTGTTCGCCGCCAACCGGCGGGAACGGCCGTTCTCCCACGCGGAAGTAGCCCTGTTGAGCTCGCTGGCCACGCACGCGGCGATCGCTATCGACAACGCCAACCTCATCGACGACACCCGGCGGGCGCTCGCCGAACTCAACACCGTCAACCAGCGGCTCCAAGAACACACCGAATCCGTGGAACGCGCCGCGGCAGCCCACGACCGGCTCACCGACCTCGTGCTGCGCGGCGGCGGGATCGAAGAAGTCGCGGCCGCAGTCGGCGACGTCCTCGGCGGCCAAGTGTGCATCCACGACCTCAACACGGCCGCCACTCCCCCGCCCTGCTGCGAGGACCCTGCCGTTGCCGAAGCCGTGCAGACCGCGCTGCACAGCGGCCGCACCGCCCGCGCCGGGGATGCGTGGGTGGCAGCGGCCGCAGCCGGCAGTGAACTGCTCGGCATGCTCGTCCTGCGCGGCATCGAACCCGACATCACCGGCCAGCGCATCCTGGAACGCGCCGCCGTCGTCACCGCGCTGCTGCTGCTCATCCGCCGTTCCGCAACCGAAGCGGAGCACCGGGTCCGCGGCGACCTGCTCGACGAACTCTTGGACACCCCGGACCGGGACCCCGAGTCGCTGCGGCAGCGCGCGGCCCGCCTCGGCGCGGACATCACCGTCCCCCACGTGGTTGCGGTCGCGGAATCCCCCGGTGCTGATGTGGGGCGGCTGCGCCTCGCCGCCATGCACATCGCTGAAACCACGGGCGGGCTCGCCGGGATCCGCGGCGGCCGGGTCGTGCTCGTCCTGCCCGGCACCGACCCCACCGCGGTGGGCCGCCGTATCGGCGCTGACCTGGGGGTCGCGGTCAACGGTCCGGTGACCGTGGGGGTGGCGGGGCCGGTCGAAGCCCTGCCCGGATTCCGGTCCTCGTTCACCGAGGCGCTGCGCTGCCTGCAAACCCTGCAGGCCCTGGGTCGCACCGGGGAAGTCGCCGCCCCCACCGACCTAGGGTTCCTCGGGCTGCTGCTCGGTGACGACCGGGACGTCGACGGGTTCGTCACCGCCACCCTGGGCCCGCTGCTGGACTACGACGCCCGCCGGAAGACCGCGCTCGTGGACACGCTGCGCGCCTATTTCGCGGCGGGCGGCAACCTGTCGCGCGCCAAAGACGCGCTGCACGTCCACGTCAACACGGTCTCCCAGCGGTTGGAGCGGATCTCCCAGCTCATCGGCGACGACTGGCAGGAGCCCAGCCGGGCCTTGGAGATCCAGCTAGCGCTCCGCCTCCATGGTCTGCTGGACCGCGGTGTGGATTTGGGCGGCAACCGTGGCCGCGGTTGACGAGAACAGCGGCGTGTAGTGGTTGTCGTCCGGCAGCTCCACCAACTGCACTCCGCTGCCGTCCAACGCGGCGAGCCGCTCCGCCGTGTACAGCCCGGGGGTTTCGTCCAAGAGTCCGCGCGCCGCCCACATCAGCCACGCCGGGCACGGCAGGGCACGGATCGCCCCCAGCACTTCCGGATCCTCCAATACTTGGGCGCCGTCGATCCGCACCGCGTCCGCCACACAACTGGACCGCATCTCCGGGGGGTCCCCCACCAGGTCGCGTTGCACATAGGTGTCGGCCCACGTGTTCCACCGGCCCGCGAACGCGGGATGCTTCTGCCAGAAAGAACGGTAAGTGTCCCGGTCGGCGAACGTCATCGACAGTCGAGCCATTGCCGGGCCGATCACCTGCTGGATGTCGGTTCCCGGCGGGGCAGGCAGCCCGAACCCGCCGTCGACGAGCACCACCCCTGCCACCCGGTCGGGATGGCGGACCGCAGCCAGGCAGGCCACGAACGCACCCATGGAATGCCCGACCAGCACCGTGCGGTCCACGCCCACCGCGTCCAACAAGGCCATCGTGTCGGCGACATGCGCCCCCAGCCCGTACGGGCCGGGCAAGTGGGCGCTGCGGGCCCGGCCCCGCAGGTCGGGGGCGAGCAGCGCCAGCGTGTCGGGAAGCTCGGCGGCGACCCGGGCGAACGAGTGCCCGTTAGCGGTGATGCCGTGCAAAGCCACGACGGGCAGCGCCTCAGCAGATCCCCACCGGGTGACGGTGAGGGCGCCACCCGCCACGTCCACGGTGAATTCAGTTCCGGTCACGACACGACTCCTCAAACGGTTACCGGGTGCGAGACGGCCGGTTCCGAACCGTACGCCCGCCAGGGAACGGCCCGGAACCGGCCCGCGGCCCCCGCTAGGTGAGGGAACTTGACGGTTGCACAGCAGGGGCCGGGCTTGGGACGGCTATGCCGCGGCGGCGCGGCGGCGCAGCGCCGCATGGATCCGGGAAGGCAGTGCGGCAAGCCCGCCGGGGAAGAAGAACACCAGCAGCACGAAAAGCGTGCCGAGGATGAACAGCGGCTGGCTCAGCGGGGCGCGCACCACCGCGGGCAGACCGTCGAACACGTCCGAGGCCGCCAACTGCAGCAGCCGGTGGTCGACGTAGGTGTAGACGACCGCGCCCACCAGGGGCCCCCAGCGGGTGCCCGCGCCGCCCAGCGACACCATCACCAGCAGGGTCAGCGTGAACTCGGCGGTGGTGATCGCCGGAGTGACCCCGCCGGACACGACCAGGTAGACCACCCCGCCCAGGGAGGCGAGCGCGCCCGCGACCGTGAACGCGGCCAGCTTGTACGGGTAAGGGTTGACGCCCAGCACCGAGACCCGCTGCTCGTTGGCGCGAATCCCCTGCCAGACCCGGCCCACCGGGGTGGCGCTCAGCCACCACACCACGCCCAGCGCCACCACCACGTAGCCGACAGCCAGCCAGTACAGGTTGACCGTGTTGACCACGCCGATGAACGCGTCCGGCACCAGGTCCGGGTTGAGCGACAGCCCTTCCTCGCCCCCGGTCATCCGCCCCGGGTCGCGGACCACCAGGATCGACCCGGCCTGCGCGAACGCCAAGGTCACCATGGCCAGGGCGATGCCGGAGACACGCAGCGAGATCGCGCCCAACACCAAGGCCAGCAGGGTGCCGGAAGCCACGGCGATCAGCGCCGACCACAGCAGCGGCAGCTCCAGAATCCCCATGAGCAGCACCGCCAGGTAGGCGCCGGCCGCAAAGTAGAGGGCGTGCCCGAACGACAGCAGCCCCACCCGCCCGTACAGCAGGTCGTAGCTGGTGGCGAGCCCGCCCAGGACAAGGCAGGTGGCGAGCACGTGCAGCGTGGACGGGCTGTTCAAAGTGCCTTCGAACAGGCCGGGAATCCGCAGCGTGGAAAACGGCAGGGACAGCAGCACCACCGCGACCACGGCCGGGGCCACCCACGCGGGAACCCGCCGGGGGCGGCGCACCGCCTCGGCGACCGGTGCGGCGGGGGCGGCAGGGGCCTCGGTTGTGTGCTTGGTGTCGGTGTCGACGTTCATGCCACCCTCCCGGCGGTTGCTTTGGCGAGCCCGCCCTGCCGTGTCAACAGCACTGCGGCGAGCACGATCACCACGGCGATGTCGCCGAGCCCGGCGACGGTGTAGTAGTTGGCGAACTGCTGGACCATGCCGACCGCGACCGACGCGACCGCGCAGCCCACCGTGGACGTGGTACCGCCGATCACGACCACGATGAACGCGAAGACCAGCAGGGACGTGCCTTGGAACGGGGTGATCACCCCGAAGTAGAGGCCGCCGAGCGCGCCCGCGAGCGCGGCCGCGGCCCCGCCGATCGCGAACACCAAGGTGAAGGACTTGCGCACGTCGATACCAAGCGCGGTGACCATGGCCCGGTCCTCCACTCCGGCGCGCACGATCAGGCCGTAGCGGGTGCGGGTTCCGAACAGCAGCAGCCCGGCGAGGACCAGGGCAGCAACCGCGATCAGCAGGAACCGGTCGGTGGGAATGGCCGCGCCAAGCAGAGTCACCGTGCCGGAGACGAGCTCCGGGCGGGGGAACGGCAGCGGGTCCGCGCCCCAGATCGCTTGCACGAGAGCGGGGACCGCCAAGCTGAGTCCGACAGTGACGAGGATCTGCTCCCGGTGCCGCCCGTACAAGGGGCGGATCACCCCGAGTTCGACGAGGGTGGCAGCGAGCGTGCCCGCAGCAACCCCGAACGCTACAGCGACAAGGAAACCGACCCCGTCCCCGCCCGCGCCAGGCAGATAGACGCTGGCCCACCACGTGGCGTAGGCGCCGATGGTCAAAAACGCGCCGTGCGCGAAGTTCAGCACATCCATCAGGCCGAAGATGAGGGACAGGCCTGAAGCGATGAGGAAGTAGAGCGCGCCGAGCCCGAGCCCGGTCACGACGAGCAAGACAACGGTACTCATGCGGCTCCTCCCGGCTGGCCGTGTGCGGGAACGGAGGTTTTGGACACGCCGAGCAGTTCCCGGGTGCGTTCGGCGTCGTCCAGCAGGTCGAGCACGTTGCCGGTGTGCACGACCCGGCCGGCGTCCACGACCACGGCCTGCCCGGCCACCCGGCGCACCAGCGCCAAGTTCTGCTCGACAAGCAGCACCGGCACTTCTTCCGCGATCCGGGCGACCGCGTCCGCCACCTCCGCAACCACCCGCGGGGCAAGCCCTTTCGTGGGCTCGTCCACGATGAGCAGCCGGTTGTCGTTGAGCAGGACGCGGCCGATGGCGAGCATCTGCTGCTGGCCGCCGGACAGGGTGCCCGCGGGCTGGTTGGCGCGCCGCGCAAGCTCGGGGAAAAGGTCGTGCACGAGGTCGTAGCGGGGGGTGTGCCCGCGCCGCTCCGCCAGCCGCAGGTTCTCGGCCACGGTCAGCCCGGCGAACACGCCCCGGTCTTCCGGCACATAGCCGATACCCATCGCGGCGATCGCATGCGTGGGGTCGGCGGTGATGTCGCGGCCAGCGAACACGATCCGACCGGTGCGCGGCACCAGTCCGAGAATCGCTTTGACGGTCGTGGTCTTGCCGACCCCGTTACGGCCGAGCAGCGAAGTGACCCCGTGGTCAGCAACGGTGAACGACACCCCTTGCAGGATGTGGGAGCCCTCGATCCACACGTGCACATCGGCGACGTCCACCAGCGGCTCGGCGGCGGTCACAGCGCATCCCCAAGGTAGGCGGCTTGGACCCGCGAGTCCGCCATGGCGGTGTCCGGGTCGGCCAGGGCGAGGAGCGCGCCGTGGTGCATGACGGCCAGGCGGTCGGCCATATCGAGCAGCACCTCCATGTGGTGTTCGACCATGAGCACCGTGCAGCCTTGTTCGCGGTGCACGGTGCGGATGACGTCGACGAGTTCACCGATCTCCCCCGCGCTCACCCCGGCCATGGGTTCGTCGAGCAGGATGACGCGGGGTTCGCGGGCCAGCAGCAGCGCGAGTTCGAGCTTGCGTTTGTCGCCGTGGGACAGGTCTCCGGCGAGTGCGTCGGCCCGGTGGGAGAGCCGGACCAGGTCCAAAACCCGGCTGATCTCGGGCCCGGTCACGGGGGTGGCGCGCTGCCAGAAGCGGCGCGACTCCCCCAACCGGGCCTGGACCGCTAGACCGACGTTCGCGCCAACGGACAGGTCAGCGAAGACGCTGGAGGTCTGGAAGGTGCGGCCCAGGCCCAGGCGGGCCCTCCGGTGCGGCGGGAGCCGGGTGATGTCGGTCCCCAGCAGTTCCACGGTGCCGCGGGTGGGCCGGGTCAGTCCGGACACCAGGTTGAACAGCGAGGTTTTCCCGGCTCCGTTGGGGCCGATGACGGCGAGGAATTCACCGTCGGAGACGGTCATGGACACGCCGTCCACGATGACGGCGCCGCCAACCGACCAGCTCAGGTCGTTGAGGACCAGGACCGGGGCTGGTGGGGAGGGGGTGGGGGAGGTCATCACGTCACTCCGCGACTGGGGGTTCCACGTCGGCGGCAGGGATTTCCGCGATCAGTTCGGGGACAGCGTCTGCGCCGCTGCCGACCAACCGCACCTGGTACATGGGCTGGAGGAGCGCGTGGTCTTCCGCCCGGATGGTCAGGGTGCCTTTCACGCCTTCGAAGGTCCAGCCTTCCAGGGCTTTGATCCGCTCCTCGGTGGTGTCGCCTTCAGAGATGGCGTGCACGATCATCTGCGCGGCGGTGAACCCGTCGGGGGTGAACAGGTCTACTTCACCGCCGTTGTCTTCGACGAATTCGCGCATCATCTGCTCGGCTTCGGTCTGCGCGGCCCCGTCGAAGTAGTGGGAGAGGAAGGAGATCTTGCCTTCAGCTTCGCCGAACACCGGGTAGGACGCTTTGATGTCCAGTCCGGTGACGACCTCGGTGGCGTCGAGGACCCCCTGCTGGTTGAGGGCCTTCCACATGGCGGAGGCGGTCTCCCCCGCCCACGCCACGAACAACAGGTCAGGGTCGGCTTGGCGGACCTGTTCCGCGAACGGGGTCAGGTCGGTGGTGTCGGGCGGGGCGAGGACACTGTCCACGGTGGCGCCCTGGGCTTCGAGGACGGTGGTGACCGCGTCCACGTTGTCCTGGCCGAACGCGTTCTGCTGGGCGAAGACCATGACGTTCTTGCCTTCGGGGTCGTCCATGAAAGAACCCGCGGCGAGAATGTCCTGGTAGGTCTGGCGGCCGGAACGGAACGTGTAGTCGTTGATGCCGGTGATGGCGTCGGTGGCGGCCGGTCCAGAGATGAACAGCACCTTGTTCTGTTCGGCGAGCGGGGCGACTTGGACGGCCACGCCGGACGCGGTGGACCCGGCGATGATGTCGTAGCCTTCGCCGATGAGTTCCCGGGCCGCGGACACCGCCTTGGTGGGGTCGCCAGCGTCATCCCGGGTGGTGACTTCGATGGGCCGGCCGTCGACTTCCATGGTGCCGCCGGTGGCGTATTCGAGTCCGGCTTCGAAGCCCTGGTAGTACTGCTCGCCGTAGGTGGCGAGCGGCCCGCTCATGGAGTAGACGAGGCCGATTTTGATGGGGCCGTCAGCGTCGCCTGTGGCGGCGCTCTCCGGGCTGCCGCAGGCGGTGAGGACGAGAGCACCGGCGCAGAGCGCGGCTGCGAAAGGTGCGTAAGGGGGATAACGCATGGTCTCCTCCAGGTGTCCCCGCCACCCTGCGGGCGGCGGTGGGGACGGCAGGATCAGGGGTGTGCCACCGAAGGTAGAGAAGAAGTGATGTGATTCACATGTTGCTGTGGCACATATTGAACCGCGAATCGGTGTCTTCAACCCCTATCGGAGGAGCCGCACACGGCGCCGCACCCCGGAGGAAAAGCGGGCATACGCGCGGGCATGCTGATGCGCACCGACACGGTGTGTTGGTGCGCGACGCTGCTCCGTGTTCTTCCCTATTGCCTAAGGCACGCCAGCCCCGCGGCGGTCACCGCGGCCAGGCGAACGCCTCCCCCACGGTGGCGGCCAGTTCCAGGTAGGCGTCGTGGGTGCTCGGCTGCAGCCGGTCCAAGTAGATTTCGGCGCCCTCATCCAGGTGCGGATCCCACGGCACGCGCACTACGGCGCGGCATCGGGACGCGAAATGCTCCTCCAACCGCTGCAAGTCCACGTTGGACTTGCTGTTGCGGCGCACCATGGACATCACCACGACCGCGCCCCGCACCAGTGACCCGTAGTCGTGGGCGTCTAACCAGTCGAGTGTGGCGGACGCGCTGCGCGCTCCGTCCACCGACGGGGTGGAGACCACGATGATCTGGTCGGCCAGGCCAAGCACGCCCCGCATCGCCGAGTGCAGCAGCCCGGTGCCGCAGTCGGTGAGCGTGATCGAGTAGAAGTGCTCGACGATCCGGGCGACCTCACGGTAGTCGTATTCGCTGAGCGCTTCGGAGACGGCAGGATCCTGGTCTGAGGCGAGCACTTCCAGCCGGGACGGGGCCTGGGACGTGAACGCGCGGATGTCGGCGTACCGGGAGATCGTGTCCTTCTCGTTGAGCAGGTCCCGGATCGTGGTGGGAGTCTCCAAGTGGAGTTTGTCCGACAGGGTGCCCCGGTCCGGGTTGGCGTCAATGGCGAGTACGCGGTCGCCACGCAGGGACGCCAGCATGGATCCGAGGGCAGCGGTCGTCGTGGTCTTGCCGACCCCGCCTTTGAGGGAGAGCACCGCAACCCGGTGGTGGCCGCCCACCACATGGGTGCAGGCTCGGGCGATCATCTCCTGGCGGCGGCGTTCCGCCCGCGAGTTCCCCGGGTTGATGAGGCCGAAGGTGATCGACCGCACGGCCCGCCGCCACCCGGTGACCGCGCCGGGACGGTAGCCGCCGCTCCACTCCCGGCCCGGGGTGACCACGGGCGGGGCGAACGTCGCGGGACCGGTGGCGCTGTTCCCCTGCGACGGGGAGGACAACCACGGGGGTGTCTTCGCGGACGCGGGCCTGGAAGGCGTGGGCGACGCTGCCGTAGACCGCGGGGTCTCCGGGTCCGTGGTCCGCGGGTCGTGGACTGGTGGAGGCGGCGTGTCTTCCCGGCGCGGCGGGTGAGGGTCACGCCAGGCTGGGGCGGCAGGCGGGGGCGTCGTCGGGGCCGGGCCCGGCGGGGGAGTGGTCAATGCCCCGGAGAAGTCCAGCGGGGGAAGCGGTTCCGGCTCGGGAACGTCCTCGGGCGGGGGCGGCGGGGGAGCGGACCGCTGCTGGGCTTCTTCCAGCAACTGGCGGAGCTGCGGCCGGTTACGGCCGAAGCGCGACCGCACCGATTCGGCGGGCGAGTCATCCGCCTTCGGCGCCGAGGATTCCGGGGAGTGGGCTTCGCTGCCGGGGCCGCTCGCATCGGGCACGGCGGGGGACGGCGGTCCTGTTTCCGGTCCGCCCCGGGTGGCGTCGGCCCGGAACAAGTCCGGGGACGACACGGTAGGGAGCGGGTCCGGCGGCAGGTCAGGCGACAGGGCTGCCGGCGCAGGCCCGTCGAACTGCCGCGGTGGGGAAGGCTGCGGCTGGGCGAGCGGACCGGGCGGCGCCAGCCGGCCGGGACCGTGGCTGTCGCCGGAGGACTGGTCCGCGAACGGGGCAGGCTCGGGGGGAGATGAGGTGGTCGGAGCCGGTTCAGGGCTCAGTTTTTGGGCATAGGGTGGGGGAGGGGCAAGGTCCAAGTCGAAATCGTCGTCGCCGAACCACTCGTCGGCTCCCTCGTAGCGGTCCTCCCCTAGCTCGGTGTCGACCGCGGGATCCTCGTATCGCGAGCGCGGCGAACGAGCACCGAAGTGTTCGGAACCGTCGTGCTCTTCGTAGGACACCGCGCCACTCCTCAGGACATTCCGCAGACCGTACTGGGTATGCGTGGTATTTGGCTATTTCATAGTCGAAAGACGGTGCGCTCGGCGAGTCGCGCCGTCTCCGGGTTCGTCGGGCACTCGGTCATCAACGATAGAACTAGTGGTCATGAGATGAGAAGGGAGCGAAAGCCGCATCTCGGCATTGTTTGACGGGTCCGCCCCGCCCGCGACGGGGTGGGTAGCGTGGATTCCATGCGAGCAATAGTCGTCAGTGCCCCCGGCGGTCCGGAGAATCTGGTCTGGCAGGAGGCCCCCGACCCCCAGCCCGGGCCGGGAGAAGTCCTCGTCGAGGTTGCGGCAACAGCGGTCAACCGAGGCGACATCAGCCAGCGGGAAGGCAACTACCCGCCGCCTCCGGGCGCCCCGGAATACCTGGGGCTGGAATGCTCCGGCCGCATCATTGCGTTCGGCCCCGGCACTGAAGACTCTGGTTACCGGGTGGGCGACGAGGTGTGCGCGCTGCTGAGCGGCGGCGGTTACGCCGAGCGGGTAGCGGTTCCTGTCGGCCAGTTGCTGCCGGTCCCCAAAGGGGTCGGCCTGGTCGAGGCCGCAGCCCTGCCCGAGGTTGCCTGCACGGTGTGGGCCAACGTGTTCATGACCGCCCAGCTGCGTGAAGGCGAGGCTCTGCTGGTGCACGGCGGCGCCAGCGGGATCGGCACCTTCGCGATCCAGGCGGCCCGCGCGTTCGGCGCCCGCGTGCTGACCACCGCGGGAAGCGAAGCGAAACTTGCCCGCTGCCGGGAGCTCGGTGCGGATGTGGCGATCAACTACCGTTCCGAGGACTTTGCTGCGCGGGTGCGGGAAGAGACCGGCGGCCGCGGCGTCGACGTGGTGCTCGACATCATGGGCGGCAGCTACCTGGAGGCTAATCTCCGTTCACTTGCGGTGGGCGGACGGCTGGTCGTCATCGGTTTGATGGGCGGGCGCAGAGCAGAGCTCGACTTGGGGCGGATGCTGATCAAACGGCTGTCTGTGCACGCCGCGACGCTGCGGTCGCGCCCATTGGAGGAGAAGGCCGCGATCGTCGCGCAGGTAACAGAGCGGGTATGGCCGCTGGTCGAGAGAGGGGAGATCCGGCCGGTCGTGGACCGGGTACTGCCACTCAGCCAGGCCGCCGAAGCGCACCGTGTCCTGGAAGCCAGCGAGCATGTCGGAAAGATTCTGCTTGTTACCAATTAATAACACTCACCGCGAAATCGGCGTAGTGTCTCCAACGTCAACAGCCGCAAGGTGGGAGATGCGATGAACAACGGACCCAGTCAGGAAGAGCAGCCCCAGGTGCTGATTCTGGGGCCGAGCGGCCCGGCCGCCGTGCCCCCTGCGCCCTCGAATGAGGAGGAGAAGGAGGAGTCGGAGGGGCGTCCGGTCACCGAGATGGTGGAGCAGCCTGCCAAGGTCATGCGGATCGGCAGCATGATCCGGCAGCTGCTGGAGGAGGTCAAGGCCGCCCCCTTGGACGAGGCGAGCCGGGTCAGGTTGAAGGAGATCCACGCCAGCTCGATCAAGGAGCTGGAGGACGGGCTCGCTCCGGAACTGGTGGAGGAGCTGGAGCGGCTGTCTTTGCCGTTCACCGACGAGGAGACGCCGAGCGAGGCCGAGTTGCGGATCGCTCAGGCTCAGCTCGTGGGCTGGTTGGAGGGTCTCTTCCACGGTATTCAGACGACACTGTTCGCCCAGCAGATGGCGGCGCGCGCCCAGTTGGAGAACATGCGCCGGGCGCTGCCTTCTGCGCTGCAGCAGCAGGGGGAGGGCGAGCACGCCCAGCAGGGTCGGGTGCAGGGCAGCTCGGGACCGTACCTGTAGGTCGGCGCATACCTGGGGCTGGGCCGCGGCCCGCTGCCATGGATCAGTGAGACGGCTCGGGGGCGGAGGGTGTCATCCCGCCTTCCCGAGCCGTGTTGTGTGTCGGGGACTGCGGAGTCGGCGGGCGGGACCGTGTGTCTTTTTTTCGGGGCTGCGACGGGGTCCCGGGCCGAGGAACACCTTCCCCAGTTTCTGTCAGTCCGATTCAGGATTTAGGACTCGTCCGCTATCCGATCCGGCGCGTTCACCACTGATCGTTTAGGGGGCTTTGCACGCAAAGCCCGAATTTTTTTGTTCAAGACGGTGGGAATATGCGCGAATCCCCTGCGAAGGGGGATGGTTCATTTTTAGAATTTCACTGCTCCTATCACCGGAGTCGAGCACCATTGCCGTAAATCGGCAGCGGTGTCCCCGACACAAGAGGAGAGGTGAGGTGGATGGCGGATTTCTTCCATCGAAAGGCCGCGCATCTCGCCGTTTCTCCCGATGGCACGCCGGGCAAGGAGGGGGGTATCCCGGCAGCCGGGCTTATCGGGGACTCGTGTGGCACGGATTCCGGTGACGAGGAAAGGGTGGCGAATACCGCAGGGGAAGCCTCCAGCCAGGGTTTTCTACTCGGGGGCTACTGCGGTGCGCTGGCCTTACGTGGGGGTTCACCACCGTGGCCGCTCAGCCAGCAGGCAAGCGGGGGAGCCGTGGCTGGCGGCCTCGGGGTGGCAGCGGGGTCCCCCACACTGCGGGCTGCCCGGGGCCATGGGGATGTGGTCGCTGTCCCAGGTAGGCCGCGGCGCAGGACAGGGAGGGCGCACTCGGCTGCGCTCTCCCTGCAGCCCACGACAGGGGGTTTCGCAGGCATGACGGCCCTTGACGCGGGCGTGGTTGCTGAGCACGGAAGCATCCCGGTAAGTCGCTGCTGACGGCTTAAAGTCCGAGATTCCTGACCTGTCTCCCGGGGGGAAGATAAGGGGGGAGAAGGCCACGGGCGGGACCGCTTACTGCGGTCCCGCCCGTGGCCTTTGTGCTGACCACCACCGAGAAAATGAAAGATGTTTTCGTTTTCTCAGAATTCTTTTCGCGTTAGCACCTGCCACTCCCTCACGAAAATGAAGATTCACCGCCATCTGTTCAGAATTGTTTTCCTAGGATGACCGGATGATGGATTCGTTCTAGGGAAGGCCTTGGCCTCAGCGGAATTCTCCTCCTGAGCGCCCAGAGGGAATCCCGGCTCCGCCGAGAGTGGATTGCAGGGGCCCAAGAGATGATAGGACACATCAGACCTCTGTCTGATATGGCAGAATTTGCCCCTTATGTCCTGCACAGTAATTCAATGTCGGCAGACGTGGTAATGTCCGAAGTTCCGAAAACCATCACAGAAAACCGCATCCTCACCATTAAGTGAAATTTGTCATTGTCGCTGGTGAGGAAGGAGCAGCCACGGCGATCCACCCGACACCCCACCAGGACGGGAGGTGCGCGAGGTCGAGTGGAGGCAGCGTGGCCGCACGCCACGAGCGGACTTCCAGCACAAATGACGAAAGAGACGGAACCGGTGGACGATCTGACCGCGCACCCCGACGGAGCATCCCCCGCCTCGATCCCCCCGCCCACCTCCCCGGACACCGCGCCACGCCACACTCCCACGTCCACGGCGCTGATCCGCTACCTCCCCGTAGTCCGCAAGGGAGCACTGCTGGGCTTCCTGTGGGCAACAGAAACCGACGACGCCGTCGGATTCCTCGCACTGGATACCGCCGAAGAACCCGCAGCACGCTTCTGGGCCGACCGGATCGCGCACAGCGAGCGTGAAGGACTCCGCCCGCTGCAGATCCTGCGCCGGTGGGGCGGAACAGCTGAAGACCCTGTCGGCGGGACGGTGCCCGCAGCAGCACGGGAACGGGTCGCAGTC
>NZ_BCWB01000039.1 GCF_001592045.1 Thermobifida fusca NBRC 14071 = JCM 3263 | reverse complement strand
CGCTGTGGTGCCGTTCTCACTATAAGCGTTGACTTTCCGGTCTGTTTTTCTTCCCGGAAGTCTGGGCACCGGTCCACCGCCCGGGGAGGCAGGGACCATGGCCAGCAGCCGGGCCTCTAGGGTCAGGGCATGCGGAAAAAGCGTCACACCTCTCGCCGGACGTGGGCGTGGGGGCTCGTAGCGGGAGCCGCCGTGGACCGGGTCGTTGCCGACCCCCAGCGCGGCCATCCGGTGGCGTTGTTCGGCACCGCCGCGGCACGCCTGGAGCGGCTGCTGTATGCGCCCAGCCGGGTGCGGGGCGCCCTGTTCGCTGCCGCGGCCCTCGCCCCCGTCGCCGCCCTTGGGGCATTCGCTGACACGCGTACCGGGCGCTGGCGTGCTCTCGCGGTCACTGCCGCGACGTGGACCGTAGTCGGCGGAGCCATGCTGGAACGGGAAGCTGCGGCCCTCGCCGACGCCCTGCACTCCGGGGACCTGGCCGAAGCGCGGCGCCGCCTACCTCACCTCTGCGGCCGGGACCCCCGGGGTCTCGACG
The DNA here is from genome assembly GCF_001592045.1 of Thermobifida fusca NBRC 14071 = JCM 3263. Classification (GTDB taxonomy): domain Bacteria; phylum Actinomycetota; class Actinomycetes; order Streptosporangiales; family Streptosporangiaceae; genus Thermobifida; species Thermobifida fusca. The sequence goes on along the minus strand of NZ_BCWB01000039.1, from coordinate 124,029 downwards.
AGCAGGCCCTCGCCCGCGCCACGATCGAATCCGTGGCTGAGAACACCTCGGACGCGGTGGTCGCCCCCCTGGTGTGGGGTGCCCTGCTCGGGTGCACCGGGCTGCTCACCTACCGTGCCGTCAACACCCTCGACGCGATGGTCGGCCACCGCTCTACCCGGTATGCGCGGTTCGGCTGGGCCGCAGCCCGCCTGGACGACATGGCCAACTGGGCGCCGTCCCGGCTCACCGCCCTGCTCGCGGTGGCCGCCGCCCCGCTCATCGGGGGTGATCCGCGTCGCGCGTGGCGGAGCTGGATCCGCGACGGACAGCGTCATCCCAGCCCGAACGCGGGCCAGTGCGAGGCCGCATTCGCCGGGGCGCTCGGGGTGCGCCTCGGCGGGCGCAACATCTACGACGGCAGGGTGGAAGAGCGGCCCCAGCTCGGTGACGGCCCGCCTCCCGCAGCAGCGGACATTCACCGCGCCATCCGCCTCAGCCGGGCTGTCACGGTGGGGGCTGTCCTGCTTACCGCGGCCGCTGCCTGGGGACTGGCCGTAGGAGACCGCCGCGGAAGGCGTTGAACCCGTCCCCGGTGCCGCACCGAGCTGAGGGTGCCGGCACCGGGACAACCGCTGCTTAGCAGGTCAGCGAGCGGACGTAGTGGAACTGCTGGTGGATCCGGACGACGTCGCTGCGGGACCGTACCGGCACCTGCGTGGTGAAGAACCGGTCTCCGAAGACCACGGTGATCTGGATCGTCCCTTCCACACGGGTCTCTTTCACCAGGAGCAGCAGCAGGCTGAGCGCGCAGATCACGAAGAAACCGAGCAACGCCACGACGATGGCCCAGGCGGGGGTGGACTCGCGCACCGTGGTCAGGTCGTTGATCGTCCACATGCTCCCCCGCAGGGGAAAGGTGCCGGCTGGCGTATACACCGTGCTCTGCGTGACCGTGATCTCACCTAAAACAGCGATCGGCGTCTCAGAAACCGCGGGGAGCGGGGCAAAGTATCCGCCGGTGGCAGATTTGTCCGGGGGCATCGGGTCAGGCACGCCGCCCTGATTCCAGGCGTCAGCGGGATCCTGACCGCCGTACGGTCCGGGATAGTGGTTCATAATCCGAGTTTCTCCCGGATTTCGTGTGTGAGGGCAGGGAGATCGGAAAAAGAAAACCTGACGAGAAGATCGCCCGTGTTCTCTGATGTCACGATTGGTTCGCTGTGGGAAACCGGCGGTGCAAAGGGGGGATTTGCGGGTAGTTTTACGAATGCGCGCCCTCGAAGGCGGGAGTGGATATGTCGGTGTGGGTTGTCTGGTTGGTTCTGGCTGTCGCGCTTGGCGTCGCCGAGCTGTTCACACTGACCCTTGCCCTGGGACTCATTGGTGCGGCGGCGCTCATCGCCGGGGTGGTGGGAGCGTTCGGGGTGGGCTTGACCGGGCAGGTCCTCGTGTTCGCGGTTGCGTCGGCCGCCGGTCTGCTCGTGGTCCGGCCCATTGCTCGCCGTCATATGACTCAGCCGCCGCCGCTCCGTTCCGGAACAGAGGCGCTGGTGGGGCGGAGTGCACTCGTGGTTGAGGAGATCACCGCGACCGGCGGCCGAATCAAACTCCAGGGCGAAGAGTGGTCGGCCCGGTGCCTCGACGAAACACTGCGTATCCCGGTCGGCGCCCACGTCGACGTCATGGAGATCGAGGGTGCTACCGCGGTGGTGTACCCGAGAGACGAGCTGCCGTGACCGCGGACCGTCGTTCCAGGGCCCGCCGTGTCTTTGTCAACGTCCTCGTTCCCTTAGCCGGGCAGCCGCTGCAGGAGGAGTGACAGCCGCCATGGCTCTACAAATCGTCCTCATCGCCCTCGCGATCCTTGTCGTCCTGGGCGTGATGTCCACCGTACGGATCGTCCCCCAGGCGCGCGCCTACAACGTGGAGCGCTTCGGCCGCTACCTGCGGACCCTGCAACCGGGCCTCAACTTCATCGTCCCCATCGTGGACCGAGTCAGCACCAAGTTCGACCTGCGGGAACAGGTGCTGTCGTCCCGCCCGCAGCCGGTGATCACCGAGGACAACCTCGTGGTCAACATCGACACCGTCCTCTACTACCAGATCACCGACCCGCGGGCCGCCGCCTACGAAGTCGCCAACTACCTGCAGGCCATCGACCAGCTCACCATCACCACCCTGCGTAACGTCATCGGCGGCATGGACTTGGAGCGGACGCTCACGTCCCGGGAGGAGATCAACTCGCGGCTGCGCGGGGTGCTGGACGAAGCCACCGGCAAGTGGGGTATCCGCGTCAACCGGGTCGAGATCAAAGCCATCGACCCGCCGCCCACCATCAAAGAGGCCATGGAAAAGCAGATGCGGGCCGAACGCGACAAGCGTGCCGCGATCCTGCACGCGGAAGGGGAACGCCAGTCCCGGATCCTCAAAGCCGAAGGTGCCCGCCAGCAGGCCATCTTGGAAGCGCAGGGTGAGCAGCAGGCCGCGATCCTCCGTGCCGACGGTGAAGCCAAAGCCATTGAACGGGTCTTCCAGGCGGTGCACGCCAACAACGCCGACGCCAAGCTGCTGGCGTACAAGTACCTGGAGACGCTGCCGACGCTCGCACAAGGCCAGGGCAACACGTTCTGGGTGATCCCCGGGGAGCTCACCCAGGCGATCCAGCACTTGAGCCAGGCGTTCGCCCCGAACCGCGAGGGCGCTTCCGCTGAGACAGCGCAGGAGGAGCCGGCTGCTGCAGCGGAGACACCTCCCGAGCTCACCCAGAGCGACGGCCCCAGCGCTGAAACGCTGCACGCCGCCGACGTGGCCGCTGACCAAGCGGCCAAAGCGGTCAAAGAAGCGAAGAATGAGGCCCAGGCCGCAGCTTCTCCCCATTTGCCGAGCCAGCGCGACACGCAGTCGTAGGGCGGGTCTCGCCCGGAATGTTTTCCAGGGCTGTTCCCGCCCCGGTACCGGGGCGGGAACAGCCGAGCACGGTGGTGCGCACAACGAAAAAGGACGGATCCGGGATGTCGCTCGCACATCAGATCCCGGCCATCCTTTTTTCGTTTTCCCGCACAGTCCACCCGATTCTCACTCCGCACGAGGAGCCATTCCTTTCCTCTCCCTGCCCGACCAGTAAATACGTTGAGAAATACGGTGGGAGGAGGGGTGGCTCAGGGATGCTGCGGGACTGGGAAATGGCGTCGGCGCGGCAGCCAGGCACACCATAAATCCGCTGCTGTTTCGGTGTTGCGAACACCGGGGTGCGCCCGTGCCGCCCCGCCGTAGAGTGCGGTGCGGGCGGCGCTAGTCGACGAGCAGCAGTTTGCCCATGGTTGCCCGGGAGGCCAGGTCGGTGTGGGCCCGCGACGCCTCCGCCAGCGGGTAACGTCCCCCGATCTGCACGGCAAGTTCCCCGGAAGCCACGAGGCCCAACACCGCGGAGGCGCGTTCGAGCAGCTCCTCCCGGGTGCGTGTGTAGTGGCCGAGCGACGGCCTCGTCAGATAGACCGAGCCGGCAGCGTTGAGCCGCTGCGGGTCGAACGGCGGCACCACCCCGCTGGACTGTCCGAACAGCACCAGCATGCCGCGAGGGCGGAGGCAGGCCAGGCTTACGTCGAAAGTGGCCGCGCCCACGCCGTCGTAGACGACCGGCACCCCTTCCCCGCCGGTGAGCCGCCGTACTTCGGTGGTGACATCCTGCTCGGTGTAGCGGATGACTTCGTCGGCCCCCACCGCGCGGGCTTGGCGCTCCTTGGCTTCGGTGGAGACGGTGCCGATGACTCGGGCCCCGCGCCGCTTGGCGAGCTGGACGATGAGCTGCCCGGTGCCGCCGGCGGCGGCATGCACCAGGACAGTGTCGCCCTGCTGGATCGGATAGGTCGAATGGGTGAGGTAGTGCGCGGTGAGCCCTTGGAGGAGGACCGCGGCAGCCTGGTCAAGGGTGACCTCGTCGGGGACGGGCACGAGGTCTTTGGCGGCGGCCACGGCACGCTCCGCATACGAGCCGCGCAGCGCGACGGACGCCACGCGGTCGCCCACGGACACTTCGGTGACGCCCTCCCCCACGGCACTCACCACACCCGCGCCCTCACTGCCCGGGATCCACGGAAGGGACACAGGGTAAATGCCGGTGCGCTGGTAGATCTCGATGAAGTTGACCCCACGGGCCGCGATGTCGACGACGGCTTCTCCAGGGCCGGGGACCGGATCGGCGGTCTCGGTGGGCCGCAGGACTTCCGGACCGCCGGTCTCCTCGACAACGATGGCGCGCATGCGTGGCCTCCTCGCATTCGCGGGCACCGTGCCCGCGCAACAGGACAGACGTTACTGTTACGACCTTTCCCGCTGCCCGCCGTCCAACTGGTACACGGCAAAGTCGTCGAAGACGACCACGATGTTGTCGCCTCCGCCGATTCCCCGGCCGGCCAGCATGCCGGCCTGGGGGGCGTCTTCGCCGTCATAGGGCAGCGGGTTGGTGTCGACCGCCTCCAGGACGTGCTCCCCGTTGAGCCACAGGTTGAGGGTGACCGTGTCGGCTTCGGGGTCCAGTTCGCAGGTGAAGTCGAACGTGTTGACCGGCGCTTCCTCGGCGTCCCTGCTGGGAGTGAGGAAACCGGAGACGGGTTTGGCGGTGACTTCCTCCAGGTGGGTGGAGCCTTGTTCGCCGCCGTGGCGGCGGATCTGGGCTGCGCTGCCGTCCACGCGCACCGTGGCGGAGTAGTAGGTGACGTTGTCTCCGTCGTCGTTGTAGAAGCAGTGCAGCCCGTAGGTTCCGTAGTCCGGTCCGGACACCACCTGGGTGGTGGCGCTGACGCGCACCTGCTCCGGAAGTCCGGCGGGGGGAGCGACCGAGACCGTGGAGGTCCGGGTGTCCCCGTCCGCGCTGAGCGCGTAGCCGCCCTGGTAGTAGCCCGACCAGGAGAAGGTGTTCTCAGGGTCGAAGTCGTAGCCAGCCCACCCGTCCTGGTGGGTGAAGTCGTCTGCGTAGACCTGCATGCCTTCGGGCACTTCAGGGGAGCGGAACAGCACCAGTCCGCCGATGACTGCCCCGGCGAGGAGGGCGACAGCGCTCCCACCGGCGATCGCTATCGCGGGAGAAAAGCGTGTGCCCCGCGTCTTCTGCTCGGTGCCGTTGCCGCCCGGCGGGGTGGGGGCAGCCCAGGGCGGAGTCTGCGGAGAATGCTCGGGGAAGGGGGGAGCGGCTGCGGGCTGCCCGGCGGGAGGAGTAGCCCCGGGGTGTCCGGCGGAGGGTGTAGCGCTGGGCTGTCCGCCGGGAGGAGTGGTGCCCGGCTGGGTGGGAGGGGCCGCTGCTGCCGCGCCCACCTGGGCGGGCACGGCAGCCGGGTTCGGTCCGGAGGGGACCGCTTCCGGCCGCGAGGTGGCAGGCGGGGTCCAAGAGCGCACGACGGTCTCGTGGACCGCGTCCAGGCTCATCTCCTCTTGTCCGACCAGCCGGCTGAGAAGCTGCTGGGCGGTGGGGCGGTTGTCGGGGAATTTGTCCAGCGCGCTTTCCACGAGTTCCCGCAGTGCCGGGTCGAGCCCGGACAGGTTGGGCTGCCCGGCGACGATCTGGTGGAGCACTGCCGGAACAGTGGGGGCGTCGAAGGGGGCCCGCCCGGTGCCCGCGTAGGCGACGAGGCACCCCCACGAGAAGATGTCGGACATGGGGGTGGGGGGTTCGCCCGCGATGAGCTCCGGCGCCAGGTAGGCGGGGGTGCCCATGAGCTGGCTGGAGCGGGTCACCGCGGTGTCGTCGTCCAAGGCGCGGGCGATACCGAAGTCGATCACCTTCGGCCCCACCGAGGACAACAGCACGTTGGCGGGTTTGAGGTCGCGGTGGATGACGCCCGCCCCGTGGATCGCGGTGAGCGCCGCGGCAACCCCCATGGCGAGGCTTTCCAAGGTCCCGCCGTACATCGGACCGTCGGCCTGGATCGCTTCAGCCAGGTTGGGTCCTGCCACGTACTCGGAGACGATGAACAGCGGATCGCCCTCCAACTGCGCGTCGAGTACGGCGGCGGTGGAGAACCGGGCGACCCGGCGTGCCGCTGCCACCTCACGCGCGAAGCGTTGGCGGAACGCGGGATCCTCGCTGAGGTCAGGACGGATCAGCTTGATCGCGACAAGACGTTCCGCAGTGTCTTTACCGAGGTAGACCGTTCCCATACCGCCACGGCCTAGACGACCCACGATGCGGTAGGCGCCCAATTCTGTCGGGTCGCCGGGGCGGAGGGGTTTGGCGCGCTCGTGCCCGTTTCGCGTCACGGTAGGGATTCCTTAGAGGGACAAGGGGGTGCGGTTCGCCTCCCAAAGCCTAGCGATCTCGCCTGGGACAAGGGCGGAGGTATCGCTGCCTGGACGGTCGCAGTCAACCACGAAACCGGGGCATAAGGCGACTCAGTGTGGCAGGGCAGCGTACGGGCACCTTCCCCATTTCCCCTACGCAGCGTGATCTTCTCCCCTATCATTAGAACGCTTGTTCGAACACAGGTGCGAGTTCGGGCACTGGCCGGTCGTGGACGCGCTCATACCGGGAAAGGTGGGGAGCGGTGATGGCAGGACGGGACTACGGGGTCCCCGTGCAGGTCTGGGATCACTACGGGCGGCCGACACGATTCGCATGGCAGGGGCGGATCCACGTAGTCCAGCAGATTCTCGACCACTGGGTGACGGTGCGCGAGGACTACAGCGGCAACGGCAAACGACCGGAGCGGGTCTTCTGGCGGGTCCGTGCCGGCGTTGGGGCGGGCCTCGGGTTGTACGAGCTGCGGTACGACTCCACGACTGAAGACTGGCTGCTGGCCCGGACCGGGTGAGCTGGAAACGCAGCCACGGCGGAGCGGGCGCGCGCCCAGGCGGGTGGGGCCGCGCGCCCGCCGCGTCCCGGGCACGGCGGGATGGGACTACCGAGCGGCAGAGTCCTGGACTGGCGCGGCGCCGCGGGGGTTACTCCGGTACCAGGTTCGCTGCCGCCATCACGACGACGCCCACCACGGCCAGGCTCAGGTTGGCGTACAGCTCATAGCCGGCGAGGAAGTCGAGGTGGGGCAGGATCACCCGGTTGAAGACGTTCAGCAGGAGTCCCATGATCGGCTGGACGTAGAGATGGTCGATGGCCCCGCTGATGCCCATGAGCATCAGCACGAATCCCACTGTCTGCATCATTGACCGCATGCCGGTGACGCTAGACAGGCCACTCGGTCACGCGGATCGGTCAAGAGCACACGTTGGATTGACGGAAGTCGCCGTGTGGCCTCGCGGGCAGCGACGAAAGTAGCGACTGCGGTGACTTCGGTATGGTCTCGGGCCGCGCACCGGAAGACCCCGGCGCAGGGACCGTAGGCTCTTCTCAAGATGACTGCAGCCAAGCGTCCCCGCCGCCTCCGCGACTGGCTCGTGGACTTCGCACTGTTCGCCCTGGCCGTCGTCTGGGGCATCGTACTGTCCGGGCTGCGGATCAGCGCAGCCGAGGTCCCTAGCGTCGTCCCCGCATGGCTGTTCACCCTGGATCAAGCGGTCGGCGCATTGGGCTGCGGGGCGCTGTGGTTCCGCCGCCGCTGGCCCACCGAGGTAGCGGTGGCGCTCGTGCTGCTGTCGAGCTTCTCGGAGATGGTGTCCGGGGCGATGTTGGTCGGGCTGTTCACGGTCGCCGTGCACCGGCCGCCGCGCACTTCGCTGACGGTTTTTGCGCTCAGCCTGCTCGCTGCCGTCGCCTATGCGCTGCTGCGTCCCGAACCCGGCGCTCCCGGCCTGCTGCTGTTCTTCATCGGCGCGGCCTGTCAAGGCACCGCCACCGGCTGGGGACTGTTCGTGCACCACCGCCGCCGGCTCCTCGTGTCGTTGCGGGAACGCGCAGAGGCGGAGGCGCGACGCGCAGCCCGGGAGGAGATCGCCCGCGAAATCCACGACGTTCTCGGACATCGGCTGTCCCTGCTGAGCGTGCACGCCGGAGCGTTGGCGTACCGTCCCGACGCGCCCCCTCAAGACATCGCCCGCGCTGCCCGCGTGATCCGGGAAAGCGCCCACCAGGCGCTGCAGGACCTCCGCCAGGTGGTGGGTGTGCTGCGCGCCCCGGTCGGAGAACTGCCGCAGCCGGTGTTCGCCGACCTTCGCTCGCTCGTGGCTGAGGCCGAGCAGAGCGGGATGCGGATTCGCCTGGTCCAGGAGGTGGCCGGGGAGGTTCCCGACGCGTTGGGCCGGACCGTCTACCGGATCGTGCAGGAAGCGGTGACCAACGTCCGCAAGCACGCCCCAGGTGCGGCGGTGACCGTGGCGGTCAACGGGGCGGCAGGCACCGGGCTGGATGTGGCGGTGACCAATACCGCGCCGACAGCCCCCGCCAAAGCGGGCCAGGCTCCTGGCCCAGGGTACGGGCTGCTGGGCCTGGCGGAACGGGTGCGGGTCGCCGACGGGGAGCTGGAGTACGGGCCGCTTGCCGACGGCGGGTGGCGGCTTACGGCTCGACTACCCTGGCCGTCGTGACCCAGCCTGCCGATCCGCCGATCACTGTGCTGCTCGTCGACGATGATCCGCTCGTGCGCGCCGGCTTGACCATAATGCTGGGTGGGGCACCGGACCTGCGGGTGGTGGGGGACGCGGGCGACGGCGCCCAAGCGCTCGCCCTCGTCGACGAGCACCACCCGGACGTGGTGCTCATGGACATCCGCATGCCGGGCATGGACGGGCTGACCGCGACCGAGCGGCTGCGTGCCCGGCGCAACGCCCCCGAAGTGATCGTGCTCACCACGTTCGACGCCGATCAGCACGTCCTGCGTGCGCTGCGTGCCGGGGCCGCCGGCTTCCTGGTGAAGGACACTCCGCCCGAAGAGATCGTGGCGGCGGTGCGGCAGGTGGCCCGCGGCAACCCGGTCCTGTCCCCGACCGTCCTGCGCAGGCTCATCGCGCGGGTCGCCGACCCTGAGGCAGACCTGCGGCGGAGCCGTGCCCGGCAGCGGCTCGCCCACCTCAACGACCGGGAGCGCGAGGTGGCGGTAGCGGTGGGCCGCGGCCTGTCCAACGCGCAGATCAGCGCGGCCCTGCATCTGAGCGTGCCGACGGTGAAAACGCACGTCTCCGCCATTCTGGCCAAGTTCGGTTTCACCAACCGGGTCCAGATCGCCCTGCTGGTGCATGACGCGGGCCTTCTCGACGACGCGACGCCCTGAACTGGTCAGTACCCTTCCCACGCGGTGCGGTGGTAGTCGATGATGCGCGGGTTCAGCAGGGTCGACGGCTGGGATTCGCCCTGCGCCCCAGGCCGCCGGTCTTTGGGGAAGACTTGGGCGGCGTGCAGGACTGCCGCGTCGAGGAAGTCGGTGTCGGGCAGGTCGTCGGGGAGGGTGAGTGCGGGGGCACGGTCGGTCGCGGCGAGGAAGAACCCCCAGTCGCCGAAGCTGGGCACGTCCACGTGGTAGGGGGTGGTGTGCAGTCCGGCTTCCTCCATGCTCTGTCCGACACTCCAGTAGGCGCGGGAGGCGAAGTACGGAGACCCGGCTTGGACGACGACCCGCGCTTCTTCCGCCATAGCCTGCCGGACCAGTCCGTAGAACTCCACCGAATACAGTTTGGCGGTGTTGACGTCGTCGGGGTCGGGGAGGTCCACGACGATCGCGTCGAACTGCTCGGTGGTGGTCCGCAGCCAGGTGAACGCGTCGTCGTGGACGACGGTGACGCGTTCGTCGGCGAACGCATCCCGGTTGAGCGCGGTGATGCGGGGGTGGGTGCGAGCCAGGTCAACTACGGCCGGGTCGAGGTCGACGAGGACAACGCGTGCCACGTCCGCGTATTCGAGGATTTCGCGCAGGGCCAAGCCGTCCCCGCCGCCGAGGACGAGCACGGTGCGGCGCGGCCCGTTCATCACCGGGTGGACGAGCGACTCGTGGTAGCGGTACTCGTCCAGGGAGGAGAACTGGAGGTCGCCGTTGAGGAACAGCCGAAGGTCGGTGCGGGCGAGGTTCTCCGTGAGGACGATCTCCTGGTAGTCGGAGCGTTCCGCGTAGACCACTGGGTCTCGGTAGAGGGCTTGGCGGGCGTCCACTTCGAACCGCTCGGACAGGGCGAGTGCGCTCCCGGACACCGCCATGACCAGGGCGAGCCCGGCGGCGAGTCCGATCCTGCCGCCGCGGGTGAGGGAGTGCCGGAACAGCCAGAGCACGATCGCTATTCCGGTGACCGCGTTGAGGATGCCGACCAGGAGCACGCCTTCCAGCAGTCCGAAGACGGGCAGGAGCAGGAAGGGGAAAGCAAGGCCGCCGATGAGGCCGCCCACGTAGTCGGCGGCGAACAGGTCAGCGACCGCACTGGCGGCCTCTTGACGGCGTATGCGCTGGATGAGGGTCATCAGCAGCGGGATTTCCGCGCCGATGAGGACACCGATGAGGAAGGACAGGCTGACGAGGGCGGGCTGGTAGAGCGAGAACCAGGCGAACGCCGCATAAAGGATCAGGACGGATAGGCCGCCAAGCAGGGACAGCAGGCCTTCCACCACGGCGAACCAGAACGCGGGCCGGTGGGTGAGCTGTTTGGAGGCCAGGGATCCGACGCCCATGGCGAAGACCATGACCGCCAGGACCACGGACGCCTGGGTGATGGTGTCGCCGAGCAGGTAGCTGCCGAGGGCGACGAGAGCGAGCTCGTAGACGAGGCCGCACGCGGCGCAGACGAAGACCGCGAACAGCACGACGAACCGGGCGATCCGCGGGGGCAGGGGCAGGCGTTCCTTCTGCTCGGCTGGTTGCGCCGGTGTGGTGTCGACCATCAGTAGATGGCGGTGGCCACGACCGCTGCGACCGCGAGGTGGGCGGAGGCGTTGACCCAGGCGGCAGGGTGCAGTTCGTTCTCCGCGACGATCGAGCCGAGCTTGCCGGGGGTGAGCAGGTCGATGAGGAGGAAGGACAGTGCCATGAGGAGGAGGCCGACCAGTCCGTAGACAACGGTGGTGACCAGCCCGGCAGCGAGGTCGTTGGCGCTCGCGGCGATGGCGGTGGACACGACGATGGCCACGCCGAGGGTGTTGGACGCAACGATGAGCGTCGCGTTGCGGTTGCGGTTCGTCCAGATCAGTTCGTGGAGCTTGCCAGGGGTGAGTAGGTCGACGATCAGGTAGCCGAGAGCCATGAGCGCGATACCGACTACGCCGTAGGCCAGGCAGGCGACGACGTCGATGAGCAGTGGGTGCATGGGGGTTTCTCCTTCGGTTGAGGGGTGGGAGCGGGTAACACTATTTGCCCCAGCCCGGGCCGCCGCCCCGGGTGGAGCTGCCGCTGCGGTTGGAGCTGCTGTCGCTGCTGTCGACACCGACGTGCCAAGAGAAGCGGTTCCTCTTGCTGCATCCGACGTAGACGTACTCCCCGTTCTTCAGGTCGTAGGCACCGCCGTTGGGGTTGTATATGTAGCGGATTTCGCGGCGGTAGTCGCCAGTGCCGTCGGGCCGGTAGACATAGTCGCTGCCTCGCCGGTCGTAGTCGCCTCGGCCAGGGCTGTAGGTGTACACGATGTCGCGGTCGTAGTCGCCGCAGCGGGACCAGGAGCTGCTGCAGGAGGCGACGAAGACGACGATGAGCGCCAGCAGGCCCAGTCCGATGAGGACTTTCTTCTTGGCGGGGGCGGAGTTGTCGGGGTCAACGGCCATGACCGGGGTCCTCTCTTCCGGAGAGCGGAGGGTGGAGGTGGGTGGTGGACACGGTGGTCACCAGTTCTCCGGTCTGCGGGTAGGCGTGCCAGGTGTACCAGTGCAGGACCGGCCCCGCCCCGGCTACGAGCAGCGCGGTGATCGCGAGGGGGTTTCCGGGGAAGACGGCGAGGAGCGCCCCGGGGTGTTCGGCGAGCCGGTCGCGGACCGTGGTGGTGCGGGCGGTGAACTCGGCGCGGTCGAGGCGGTGCACGGAACTGGTGAAGTGGTAGCGCGCCGTTCCCGGCACGCGGAGGGCTGCCTCGGCGGGCAGTCCGCCGCCGACATCCGGCAGGCAGGCGACGGTCTCCACGAACCGGGTGGGCCCGTGGTCCACCACCACCTGGTGGGAGGCGCCCAGCACGCAGAGGCGGACACGGGCACCGGCCAGGGCCACGGTCCGGCTGACGAGCGGTTCGACGGGACCGTGGGTCACACTCCACGCCAGGTCGGCGGCGCGGGTGTCACTGAACGGGACATCGACGGCGATTCTCATCTCGGTTGCGGCTCAGTTGCCGCCGGGGTAGACGGTGACGGTCGCGGGGGTGAGCTCGGTGCCGACGCTGGCTTCCCACGAACCGTGGTCGAACCGCTCGAATGCGAGGCGTTCTCCGCTGGGTGCCTGGTAGTCGGCGTAGTCCATTCCTCCGCTGGCGCGCAGCCCGGTGGTGCCTTCCGACCGGTAGGAGGCGGTGCCGCGTTCCACCAGCCGGTAGGTGACGCCGTCGACGGTGAGCGTGGCAGGGCCGGGAACGACGTCCAGGTCGGGGCGGCTCGTCCACAGCACCATCCGCACATCGGGGTCTTCTTCTACGGAGAGCCAGCGCCGCTGTCCGGTGCCGCCTTCGTCTACGAAGTGCTCGGCCCATTGCCAGCCGCCTTCCGACAGCCGCAGGGTGCCGCGTACCCACACCCGTTCGATCCCGATGTCGAGCATGTCCCCGACTTTGATGGCGCGCGGGTCGCCTTGCGGGCCCGAGTCGGCGAAGGGGTCGCGCAGCGGGGCGGGGGCGGGCGGCGGTGCAGCGGTTTTCCGGCTGCGGACGAACAGGTAGATGAGTGCGGCCGCTGCCGCGATGAGGACCGCCAACAGGATCACTGTGCGCACGCCGGTGTCTCCTACTTCTCAACTGTGCTGATGGTGACATGTCGGGATGGCGAGCGTCCATCCCGGTCCGCCAGAGGGCTGCCGGGAGTCAGACGGACAATCGGATCCCCTCCGCCGATGTAGTTATTGATTCGTTATCTATTTTTCGAGTGGGGTTCCCCATATGTTCCCCTGCGGACGTTGATGACCGCAGGCCAGCACGCTTTTCGAACAGGGGAAGCCGGGTGGTGTCCGCTTCCGGCCGGGGCGGCGGGTTAGTTCCGGGCAGTACAGAGCAGAAGTGAAGGGGACAGTGGAGGCCCTATCGAGGGGGAGGCTGCCATGCCCCAGCACGGCGATACAGCGAGAGTCGATGTCGAAGCGCTACGCGACCTCTTGGACGGCCGTTGGGCTGCGGTGCGGCGCCGCGCCCGCGACATACTCCGCGGCCCGGAGTTCACCCCCCGCTACGGGCTGAGCGTGGCGGAGCACCGCGCCCGAGTCACCGAGCAGTTGCACGCCTTGGCGCGTACCGACCTGGCCCGCTACGGCTTCGACCCGCGGTACGGGGGCCGCGGAGAGGTGGGCGCCTCCGTGGCAGCGTTCGAAATGCTCGTCTGCGATCTGTCGCTGATGGTGAAGATGGGTGTGCAGTGGGGGCTGTTCGGCGGCGCGATCCAGGCGCTGGGCACCGAATACCACCACGCCACCTACCTGCCGGGGGTGATGTCGCTGGAGATCCCCGGCTGTTTTGCCATGACGGAAACCGGTCACGGCTCTGACGTGCAGCGGCTCCGCACCACCGCCACCTTCGACCCGAACACAGACGAATTCGTCGTCCATACCCCCGACGAAGCGGCCCGCAAAGACTACATCGGCAACGCCGCCCGCGACGGCCGGCTCGCCGTCGTGTTCGCGCAGTTGATCACTGGCGGGCAGCGGCACGGGGTGCACGCCCTGCTGGTCCCCATCCGCGACGCCGACGGCACCGTACTGCCCGGGATCCGCATCGAAGACTGCGGGCCTAAGGCAGGGCTCAACGGAGTGGACAACGGCCGTATCTGGTTCACCCAAGTCCGGGTGCCGCGCACCGCGCTGCTCAACCGGTACGGGGATGTGGCCGCCGACGGCACCTATTCCAGTCCGATCGAGAACCCGAACCGGCGGTTCTTCACTATGCTCGGCACGCTCGTCCGCGGCCGGATCAGCGTGGCCGGGGGTGCTGGCATGGCGGCGAAGACCGCGCTGGCGATCGCGATCCGCTACGGGCAGGTGCGCCGCCAGTTCCTCCGCCCCGGCAGCGACAGCGAGGTGGCGCTGCTGGACTACCTCGCCTACCAGCGCCGTCTGCTGCCGGCTCTGGCCCGCACCTACGCGCTGCACTTCGCCCAAGAGGAGATGGTGTCCCGGTTGCACGACGGTTTCACCGACGGGCCCCTGGACGAGCGAGCGCAACGGGAATTGGAGGCGCACGCTGCCGGGTTGAAGGCGGTCGCCACCTGGCACGCCGTCGACACCATCCAGACCTGCCGGGAAGCGTGCGGCGGGGCAGGCTATCTGGCGGAGAACCGGCTTCCCCAACTGCGCGCGGACACGGACGTGTTCACCACCTTCGAAGGCGACAACACGGTGCTGCTGCAGCTGGTGGGGAAAAGCCTGCTCACCAACTACCGCCAGGAGTTCGGCAACCTTGACCCGCTGGGCATGGCCAAGTTCGCGGCCGGGCAGTTCCTCGGCACCGTGATCGAGCGCACGGCTGCCCGCTCACTGCTGGACCGCCTGGTCCAGGCTGCCCCGGGGCGCGGAGACGAGGACGACCTGCGGAACCGGGAATGGCAGCGTGCCCTGCTGGCAGACCGGGAGAACCACGTGCTGGAAGGGCTGGCGCGCCGGCTCCGCGCCGCCCCCGCCGATGCCGACCCGTTCGACGTGGTCAACAACGTGCAAGACCATGTGCTGCTCGCAGCCCGCGCCCACGTGGACCGGCTGGTGTTCGAAGCGTTCGCTTCCGGTGTCGCCCGGATTGAAGACGAAGGCACGCGGGCGGTCGTGGAGCGCCTGTGCGACCTGGCTGCGCTCTCCCTGGTGGAGCAGGAGCGCGCCTGGTTTCTGGAGCACGGGCGGCTCACCCCGGCCCGGGCCAAGGCGGTCACCGCGACGGTGAACGCGCTGTGCCAGGAGCTGCGCCCTCACGCCCGCGACCTGGTGGACGCGTTCGGGTTGAACGACGAATGGTTGGCCGCGCCGATCGCGCTGGGCGCGGAAACCGCCCGCCAAGATCAGCAGGCGCGGGCCCGGGTGCCGGTGGGCGCGGAGACGTGAAATGCTGCAATCAGCAGTCCTGCGGCGGTCGCACCACGGTACGGTGCACGACCTCGTCGATGACGGTGAGGGTCTGCGTGGAGTTGACGCCGGGAAGCGACTGCAGTCGGGTGAGGATGAGGTCGCGGAGCTGATCGGTGTTGGCCAGCCGCACCAGCAGCACGATGTCCGCCGACCCCGCGACGTACCAGCAGTATTCGACTTCGGGGTAGGAGGAGATGATCTCGCGGTTGGCCCGCCAATCGGGTTGGCTTCCCGAGATCAGGATGAGCGCGGTGATGCCGAGCCCCATCCGGGCGTGGTCCACGACCGCGGAGTAGCCGCGGATCACTCCCTCGTCGGTGAGCCGCTTGATGCGGTTGTAGGCGGTGGCCCGGGAGATGTTGACCATTTCGGCGAGCTCACTCACGCCGATCCGCGCATCCTGCGCGAGCGCGTCGATGATCGCCTGATCGATCTTGTCGGGCGCCCTGGCCGGCCGCCGCGCATCACTGCCCACTGGTCAACCCTCGTCTTTCCGATCCGATCCGCACGAAGAGATAGCAAGACGGGGGAGTTCCGTCTACGGGATTTCTCATGAATTGAGACTGAAAAACCGTTCTACCAGCGAATTTCCTCAAAAGTGGGGAAGTCCACACACGAGACCGCTTGGCTGTGGACGGTGTTCCACCCAGTCGCGAGGAGGTCCCATGCCTGTTCCCACCGCGGTCCGCACCCGTTTGAAAGGTTTTCTTCCGGTCGACGCAGAGATCCGCTACGTCTTCCCTGCCACGTGGAACGATTCAGCGACCTGCTACGTGGTGGTCACGGACACTTCGGTGGTGGTGGTCGCGAACCGCAGATTCCGCAAGAAACGTCCCCGCGAAGTGTGGCGGGTCTTTCCGCGGAACACGCGTATCGGACCGGTGGATACGCACTTGGTCCCCACGTTCGAGCTGGGCGGCCGCGAGTTCACCGTGGATGACGAGTACGTTCCGGTCATCAACGCCGCCGACGCGGAGCTCTCCCCGGACGTGCTTCCCCCGGACCCGCTGTGGGGGTGGGGAGAGCAGCCGTGACCTGGCCAGCTGAGGCACGGCAGCGGGCCTAGGATTGCCGCATCCCCGCAGCGGATCGGGGTCTCGACGGGGCAGGTGAGCGAGCTGCTCCGCGGTCCGTGGGCTGACGTCGGCCCCGGGTGCTGCGGGCTGGAGGGACCGTGCAGGCAGGGGCGGGGACCCCTCCTGTTCTGGGCCCCGCCGGTCTCGTCCTGTTCCCCGTCACCGGTCCGGGAGTTCCCGGTCAGATTTTCTTCACCACATCCGCCAGCAGGACACCGGCCTCTGTCGCGGCGGCCCGCCCAGTGCGGAGCACGTCCTCGGGCAGGATCGGGCCTCTGCCCAGGCCCGCGGCGAGATTGGTGACCAGGGAGAGGGCGAGCACGCGGGCGCCGAGTTCCCGGGCAGCGATCGTTTCCAACACCGTGGACATCCCCACCAGGTCCGCGCCGAGCGTGCGGAGCATGCGGGCCTCGGCGGGGGTTTCGAACTGCGGCCCAGGCAGGGCCGCGTAGACGGCTTCCGGGAGCGACGGGTCAACTTCGCGGGCCACGGCGCGCAGCTCAGGGCTGTACGCGTCGGTGAGGTCCACGAACCGCGGACCGACGACGGGAGACCGTCCCGTCAAGTTGATGTGGTCGGCAACCAGCGCCAACTGGCCTACTTCCAGGTTCGGGTCGAGGGATCCGGCAGCGTTGGTGAGCACGACCGTGTCCGCACCCGCCGCCACCGCGGTGCGCACGCTATGCACCACCGTGTCCGCGTCGTGCCCCTCGTACAAGTGGGGGCGGCCCAGGAACACCAGCATGTCCCCCCGGTGCCCGGACACGCTCCGCACCAGCCCTTGGTGTCCCAGCGCGTAAGGCTCCACAAACCCGGGAAGCTGGGTGACGTCGATTTCCACACCGGAAGCACCCAACGCGTCGGCTGCCGCGTTCCACCCCGAACCGAGGATCACCGCGGTGGTGTAGCGGTCGACCCCGGTACGGGAACGCAGCCGGTCTGCTGCGGCTCGGGCGCGGGCATGTGCCTGAACGCTCACCTGCTCTTCCTCCTCCCACGCACGAGAAACGGCGGAAAATAACCACCCTACTCGGAGCGTCTCGCGTCATCTTCCTTCCAGCGCAAAATCAGGGCGTGTCTCTGCGCTGACCTTGACCTACGCTGGGAGCGCAGAGAAGAGGAGGCGCCCCATGGCCGAATTCCGGCTGTCCAGTGACGACGATGTCGACCTGCGCAAATTGGCCACGGCCTTGGTGGAGTCGCAGGGGTGGCCCCGCGACCGGGTGAAGATCTGGGACCGGCGCGACGGCGAGGTTGTGGTCACCGTCGACGACGCGCTCCTCCGCCCGCCGCGCCCGAATCCGTGGAACTCCCCCGTGTACACGCCCCGGGAGATCCACCGGGCCTGTGAACTGCTGCGGCGGAACGACCCGTCGCTGGCCGGGGTGGACTTCACGGTCTTCCGCAAGGAAGCCACCCGGTTCTTCGCCGCCGGATGGTCCGTGGCGGACCTCCAGTACGCGCTCACTACCCGCCCCGACGGGATGCCGTGGCCGCGCGGCGAGGGCTACCAGGGCACCGAATGGTTGGAACACCGGCTGCGGCGCTGGAAGACCCCCAACGGCAGTATCCGGCCGTCGATCTCCCAGGAGAAGGCGCAACTGCGGGTGGTGAGCCGTGCCGGGCTTCCCCCCGACCTCGGGCTCCCCCACGATGAGCCCCGCCCGGCGACAGCGGCGCGGCCCGAGGTGGCACGCACCTCGATCGACGACGCCCGGCGGCTGGTGCGGGCGCACACCCGCACCACCGGGGATTCGCTGGTGCACCGTGACCGCACGCAGGCGCGCATGTCGCGCAGCAGTCGGCGAGGTTGACACCCGCCCTGCTTTTTTGCCGGGGTTTCACCAGTTCCAGACGTTGTCGCAACCAGTGGCGGAGGGCCTGGAGCCGGACCGCAGCCTAGGGTGTGAAGTACCGGTTCCGGTTGGTGGGAGGCGGAGTAGATGGTGTGCCTCTGCCTCCCACCACTGCCCGTACGGCCTCAACCGGACCTGGTGTCGTCGACGCCTGTCGACTGGATGTGTCGGACCGTACAAGGCTGACGGACCGTCCATCTCGTGCTATCTCCCGGCCTGGCGCTGGCCCATGCCCGCCCCGGTCTCAAGCGTCACCGCAGAGGCCGGGGCCGGGTTTGGCCGCGCCTCTTCCCGGGCGTTTCCGCATGCGGCACGCCAGTCCTGGCCCTGTCACGTGTTCTGCTGCCGCCCAGTTCTTCCGGGGGTTCTCTGGTCTGGAGCGCGTCTGTGCCGGTGCGGCCGCTACTCCGCGGGAGGCGACGGCGGGGGCGAGGACAGGCGTGATCCGCCGTGGGGCGGCGAGGCAGGAGACCGGCCGGCCACCTGCTCGGCGGTCCAGCCGAGGAAACGCTCGAGGGGGCCGCGGCCCAGGAAAGTCTTCCACGCGGTGGCGAAGAACAGTGCTCCGGCTACGAACATCTCCCACAGCCACGGCGGCGCTTCACCGGTGACGTCCCCCAGCGCGGCCAGCACCACGATGTGCCCCACGTAGCAGGTGAGGGCCATCGAACCGGCAGCGGCCAGCGGGTAGACCCCCCAGCGCAGCACGTCGGCGGCGAAGAGGCAGCCCACGAGGATGAGGAGCGCGGTTCCGACTGCCCCGGCGATTTCGAACGTGGTGCCGCTGTGGGGGGAGGACACCAGCAGCCAGGCCGGGGTGTCCACGGGAACCGTGCCGTGCCGGGAAGCGATCTCTTCTGCCGCCAGGTCGCGGAGCATGGCCCACCCTTCAGGGGAGACCGTGGTCTCCGCGGTGCCGTAGAACAGGGGGAGGAAAGTCGCGGCGATCCGGTCGATTCCGCCGAGCGGGTAGACGAGCAGCCATGACACGCCGTATCCGGCCAGGACCAGGACTGCGCCCAGGCCGGCCAGGACGCCGCGCACCGCTGGTGCATTCAGGTCGAGGCGGCCCACCGCCATACCGGCGACCACGAACGCCATGAACGTGAACGCCGGATAGTAGCCGTTGAGGAAGAAGTCGCCGAGGCCGGTGATCGAGGCCGGCGGGGACCCGGGGTCGCCCAGCACGGTGCGGAGCAGGAACGACAGTTGCGGCCCGAGGAGGGCGATCCCCGTGGCGATGGCGGCCAGCGGGGCCGGGCCCAGCCGCAGCAGCGGCACCGCGAGCAGAAAGTAGCCGGCGTAGTAGACCAGGATGACCGCGACCGAGGTGGCGAGTGCGTCCAGGAACACTCCGAGCAGGAGGAGCAGGACGGCGCGCACCAGGACTTTGAGGGTCACCCTGCGGAGCGGCTCCCCTTCCAGCGGGGTTTGCCGTCCCGACACGAGGGCGAGGGACACCCCGGCCAGGAACGCGAACAGGGCAGAGGAGCGGCCGCGCATCAGTTCGTGGAGGGTGTCGGCGGCGGAACCGTCCAGCAGGCCGATGGAGGTCACGCCCAAGTGGACAGCGAACATGCCGAACACGGCGAGCACCCGGGCAATGTCGACGCCGACCAGTCGTCCCGGCTCCGGCCACGCCGGACGGCGCAGGTGTGGTGTGGGCTGTGGATGCGGCACGTGGACCAGGGTAGGGGGTCGCGTGTTGATTCCCGATGAAGAAAGACCGGATTCGTCCCCGGTCCCGTGCCGCATCCCCGCGGACTGCGGTGCCGCCGGTTACGCGTCGCGGGACTGGTGGACGAAGTAGTCCAACGCCTCCGGGTTGGCGAGCGAGTCGCGGCTGACGACGCGTTCCGGTGGTTCTCCCATGAGGATGCGTTTGACGGGAACCTCGAGCACTTTGCCGGACAGGGTGCGCGGCACAGCCGGAATAGCCTGGATCCCGTCGGGCACGTGCCGCGGCGAGCAGTCTTCGCGGATGCCCTGTTTGATCCGCCGCACCAGGTCGTCGTCGAGCACGGTGTTCTCGCGCAGTACCACGAACAGTTCGATCCGGGAGCTTCCGTCGGACTGTGGCACGTCGACGACGAGGGCGTCGATGACTTCTTCCAGGGCCAGCACGGAGCGGTAGATCTCGCTGGTGCCCATCCGTACCCCGCCGCGGTTGATGGTGGAGTCGGAGCGCCCGTAGATGATCGCGGTGCCGCGGTCGGTGATCTCGATCCAGTCGCCGTGCCGCCACACCCCCGGGTACATGGAGAAGTAGCTGTCGCGGAGCCGGCTGCCGTCCTTGTCCCCCCAGAAGTAGAGGGGCATGGACGGGGCGGGACGGGTCACCACGAGCTCCCCGACTTCGCCTACGAGTTCGTTGCCTGCGCTGTCCCAGGAGGCCACTGCCATGCCGAGGGAGCGGGCCTGGATCTCTCCCTGGTAGACGGGCAGGGTGGGCACCCCGCCGACGAGGCAGCTGCAGATGTCCGTGCCGCCGCTGGTGGAGAACAGCCACAGGTCGGAGCCGAACTCCTGGTAGCACCACGCGAACTCGTCCGGGGACAGCGGGGAGCCGGTAGAGCCGATGGCGTGCAGCGCGGACAGGTTCCGCCCGCCGGTGGGGTGGATGCCCGCTTTCCGGCAGTTCGCCAGGTAGCCGGCGCTGGTGCCGAAGATGGTGATCCCGGCGCGTTCCGCCAGATCCCAGAGCACTCCCAGGTCGGGGTAGGCAGGGCTGCCGTCGTACAGCACGATGGACGCGTCCGTGAGCAGCACGCTGACCAGGAAGTTCCACATCATCCAGCCGGTGGTGGTGAACCAGAACACCCGGTCGTCGGCGTGGGCGTCCAGGTGCAGGTGCAGGTTCTTCAACTGCTCCAGCAGGATGCCGCCGTGGCCGTGCACGATGGCCTTGGGCAGGCCTGTGGTCCCCGACGAGTACAGCACCCATAGCGGATGGTCGAACGGCAGCGGGGTGAACTCCAGTTCCGCGCCTTCGCCCGCGGCTTCGAACTCCGCCCAGGACAGGGTGTCGGCGACAGGGCCGCAGCCCAGGTACGGCAGGACGACGGTGTGCTGCAGGCTGGGCATGCCGTCGCGCAGGGCTTTGAGCACGTCACGGCGGTCGAAGTCCTTACCGCCGTAGCGGTAGCCGTCCACGGCCAGCAGCACTTTCGGTTCGATCTGCGCGAACCGGTCGAGGACGCTGCGCACCCCGAAGTCGGGGGAACAGGACGACCAGGTCGCACCGATCGCGGCGCAGGCGAGGAATGCGGCCGTCGCCTCGGCGATGTTCGGCAGGTAGGCCACGACCCGGTCGCCGGGGCCCACCCCGAGGCTGCGGAGGGCCGCAGCGATCGCGGCGGTGCGGGTCCGCAGTTCTCCCCAGGTCCACTCGGTCAACGGCCGGAGTTCGGACGCGTGCCGGATCGCCACGGCTGATGGGTCACGGTCGCGGAAGATGTGCTCGGCGTAGTTGAGGGTGGCGCCGGGGAACCAGACGGCGCCGGGCATGGCGTCGGAGGCGAGCACTGTGGTGTACGGGGTGGCGGCGCGCACCCGGTAGTACTCCCAGATCGCGGACCAGAATCCTTCGAGGTCGGTTACCGACCAGCGCCACAGTGCCTCGTAGTCCGGTGCGTCCACACCGCGGTGCTCCCGCACCCAGCGGGTGAACGCGGTGAGGTTGGCGCGTTCTTTGCGCTCCTCGTCGGGACTCCACAGGATCGGCGGCTGCGGCTTGAGTGTCATGAAACGCGACCCCTTCGTGGACGGTGCGGATGCGGTGAGCGTCGGGTGCCTCCCCTAACGCTCCCCGGTGACGGAGTGTTGTGCACCACATCTAGCACGCGGGACGCGGAAACCGTATGGAGAAAACACCTACAACCCCGGCCGGACGGTGGGTTTCGGCCACACTTAGGGGTCGGGTGCCTGCTTGCCGGGCAGGGCAGTCCCGGGGTGCTGTGGTGCGGGCGGGAGGGCTGTCGCTTCGAGGTGTGCCGGCGGGACACTCCGGGCCTCAGCCGTACCCGCAACGGGGACAGTTCTCCTCCCTTCCGGGCTGGATGGTCCCTTCCCCCGAAATGCGGCGAGATCTCCCAGTCAGCCCGGAAAACACCCGCTGTGCCCAGGTACTCTTTGCTTCGAACAGACAGGCCGGACGGTCCACGGGGGAGGTTTGTGGGCAGCGGACCACGTGCGGCGACCAGACGACGGTTGTTCCTCGGTATCCCCGCTCTTGTACTTGTGACAGCGCTCACGCTGGTCTTGGCTGTCCCGACGGGGCGCGAGACGCTGTGGCGCATGTGGTGTGAGGCCACCCAGGACTGGTGCCTGGGGGTGCCGGTCGACTCCCGCGGACAGCCTGCGGAGGACGGCGAGTTTCTGCTGCTTTCTCCGGTCCAGGCAGCGACCTGGGGGAACTATTACGCGCTCGGGGATTCGTACTCTTCGGGGGACGGGGCCCGCGACTACTATCCCGGCACCGCGGTGAAGGGCGGTTGCTGGCGGTCCGCTAACGCCTATCCGGAGCTGGTCGCCGAAGCCTACGACTTCGCCGGACACTTGTCGTTCCTGGCCTGCAGCGGCCAGCGCGGCTACGCCATGCTTGACGCTATCGACGAGGTCGGCTCGCAGCTGGACTGGAACTCCCCTCACACGTCGCTGGTGACGATCGGGATCGGCGGCAACGATCTGGGGTTCTCCACGGTTTTGAAGACCTGCATGGTGCGGGTGCCGCTGCTGGACAGCAAGGCGTGCACGGACCAGGAGGACGCTATCCGCAAGCGGATGGCGAAATTCGAGACGACGTTTGAAGAGCTCATCAGCGAAGTGCGCACCCGCGCGCCGGACGCCCGGATCCTTGTCGTGGGCTACCCCCGGATTTTTCCGGAGGAACCGACCGGCGCCTACTACACGCTGACCGCGAGCAACCAGCGGTGGCTCAACGAAACCATTCAGGAGTTCAACCAGCAGCTCGCCGAGGCTGTCGCGGTCCACGACGAGGAGATTGCCGCGTCGGGCGGGGTGGGCAGCGTGGAGTTCGTGGACGTCTACCACGCGTTGGACGGCCACGAGATCGGCTCGGACGAGCCGTGGGTGAACGGGGTGCAGTTGCGGGACCTCGCCACCGGGGTGACTGTGGACCGCAGTACCTTCCACCCCAACGCCGCTGGGCACCGGGCGGTCGGTGAGCGGGTCATCGAGCAGATCGAAACCGGCCCGGGCCGTCCGCTCTATGCCACTTTCGCGGTGGTGGCGGGGGCGACCGTGGACACTCTCGCGGGCGAGGTGGGGTGACCCGGCTTACCGTCCGGCCCGCAGGTCTGCGAGCACTGCGGCGATCTGGTCCACTGCCCAGTGCAGTTCGTCTTCGGTGATGACCAGCGGCGGGGAGAGCCGGATCGTTGAGCCGTGCGTGTCTTTGACGAGCACACCCCGCTGCAGGAGCCGTTCGCACAGTTCTCTTCCGGTGGCCAGAGTCGGGTCGACGTCGATCCCAGCCCACAGGCCGATGCTGCGGGCCGCGACCACGCCGTTGCCGACCAGTTGGTCGAGGCGGGCGCGCAGCACGGGGGCGAGGGCGCGGACATGGTCCAGGTAAGGGCCGTCGCGGACGAGGCCCACCACGGCAGTGCCGACCGCGCAGGCGAGGGCGTTGCCGCCGAAGGTGCTGCCGTGCTGGCCGGGGCGGATCACGTCGAAGACTTCCGCGTCGCCTACCGCCGCCGCCACGGGCAGGATGCCGCCGCCCAGCGCTTTGCCGAACAGGTAGATATCGGCGTCGACTCCGCTGTGGTCGCAGGCCCGCACGGTGCCGGTGCGTCCCAGCCCGGACTGCACTTCGTCTGCAATCAGCAGGATGCCGGCACGGGTGCACAGGTCCCGGACGCGTGGCAGGTAGTCGGCAGGCGGCACGATCACCCCGGCTTCGCCCTGCACCGGTTCGACGAGGACTGCGACGGTGTCGGCGTCGATAGCGTCGGCGAGTGCCGCGGCGTCCCCGTAGGGCACGATGCGGAATCCTGGAGTGGGTGGTCCGAAGCCGCGGTAGGCGGCAGGGTCGGTGGAGAAGGACACGATCGTGGTGGTGCGTCCGTGGAAGTTTCCGCTGGCCACGACGATGACGGCGCGCCCGTCGGGGACGCCTTTGACCTCGTATCCCCATTTGCGGGCGATCTTGATCCCGGTTTCGACCGCTTCAGCTCCCGTGTTGACCGGAAGCACCTGTTCTTTGCCGACGAGATCGGCGAGCGCGGCGACGAACGGTGCGAACCGGTCGTGGTGGAAGGCGCGGCTGGTGAGGGTGATCCGGTCGAGCTGAGCGCGGGCGGCGGCGAGGAGTTCAGGGTTGCGGTGTCCGAAGTTGACCGCTGAGTATCCGGCGAGGCAGTCCAGATAGCGACGGCCCGCCACGTCGGTCACCCAGGCTCCTTCGCCGTGCGCGATCACCACGGGCAGCGGGTGGTAGTTGTGCGCGGATCGCCGTTCCGCCACGGCGATGTGCTGTTCGGCGGACCAGGATGCGGGGACGCTGTCTGCTCCCGATGGACGTGGGCTCATCGGACCGCTCCGATCTCCGGGGATCGTTGTCTGTTCGGGATACCCGCGTCGTTGAACGGTGATACATCCGTGATCAGGATCGTGGGGACCACTGGTGGCGCCGGTGCTGGGCGCCGCCGTGCGTGAGGGCCCCGGCTGTGCCGGGGTGGGGAGGGAGGACGGGATGGACTTGTGTGTGACCGCAGCGGCACAGCCGCTGCAGCGGAGAGGACACCGGGGTTCCCGGTGGGATGGGGGGCGCGGTCCGGCGGCTGGCACCAGCCGGTCGCCGCGGGGAAGGATCGCATGCGCAAGTACGTCGGGTGCTCACTCCGCTGCCACGGGTGCGCTGGTCGGACTGGCCGCGCCGCCCAGTCGGCCACCGACGCCACGGAGGTTTGAGAGATAACGCGCAGGCTCCCGCGCGCAGAAACGCCCCGTGAGCAACCGCACACCGTCGATTTCCCTGCTGTTTCCACCGCAGCACGGTGACGTTCCGCACACCTTTCGCTTCTCTTTTTCTTCCGACGGTGGTGCACTTCACAGCAGGGCGCCTGTTCCCCTGCCGCACATCGGGTTCTGCCGCGTTTGTCGCTTTTTCCAATAGCCAACCCCGGCCAAATGTGACCCAGGTCATAGATGCAAGATCGGTCGTCATACCCGCCCACGGGCACAACAGCAACAGAGGCGAAATATGACCGAAATGCGAGTTCTGGGAGCGGAGATCTGTTCGACCACTCACAGTGACCTCTCCTTGTCCGGCTTGCTGTCCGCCGTCGCGACAGCAGTCCCCCACCGACTCGCCCTCGTCGCGGGCCCGCGGCGCCTCACCTACGCCGAGCTGGACGCCCGCGCCACCCTCGTCGCCCGGCACCTGATCGACGCGGGAATCCGCCCCGGGGAGCACGTCGCCATCCTCAGCTTCAACCGGGCCGAATGGCTGGAGGCCGCATTCGGCGTCTGGCGTGCCAAAGCCGTCCCCATCAACGTCAACTACCGGTACGTCGCTGCGGAACTCCGCTACGTGCTCCGCGACTCCGACTCGGTCGCCCTCATCGCTGAACGCTCTCTCGCTGCCACTGTTGCCCGCATCCGGCACGAACTGCCGCTCCTGCGCCACGTCGTCCTCCTCGACGACGGCACCGGCGAGCACGGGGACGGCATCGACTACGAGACTGCCCTGGCCGACGCCGCCCACTCCACCACCCCGCTGCCCGCCACCAGCGGCGACGACCTCTACCTGCTCTACACCGGCGGCACCACCGGCTATCCCAAAGGCGTCATGTGGCGGCAGGAAGACATCTTCCACGTGGCTCTGGAACAGCGCCGCCGCGGCACCCCGCGGGCCACGAGCGCCGCAGTCGTCGCGGAACGCGCCGCCCGCACCACCCCGCAACGCATGCTCGTCCTCGGCCCGGTCATGCACGCCGCAGGCCAGTGGAACGCGCTGAGCATGCTGCTGTCGGGTTCCACCGTGGTGCTCAACACCGACCGGGTCTTCTCCCCCACCCGGACCGTGGAACTCGCCCACCGCGAAAAAGTGACCATCGTCCAGTGCGTCGGCGACGCCATGGCCCGCCCCCTCGCTCACGAGCTGCTGCGCAGCCCGGGACGATGTCCGAGCCTGACCACGCTCAGCTCCGGCGGCACCCCGCTCACCACGACCGCGCGCCAACTGTGGCGGGCGTGGAAACCGACCATCGCCATCCGCGACAACTACGGAGGAAGCGAAACCGGGGTGTGCGGCTCCGCCTCCGCCCGGCTCAGCGGAAAGACCCGGCGCTTCACCATGGGAGCGAGTGTCGCCGTCCTCGACGACCAGTTGCGCCCCCTGCCTCCCGGATCCGACCAGATCGGCCGGATCGCCCGCACCGGACGCATCCCCCTCGGCTACTACAACGACCCGGAGAAGACCGCGCAGACTTTCCCCGTCGACGCTTCCGGACGCCGCTGGGCACTCTCCGGTGACTACGGGACCATCGCCGCCGACGGCACGATCGAACTGCTGGGCCGCGGCGCCACCGTGATCAACACGGGCGGGGAGAAGGTCTACCCCGAAGAGGTGGAGGCCGTCCTCAAAACCCACCCGGATGTCGCCGACGCCATCGTGGTCGCCGCCCCCGACGAGCGGCTCGGCCAGCGGGTCAGCGCCGTCATCTCGCTGGCTGGAAACCGGCAGCCCAGCGACGCGGAGCTGCGCGACCACTGCCGCGAGCATCTCGCCGGGTTCAAGATCCCGCGCACCATCCGCATCGTCGACGAGGTCAAACGCACTGCCGCAGGCAAGCAGGACTACCGGTGGGCCTCCCGCATCGCGCGGGACGCGGGCCCTGTCCTCAGCCGCTGAGCTCTTCGGCTTTGCGTGTCGCTCCGCCGATCGTAATCCCCATAAACTTGGGTCGTTCCTGCCTGGCGGGCCACCGGTTCGTGCCCGAGCCACCGCACCAGGCAGTCTTTTGCGTTCACTTCCAGGCACCGGCCTTCATCTCGTACTTCACTGGGATACGGTCGGTCTCTCTTCCTCGACGAGAAGCAGGACATGGCAAAGTCACTCGGCACTCATCTCCTCAACGGCGTACGCGGCACCCTGATCGGAACCGCCGAAACCGTCCCCGGAATCAGCGGCGGTACTGTCGCCCTCATCACCGGTGTCTACGAGTCCCTCATCAACTCCGCGGGCCACGTCGTCACCGCGGTGCGACTGCTCGTCACCGACCTCCTCCGCGGAAAAGGCCTGGCGCGGGCCCGCGCCGAACTCACCCGCGCCGACTGGGGGACCGTCCTGGCCGTGCTCGTGGGCATGGTGCCCGCCGTGCTGGTCGCAGCCCGCGTCATCGCCCCGCTGGTTGAGCACAATCCGACTGAATCGCACGCCTTGTTCTTCGGCTTGGTGCTGGCGTCCCTGTGGGTGCCCTACAGCAGTTCGGGTCGGCGCTGGCGAGTCGGTGACTACCTGCTCGCCCTGCTCATGGCCGCGGCCGCGTTCCTGTTCACCGGCGTCCCGTCCACGACCGTGGACCCGCACCCCCTCATCGTCATGGCCGCGGCTGCCGTCGCGGTCTGCGCGCTCGTCCTGCCCGGCATCTCCGGCTCGTTCATCCTGCTCACCGTCGGCCTGTACCTCCCGACGATGGAGGCGCTCAACAACTGCGACCTCGGCTACATCGCGACCTTTGCCCTAGGGGCGACCATCGGCCTGTCCCTGTTCGTCAAACTGCTGCAGTTCCTGCTGGACCGCTTCCACCACCTCACCCTGGTGGTGATGACCGGGCTGATGGCGGGATCCCTGCGGGCGCTGTGGCCGTGGCAGGACGACGACCGGACCCTGCTCGCCCCCAGCCAGGACAACCTCGTGCTCTGCATCGTGCTGGCGCTCATCGGCGCGGCCGCCGTGATCACCGTCATCGTGATCGAACACCGGATCAAGGCCCGCGCAGCGCACGACGCCTCCGTTGCCCCAGAAGTGCGTCCGCAGACGAACGACACGGTCGTGCAGTAGCCTGCCCGCCTGTCCTCTCTACCCCCGCTGTCCCCTTCCGCCAGAGATCAGGGAGCAGCGGGGGTTTGCGTGTATTGCTAGCCTTCGCTGTGGACGCGGGGTGCCACCCCCAGGGTGGCTGAGAGGACACCCGTGAACCTGATCTAGGTAGTACTAGCGGAGGGACGTCCAATTGATTCCCACCATCTTGTCTATTGCCGGCACTGACCCCAGCGGCGGAGCCGGTATCCAAGCCGACCTCAAAGCGTTCTCCGCGCTGGGCGGTTACGGCACTACCGTGATCACCGCGCTCGTCGCACAGACCACCACCGGGGTCAGCGAAGTCCACGACGTCCCTCCGGAGTTCGTGCGCAGCCAACTGGACACGCTGCTCACCGACGTGCGGGTGGACGCGGTCAAGATCGGCATGCTGTCCAGCACCGAGATCATCGAGGTCGTGGCTGCCGCGATCGACACCTACCGCCTGCCCAACGTGGTCGTCGACCCGGTGATGGTCGCCAAGAGCGGAGACCGGCTCCTCGCCGCTGACGCGGTGGAAGCCCTGCGCACCGTGCTGCTGCCGCGGGCCGACCTCATCACCCCTAACCTTCCGGAAGCTGCCGACCTGCTGGGCGAAGAGGAGGCCACCGACTTGGACCGCATGCGCGACCAGGCGGAGCGGCTGCTCGCCCTGGGACCGCGCCGCGTGCTCCTCAAGGGCGGCCACCTGTCCGGTCCTACCAGCACGGACCTGCTGCTGTCGGCGGACGGCGACGTGGAGACCCTGACCGCGGACCGGGTGAACACCACCAACACGCACGGGACCGGGTGCACGCTCTCCTCGGCGATCGCCACGCTGCGCCCGCAGCGTCCCACCTGGTCGCAGGCGGTCCGCGACGCTAAGGATTACCTCACCGAAGCGCTGCGCCACGCCGACAAGCTGGACATCGGCAAAGGCAAGGGCCCCGTCCACCATTTCCACGCGTGGTGGGGGAATTGACGCGCTCCCCGGCATGAATACCGGGGTTCAGCCTGTGCCGGGTGCACGGCACTAGTGTGGCTTCCTGTTGCTCACCGCCCTGCCCGCTGCAGGCGTTGCTCCTCTCCGCCCACGCACAGGCGCGGCGGGACGAGGCGAGAGCTTTCCCCCTCGTGGACTAGGCGAGAAAAGAACTGTCCGGATGCGGGTGCAGGCTCCGCATCCGGACATCTCACTGGCGCGGCAGTCCGCCCGGCGCACACCCGGGCGTGCCGCGCCACCACCGCAGACTGTCGCGGCCGTGGGATAACGGAGCTGTATCCCACGGCCGCGGTTTTCTATGACGGGTAGCGATCCGTTACCGGGTGGGGGTGGGGGGATTGTCCCCTTGCGGGCTCCGTTCGGGCGGCTCCGCGGTGCCCGGGTCGGGCCCCTCCATCAGGTCAGGGTTGCGCCAGTGCGGGTTGGCGAAGTACTTCTTCGTCTCGGCCACCACGATCGGCGAGAGCAGGAGAAGCCCCAGCAGGTTGGGCAGGGCCATCAGACCGTTGGCCATGTCGCTGAACGTCCACACCGTGCTCAGCTCGGTGGTGGCGCCGACGAACACCACCAGGGTGAACACGATGCGGAACGGCACCACCGCTTTCCGGCCAGCCAGGTACTCCATGCAGCGCTCACCGTAGTAGCACCAGCCGACCAGGGTGGTGAAGGCGAAGAACACCACCGCGAGCGCCACGGTGTAGTTGCCGAGCGGCGCCAACGCGGGGGAGATCTTCCCCAAGCCCACGGCCATGCCCAGGGAGGTCATCAGGGAGCCGTCGTCCTTCTCCGCCTCGCTCCAGGCACCCGTGACGATGATGACCAGGCAGGTCATGCTCACCACGATGATGGTGTCGACGAAAGTCTGGGTCATCGACACGAGGGCCTGCCGCACCGGCTGCTTCGTCTTGGCGGCCGCCGCAGCGATACCACCGGTGCCCAGACCCGACTCATTGGAGAAGATGCCGCGGGCCACACCCTGCTGGATGGCGAACAGCAGCGCCGAGCCGAGCAGACCGCCCGTGGCCGCCTCGCCGGTGAACGCCTCCCGGAAGATGAGAGCGAACGCCGCCGGAAGCTCGGTGACGTGCACGATGAGGACGGTTACCGCGATGAGGACGTAGGCGACGATCATGATGGGCACCACACCGGCGGCGAACCGGCCGATGCTCTTGATGCCGCCCAGCACCACCGCGGCCACGACGAGGACCATGGCCGCACCGGTGAGCCAGGTGGGGATCGACCAGACGTTCTCCAACTGGGCGGCCACCGTGTTGGCCTGGGTCATGTTGCCGATACCGAACGCGGCAATCGCGCCGAACAGGGCGAAGAGGAAGCCGAGGACGAGACCGAAGCCGCCGCCGACCCCGTAGCGCAGGTAGAACATGGGGCCACCGCTTTGCTCGCCTTTGGCGTCCCTGCGGCGGTACTTCACACCCAGCAGCGCTTCGCTGTACTTGGTGGCCATGCCCAGCAGGCCGGTCACCCACATCCAGAACAGTGCGCCGGGGCCGCCGTAGCCGATGGCGAGCGCCGCGCCAGCGATGTTGCCCACACCCACGGTGGCGGCCAGCGCGGTGCTGAGA
Source organism: Thermobifida fusca NBRC 14071 = JCM 3263 (assembly GCF_001592045.1). Taxonomy (GTDB): domain Bacteria; phylum Actinomycetota; class Actinomycetes; order Streptosporangiales; family Streptosporangiaceae; genus Thermobifida; species Thermobifida fusca. Next base: position 93,410 of record NZ_BCWB01000039.1, on the reverse strand, counting down.
GCCTGGTAGTGGGAGATGTCGCCTTCGCCGCTCTGCTCCTTGCGGCGCACAAAAGCGAGCCACAGCGCGTGGCCGAGCAGCCGGAATTGCAGTCCGCCGAGCCGGATAGTCAGGAAGATTCCCGTGACGAACAGGAGCGGGACCAGAACGAACGGTCCCCAAATAACGTCGTTGACCGCAGAGAGAATTGATCGCACTTCTTCCACACTTACACCCGCTTTCCGGATGGCCACGGAAATCCCCGCATCCTCCCCGTCATGCAGGGTGACCGTACGCGGTGGCTGGCGGCCAGAGAACGCGGCATCTCCGTGCGGTTATTTGGTTTTGCGAAACTGTAACTTCGCCAGCATGATTCGTCCCCTTCGTACGGATTGTGTCATCGATCACTGATTAATTCTTTATTTATTTGTTTTCTTCGTTTGCGCCAGAGCGAGCTCGCTCAGCAGGCGGGCGGTGCGCTGCGGATCAGCGCCCCGGCCCACCGCGATACCCAGCAGATAAGCGGTGAGGGGAGCTGCGGGGCGGGCCACGGAATGTGCTGCGTCCCGGGCCAAGTCCAGGATGAGGTTCACGTCGTCGGTGTCGATCTCCTCCGAGAGTTCGAGTTCTGCGCAGACCAGTCGGGCCCACTCGACGAGTGTCACGGTTTCTCCTCTCCACCTCGGGCGCTGCAGTCCACCATCATCGCGGCACAAGACCGGCTGCTGCTCCGGTTTTCCGTCATTCCCCGGGCTTCCAGTTGTCGCGCCCTTTGTGTCGACACCGACCCATCCTTCTCGATACCGGGGCAGCAGAGGAATACCGGGACCACGGAATGGACATCCGGGATGCCTCACCGACAGCAGAAAAGCCGCGACGGCCCGCTGGTCCGGCGGAATCGGGGGTACTGCGGGCAAGCCAGCCCGCCTCCGGAGGACGTCAGTGGCGGGAAGTTCGCGGGGCAGCGGGCACCTACCGGTGCCGCTCCGCGCCGAACTCCCCTGCTCCGGAGAGTCTCAAACCCCCATTGCCCGACCAGCGGGCCGTCGCGGCGGCAAAGAGCGTTACGCTGAGCCCTATGGCGCGGGGCGGGACCGTCTCCCTTCCGCTTCCGGTCAACCCTCCCCGCGCCACAGGCCCGTGGTCTTTGTCCTGGTTCAGCTTGCCATCGCAGGCACCGCGACAGCGGGCTGCTCCTGGCGCACCTCGTCGAGCACCTCGCTGATCCGGTCAAGGTGGGCCCGGATCCACGGCAGCGCAGTGGGGTCCTCTGCCGCCAGGGCGCTGTACCGCTGCGCCTCGCTCTCCCCGTACAGCAGGCTGGTTGCCACCCGCACCCGCAGCGCGTGCGTGCTCTCCCCGAACTCCACGGCGGGCAGCACCCCCATCCCGTAGCGGTCCAGTAGCATGCGGGTCAGTTCCGGGCCGGTCGTCACCCCGTGCGCCTCGCCCAGCCATTCCCGCCAGACGCCGAAGTCCGGGTACAGGTAGAACGCGGCCTGGGGGGCGATGACCGGCACTCCGGCGGCACGGAACCGCTCGGCGACCGCGCGGGCCACCAGGCCGTGCAAGCGGCGGCTGCGGGCGACCAGGTCGACGATCTCGGCGGGCTCTTGGAAAGCGTAGGCGGCGGCTCGCTGGACCGGCCCGGAAGGGCTCGACCAGATCTCGCTGGCGATCCCCAGCAAAGCAGCGTGGATATGGCGGCCCGTGTCGCTGTCTGGCAGGCGGGCTACCCCGATCCGCCAGCCGCCCAGGGCCAGGTTCTTGCTCAGCCCGGTGGTGATGACGGTGCGCTCGGGCGCGAACTCGGCCGGGCTGTGCACCACCGTGGTCGGGTCGTGCACCAGGTCGCGGTAGATCTCGTCGGAGATGATGACGAGGTCCAGCTCTTGGGCCACCTCGGTGAGCCGGCGCACGGTGCCGCGGGACGCCACGGTGCCCGTGGGGTTGTCCGGGCAGGTGGTGATGACCGCGCGGATGTCCCGGCCCGCAGCCCGGGCCTCGGTGACCGCCTGGGCCAGCGCATCCGGCTCAGGGACCCCGCCCTGTGCCGGAGCGGTCGGCACGAAGAGCGGCTGCCCGCCTGACAGGTGGCTCTGCGCCGCGTAGCTCACCCAGCTCGGGGCGGCGATCGCGACATCCCCGCCGATAGCGAGCAGCAGCGCATACAGCAAGGGCTTGCTGCCCGGCCCGGCGACGACCAGGTCCGGGTCAGTGGGCAGGCCGCGGCGCTCCCAGTAGCCTGCGGCGGCCTCCCGCAGCTCACGGATCCCCGCGACCGGCCCGTAGCCGTTCTGGTCACCCCCCGTCGACAGGGCGTCGCGCATCACGGGGTGGACGGGGAGTCCCGCTTCTCCAAAACCCAGCGGTAAGACGGGAAGTCCTTGGCTCCGACGGCGGGCGAGTGCCTCGTTGACGGCGAGCGTGGCAGAAACGGCTACGGACATGGAGATCCAGCTCCAATACGTTGATGACCAGCGGAACAGCCCGGAAAAGGGCTCGACGGGGACCCCGATTCCCCACCCTGCCTCACCTCATCCATCAGCGCAAGCGAGTCTTTTCGATGGATAGCGTAAGCTAAACTTATGCTCGATCTGCGTCGACTCCACATCCTCCACGAATTCGCGGTGCACGGCACGATCGCGGCCACCGCCAACGCCCTCGGCTACACTCCGTCCGCGATCTCCCAGCAGTTGGCGGCCCTGGAACGCGAAGTCGGCACCCAGCTTCTGGACCGCACCGCGCGCAGCGCAGAACTCACGGACGCCGGACGGCTGCTGCTCGGCCACGCCGAGCAGATCCTGGCAATGGTGGAAGCAGCCGAATCCGTGCTGGCCGCGCAGACCGGGGCGCCCCAAGGACGGGTCACCCTCACCGCGTTCCCCACCGCGGCCGTGGCTTTCGCCCCGTCCCTAGCGCGGGAGCTGCGCACCTACGAAGGCCTGCAACTGGTGCTGCGGCAGACCACCCACGGCAGTGGCGCCCGTCAAGTGCAGACCGCTGAAGTCGACATCTCCCTTGTCGACCACTGGTCGGAACGCGCCCCGGACGATGCCGCGGGAACCTTGCGCTACTTCCTGCTGCTGCACGACCCGCTCGTCCTCGCGGTGCCGGAAGGGCACCGCCTGGCTGATCCGTCCATCCCGGTCGACTTCGCCGAGCTCCTCGACGAGTCCTGGGTGACGGCCCCGGTCGGCGAGCCGTCGCGCAGCGCGATCGACCGGCTGCTCGGCGACGTCGGCGGCTCACCCGGTGCGGTCTGGGAGTTCGAAGGCATCGGCACGATCATGAGCCTGGTCGCCCGCGGGCTCGGTATCGCCGCGGTGCCCGCGCTCGCTTTCAGCTCCTCCTACCCCGGGCTGGTGCACCGCCGGATTCCCAACGCCCCCGTGCGGCGGATCTACGCGCTCGCCCGCGCCACCAGCGTGCCGCGGCCCGCGATCGACGTCACCCTGCGTGCCCTGCGGAAAGCCGCGCAAGACATCATCAACGTCCTCAACACCGAGCGCGGGGAAGCCCTGGTGTACTGAACCACGCCAGTGCAGGCGCCACTACTCTGCCTGCCATGAACCGGTTCTTCGCCGCGGCGGTGGTGTTCTGCTCCTCGGCCGTGGTCTTAGTCCTGGAAGTCACGGTCATCCGCCTGGTGGCACCCTATGCCGGTGACACCCTCGAAACCTACACAGCGGCGATCGGGGTCACCCTCGCCGCGATCGCGCTCGGTGCGCGGCTCGGCGGGGCCGCAGCGGACCGGCGTCCGCACCGTCCCCTGCTCGCGGTCCTGCTCCTCCTCGGCGGCGGCACCACACTGCTCGCCCGGCCGGTTGTGCTGCTGCTCGGCCCGCTCTGCGCCGGGGCCGGGCCGTTCACCGCGCTCCTGCTGGTGGGCTGCGGGATCGCTGTCCCCGTCGCCCTGCTGTCCGCGGTCCCCCCGGTCGTAGTGAAAACCCAGTTGGCGGACGCGGCACGAAGCGGCAGTGTGGTAGGCCGGCTGAGCGCCTGGGGCACTGCGGGGGCGCTCGCGGGCACAGTCCTCACCGGTTACGTCCTCGTCGCGCTGTTTCCGGTGTCTACGATTCTGCTGCTCAGCGGCGGCGCGACAGTAGCGGGAGGACTGCTGTTCGCGGTCCGCGGCGCACTCTTCTCCCGGACGGGCAGGCCGCGGAACGTCCTCGTCCTGCTCGGTATCTGCCTGATCAGCGGGACTCTGCTCGTCAGCGTGCCCTCCCCCTGTACGGCGGAGACCGCCTACTACTGCGCCCGCGTGACAGCGGACCCGCACCGCCCGCACGGCCGAGTGCTGTACTTGGACGACCTGCGCCACAGCTACGTCGACCTGGCCGACCCCACCCACCTGGAGTTCGGCTACACGCAGTGGTTCGGCGCCGCGGTGGACACCCAGCTCCCCGCGGGCCCGGTGGACAGCCTGCATGTGGGCGGCGGTGCCTCCACCATGCCGCGCTGGCTGGCCGCGGTCCGTCCCGGGTCGACCAGCCTGGTCCTGGAGATCGATCCGGCCGTGGCAGAACTGGCCCGCACAGAACTAGGGCTGCGCACCGGCGCAGACCTGGCCGTCGTCACAGGCGATGCCCGCACCTCGATCGTGGCACTCCCCTCCCGCAGCTACGACCTGGTCCTCGGGGACGCGTTCAGCGGACTGAGCGTGCCCTGGCATCTCACCACCCTCGAGTTCGCCGAGCAGGTGCACCGGGTGCTCCGCCCCAGCGGGTGGTACGCCGTCAACGTCATCGACCGGGGAGACCGCGACTTCCTCGCCGCCCAAGCCGCCACCCTCAGCCAAGTCTTCTCCCACCTCGTATTGATCGTGGAACACGGCACGTGGGGCTCTCCCGCCGGCGGCAACCACGTGCTCCTCGCCAGCGACACGCCCTTCGACACCGACGCGCTGGCGGCGGCCTTGGCAGGCACCCCCGTGCCGGGAAGCCTGGTCGCCCCGGGGCACCTTGCCCGCCTCAGCTCCCGAGGCCCGGTCCTCACCGACGACTACGCCCCCGTGGACCAGTTGCTCACGCCTTACCTGTAGGCGGACGGCCACGGAATTTGGCCAATATTTCCGTTCCGGAACCCTCCCTCTTCTTCTCCGCCACCCGAACACCGGATATCTGTGAGCGCAAGGGGCGTAAACCCCCAGAGCGGGGTAGGGCTGCCACTACGCCGAAGTGAGGTGTTCTCCCTATCGCCGGGGGAACACCACCGCTCGTAGCGTGGAGGCCACGCAACCCTGTGATCGCAAAACCCGGGGGAGGACTGCCGTGACCGACATCGCGGACACCTGGGCCACTGCGGGGAAGGATCCCGGGTGATCTGGGCTGTTGTTCTCGCGCTGGTGGGGGCGTTCTGCCTGGCCCTGGGCTCTGCCCTGCAGGAGCGCGATGCGATCCGCGCTCCGGGCGGCAGCGTGGCCCGGATCAGTTTCCTATGGCACCTGGTGCGCCGTCCCCGCTGGCTTCTCGGGGCGCTGGCCGCAGCGGTCGGGGTCGGCCTGCATCTCGCGGCGTTGAGCGCGGCCCCGTTGACCATCATCCAGCCGATCGGCGTCTCCGGACTGCTGTTCGCCATCGTGCTGTCCGCACTGTTCAGCCGACAGCGGGTACGGGCAAGCCAGCTCCTGGCCGGAGTGGCTGTCATGGTCGGGCTGGTCGGGATCATCACGCTGTTCCCGCACGGCGCGGACTCCCCCATGCTGCCCCTCTCCGCCGCTGTGACGCTGGCGAGCGGAGTCGTCGCCGCGGGCGGCGTGGGATACCTCGTCGCGCCCTGGCTGCCCGCGGGGGCACGCGCCATCCTGCTGGCGGCTTTCGGGGGTGCCGCGCTCGGCACGACCTCGGCTCTGGCCCGCGTCATCGCCGTGCAGGCCGTCGCCGACCTCGCCGCGGTCTTCAGCTGGCTCACCGTGCTGGCCGGGGCCGTCGCGGTCTTCGGTGGACTCCTGCAGCAGAACGCCTACCGGACCGGGCACTTTGCCGCAGCCTACGCCACGCTCCTCGTCGTCGACCCGGTCGTCGGCGCGGGAATCGGCGTGCTGGTGCTTGGCGAGCACGTGCCCACCGGTCCGCTGGAACAGGCGCTCGCCGCAGGCGCGGCACTGCTAGCGATCGCCGGAACCACCGTGCTGGCCCGCGCCAAGCACCGCAATCCGGAAGCGGCACACCCCGGCACCGCTTCGTCTCCCAGCAACGTTGTTCGCACCACGCCAGGAGATTCGCCATGACATCCACGCACCAGGCTGCCCACCGCACCGGCAGTACTATGCGGCTGCGCATTCTCATCGCCACCGACACTTATCCCCCGGATGTCAACGGGGCGTCGTACTTCACCTACCGGCTGGCTACCGGACTGGCGGAGCGCGGCCACGACGTGCACGTGGTGTGCGCCTCGGCGTCCGGGCCGCCTCGGGTCGAGGTGCAGGACGGAGTGGTGCTGCACCGGATGCGCTCAGTTCCGGTGCTGGTCCATCCCACGATGCGCACCGCGCTGCCGCTCGGACTCACCGGTCACATCGCCCGGATCGTTGACCGGCTCGCCCCGCACGTCGTGCACGTGCAAAGCCACTTCACGATCAGCCGCACAGCGCTGCGCTGCGGCCGGATGGCTGGCGTGCCCGTGGTGCTGACCAACCACTTCATGCCAGACAACCTGTTCGCACACGCCCACATCCCGCCCCGCCTGCACGGGGTCGTGGGCTCCCTGGCCTGGCAGGACATGATCCGGGTGGCGCGGACCGCCGACTATGTCACCACGCCCACGCAGCGGGCCGCGGAACTCTTGGCAAGCAAAGGGTTCACCCGCACGGTGGAGGCGGTGTCCTGCGGTATCGACCTGGACCGGTTCCGGCCGCGGCCGCAGGACCGCGCCCAGGCCCGAGCCCATTTCGGACTCCCCGCCCGGGAGACCATGGTGTTTGTGGGCCGACTGGACGAAGAGAAGCGGATCGACGAATCTATCCGGGCCCTGCCTGTCCTGCTGCGCCACCGTGATGTGCAGTTGGTCCTCGCGGGCACTGGTCAGCGCCGTGAAGAGCTTGAACGGCTGGCCCGTTCCCTCGGCGTGGCGGAGCGGGTCCACTTCCTCGGTTTCGTCCCGGACGACGACCTGCCACTCGTCTACGTGGCCGCGGACCTGTTCGTGATCGGCAGCGTGGCCGAACTGCAGAGCATCGCCACGCTGGAGGCCATGTCGACCGGGCTGCCGGTGGTCGCGGCCGACGCGTTGGCCCTCCCCCATCTTGTACGCCCCGGCCGCAACGGCTACCTGTATCCGCCGGGGGATGTCGCGCAGCTGGCCCAGCGGCTGCTGGACGTCCTCGAGTCGCCGGACCGCCGTACCGCCATGGGCAGGGCAAGCCGGGACATCGCCCAAACCCACGACCACCACCGTTCGCTGGATCGTTTCGAACAGATCTACACGGAGGTCCGTCCTCGCTCCTGGACACTGTCGCGGTCTGCTTCTCCGGCAGCGCGGCAGCGGGATACCACGGTTGCCGCGTAACCTTCAGCACTCCGGTGGGGCTTTTCCGCACTCTTTGCCACGCAGCCCGTTGCATGCCCCGTGGAGGCGGTTAGCCACCCACACGTGTGGTTCGTCAGGAAAAGTCGCATTCGGCGGGACGGCACGGTAGACGAGCTGCTTGCTGAGATCAGCCGCGCCGAACTCCAGGTCGAGACCTGCAACCGTGCGTTGGAGGTCCGGGCGCGCGAGCACGCTGATCTGCAGTCGCGGCTGATGCGGATGGAAGCCGAACTCGCCGAACTACGCCAAGCCCGTATCGAGGCGTATTCACGCTGGTGGGAGACACGGGAGAGCCGGGACCGCGCACTCCACGTCGCTCGTCGGCTCCGGCGGAGACTGAACCGGATGCGTCACCGGAGCGCAGACGCCTCCCCGGCCATGGACGTGGCGGACCTGCCGTCAGGGCCTGTCGTCCTGAACCGGGAGCGGGAACAGGGGGCGTGAAGCGGGGATGCGGCCAGGGGCAGCGGATTGGCCCCTGTCGTGAAGGGAAAACCGCGGTCGCGCCAGGCGATGACGTGTCGGGCCAGCGCGCACAACTGGTCTCCGGTCGGTCCGGGCTGCTCCGGGGAGAACACGACGGAAGGGTGGTGGCGCAGCGCGCAGCTTTCGTGGAAGTGGCCGGTTTCGGCCAGCGCGTAGCCGGCGGAGTAGCCGGCCAGCATGCCGGTGTCGAGTGCGGTCAGCAGCGCGTCCCGGTCTACCAGGTCCGGGCTGGCCAGGTTGATGAGGATGGCACCGGGCCGCATGCGGGGCAGGGTGTGCGCACCGATGAGGCTGCGGGTTGCAGGAGTCGCCGGCAGGTGGAGGGAGACGATGTCGGCCGTGGCGAGCAGCTCGTAGAGGTCGGTTTGGACAACGCCGTGAGGCCAGCGGCACCACTGCGCTCCGGTGCCGACCACGCGGCGGAACAGGGGCAGGGCGAGGTTGGCGAACTCGGTGGCCGCCGATTCCATGCCGATGAGCCCCAGGGTGAGGTCGCAGGCGCGCGGTGCGGGACGGAAACAGGTGAGGCGTTCCGCGGCGATCCTGCGGAGCTGCGCCAGCGCCATGCTGAGGGCCCGGGCAGCGGCCTGGGCGGCGCTCTCCCGGCGCGGGGGCAGGCAGACCCAGAGTCCACGGCGTTCCGCCTCAGCGACGTCGATCCCCGAGCCGTGCGGGTCGGTGGTGAGGATCAGGCGCAGGGTGGGGAGCGCGTCTAACAGCGCGGCGTCGACCCGAGTGTGGTGGACGATGAGGGCGACCGCCCCCACGGCTTCAGCGGCGACACGTTCGGGGTCCCGGGTTTCCAGGACCCGGGTCCGGAAGCCGGCTTCGGCGAGGAGTCGCACCGCGGGTCCCGGATCGTGGGCTCCGGTATCCGTGATGACGACGGAGGGAGTGGTCACGGCCACCTCCACTGGGCAACGGGACCAAAGAACGGTCAATATTCAAAAAATTACCTTTTGCTGCCCAGGGGTACTAGCGTGCCCTCCGGTTTTCCGCGGCACCCGTTGCGCGTGCCGTAGTGGCTCTGCCGGGCTGCGGCACGCTTAGCCGCAGACTTGATGTCCCCTTCACCCCAGAAACGCCGGACCCCCGCCTGCTCTCCGTGACGTTTCGACACCGTCTGCGGCCCTGCTGCCGTTCAAATCACGGCGGTACGGGCCCGGTGGTCACGGATCGGCGCCTCTTTTCCTGCCACACCTTTCAAATCGCTCCCCCTTCCCCCACCACAGCGAACACTTTTAGCAACTGTTCCATTGCCTTCCGTGAGAATTTAGGGGTCGGCGGTGTCTCCCATCTCCCAGACGCCCCCTTTCCTGTTGTCACCCAGTTTTCCGCTACAGCCAATCAGCGAAAGGTGCACAATGCGTCAACTCCACAGCCGGTGGAGCCTGTTTGCGGGTGCGGTTGCCGCCTCCGTAGCGGCGCTCAGCTTCCCCGCTTTAGCGGCGACCACCGACACCGAGGTTCTGGCTGCCCCGGCCATCCACCAGAGCCCCACAGCGGTCTACCTGATCGACGGCTACGAGGTGACCTACCTGCCGTCTGAACTCGCCAACTACTCTTCCCGCTGGGAGAGCTCCCGCAAAAACGAGGAGCGATCCTCCAGCGTCACGTGGGTCAACAACGACACGGTCTACGGGTCGGTCCACGTACGCCGCCCCGCCAAGCCCCTCACCCTGGCCGAGGTCCGCGACACCTACTACAGCGAGCTCACGGCGCTGCGCTGGACCACGGTCAACGGGCAGCCGGCATACCTCTCCGCCGCTGACGGCACGGTGTTCTGGGTGGACGGCCAGGATGTGATCCTCTCCGTGTTCCTGCACCCCGCGCGGTGGTCCACCGACGAACTCTTGCGGGTCGCGCGAGGAATCCGACCGCGCGAGGACGCGGAGTCCAACCTGTCCGTTCGCCACGAAGCCCGAGAGTCGGTGGCTGACTTTGTTCCGGGCTCCGCGGCGGAACGTTCCTGGCTTATGGCCTCGGCCAGCACCGCAGAGCCTGATGCCGCGCAGGAGTCCGAGGAGGGACAGCCGCGCCTTCTCCCTGCACCTGCCGACGCCCCGCTCTACCCTTCCTCCTTCGCGAACTCCCCAGAGGTGGAATTCCTCACCTGCCTGAGTGAGGAGGCGGGAAAGTCCTCTGAAGAGTTCCCCACCGAGGGCAAGGTCAGCGGCCCCTGGGGGAGTGCAAGCTGGAACTCCGGGCTGTGGGCGCTGGTGCCCACACCCGCCAACCAGGCCGCCGTCGCGCAGTGCGCCGGGCTAGCCGAAGACTCCTCGGACTCTGGTCAGCAGCGGGAGTTCGGTTCGGCCCCGGCATCTCCTTCCCCCGCTGCTTCGGAGAATTCTGTCGACCGCGCCAGCGTCGACGCAGGCCAGTCCGCTAAGGAGGGCTTGCCAGTCGTGAGCTCCTTGCTGCCGCTGGTGCTCTCCTCCTGAACCTTGCGGGACCGTATCGCTGCGGGCAGGCCAGTGCGCCTGTCCGCAGCCGTGTCGTGTTCAGGCCGTCCAGCCTGCCCCTGCCGCGGGCGGGGTGACCAGGCCGAGCTGTTCGGCCTCCACCACCGGGTCCCGGGTGCTGCGTGCTCCATATCCGCGGAACAGTTCCCGGATGCGGAGCGCAGTCTCCTCACCGATGGCGTAGATCCGCTCGAGTAGGCGTTGCAGATCGGTGATGACCAGGGCGCGGAGCACTTTGTTGGGGCCGCCGCCGTGTGCGGCCACCGCGGCACCAGCGAGCAGGTTGAGGTAGCCGAGGTGGGCGAACCCGCTGAGCGGGTCGGTGTGTCGGACCGCGTGGTGCGGGCCGGCGCTCAACCGGAACGGAACATCGTGGTCGAAGCATCTGACGAGGAACTCGGCCACCTCTTCGGGACGCGGGAAGTCGTCCTCGGTTGCGCCACTGCAGCGGAGCCGCGCCCCCGCATGGGGCACTCCGGCTAGTCCAGCGATGCTGTCCAGCCCTTCCCTGCTCCGGTCGAACTCGATGAAGATCGGCCGGACGTGGGCTGCCTCTCCACCCGTGCGGGCCCTGCGGCCCCAGAGCCGTCGCCTGCCCGCCGTGGGGAAGGTCATCGCGCGCAGATAGCGGACGGTTTTGCCTACTTCGGACCAGGAGGCGCGGATCTCGTAGTGGGTGATGTGCACCCGCGGATCGACCGGGGCTGCGTGGGCGATCTCCTCCACCTGTTCTTCGACCAGTCCCACGGCGATCTGTTCGTCAGCGCCGAGGTGAGCATACAGCTCGGGGAGCGCTTTTCTGGGGCACAGCAGCCGCCCGGTGTGCATGGGGTGCCCGACGGTCCGATCCGCCCGGTACCTCTCCACGGCCTGGCGCATCGGCAAGGGCGCGGGCGGGAACAGGCCGCCGTCGTCGATGAGGCCGTGCAGGAGGATTGCGAGCGCCTTGCTGTTCCCGCGGGGCACGGCGGGAGCGCGGTGCGGGTGGTCCTCCCGGGCCCCGCTCTTCGTGTCTGCTGCCGCGGCAGGCGTCTGGGGTCCCCGCTCCGTTGGAGACATCCGGTCATCCTCCCTGCCTCGTCGATATCCCCGCACCGGAAAACCCCATTTTTCTATAAAAGTAGCAATGGTGATCTTGAGTCGCTTCTAATGCGCTTCTACGCGGTTACGGACGGAAACTGCCGGGATACCGCTTTCCCTTCTACCAGCTCGGGCGTCCGCAGCCCGGTGCTGCGCGGCCTGTCTCGGTTCACTCGGAGAAATTCCCGAGTATTGCCTGTGGGACACTACGGTTTCCGCTATTTTGGGATTGGTGACGGCGTTCTGTGACGCTCTTGCCAAAAGGTGATGCGCACCTTATGTTTGCGCTTGGCCTGAGCGTCACGAGCACTGTCCACACCGAAGACCACAACCAGCCAACCGCATACTTCGCAGGGACGACCTCATTGGACGCCCCCTCCCCGATGAGAGTTCCCTGCCTCCCCTCCTGCCGAGCCAGCCTTCCCCTCCCGGTTGCCTTCGGCAGGAGGACGAAGGGGACCATGCCGGCGCGGCGTGGTCCCCTTCCCCGTTTCTTGTTCGCGTCTCTTCCCGCTACTCAGCCACGTGGACGCGGACCACTCCGGCCATCTTGTCCAAACGGACGTCGGTGATCTTGACAACGTCGCCGGTCCTCGGCGCCTCCAGCATCTTCCCGTTCCCCAAGTAGATCGCTACGTGGGAGATGTAGTCGGGAGCTGTCGGGTCAGTGCGCCAAAAGAGCAGGTCACCGCGGCGGGCCTCGGAGTAGTCGAGGTGCTCACCCGTCCACCACTGGTCGTGGGTGACGCGGGGGATCTCCACCCCTGCCTGGCGGAAAGCCCACTGCACCAGGCCAGAGCAGTCAAAACCCTTCCCCGGAGTGGTGCCGCCCCACACGTAGGGCACACCCAACTGACTCTCGGCCGCAGCGATCATCCTCTCGATGACCTCTTCGCTGACCGGGACCCCTTCCGCGTCGTACCTCCGCGGTCCGGGATCCTCCTCAGCCAGCACCTGCAGGCTGATGTCCGAGCCGAGGACCTTCCTCAAATCCTCGCGGAGCTGCCACAAGTCTGCGCCGGGGGCCGACACGATCAGCCCGTTCCCCCGAGGGAATCCCAGTTCCGCGGCAGAGGCACGGGAGATGAGCGCGTCGATCCCAGCCACCCCCGAGGTGGCGTGGGTCCACACTTCCTTGTCCACCGTCCCCTGCGCACCGGCCATGGCCACCGTGCTGCCCAGTTTCAGGTCCCGCTGGGTGCCCGCGTCGTTGGAAAGCGCGATCCGCCCTTCAGCGATGCCCTGCCAGATCTCGTCGGACTTGGCGGAAGGGAGCGGAGCATAGTTGCGGAAAGTGGAGGGGTTCACGCCCAGTACGGACATGGTCACGCCGTCGACCTTGATCCGTGCGGCATCCACCACTTCGACAGACCGTACCCCGTCGATCTCTCGAACCTTGTCGATGAGTTCGCGGTCCAGAGACACAGCGGAGACCGCGAAGTACTCCCGAGAGCGCGGTTCGTCGAACGGCGCGACCCGGATCGTGCGCTCGAGCCGGTCCGCGTCGGCGACAGGAGGGGAAGGATAGGTGCCGGATCCCGAAGGAGTGGCTGCTCGGGGGGAGAACGGAGCGGTGACGGGGGGCCGGTCCGCCACATCAGGATGAGGCTCAGCCCATGCAGGGGAGCTCAAAGCACCGAGAGCTGCGACGAACACCGCGGTGGTGCTCGTACCAGCCATCAGCCGTCGCCGTGCCGACACACTTGTGCCTTTCGGATATACGGGTTGTGTCTGTTGTTCCGTACCAGGATGCGGGCAGAAGGAAATCGTTTCAAGCCATCACAACAAACGGTATGTAAACGACACATCTCGCAGAGTCAACGAAGGGGATTTCCGGGCCGCTCACCCGGAGCCCTGGGCGACCTCGTTGACGAGCGGCTCGCCTGCTGCCCAGCGCTGCAGTTGCTCATCGACGAACCTCCGGGCACGGGGGTAGAAGGCAGCGGATCCCCCCGCCACGTGCGGGGTGATGAGCACGCCCGGAGCGTCCCACAGCGGGTGGTCGGGCTGGAGCGGTTCCGGGTCGGTGACATCCAACGCGGCACGGATCCGCCCGCGCTCAGCCAGCAGCGCCTCAGTGTCGACCACCGGGCCGCGGCCCACGTTCACCACGAGAGCGTCGTCCGGCAGCGCCGCGAGTTCAGCGGCACCGATCAGTCCTTCGGTCTCCGGGGTGCGCGGGGTGACCACCACCACGATGTCCGTGGTGGGCAGGAGACGGTGGAGCTCGTCGACACCGTGCACCTGCTCGGCGGGACGGGCCCGCCGCGCCAACCGCACCACGGTCACTCCGAAAGGCCGCAGCCGCTCCTCGATGGCCGCGCCGATACTGCCGTATCCCACGATGAGCACTCGAGAGTCCGCGAGGGAGCGCGTGTAGTGCGGCTGCCACACGTGGCTCCGCTGGTCTTCCGCCCAGCGGAACAGGTCCCGCTGGGCCGCGAGGATGAGCGCCACCGCGTGTTCGGCGGTGCTCGCATCGTGGAGTCCGCGCCCGTTGTACAGCCGCACCCCGGCGGGCAGGTACGGCAGGGCGTGTTCGTAGCCCGCGGTCAGCAGTTGGACCGCGCGCAGTCGGGGCATCCGCGGGATGAGGTCCACACGCTGGTCGCGACCGTAGGGGACGACGTAGAAGACGACGTCGTCGAGGACGTCCGGCGGGGGATCGCCGTGGCCGTCGAAGACCTCCACGGTCAACGAGGCCGGGGCATTGTCCCGGTTCTGCTCCCAGGGCACCAGGATTCGCCCGTCCACCCCTGCTCCTCTATGTCGCGGTAGTCCCTGTTTGCGCCAGTCCACGGCTTATCGACACTAGCAGGGCTCCTGTCCCTGCTTGCGGTCGTTCTCGGGCGTCTACCCGCGAATCTTCCGCACCGTGGCGGCTTTCCTACTCTTTGTTACTACCCGCACGAGCAGTCCTGCTATCAGGGATACGGTGTCCCGAAAACCTGCCCTCACGCGGAACGCATCAACTCGTAGCAGGCGATCGCCGCGGCAGCGGTGACGTTGAGGGAGTCCACATCGCGGACAGCCATGGGGATACGGGCCCGGACGTCGGCTTGGTCGAGCCACCGGCTGGACAGCCCGTCCCCTTCCGAGCCGAAAAGCAAGGCGTACTTGCCGTCGCGGTGTACCGCTTCCGGCAGCGGCACCGCGTCCGCGGCCGGGGTGAGCGCCACCAGGGTGAACCCGGACCGCCGCAGGTCTTCCAGTCCGCTGGCCCAGTCGGTGAGCCGCGCATAGGGGAGGGTGAAGACCGCGCCCATCGATACTTTGACGGCCCGCCGGTACAGCGGATCCGCGCAGCGTGGGGCGAGCACCGCTGCGTCCACCCCCAATCCGGCAGCGCTGCGGAAGATAGCCCCCACATTGGTGTGGTCGACGATGTCTTCAAGGACCACGATGCGGCGCGCGGACGCAACGACCTCGGGCACCGTAGGGAGCGGCTTGCGGTGGAAAGAGGCGAGAATCCCGCGGTGGATGTGGAAACCGACCAGCTGCTCGGCGACCGCGTCGTCGACCACGTACACCGGTGCCTGGAAGGTGTCGAGCACATCGTCAAGCACCCGGCGGCGACGGCGGGTGAGCAGCAGCGACCGGGGCTGGTATCCGGCGCGCAGGGCTCGGCGCACTACTTTCTCGCCTTCGGCGAGGAACAGCCCGTGCTTCGCCTCCAGGCTGCGGCGCAGGTTCGTATCGCGCAGCCGCACATAGTCGGCTAGCCGCTCATCGGCCGGGTCGGCTACTTCGATGACGTTCACAGACCCATTGTGGTCGGCTTGCGAGGGCTTGGCGGAGACGAGAAGGTCCCGGCTTGCTATTCCTGCGGTTCCACAAGCGGTTTGAGGCGCTGCCAGCGGGCCTCTTCGCAGGAGTCGACGCGGGTCACCTCGGTGTCGATGGCCACCCCGTTCCAGACGCCGCTGATCACAGCGGTCTCCGGGCCGTAGACGGTGTCGGCGCAGATCGCTCCCGGGGCGACCTCTTCAAAAGGTCCTGCCTTGTCGTCCTCTTCACTGTTGGCGGCGAGCTGGGCGCAGGCCTCCGGGTCGGTGAGGGGGTCCCCGGAGCAGTGGAGCTGCTGCTCGTAGATCTCCTCGCCGTCGTCCACCCGGACTTCCAGGGTCGCCACGGGCGGTTCCGGAAGCTCGGAAAGCCCGCTCATCGTCTGGGCGGCCGCTTCGGTCCGGATCCCGGACTCCGCGGCGAAGGATGCTCCCACCACGGCGGTGTAGACGACCGCTCCACCCAGACAGAGCGAGCCGAGTACCGCGGTGCCGACTGTTGTGAGGGAGTTTCCACGAACGCCCAGCTTGGACATGGCCATCCTCTTAGAAGTCGAGCGATTCGATGACTGCGGTGAGCCCCAGGACCGCAGCCGTTTCGTCTCGCGACCCCCACCGCTGCTGGATCGGCGGGGCGGGTCGTGGCGCCCCCGTACCCTTCCCCGTCCGTGCGCATCCAGCGCGAACCCCAGAAATCACCTGGCGCGAGCGGTTCGTCATCCTAGCCCGCCTTGCGTACGGCGGCACCCCTGCCGTCTCCTCACCGTAGCCCGAAAACCAGAGTTCCGGCTACGGACGGTGGGCGGCCTGTGGAAGAGGCCGACGGCGGTGTTCCGCCGCGCGGCAACGGGATTCATATCCTGGCCAGAAGAGATCCTCTGCGCTCACTTCCCGTCTCGGCCGAGATCAAGGTCACAGCGAGCACGGATCGTGCTGTTTCTCCCGTCTCCCTCTCCCCAATAATCACACTTTGGCAACATTCTCGGCGCTTGCTTGCGTGTCTCTGAAAAGCAACGAATTAGTTACGGATACCCGAAAACGGGTGCAAACTACCGGGATTCACGGACTTTTCCTCCCTTGTGCAACATCACTGCACCCCACTTCCCCTTTGCCCCCATCGTCACCTTGAGTACCGTTCCTCCTTAAACCTGTTGGTAACAAACCCCGTGAGGTCACCTTGGGACGCCATCGCGGAAGCAACGCAGACGACTACGCCCTCGATTCTCGCCGCCGCGCGAACCGGCGGCGGCGTCGCCGCGGCACCGGGCGTGCCCTCGCCGCGTTCGCCGCGGCACTCGCTCTCCTCATCGGCCTCGGGGTCACCGGCTACTTCGTGCTGGACGGCCGTTTCGGCTGCACCAGCTCCTCCCGTTCCCTCCACGTCGCCGCGGCTCCAGAGATCGCCCCGGTCCTCACCCGGCTAGCCGAAGACTTCAACGCCAGCGACACCGCTAAAGACCGGTGCGTCACCGTGGAAGTCCGCGGCGCCGACTCGGCCGACGTCGCCTACAGCATCACCGGCGCCGGACCGACCATGGGCGGCACCGACTCCCAGGTGTGGATTCCCGACTCCACCCTGTGGGTCAAAACCGTGCAACGCGACGCGGGAGACGACGACACCATCGTCAGCACCGGCACATCCGTGGCCCGCTCTCCCCTCGTCCTCGTGACCACCAAGGATGCCGTCAGCGACGCCGAATCCGAGGACGCACCGCTGTCCTGGAGCGACCTGGTCCCCACCGAGGCGATCTCCAGCCAGGAGACGGCTCCCTACCAGGTCCACGTGATCGACCCGGTCCACAGCTCCGCCGGGCTCGCCACGCTCGCGCTCGTCAGCAACATGGTCAACCGCGAGGAAGGCGCCCAGACCCGGTTCATCGCCGCCCTGCAGAACCTGCAGAAATCGATCGCCCCCGATGAGGAAGCCGCCTTCACCCTGCTCAGCGAAGCCGCCGACGGGGAAAGCGCAGCGCCCCTGCTGGTCCTCAGCGAACAGGCCGCCTGGCGCCACAGCACCCGCACCGGCTCCACGGTCTACGTCATCTACCCCGAGGACGGCACCTACACCCTGGACTACCCCTACGTGCTGCGCACCAACGACCCCGAAGTGCAACTGGCCGCAGAAGACTTCCGCGCCTTCCTCACCAGCAGGACCGCTCAGGAAGTCATCCGCGCTGACGGATTCCGCTCCGCGGACGACTCCATCGACCCCGCTGTCCTCACCGAGGAGCACGGTTTCCGCCCCGAACACCCCGGTGAACTCCCTGCCCCCGGCGAACAAGCCGCCAAATCCCTCATCCAAGCCTGGAACCAGCTCAAACTCGGCACCCGCCTGCTCACCGTGATCGACATCTCCGGTTCCATGGCCGAACTCGTGCCCGGCACCGGACTCACCCGGATGCAGGTCACCACCATGGCCGCCACGCAAGGCCTCACCTTGTTCCCCGGCAACGCCGAAGTGGGCCTGTGGGAGTTCTCCGTCGACCTTGACGAAGGCCGCGACTACCGGGAACTCGTCCCCATCCGCCCGCTGGACACCGACGTCAACGGCGCCACCCAGCACGAAACGCTGACCGCGGCCCTCGCCCAGTTGGCCCCCAAGCCCGACGGGGACACCGGACTGTACGACACGATCCTGGCCGCCTACCAGGAGCTGACGGAGACCTACGCACCGGACCGCGTCAACACCCTGCTGGTCCTCACCGACGGCAACAACGACGACTACGACAGCATCACCCTGGAAGAACTCCTGAAAGAACTGGGCGAGGCCTACCAGCCGGACCGTCCGGTGAGCATCATCGCCATCTCCTTCGGCCCCGACGTGGACCCCGAACCCCTTGAGCGGATCGCCGAAGTCACCCGCGGCGCCGCCTACACCACAGAGGACCCCACGGAGATCGGCGAGATCTTCCTCAGTGCCTTCGCGCTCCGCATCTCCGGCACCTCGGCCGACGAAGAGGAAGAGTAAACCTGCCGCATTCCCGTATCCGTCCGGTCACTTTCAGCAATTGAAGGTGACCGGACGGATAGACCCTGCTGTCCGGGGAGATACCTTTTCTGGACTTGTCGCACGTATTCGCATACGCAGTGATGTGGTGTGGAATACGTGGACTCACTGAGAGGCGGCCGCCATGGCCAACGCTTGGATGCCCGCAGCAGGACGAGTGACCAGCAGCTTCCGCGGAGGACGCCCCGGAGGCGGCGCACCGCGTGCCGTGTGGTGCGTGAACGAATCCGACCCCGGCCAGTGCTCCGCATCCACAGCCGCACACGACCTTGAGAAAGCCGGCCGTGCCGCGCACTTGGTGTGGAACCCGGTGAACGGCGACGTCGTGCAGCTCCTTCCCGCCACTATGGCCGCGACAGGCCAGCTCACTCCCGACAACCGGATCGACCGGGCCGCGGAAGGACGCGTCTGCATCGTCATCCAGGTCGTCGCCCGCTCCACAACACCGTTCACTGACGGACCGCTCAACGGTCTCGACGCCATCCTCACGTGGCTGGACTCTTGGGGGATTCCCCGGTTCTGGCCGGCGGGCCCTCCCCACCCCGGCACACCCCCCAACCCCGCAGTCCAGGAACACTGGTGGGCCCTCGGCGGACATTTCGGGCACTCCCAGGTTCCCGGCGCCACAGCCGAATGTCCGGGGGCGATCGACGTGAAGCGGCTGCGCGGCGACTGGCTGCCCAGCCCGCGCCACGAACACCCGCAACTGTCACCCGCCGGGCTTCCCCGCCCCTAAGCAGCAGCGTGCCCCGCCTTCGTGTGCTGATCGGACGTTTTCCCGTCTCGCGAGGAGCGGGGCCTTGTGGTCCCGTCAGGGGCGAAGAGCCCTTAGTCTGTCGCCCATGGGTGGATCGATCGAGCCAGGCTGGTACGCAGACCCTGAAGGGGCTCCGGGCCAGCTCCGTTGGTGGAACGGCAGTGAGTGGACACACCACGTCCGCCCGCTGTCCGAGTTCACCTCAGAACAGCACGCCGCCGAAGAATCGGCGGCTACTCAACACACGACCGGGGCGGACCAAGGGGCCTCGTCTGAAGAGACCATTGATCTGAGCGGCGGCGGCCCATCACCCGTTGACGCCACCGTGCGCCTCGACCCCGCGGCCGCCCCCTCCCCGGACAACGACCCCACCGCCGACCTCACCCCGAACTCTCCTGCGGGTGACAGCGCGGACCAGACCACTGTCAACCTCGGGGACTCCCCCGCAGACCAGGCCACCATCAACCTCGGCAACACCCCAAGCCAGGCCGACGCCACGATGCGCCTCGACCCGGCAACGTCCCCCAGCCCTGAACCTGACGCCGACCAGGCCACCATCAACCTCGGGAGCTCCCCCGCAGACCAGGCCACCATCAACCTCGGGGACTCCCCCGCCGACCAGGCCACCATCAACCTCGGCAACACCCCAAGCCAGGCCGACGCCACGATGCGCCTCGACCCCGAGGAAGCGGATGATGCACCCAAGACCGCTGTCCTCGGCTCGGATAACATCCCCAAGACCGCTGTCCTCGGACCTGTAGATGCGCCCAAGACCGCGGTGCTCAACCCGGACGACCCGGCGCTGGCCCAGGAAGCGGTAGGGGACGGCGCTGAGGAGAAAGGCAGCAAGTTCAACAAGCTTCTCGGCAACCTGAAGGAAGGCATCCAGGAGTACCGCGCCGAGCTCGCCGAGGAGCGCAAGAAACGCCAAGAGGAACAGCGCCGCAAGGCAGAAGAGGAGGCCAAGCGGCGTGCCGAGCGAGCTGCCCAGGACGCGGAAGAGCAGAAGAAGCGGGCAGCAGAAGCGCAACGGCACGCAGGGCAGGCCCAGTGGCCCCCGGTCCCTCCCGGGCCAGGGGCTCCTCCCACTCCCGCTGAGGGTTCCGGGGCCGGCTCAGGCCGTACCCCGTCGGGGGCACACCCCAGCCACTCTCCCTCTGGACCGAATCCCGGTTATGCCCCGTCTGGCCCGAACCCGGGCTACGCTCCTTCCGGGCCGAATCCCGGCTATCCGCCGGCCCAGCCCTCTCCCTACCCCGCTTCACCGCAGCAGTACCCCTACGCGCCGTCCACCGGCGCCCAGCACGGAGCAAGGGCTTACCCGCAGTCTCCCCCGGCCCCGCCCCCAGCACCCCCCGGCAAGGGCACCCCGCCGCGGAACGCTCCCAACCCTCCGGCGGTCTCCCCCAGCCAACCGCAGCGCCCTCCCTTGGCCCCCTACGCCCGCGGCACCTCGCCGACCGCGGGGGCACCGGGCACGCCTGGACGGCCTCCGCTTCCAGGGCAGCCCTCGTGGGGCCCCGGCCAGGGCAGCCCCTACCCGGCCCCTCCCCCTGCCCCGCAGAAAAAGAAGGGCGGCTGCTGCGGCTGCGGGTGCATCACCCTCATCCTCATCGTGCTGGTCAGCGGAATCTGCACCTACCTGTGGTTGCAAGAGAACCCGTTGATGGTCGCGATCTTCGGTCCGCCAAGCCTGGTAGGCCTGTGACCCGCGTCCCCGTCCGCGCTTTCCGGTCATACGGGAGCGCGGACGGGCAGTCACACCCGTCATCTGAACACTGGGGAAAAGTTCTAAGCTGTCTCTTATGAACGACAGCCTGGTGTGGATCGACTGTGAGATGACAGGTCTCGATCTGAAGAAAGACGCGTTGATCGAAGTGGCCTGCCTCATCACAGACGGCGAACTCAACCAGCTCGATGAAGGCATCAATGTAGTGATCAAACCGCCGCAGGAAGCCTTGGATCAGATGGGCGAGTTCGTCACCCAGATGCACACCACATCCGGGCTGTTGGCGGAACTCGAGAACGGGGTGACTCTGGCCGAGGCCGAGCAGCTCGTCTTGGACCACATCCGGCGCTACATCCCCGAGCCGAAAAAGGTCCCGCTGTGCGGGAACTCCATTGCGACCGACCGCGCTTTCCTCGCCCGGGACATGCCCCGCGTCGATGAGCACCTGCACTACCGCATGGTGGACGTCTCCAGCGTCAAAGAACTGCTGCGCCGCTGGTATCCCCGGGTGTACTTCGCCAGCCCGGAAAAGCACGGCGGCCACCGGGCGCTGGCCGACATCACCGAAAGCATCCGGGAACTGCGTTACTTCCGCGCGGCCGCGTTCGTGCCCCCGCCTGGACCGGACAGTGCCACGGCCAAGGCCATCGCCGCTGACATCATCGCTGGCGGCAACGGGTTCAACGTGAGTGTGGGAACCCCCACGGAACAGGAGTGAGCAGAGTACTCCAAAAACCAGGTAGTATTCTGCTGAACGCAGATGCCGACCACAGTTCGGCACCGCGCCCATGGTGGGTGTAGCTCAGCTGGCAGAGCACCTGGTTGTGGTCCAGGTTGTCGCGGGTTCAAATCCCGTCACTCACCCTGATCACGCACAGGGCCCGGACTTTCCGCGGAAAGTCCGGGCCCTGTGCGTATCCCCCTTTTTTCCGCTGTCTCAGGCACTGCACTGCCCCGGGCTTTCAGGACTGGGTCCTCCAGCCCGTGCAGCACGCTGCACGGCCCCGTGTCCGCCACATGCGGGCAGCAGCGTCTTTCGGGGCATCGCCAGGACTAGGCGGCTCGGGCCCTGTGCGGCCAGGCGGTCCCTTCCAGTGGCGGAGTGTGCCGCACGTCGGCAAAGGCGTGCCCAGCCGGGAGGCAGCCAGCGTCGGCTTCGCCGTGAGATCTGCTGGTGGCGCGCGCCGTGGTTCCCCCGCGCTCATCCCCGACCAGGCTGTTCGTAGCTCCTCTCGCCTGCTGTTTTCCGGGTACCGTCGCGACCTGGACCAAAGTGTCCGAAGAGGGCCGGTTATCCCCAAGCCTCATTCCAGGACTTGCTTTTTCTCGGTCGCATAACGCACGGTAGAGCTTGGTGTGAATAACGGTTCTTAATCGAATCAGCCTCGGGAGACTGATCCCGCTTCGTTACGATAGTCCCGCGGGGCGTTCGACCACCCCAATACCGACGGCACCCGTAACCACGCGCCTCATTCTCTTGGAGCTTGTACCTTGTCCAGCGGCCGTTCGAGGTCCACAAGCGTCGTGGCCCTGCTCGCCGACATACCGAGCACGGGTCATCTCGGTAATGCTCGAGCGCAACGTTTCTCCCTGGACGGCGACGATCTCGCCACCCAAACCGGCGAATTCCTCGATTTCGCCTTCCACCACGTCAACCAGGGCAGAAAAGTCGTTGCGCTCTACCCGCGCTGGCGCAGCGGCCGCGCCGAACGCGCGATCAGGTTCGCCCGAGGCGCGCTACGCACCGACCACATCGCCGCGGTCCCCTTGGACGTCTCCCCGCTCGCGCTGTCGCTCCTCGCTGACCAACTGGCCTACCTCGCCCCCTACCTGCCTTCCGGGCTCATTGCGGAACTAGGCGACACCCTCGCCGCCCACGTTCTCGCCGGAGGCTGGCTGCGCAGCGTAGCTAATCTCTCGACTATTCCCATCACTGTCAAACAGCACATGGGGTCCTTTGCTCCAGGAGTGGTCTTCCTAGCCTTCTGCGCCCCCGTCAAACGCGTAGGCCGCGTCAAGAAGGCCAACCCCGAGCAGAATATTCCGTTCCGGCCGCTCAACCCGACGCAAATCCTTGTTTCCGCAGGAAGGGACGCTGACCGAACCGCGTTTGAGCAGCAGTTCCTTCCCGTGATCGGTGCGACAGCAGTCCACGAAATGCCAGAACAGCCGCTCGGCCCCACCTATTGGGGTACCACGAAATACGTGGAATTCGTGGTTTTCAGCGCCCACCAGGACGCGTTGACGCACCCGGTGCGGACCCTGCGCTCTACCGCCTGCGGCTGGTGCCGGGAACGAGTCGTCAGCTCCTACTGCCGATTCTGCGGCGCGGTCAACCGGACCCCGGCGCGACGGCCCACCGCCGCACCCCATGCCCACATGCGTCCGCAGACACCGCCGCCGGCACCCGCCGGCCCACGGATTCCCGGCCCGCCCCCTCCGACCGGTCCGCACCTCCCCGGCCCCGGGACAGGCCACCACGCCCCGATCGGGCCCCCTACTGGACCGAGCCCACCGGTCCGCCCGGAAACCACCGGCCGCCATCCCCACTCCGCACCGCCGACTCCCCCGTCCCCCGGCTCACTTCCCGAGTACCGTCCGGCGCGGTGACGCGCCTGCGACCACTCCTGCCCTCCTGCCCACACCGACTGGCCAGAACTAGAAACGGAGCGTCATGAACCCCCGTCAACGACGCGGCGTTCTGCTCATGATCGTCGCCGCATTCGGCGCGATCGCCGTGTTCCTCACGATCGTCTCGTACGTCAACACGCTCAACCGGGAACTCGGCACCTACCGGACGGTTCTTCGGCTCACCCAGGACGTCGACCCCTACCAGCCGATCACCGAAGACATGGTCGAACCCTACGAGGTTCCCGCCAAATTCTTCGACGAAGACCTCTTCCTGTCCGACCTGGCCAGCGCAGACGAGGCCCTCAGCCAGCCCGGCAGTGAACCCGTCTCCGCCACCTTCCTGCATGCCGGCACACTACTGCAGAAAAGCATGGTGATCCCAGCGCCCGCCCTGGAGAACGGAGAGCGCGAAATCGCGATCATGATCAACGCGGAGACCGGTGTGGCCGGCAAGGTGTCCCGCCAGTCCCGCGTCGACGTCTACGCCTCCTTCCAAGCCAACGAACAGTCCCCCGCCTGCGCTATCCGAGTGCTGACCAACGTGGAAGTCCTCGACGTCGGTGACATCGGCTCCCAGATCGACGCGCAGACCGGCGGAACCAACACGGTCGTCCCTGTCACGTTCCGGTTGACCCCCCAGCAAGCCCTGCAGCTCACCTACGCGGAATCCTTCGCCTCCAAGGTCCGGCTGGCTCTGGTCAGCGCACGCGGAGCGGGCACTCCAGGAGACATGGAGTTCTGCTCTGACGACCAGCTCGCTGCCCTCGAACAGCAGCGCAACGACGACGAGCAGAACCCCACCGGCCCGGCTGGCAACTAATAGCGCGCACCACCCAGCCCCGACCGCTCCAGAGGTGAGAACGGATGAACGCCTACCAGGTCATGATCGGTGTTCCCAGCGACGACCTGGAGAACGCCCTTCTCGCACGGCTCGCGGAGATCAGCGACATTGAAGTGGTGAGCGTCTACCGCTCCTCCCACGACATCACGGACGCGCTCACCCACTTCCCCTCACTCGACGTCGTCCTGATCCACGAGGACCTCGGTCCCCTGCCGGTGCTCGACCTCATCCGTGACATCTCCCGCAACCGTCCCCAACTCGCGGTCATCCTCGTCTCCGACGAGATGTCCCCCGACCTCTTCACCAGCGCGGTCGAGGCGGGGGCGCGCGGCCTGCTGCACAGCGACGCCACAATCGAAGAACTCGAAACCCGTGTCTCCAGCGCAGCCGAATGGTCCCGGACCCTGCGCCGCCACCTGGAAGCAGCGTCCCTGGACCTTCCTATCGGGGGGCGGCGCGGCCGGATCATCAGCCTGACCGGCGCCAAAGGCGGGGTGGGCACCACCACGACAGCGATCCACCTCGCCCGGATCGCGGCCAGGAACGGCCAGGCGGTCTGCCTCGTCGACCTCGACCTCCAGTCCGGCGACATCCCCGGCTACTACGACCTCAAACACCGTCGCAGCATCGTCGACCTCGTTGACGCCGCCGACGACATCAGCGCCGCGATGCTCGCCGAAACCGTCTACGTGCACCCCGACGGCCCTCACATCCTGCTCGCCCCCGTCCACGGCGAAAACGGGGAAGACGTCACCGCGCACGCCGCCCGGCAGATCCTCGGCGCCCTGCGATCCCGCTACGACATGGTGATCGTGGACTGCGGCTCCGCTGTCGACGACGCCACCGCGGTGGCCGTGGAACTGTCCGACACCGCGCTCATCCTCATCACTCCCGACCTTCCGGCCCTCCGCGCCGCGCAGCGGCTCATCGCGATGTGGGAACGGCTCCAAGTCCGCGACCCCAAGAACGTGACTTCGCTGCTCGTCCGGCACAGCCGTAAAAACGAGATCCAACCCGAGTTCGCTCGCAAACTGCTGCGCGCTCCCATGCTGCGCACAGTCATCCCCGCCGCCTACCGGGCTTTGGAAGAAGCGTCCAACACCGGCGACCCTTCCCGACTCACTGACGAGAGCCTGCTCAAAGCGTTCGGGAAGATCGCCAGAGAACTGGGCCTCCTGGAATCCGCTGAAGAGTCCGCTGCGGAGCCTCCCACCGGGGTCACGAGCACCGCGGATGCCGCCGAAGCGATGCTGGCCCGCAGCCGTCAATTCCACGGCCGCAGCGACACCGGCGCCTCCATGGTGGAATTCGCCGCGCTCATCCCGCTTCTCGGTCTCGCGTTCCTGCTCACCTGGCAGCTCGTGCTGATCGGTCTGACGGGAATGTACGCCGCGCACGCGGCCAACGAAGGCGCCCGCCAAGCAGCGATCACCCCGGACGACCCGGAGCTGATCCTGGAGGAGGCCACGCGGCGGGTGCGTTCCCCCTGGGACGAGGAGGGAACTTTCCATCTCGAGCGGATCACCGTGGAAGGCCGGGAATATGTCGAAGTGACGATCGCTATGCCGATGGTCCTGCCCGGGCTGGACAGCCCGTGGGAGATCAGCAGCCGTTCCATGGTCTTTCCGGAAAGGTGACCCCGGTGCTCCTGCCCTCCCGTTTCCGCCGCCCCCGCCGTGACGACCGCGGCTCCCAGCTCGTGGAGTTCGCCGTCTACCTGCCGCTGTTCCTCTTGGTGGCGACCGTAGTGTTCGAAGTGTTCGCCCTGTTCGTTGCCGTGGAGCAGGCGGAGAACGCGGCGCGGATCGGCGCCCGGGCGGTAGAACGCACCGGGCTGATCAGCGGGGCAACGGAAGCCCGGCAGGCGCTCCCCGACTGGATGGACGACGCCAAGATCCGCACCGGCCGCACCGACGACCGCGGTGTCTACGCCGAAGTGGAGTTCAGCATCCCCGTGGTCTTCCCCATCGGGGGTCTCGAATACACCGTGGTCCGCCGCGTGGACATGGCTTTCTAACGTTCCCGCACCGCCCGTTCTGCACAGGTACGACTCATGGCTCTGAAAGACCGGCTCAACGAAGGCCGCCTCTCCGCCCAGCACTCGGACCGGGGCAGCGTCGCCCACTGGCGAAAACGTCTGCTCTCCGAGATCAACCTCGACGACCTGGCCATGCTCAGCATGGAGCAGCGCCGCATCCGCTTGGAGAAGGTCGTCGGGCACCTGCTCTCCCGGGAAGGCCCTGTGCTCTCCGACCGGGAGCGCGCCAACATGATCCGCCGGGTCGTGGACGAGGCCCTGGGGCTCGGAGTGCTCGAACCGTTGCTCGCCGACGAGAGCATCACCGAGATCATGGTCAACGGCCCGGACAACATCTTCATAGAACGCAACGGCCGGGTCCAGCGGATCGAGACCACATTCGCCAGCGAAGAACAGCTCTACCAGACCATCGACCGCATCGTTTCCACGGTCAACCGCCGTGTCGACGAATCCAGCCCTATGGTTGACGCACGCCTCCCCACCGGGGAACGCGTCAACGTGATCATTCCGCCGCTGTCGCTGTCGGGGCCGATCGTCACCATCCGTCGCTTCCCCAAGCCGTTCACCATTGAACAGCTCATCTCTATGGGCAGCCTTGACGAAGCGACCGGCATCCTGCTGGCCTCCATGATCCGCGCCCGGTTCAACGTGATCATCTCGGGGGGTACCGGCACCGGAAAAACCACGTTCCTCAACGCACTCTCCGCGTTCGTGCCCTCCCACGAACGCATCATCACCATCGAAGACTCCGCGGAACTCCAGCTCCAGCAGGAGCACGTGCTGCGCCTGGAAGCACGTCCCCCCAACATCGAAGGCCAAGGAGCCGTCACCATCCGCGACCTCGTCCGCAACTCGCTGCGTATGCGACCGGACCGCATCATCGTCGGCGAGGTCCGCGGCGCGGAAACCCTCGACATGCTGCAGGCGATGAACACCGGTCACGACGGGTCCCTAGCCACCGTGCACGCCAACTCCGCGGACGACGCCGTGCACCGCCTCCTGACCCTGGCGTCCATGAGCGAAGTCAAGATCCCCTTCGAGGCGTTGCGCGACCAGATCAACGCGGCCATCGACGTGATCGTGCACCTGTCCCGCTACCCGGACGGCTCACGGCGGGTCGCCGAAGTGTCGGTGGTGGCCTCCCGAAGGCACGAGGAATTCCGGTTGGAACCGCTCCTGAGATTCCACGCGGACCGCTACGAAGCCCAGCGCCGAGTCACCGGAGAATTCCACCACTTCCCGCTGCCCCGGCACATCGCCGAACGGCTCTACACCGCTGGGGAAAGCATCCCGGCCACCTTCGGGATCCGCCGCCCCGCCGACCACGGCTCCCCCTTCTCCGGAGGCGCACTGTGAACCACTATCCCCTGCTCATCCTGCTCATCACGATCATCACGCTGGTCATCGCGGTGTGGGGTGTCGTCGTCTTCCTGGACGGGGTGGCGCAGCGCCGCATGCTGGCAGCACGCAGCGTGCTCGCCGAAGTGGAGCGGCGCGCCAACAGCCCGATGGCCCGCCTCGACGTTCGGCTGCGCCGCACCGAGCTGGGCCGCCAGATCCGAACCCGCCTGGACCGGGCAGGCGTGCAGATGAAGGTCTCCTCCTTCGCCCTGCTGGTGGCGGCCTGCGCTGTCGCCGCGATCGTCATCGTCTGGCACGTCCTCGCTCCGCTTTTGGGCTTGTGTGCCGCCGCCCTCGTGGGCTACCTGTTCCTCGCCTATCTCAACCGGCAGGAAGAGAAACGCCGGGAAGCGTTCACCGCGCAGCTTCCCGAACTCGCCCGGGTGCTGTCCAACGCCACCCAAGCGGGTCTCGCGCTCCCCACCGCGATCGACATGGCTGCCGACGAACTCGCCGACCCGGCCGGAGCAGAGCTACGGCACGTCGCGGAGTCGATCAAAGTCGGCCAACCCTTTGAAGAAGCCCTCAACGATTTGAGGAAGCGCATGCCGTCCCGGGAGATCGGGGTGCTGATCTCCACTTTGCTGGTGTCGGCTCGGTCCGGTGGTGCTCTCGTCACTGCGCTCCGCAACATCTCCGAAACCCTGGAGAACCGCAAGGAGACCCGGCGCGAGGTCCGCACCATCCTCAGCGAGACCACCAGTACAGCGTGGACGCTGCTCCTCATGGGCGTGGGCTCGCTGTTCCTGCTCAACGCGCTCATGCCCGGCACTGTCGCCCGAATGACGGAAAGCTTCGCCGGCCTCGTTGTCCTGGGGGCCGCCCTGACCCTCTTCACCATCGGGTTCGTAGTGATCCGCCGCATGTCCCGTATCGACTTCTAAGCTCGCCCCCACCCACACACGGAGCCCGACCCCATGTCCATCGCGCTGACCCCCTCGACAAGCCTGCTGCTAGGCCTCTCCGGTGCGCTCTGCGTGGTCTTGTTCACGTGGGGTTTCCATTTGATGACCCGGACAAGCGAGGTCACGAGCGACTTCATCACCGCAGCGCCGAAAAAGAAGAAGTCCGACGAAACCTTCATCCTGCACCGCATCACCGAACTGATCGGACGGCCGTTCGCCACCACACTCCTGGAATGGCTCGGTGAAGAACAGCAGGCGAAAATCCAGGCGCGGATCGATGCGGCTGGCCGCCCCGAAGGCCTCACTGTACGCCGCTATGCGCAACGCAAAGCCGGTGAAGTGCTGCTCTACGGCACCCTCGCTGTTTTCCTGTTCCTTCAAGGCTCGACCACTCTGGCCCTCGTCGTCCTGGCCTTCGGCACGCTCACCGACCTCTCGCTCTACTCCGAGAAGCGCAAACGCCAGGAAGAGATTCAAAAGCAGCTGCCCGATTTCCTGGACGTCCTTGCCGTCACGGTGAGTGCCGGGCTCTCGTTCCGTCAAGCTCTGGCCCGCGTGGCTGACGCCATGCCGGGGGTGCTGGCTTCGGAGTTCCAACTGGCGCTGCGCCAGATGGAACTCGGCACCAGTAGGCGGGACGCTTTCGCCGCACTGCGGGAACGCAACTCCAACGAGGCCCTGGGCCGTTTCATCACCGCGCTGCAGCAGGCTGAAGAGCTGGGAGCCCCACTCTCCCAGACCCTGCACGCGCTCAGCACCGACATGCGCCGCGAAGACGCCCAATTCCTGCGGCGCAAAGCGCAGCATCTCAACCCCAGAGTCACCGCGGTAACCGCCGCCACCATGCTGCCTGGTCTGCTGCTCATCATCGGCGGTGGCATGCTCCTCGGCTCTGAAGTAGACCTCTCCGCCATCTTCGGGTGATGCCATGGGCACCGCAGCAGATCAGAAAGAAACCCCACGGGAACGGTTAGCCGCGCTCGCTCGGCTCCTCATCCAACTGCGGTTCCTCCTCACCGGCGTCGCTCTGCTGCTCCTCCCCCCGCAGCAGATCTCCGCTGGTGTTGCCCTCGCCCTGATCAGCTACGCGGTATTGTCCTGGCTCCTGTCCCGCTACTGGGGGCGGTTTTCCGCCCACGTCGTGCGCTACCCGGTGCTGACCGTCGCCGACATTCTGGTCTCTTCAGCGATCCTGGCCATGTCCGGCCTGTCGGGAGCCTTCTTCCTCGCCACCGTGCTCACCAGCGCCACCGCAGGGGTGCTCTACGGGGTCCGGGGTGTGGCGGGAATCTCTGCACTGCAGATCCTCGGCTATCTCGCCGCCTTGTTCACCTACCTGGGCGGCTTGTCCACGCCAACGGTGACGCTGTGGGTCACCGTCCAGGCCATCGTCATCCAGCCGCTGCTCTATCCGACCGCTGGATACATCGGGCTGCGGCTCCGCGGCCTGTTCGAAGAGCTGGCCGCGGAGCAAGAGCGGCGTCGCGCAGCTGAACGCGCCGCCGCAGCAGCAGAAGAGCGCGCCCGGCTAGCTCGGGACATGCACGATTCGGTGGCGAAAACCCTGCACGGCGCCGCACTCGCTGCCCAAGCCCTCCCGGTGTGGTTGCGCAAGGATCCGGAACGCGCCGAGGCCACCGCGGCCCAGGTGGTGAAAGCCGCAGAGACCGCGGCGCGCGAAGCCCGGCAACTCATCTCCGACCTGCGTGAGGAAACTTCCGACACTCCGATCGCAGACCAGATAGCCGAAGTGTTGCGGGAGTGGTCTGCTCGGACCGGGGTGCGCACCCAGCTGCGATCTTGCGACTCTCCCCTGCCGTTGATGGTGACTGCACGTCATGAAGCCATTGCGATACTGCGGGAGGCGCTCACGAACGTCCACCGGCACGCCCACGCTGCCACCGTCACCGTGGAGCTGACCGCTGAGGCAAGCCACCTGGTCATGACGATCCACGACGACGGTCAGGGTTTCGACCCCGAGGTGCCCGCCCCTGGCCACTACGGGCTGGTTGGGATGCAGGAACGCGCGATCCGCGCGGGAGGTCACCTCGTCATCGACTCAACCCCAGGAGAAGGGACCACCCTCACCGTGAGACTCCCGCTGGCGCCGTCCTGCGAGAACAGCGACCTGTCCCAGTAACCCCTTTTGGAGGAGGTCCTCGTCATGTCCCCGATCACCGTTCTCACGGTGGACGACAACATTGTCGTGCGTGCAGGCCTGGTCGCTCTGCTGGAGGCCTCCGACGACATTCAGGTGGTCGGCGAGGCGAGCGACGGCGCCGAGGCTGTGACGAAAGCCCAAGAGCTCCGGCCCGACGTCGTCCTGCTCGACGTGCGCATGCCGGTACGCGACGGGGTCAGCGTGGTGGAAGAACTCGCCGAGTTCACCAAAGTCGTCATGCTCACCCACACCGAAGACCCGCAGGTGATCCAGACGTCGCTGCGCCGCGGCGCCTCCGGCTATCTCGTGCACGGCAACTTCACGCTAGACGAGTTGAACCGGGCACTGCGTGAAGTAGTGCACGGCACTGGGAGTCCGCTCTCCCCAGTGGCTGCGACGGCTTTGGTCTCCTCGCTGCGTGCCGCTCCCCCTACTCCGGTCCCAGTCGCCCCTGCGGCGTTAGGCCTCACCGAACGGGAAGCTGAAGTGCTTGAAGCAGCGGCGCGTGGTCTGTCCAATGCTGAGATCGCGAAAGAACTCTTCCTTTCCGAAAAAACCGTGAAAAACCACATCAACCGAATTTTTCGGAAGTTGGGGGTGCGTACCCGAGCAGCGGCGATCGCCCGGTGGAACGGCCATGCAGGTCCCAGACCTTGACGCGCGGACCTGGGCCTTCTTGGGACCTGATATTTAGGCCCGCGGGCTCTAGGCACCCAATGGCCCACTCTCTACATTAGTGACCGTCAACAACAGCCCCAAGGAACGTCCGACAAAGGAGTTCCCACAGTGACGCCGATCCTTTCTCTCTACGTCAAGGCCCGGATGGCCTTTGCCAACCACCTCAACCTCATGAAGCGGCGCGATGATCGAGGCGCCGGATTCGTGGAGTACGCGGGTGTCCTCGTCCTGGTGGCCGCGATCGCGACCCTTCTGATCACCAACAACCCCATCGGCAACGCGGTCCAGACGGCTGTCAACAAAGCGCTAGATCAAATCTTTGGTACGGGCAGCGGCACTGCAACCCCGGCTGAACCACCCCTCCCTCAGTAGTTCTCCGCAGTTCCATGAGGCTCACTCTCAAGTCTCCATCGGCCGATGAGCAAGGGCAGGCGAGCCTGCTCTTGCTCATCGGCATGATGTTGTCTCTGTTAGCGCTAATGCTGCTCTTTATCCGCCTCGGCGATGCTCATCAGTTACGTAGTCGAGCCCAGACTGCAGCGGATGCTGCAGCGCTAGCCGCAGTTACGGTCGCGCGAGACAACGCCGCTGCGATGCTAGCCAGGCGGCAGATCCCGTATTACCGACTCTACGATCCCGCACGTGGCCGAGCCCAAGCGGAGAAATATGCTCAAAAGAACGGAGCAATCCTGGAAGACATCCGGGCCAGTGACAACCATATGGGCCAGGTCGGCAACTTTGTCCGGGTCGAGATCCGCGGTGCGAACTGCCGCAAGGAGCTTTTAGAGGATCGAAGCAGGGGCTGGTCAGACTCCGTCTGTGACGGGACCGAACCAGAGGACGAGGAAGGGCTTGTCCATATCGGCAACGCTGCAGCCATCGCGGAAATGGTCATTCCCGACTGCAACTACGTCTTCGGAGCCAGCCACCAGATCATCGGCGTCTCCTGTGAAGGACAGATGATCCAGAGCGAGCAGCACGCCCGTCAGCTCATTGACATCCGCCTTGTATCCAAGGAAGGACAGTATCTCTACAAGCCTTTCGGTGTAGCCGACTCGGATGATGAGGAAGATGAAGATCCTCAGCCTTAAGGATCTTCATCTTGCCTCTTCATCCTCGATAGTTTTCCGTACCCATCATTCGCATAGTCCCGATCCCCGGCATCGTTGGATAATCTAATCATCTGATCAATCGTTCTGCCCTTGATTGGAAGGCCGTCCCGTGAACCGACTGATCGCTACGTCTGGTTTCCTCCGCGCATCCTGCCTTCTACTGGCAGCGGCGCTGAGCACGGTTCTGCTTTCTTCCTGTGTCTCCAGCCCGGACAGCTCGACCAATCCTGAGCAGAGCACAGGAGATGTTGAATCCGACGGAGGAAGCGACACTTCCGGCAACGGGGACGGCCGCTCTCCCATCGCTACTGCACTCGCCAACGCGGCAGTGGGAGGAAGAAATCTCCGCTTCGACATCTATTCTCTGGAACGGCATAGCCCAGAGATTTTAGTGTTGAATCTAGGCATCACCAACATCGGTCGGGAGAATACGTATATATTCTATACACTCGCCGAGTTTGGTGACCCCAATACAGAACCCACCACTCCTAACGGGGTTTCTCTCATCGATATGCAAAACAATAAGCGGCACATGCCGCTTAAGCTGACTGATGGGAAAACCTGCCATTGCTCTGACTGGTCGGGACAAAAGGATCTTTCTCCTGGAGAGAGCATCGATATCTGGGCAGCCTACCCTGCTCCCCCCGAAGATGTTGAACTCATGACGGTAATGACCCCCGTTACCCCAGATTTTCTAGATATTCCTATTACCGAAGCGGCGTCTCCCGATCCTGATATTGTGAACACGCCCGTTGCCGAACCGCGGATTCTCGACTTCTGGGCATTCCAGGACGACATTGACGGAAGTAGCTCTCGAAGCGAGACGGGCGATACGACCAGCATCATGCTGTCCTCGGATGTGCTCTTTGATCTGAATGAGTCCACTCTGACTGATGCTGCTGATGAGACGCTACGGGCTGTTGCCGAAGAGATCGACGCCTCTTCCACCACCACCGTAAAAATCGATGGTCACACCGATAACACGGGAAACGATGCCATTAACAACCCTCTTTCTCTGGATCGCGCCAAGGCAGTGGAGAAGAGACTCAAAGAGCTCATCACCCGGGATGGCATCACCTTTGAAGTGGCTGGACATGGCTCTGCTGACCCAGTCGCCGACAATGGAACCGAAGAGGGACGGGCGAAAAACCGGCGCGTCACCATCACTTTCTCCAAATAGTGAGGAAACCGTGAAGAAACTGTCCAGAACACGCTCTCTGTCTCTCCTGGCTACCGGTTTACTCACCACCGCTCTAGTGCTAGCTATGCCTTCCGCTCACGCCCAGGACTCTATAGAGACTGCTCCTTCTTCAGAAAGTCTTCCCTCTATTGGTTCAACAACAGCCACACACTCAGCGTGGGAAGGCGCCCGCATCGAAATCAATGAACTCAAACGATCTGCCACAGGTCAGTACACCTCGCTCGTATGGACGCTTTACAACAACAGCAAAACAGAAATCTGGCTCCACGAATTCAAAAATTCTGTCTACTCCTATCCTTCAGGAGCCTCTGGCAACGGACTGGTTCTCATTGATGAAGAACGGGGAATTAGATTCAATACATATATTGACTCAGAGAAGGGATGTCTCTGCGCTGGCGCAGACCACACTGTTGCTTCCTTTGTTCTGCGAACAGATCCGGGAGGAAGAAGCACCTACTGGGCCTCTTATCAAATCCCTGAAGAAACCAAAAAAGTCACTATCGAAATCCCCGGTTTCCATCCGGTCAAAGACGTTCCTATTAGCTGATTTCCGCTGAATCCTGCTGCTAAAGGAGCTCTCCGGTGGTGAGATCACCTGCCACTCCTCCCCGTTCCTCGGCCAGAGACGACCGCGGCTCCTCCTTCGTGGAGATGGGGGTGGTCACCCTGGTCGCGGTGGGGGTCATCACCGCTGTCCTCCAATCCCCGGTCGGGGAAGTGCTCCACGACAACGTTCGCGAAATGGTCTGTCTCGTTGACGGACCCGAGTGCGGGGGTGAGACGTGGACGGAGATCCAGCGGCCGGAAGAACCCGAAGAGTACGTCTTCACCTTCCCCATCGGCTACTACAACGGCCCCGTCATCGGTGAAGGAGACGCCCGGGTCGCTATCGAATGGGCCCTGTCCAAACAGGGTCTGCCGTATGTGTGGGGCGGCACCGGGCCGCACGGATACGACTGTTCCGGGCTGGTTCAAGGAGCCTGGCGAGCCGCAGGCGTACAAATCCCCCGGACCACCTGGGAACAGCGGGCTGCTCTACCGCCGGTGAGCAGAGACCAGCTTCAACCGGGTGACCTGATCTTCTTCCACACCATGAGCAACTACCCACCCCCGACCCACGTCGGCATGTACATTGGCGACGGCAAAATGGTGCACGCTGGAAACCCGGTCAACGTCACCCAGGTATTCGGCAACCCTTACTGGGAGTCCCGCTGGGTGAGCGCAGCACGGGTCCCCCAGCGGTCCGGGTGATCATGCCTCTTCTCAGGCTTCTCGGTACGCCGCGCCCACTATCCGGTTTGTGTGGCGCGTTTCCTGCAACAGCCCACCCGCACGGTCAGGGACGGTGATGTTCTCCCTTCAGCGCCGCACCGCTGTTGCCGCTGCCGCGGTGCTGCTCATCTCTGGGACCGGGTGTGTTTCTTCCAGCGCCCCGGCTGCAGCACCCTCCAGCGAGCCCCTTTCCGCCGAGGCGCAGCTCGTCCGTGAGCTGGGCTGCACTAGCTGTTCGCCCGACGTTCACACGGTTTCTGGGCTGACCTACCAGGACACGCCCGTGCGTGCGCTGATCGCCGCAGCAGAACTGGAGCCGCACCCGGTGACCGGGGCAACCCACACCACTCGGATCTTCCTGCTAGACGAGGACGACGAACTCGTCGCCAGCAACCTGAACGAACCCCCCACCGGGTTCGTCCCACTGCCTCCCGCTGACTTCGACGACAGTTGGACTATCGCAGAAGACGGCACGTTCCTGCTGCTGACCAAATACCGCGGGGTGGCCGGGCTCCAGCAGATCTCCTGGATGCGCCCCGACCTTCCGGAAAGCGTCACCCAGTTCAGCCTCACCGGCCCGCTCACCGCTGGACAGCGCGACGTGGAAACCGCGGACCTCGACGGTGACGGATCCGTAGAAATCGTGGGCTATCTCGGAGATGACAACCCTGATTGGGCTGAAAGATACGTGAAATTCTTCCACCGGTTCGACCCGGACAGCGGAGCCTACTATCCGTGGCGCTGTGCTGAAAGCACTGACGGAGGCGTCACCTATCCGGAGCCGGTGCCCATGCACGAGGCCCCCTGCTACGAATTCAGCAGTGGAGAGCTGCCTTGGGAAGCAGAGGGGTAGTTCACCGCCCCACCCCTCTGCAGCGTCAGCCGGGCGGGTTTCCCGCATCTTGCGGAGCAACCTGTTCAGTGGCGGCCCAGAATGTCGATGGTGTAGATGACGGTCTCTTCTTCAGGGATGCCGATCTCCGGGTTTCCTCTGCTGCCGAAGGCGAGCTGCGGTGGGACCACGACAAGGATCCGACTCCCGGTGGGAGTGCCGGGAAGAGCCTCATCTAATCCGGGGATGAGCTGGCCGATACCGACGGTGTAGGCGCTGGGACGGCCGTTCCACTCCCACGTGCTGTCGAACACTTCGCCGCTGTGCCAGGCCACTCCCGCGAACTGGATCACCACCCGGTCGCCTTCCTGGACCGGATCACCTTCACCTTCGATCAAGGTGATTTTCTCCAGTTGTTCCGGGGGAGGGGTAGTCGGCGATACGACCCGCGGATGCCGGTGGTTGGAGACGTCGATTCCCAGTGGCGGCTCGGTGGTTTCCTCCTGCTCTCCGGGAACTGTTTCGCCTGCCACATAGTGGTCGACGACGTCGATGACATAAGCGGTGGCCGCTGCAGTCTCCTGGCCTGCCGACGGATCCTCCGGCAGGGACAGCACGGTCCGGCTGCCTTGCTCCCATCCTGGTCCGGCATCGTCGAAAAGTTCGCCTGCACCGAGGTCGTCGACGGTGAGCAGCACGTCCGCCCCGTCCGAGAAGTTGGAGAAGACCGGTTCGCCGACCCCCTGGGAGCCGTTCCACACGTACTGCGCCATCCGCACCACGAGCAGCGCATCCTTGCCTGCTGGCAGTCCTTTGCCGGGCAGGATGGTCTGGTATTGCGGTTCTGCGGGGAGCGGCCCAGTGAACACGACGCGGGGCTCGCTCCCGAAATCCCCGGTTACTTCCGGGAGTTCACCGCCCTCCCCGGCACAGGCCGTGGCCAGCAGCAGCGCGGAGAGCGGCAACAGGAGGGCTGAGCGGAAGACACCACGAGCGGCCACGGGGCCTCCCCTCATGTGCGGAACGCCTCGGCGCGCAGGTAGACCCGGGCAGTGTCGTCGTCCATCGGCAAGACCACGGCTTCGATGTCGGCTCCGGTGGACTGGATGACGGCAGAGCATCCCCAGACGGGTTCGTTGGCGGCTGCAAGGTCGGATTCGGGGATACGCAACGTTTCTGCCTGTTCGTCGCTCACTCCTCGCGCTTGGATCAGGTAGTTGCCGACCTGTTCGCAGAGCTGGTCAGCTGCGGCTCGCGGGCCGCCGAAGGAGACCCAGTAGACCGGGCTTCCCCGGTCGTCGAGTTCCACCGTGATCTCCGGGTTTTCGGCTCCGTCAGGCAGATGCACTCCGGAGAACTCGTGGAACGCCTCCGCGGAGGCCTCCGGGGTACTGGTCGGGCTCTGCTCCACCTGCCCTCCCCTGTCCGTTGCTCCGCTGCCCTCGTCACTTCCGCAGGCGGTGGCGGCGAGCACGACGCAGGCGGCAAGCGTCGCCTGCAGGACCGTGCGTTTCATCAGAAGGTTCCTTCCCGAATCTCTTCCTGGGACTGCCCGTAGGCCAGGTACTCCCGGGCAATCCCGACCCGGTGCATCTCAGCCAAAGTCTCGTCGCTCACGGTAAAGGGTCCGATCTGGGTGCTTTTTCCGCCATCCCAGTTGTACTGGTCGCGGATATTGACCCGGGTCCTGCTCTCGTAACGCCATTCACCGCCGGGTTCACTCGGAGGATAGACGGTGATCTGTCCTGTGACGTTGTACTGGATTCCCCCCAGCGCAAAGAACCAGTCTCGCGAGTACGAGGGGGAGATGTAGAAACCTGTCCACGCGGTGTTGACAGGAAAAGTGACGGGACCGTCAACCCCTTCGGCTTGGGCCTGGGCGATAGCGGTAGCCGCGAGGTTCTCTAGCGTGGTGTCGACCTCATCACGGAATTGTGGGACGTCATTCAGCATCTGGTCCACGTCCTGTTCCAAGGGTTCGCCGCTGTTGCTAAGGAAATGCAGCAGGTTGCGGGAGGCGTTCGGCCACTTTCCGGCCATCGCATTGGCGGCGCTCTCCGCCAGTGCGCGCATCAAGCGCGCCTTTGCTTGGCTGGCGAGGGAGTCTTCCGACCCCCATTCCCCGGCTCCTTCATCGACTGGCTCCCAGGCGGGAGGCTCAGGGACCGGGGCCTGTTCGCCCGGTACTGGGTCGCCTAAACCGCTGGGCTGGTGGGGGGAAGGCCCGCAGGTGCCTGTGGTTTCCTCTGGACTGCCGTTGCGCCGCTCGCGGTCGTTGTCCGCCCTCCGGGCGTCCCGAGCCGTGTCCCGGCGGTCGTGGTCTACCCCCAGTCCGCCGGGGGCGCAGTCCTGTGGCGGGGAATCCTGGAGCGGGGTGATGCCCGCGCCGGGACCGTTGGCTTGAACCGTTGAGTAGAGCGGCGCCTCACTTCCGGACGTCGTGTGTCCCGCTGTCTCGGTCTCGCAGTCCGCTGAATCAAGGATCCGGCACACTGCCCCGGTTGCTCCGTCGCGGACCGTGGCCGCAATTCCTCCCCACGCAAAAAAGAGCACGGTGGCAATCACCGCGATCAGCGCCACGACCCCGCCGTACTCTACATATCCAGCGCCGGTGTCCTCTTGCGGAGGCGGCGGTCTCAAGCGCACGGTGCGATCACCTCGCGTTATCGGAACGGCCCAATCCTGCCTGCGGCACAGGTTCGTGGAACGGCGAGATCGTAGGCAGGAAAATGGTCGGGCAGCTAGAGCCCCAGGCATCAATTCCTTCCCGGCTGGTCCTAAGTAATTCCCGGGGATCCCGAGGGCGGCTAGGACCGAGGGCCCAACTCTTACGGCCACTGCAGATCTGTGCTTCAACGATCGGAATGCGTAAAATGCGAGCGCGTTCCCTTAACTAAGGTTCGCGGCCGTGAGCCGCGGTGGCA
This sequence comes from Thermobifida fusca NBRC 14071 = JCM 3263, assembly GCF_001592045.1. Taxonomy (GTDB): domain Bacteria; phylum Actinomycetota; class Actinomycetes; order Streptosporangiales; family Streptosporangiaceae; genus Thermobifida; species Thermobifida fusca. The sequence goes on along the minus strand of NZ_BCWB01000039.1, from coordinate 54,596 downwards.
GAAAGCGCTGCACCGTGCCTCCTGCTTTTTCATCCCGACCGGAGCCAGCCGACGGCCACCGGTACGCCCACGCCCGCCAGCATCCCGCGGATGTGCCGCGCCCGGGAACGTCCGCGGATCTGACTTCTGAGTCGCTGCTGCGCCCTGTGCGGCGTCCGCCCCGCGAAGGGTGGCGGCGTGCCTTGTTCACCGTGAGCCGGGGCCTCATCAATCCGGGTGAGTCCCGGGCGGAGCGGCACCGCCGGGAGTTGTGCGCCCTTGTGCGCGGTCCTGCGGTGAGCGACCACCACCGGATCGTCGTACTCAGCATGAAGGGCGGGGTCGGCAAGACCACGACAGCGGTCGGACTCGGTGCTGTGCTCGCTGAAGAGCGTGGTGACCGGGTGATCGCGGTGGATGCTGCCCCCCATGGGGGCACGCTGCTGGACCGGCTGCCCACTCCCCTGCGCCCGCAGCGCCATGCCCGTGACCTGCTGGCTCGCCGGGAAACCGTGAAAAGGTACTCGGATGTGCGCGCTTTTACGGGGCAGGCGCCGTCCCGGTTGGAGTTTCTCGCTTCGGGGACTGATCCGGAGGGGTATCCGGCTCTGAGCGACGGCGACTACCGTCATCTCGCCCGGATTGTGGAGCGCTTCTACTCCATCTGCATCACCGACTGCGGCACTGGCATGCTGCATCCCGCGATGCGGGCGATTTTGGACCTGGCCGACCAGGTCATCGTGGTCTGCCCCACTTCGGTGGACGGGGCACGTTCCGCCTTGGCCACGGTGGACTGGTTGGAAACCAACGGGTATGCGGCGCTTGCCCGCTCCTGTGTCACCGTGCTGTCCCGGGTGGCGAAGTCCCCCAGTATCGACCTCGACCAGTTGGAGCGGCATTTTTCGGACCGCTGCCGGCGTGTGCTGCGCATCCCCGAGGACCCCCATTTGGAGGAGGGCGGGCCGGTTGACCTTGCCCGGCTGCGTCCCGCCACCCACCTGGCCTATCTGGAATTGGCTGCTGAGGTTGCCGCGGTCTTCCGCTGACCGCTCCCCGGGCGGTGGGCCTGCGGGCCCACGGGAAATTAGGGCCTGGGCTGCTATCCGCCCCGGTGCACTGTTTCCTACAGTGCGCTGCCATGTGCTGCTGGCCTCGAAGTGACCGCGGTGGCGCTTTTGTCGAATACGTCGCCGTTCTGGTGCTTGTCTGCGCCGCCGTGGCCGTCGTGGTGGCGTTCGTGCTCCCCCAGCCGGTCGCTGACGGAGCTGCCCGTGCTGTCTGCGTGATCCTGCAGCTCGATGACTGTGACGGACTGTCCGGGAGTGTCGAGGAGGCTGCTGACGCCGAGTACGAACCCGAGCGCTGCCTGCTCAGTCGGCAGACGGACATTGCGGGATACCAGGTTGAGGTGGTGATCACCTTCGGCACCCAGTTCTCGTTCATCCAAGAGTCGTTCTCCACCGGGGAAACCCATGTGACGCTGGTGGACACCGAGAAACTGGAGGCTTCGCTGGGGGCGGGCGCCAGTCTCAACGTGACGAAAGCGTTCCAGCTCGGCGCGGAGATCAACGTGGGGGCCGGTTTGAGCCTGCCTAACGGCAGCACCTGGGTGTTCAGCAGCCCGGAAGAGGCCGCACAGTTCATGGACGACCTGCGGACCCGGCAGCGGATCGACTTCACCAGAAGCGTCAGCCCGCTCGCCGGGTGGGTGGCTGAGTTGGTGTGGGGTCCTGACATTCCCGAGCCGGACATTGTGCGGGAGGGGTGGGAAGGCGAGCTCGGTGTGGACAGCTCCGCCGGGGCTGGTTTCGGCAACGAACGCCAGAAGGGCGGAGACGGAGGCCACGGTGGCGTTGAGGAGTGGGGGATCAACCCGAAGCTCCAAGTGGAGGGCGCGATCGGGGTGACGGCGGCGCTCAGCCAGTCCACGGACCGACGGGATGGCAGTGTCTCCACCACGTATTCGCTCGGCGGTACGGCGAGCATCGGCGCGGACTGGGTGGTCGGTGGCTGGACACCGAGCGGGGAGCGCTCAGGCACCTTGACGGTCACGAGAGACCGCGCGGGGCAGATCACGCAGCTCACGCTGACCCAGGTCGCGGCGAGCGGGGACCGGGTCACGGTGACCACTACCGAGCTGGCAGTGGAGACCGCGGCGGAGCGCGCCATGGCCGAGGAGTGGATGGGCTGGCTCGCCTACGGCCGGGTGCTTCCGCTGACGTGGGATGCTCTGGCCCCCACCGAGCTGGCGGACGATGCGGGTCCGTTCGAACGGTGGCTTTTCACCGAGGGGCGCACGTCGCGGGTGCATTACGGCAGCTCCGACAACATCCACGAGGTGAGCGGCAGCGTCAAGCTCGGGGTGAGCCTGGGGTTGGGCGGCACGTGGGGTGACGAATCGTTGCACGTCACCGGCGCCGAATATCTGGGCGCTCCCACGGACGGCGTCCGCTCCTATATCCCCTACGAAGCCTGTTCCTGAAGGAGATGTGTGGTCATGGTGGTCTGTTGGCTGGTCGGTGTGGTGGCGTGGCTGGTCTGCACCACGGTGGCGGCGGGCGTGATCGTGCACACTGCCTCGGTTGAACAGTTGTCCTCGTTCGACGGGGTGGTGCTGTGGTACGGCTCTTCCGGTTTCTTGTGCGCGCTGCTCGCTGCCGCGGTGGCGGCGCTGGCGCACCGTGGTCCGCACCGGGACCGTTGGGGCCGGGATGCTGTGGCGTCCCTGGGCGGGCCGGTGGCTGCTCTTGTCGCTAATGCTGTGCTTGCGGGGCTCCAGCCTGCTACCGACTGGGGTGGCTTCCTGGTCACCACGGTGTTGTCGCTGGCCGGTGCGGTAGCCGGGTGGCAGTTGGGGCGGGCGCTGCGGCCTTCCCCTGGATCGCGTCTTGGCGGTTAACCGTGGTGGCAGGCGACCTGGTGGTCGGTGTCGCCGAGTGGCCGCAGCGGGGGCGGCTGGCTGGTGCAGATACGCCGCTCCGCGTCGGTGAGGGTGCGGAATTTGGGGCAGCGGGTCTGGAACCGGCAGCCCACCGGCGGGTCGGCAGGGCTGGGCAGGTCTCCGGAGAGCACGGTGCGGTTGCGGTGTGCCGCGTCCGGGTCGGGGACGGGAAGGGCAGACAGGAGCGCCTGGGTGTAGGGGTGGCGGGGCGCGGTGAGGACCGGTTCGGTGGCGCCGATTTCGACGATCACCCCCAGGTGCATGACGGCGACCCGGTCGGCGACGTGGCGGACGACCGCCAGGTCGTGGGTGACGAGCAGGCAGGACAGTCCCAGGCGGGCTTGGAGTTCTGTGAGCAGGGCGAGGATGCCTGCCTGCACGGAGACGTCGAGCGCTGATACGGGTTCGTCCAGCAGCAGCAGTTTCGGGTTGAGGGCGAGGGCTCGGGCGATGCCGACTCGTTGGCGTTCGCCACCGGAAAGCTGGGCGGGGCGGCGCTGGGTGAAGGAGCTGTCGAGGCCGACGAGGGAGAGGACTTCGCGCACGCGGTGGGGGATGTCGCGGCGCGGGTAGCGGTGGATCTGCAAGGGTTCCGCCACGATTTGGGCGACGGTCATCCGCGGGTCGAGGGCGGACGAGGAGTCTTGGAAGACCACTTGGAGGTCGCGGCGGAGCGCGAACCGCTGTTGCGGGGTGAGGGTGGCCGTGTCGTGGCCGAGGACGGTGATCCGGCCGTGGGCGGGGCGGGCGAGTTCGAGGATTTCCGTGAGAAGGGTGGATTTTCCTGCTCCTGACTCGCCGACGAGGGCCAGGGTTTCGTGTTCGCGGAGGTCGAAGCTGACCCCGTCGAGGGCGTGGATCGCCCCGGCCCGGCGGCGGAAAAGGCTGCCCCGGTACAGCGGGTGGTGTTTGACGAGGCTGTCGACAGCGAGCACGGTGGACCGCTGGTCTCGGGGCGGCCGGGTCGGGGACGCGGGTGCGGGCTGGGGGTAGAGGTCGGCCGCGGTCCACTGGTGGGCGGTGATGTCGGCAAGGCGGTGGCAGGCTGCACGGTGGCCGGCGGGTGCGGTGGGGTCCACCGGTTGCAGGGCGGGGGGTTCAGCCGTGCATGCGGGGAGTGCGATGGGGCAGCGCGGTGCGAAGGGGCACCCGCGGGGCGGGGCGGTGGGTGGGGGCGCGGTGCCGCTGATGGGCGCGGGAGGCGCGGGGTCGGTGGTGTCGACGCGGGGCAGGGCGGCGAGGAGGCCCATGGTGTAGGGCGTGCGGGGATGCCGGTACACCTCTGCCACGGTTCCCGTTTCTACGGGCTGTCCGGCGTACATGACGAGAACGCGGTCGGCGATTTCCGCGACAACGCCGAGATCGTGGGTGACGAGGACGATGGCAGCGCCGGTATCGCGGCGGATGGTGGCGAGGAGGTCGAGGATCTGGATTTGGACGGTGGGGTCGAGTGCTGTGGTGGGTTCGTCGCAGAGGATGACGTCGGGGTTGTTGGCGATCGCCATGGCGATCATGACGCGTTGACGCATTCCGCCGGAGAGTTCGTGGGGGTAGGCGTCGGGGAGGCGTTCCGCGTCGGGGATGCCGACCCGGCGGAGGAGGGCGACTATGCGGTCTTTGACTTGGGCGCGGGAGAGTCGGGGCTGGTGGAGGCGGAGGGCTTCTGCCAGGTGGAAGCCGACGGTGTGGACGGGGGTGAGGGCGGCTAGCGGGTCTTGGGACACGGTGGCGACAGTGGCTCCGCGGATCGCGGCGAGTTCCCGTTCGGTGAGGCCGAGGAGTTCTCGCCCGTGGAGTCGGATGGATCCGGTGATGCGCGTGCGGTCGGGGAGGAGGCCGAGCACGGCGAGGAGGGCCGCTGTTTTTCCGGACCCGGACTCGCCGACGATACCGAGGATTTCTCCGCGGTGGAGCTGGTAGCTGAGGCCGCGTACCGCGGGGACGGGCTGGCTGTGCGGTGTGGCGGGGAAGGTGACGTGGAGGTTGTCGACGCACAGCACGGGTTCGACTGCGGGGTGCGGTCTGGTGGTGTGGGGGGAGGACGCCGGCCCGGGGTGAGTCTCGGTTCCAGTCACGGTGTGCATCCTAGGTGGTGGACGGCTGGCGGGGACGGGGCGTGGTCAGGCGCGGTGGACGGGGATGCCGCGGGTGAGGGCGTCGCGGAGTCCTTCGCCGAGGAGGTGCACGGCGGTGACGAGGAGGACGAGCAGCCCCGTGCAGAAGCCGAACATCCACGGGTGGGTGGTGGCGTACCGGGTGCCGTGGGCGATCAGGGTGCCGAGGGACACGTCGGGGGGTTGGACGCCGAGTCCGACGTAGGACAGTCCGGTCTCGGCGAGGATCGCGGCGCTGACGTTGACGGTGACGTCTGCGACGAGCAGGCCGGACAGGTTGGGCAGCAGGTGGCGGATGATGATCGTGGTGGGGGAGGCACCCAGGTAGCGGGCGGCGCGGATGTATTCGTGGTGCCGCAGGGAGCGGGTGGCGGCGCGGACCATGCGGGCGGTGACCATCCAGCCGAACGCGGCGAGCAGCAGGATCAGGGCTACCCAGCCGCCTTTGTCGACGATGGGGAAGAGGACAGCGAGGACGAGGAGGGGTGGTACGACGAGGGCGAGGTCGGTGAGCCAGGTGAGGAGGCGGTCGGGGAGGCCGGGGAAGTATCCGGTGATGGCGCCGACTACGGCGGCGAGCGCGGTGGTGAGGACGGCGACGAGCAGTCCGATGAGGAGGGATTTGCGGAGGCCGACCAGGGTGATGACGTACAGGTCTCGGCCGCTGCCGTCGGTTCCGAACCAGTGGCGTGCGGAGGGTGGTTGCAGGAAGCTTGTGTAGTCGCGTTCGGTGAAGCCCCATGGTGCGGCGAGCGGGCCGAGCCAGGCGAGCAGGGTGAGCAGGATCAGTAGCCCGGCTCCCACCAGGATGCGGGGGTGGCGGAGCCCGGCTGGCCAGCGGGCGGAGGGCGGTGCGGGGGGCCGCGGCGCGCTGGTGGCGGGGCCCGATGGGGGCATGGTGTCTCCTTGGTCGCTGGGTTCCGGCGGGCCTGGCCGGCCGGGTGTCCGGTCACGTGCGGGGCCGGCTTGACCTCTGCCACAGGTTGACGCCGAGGTCGGTGGCGTGCCGGTCGATTTCGGCGAGTTCCGCGTCGGTGAATTCCGGGGCGTGCACTGCGGCAATGTTCTCCTCGAGTTGCTGCACGCTGCTCACCCCGATGAGTGCCGAGGTGACTCGGGGGTCGCGCAGCACCCAGGAGATCGCCATTTGGGCCAGGCTTTGGCCGCGTCGGGCCGCAATGTCGTTGAGGGCGCGGATGCGGGCGAGGTTGGCTTCGGTGAGCCAGTCCGGGGAGAGCGAGGTGCCTGCGGCGGCCCGCGAGTTGGCGGGGATGCCGTTGAGGTATTTGTCGGTGAGCATGCCTTGCGCTAGCGGGGAGAAGGCGATGCAGCCGACTCCTTCGGCTTCCAGCGTGTCGAGGAGGCCGTCGTCTTCGATCCACCGGTTGACCATGGAGTAGGAGGGTTGGTGGATGAGCAGCGGGGTGCCCATCTGCCGCAGGATGGTCGCGGCTTCGACGGTGTGCTGGGGAGAGTAGGAGGAGATGCCTACGTAGAGGGCTTTGCCGGAGCGCACTGCGGCGTCGAGGGCCGCCATGGTCTCCTCTAGGGGGGTGGAGGGGTCGTAGCGGTGGCTGTAGAAGATGTCGACGTGGTCGAGTCCTAGGCGGGCCAGGGACTGGTCGAGGCTGGCCAGGAGGTATTTGCGGGAGCTGCCGCTGCCGTAGGGGCCGGGCCACATGTCCCATCCGGCTTTGGTGGAGATCACGAGTTCGTCGCGGTAGGGACGGAAGTCTTCCCGCAGGATGCGGCCGAAGTTGAGTTCGGCGGCGCCGGGCGGCGGTCCGTAGTTGTTGGCCAGGTCGAAGTGGGTCACGCCCAGGTCGAAGGCGCGGCGCAGGATGGCGCGCTGGGTTTCCAGCGGGCGGTTGTCGCCGAAGTTGTGCCAGAGGCCGAGGGAGATGGCGGGCAGGTCAAGTCCGCTGCGCCCGGTCCTGCGGTAGGGCATGCGGCCGTTGTAGCGTTCCGGGTCCGCGCGGTAGACGCCGGCGGGGGGAACGTCGTTTCGGGGAATGTCGCCTCTATGCACCATGGGGACGATCCTGCCATGTCGGGGTTGTGCTGGATACCCCGTTCCCGCAGGGTTGGGGCCTTTCGAGGAGTGTTTGGGGTGGGCTTGACCGAGGCGGGGCCTGCGGGGTAGTGCGTCCGGGAGCCAGGGGTGGTGTCCCTGGGGCGGCGGGCGAGGCGGCAGGGGTTGGCGGGCCGGTGGTGTTTCCCGCAGGGGGGCGGGGCGGCTTCGGGTGGGCCCCGCCCCCTGCGGGGGCCGCGGCACCGGATGCGGGGCGCGGCCCGGGGGAACGTGGTTAGGCTGAGCCCACTTTCTTGCCTCGGGTGTGCCAGATCGCGACGACGGAGGGGCGGGGGAAGTCCCCGTCAGGCCAGGTGCTGGTGGGGTTTTCCACGGTGCCGTCTTCCCCGGGGTGCTGGGGTGCGATGAAGACGGTCTTGTCGTCGGGGGTGATGAACGGGCCGCAGCATTCCGCGCCGACGGGGACGGTAGCGAAGGTTTTGAGTTCCCCGCGGTGGCGGCCTTTTACGGGCATCACGTGGAGGGCGTCGTTGACGCCGAGGGTGCCGGGCTGTCCGTCGGTGGCGATCCACAGGTTCCCGCTCTTGTCGAAGGCGATGTTGTCGGGTGAGGAGATCGCGGCGACTTTGGACTTGTCGTATCCGGCGTAGTAGGTGTCCGGGTCTTCGGGGTTGCCGCAGACGAGTACCACGGTCCAGGTGAAGGTGGTGGCCCCGGAGTCGTTGCGGTGTTCGGTGATTTCCAGGATGTGGCCGTATTTGTTGGCGGCGCGCGGGTTGGCTTCGTCGACTTGGTCGGGGCGGCGGGCAGAGTTGTTGGTGAGGGCGCAGTACACCTTGCCGGTGGCAGGGCTGGCTTCGATGTCTTCTGGCCGGTCCATCTTGGTGGCGCCGACCGCGTCAGCGGCGAGCCGAGTGTGGATGAGGACTTCTGCGACGGTGAACCCGTCGACGTAGCTGCGTTGTGCATCGCACAGCGGGATCCACTCGCCGGTGCCGTCGAATGCGCCGTCGTCGGGCAGGCGTCCCGAGCCGTCGATCTGGTCGGCAGGGCTGTTTCCGGTGAACCGGGCCACGTACAGGGTTCCTGAGTCGAGCAGGGTGTCATTGTGGCGGCGGGATCCTGGACGGTACTTCTTGTCGCTGACGAACTTGTAGATGTAGTCGAATCGTTCGTCGTCGCCCATGTAGACGGCGACCCGCCGGTCTTTGGTGAGCCGGATGGTGGCGGCTTCGTGTTTGAACCGGCCGAGCATGGTGCGTTTCCGCGGCTGCTCGTGGGGGTGGAACGGGTCGATTTCGACGATGTAGCCGAACCGGTTGGCTTCGTTGGGGTGTTTGGACAGGTCGAAGCGTTCGTCGACCCGGTCGAACCTCCGGTTGCCGCGGCGGGTGTCGCCGGAGGTGGCGATGCCGTAGCGGCGCAGAGCGGGTTTGGTTTCTTCGGGTGCGCCTTCTCCGCCGACGAAGTACTGGTTGAAGTTTTCTTCGGCGGTCAGCACCGTGCCCCAGGGGGTGATGCCGCCACCGCAGTTGTTGAGCATGCCCAGGACTCTGGTTCCTGACGGGTCGGCTGCGGTGCGCAGCAGCGGGTGCCCGGCCGCGGGCCCCGTGAGTTTCATGGGGGTGGTGGCGGTGATGCGGCGATTGTAGGGGCGCCGTCCTTTGGTGACGAGACGCCATTCCCCAGTGGTGCCGACCCGTTCGATTTCGACGACGGATCCGCCGTGTGCGGCCATGGAGATCTTGATCTGCTCCAGGTCGGCGGTAGAGCCGTCGGTGTATCCGGCGAACATGAGGTTTTCGTTGGTGTATTCGTGGTTCACCCAGAGCAGGGCTCGCCGCGAGTCAATGGGGAAGAAGCTGACGTAGTCGCAGTTGTAGCCGAATTGTTTTTCTTGGGCTTCTGCGCTCTGGTTGGCGAAGTCGAATTCGGGTGCGCCGGGGACTACCGGGTCGCCCCACCGCACGACTACCCGGTGGGCGTAGTTGCGGGGCACGGTGACGGTGTCGTCGGTGTTGGGCCGCACCGGGGTGAAGTCGAGGCGGGAGTGGGGGTGGGGGTGCGGTCCGCCGTGGTGGCCGTGGGCGTGCCCGGGTCCCGCGAGTGCCGGGTCGGCTTCGCTCACTGCCAGGGCGGAGATTCCGATGCTGACCGCGCCAGCCTGCAGCATGCCACGGCGGGACAGCACCGCGGTGTAGATGTCTCCGAAGTAGGGGTTGCTGCTGGTGTTCGGCGCTTCGTGGTAGCAGGCGTCACCGCAGCGGAACCGGCAGGTCACCCGGGAGCGTCCGCCACGGACGCCGAGGAGCGGCAGCAGTCGGCGGGGGACGTTTTCGGTCACATGTCCTCCTGGTCGTGGGCGAAAAGCGGCCCTCCCCCAATGGCGCGGAGAGGCGCGCGGTGGGTGTGGCGGGGAAGGGATCACCGGTCTGAGACCACCGTCCCGGAAACGCTGGTCGAATTCGTGAATCTGCCGTGAACCGCACCCCAATTTTGCTGGCATCGCCTGCGGTGAGGAGGGTTCTGCGTGCTTCGCAATTCTCTTCTTGCGCCAGCGGTCACATGGAGTTTTCTGCCAATTCCTTTTTGTGCACCCCCACAGTGTTTCGTGGCGATTGCTCCACGTATCCTTTTTGCGAAGAGAAGTCCAGACCTACTTGACGCTCACCCTGACACCGCGGGGCCGCTTGGGATGGCCACGCTCGCGCCGTGACCCTGCCGGGCATGGACGACCCCCACCGTGGCACCGCCCCACTAGCGCAGTCTCGCGGCCCTCACGATGGCACGGGGCACCCCGTGCCCGGGGAGTGATCACATGTACGACGTCCCGACAGTGCGGTCCACGATCCGGTCGTCTTCCCTGGTGCCCCGCCAACGTACCGGTCCTGTTGTCCCCCTGCCCTCCGAAGCACCGGCGAAGCCTATGCACGAGCGCTCTCTTCCCCACTCCAACGCGCGCGGTTTTCCTATCCGACGCCGCTTTCCTGGCCTGGCGAGCCAGATCAGACACGCCCGCCGGTTCGTGGCACGCCAGCTCGGCGACTGTCCCGAGCTCTCCACGGTCACGCTGCTGACGAGCGAGATCGCCACGAACGCGGTACGCCACAGTTCCTCGGGATCCCCTGGCGGAAAATTCGAGGTGGTAGTCCACGCCGCTGAAGGCTGGGCTCGAGTGGAAGTCCGAGACTTGGGCGGTACGCAGCTCCCCCGTCCGCAGCACCGAGACCCCTATGACGTGAGCGAGTACGGCCGCGGCTTGGATCTCGTGGAAGCCCTCGCTGCCAAGTGGGGGGTCGAGTCCCGCGCCGACGGGCTAGGGCGCACCGTCTGGTTCGAAGTGGTCTGGGATAGCACCGCGAAGACCTCCCCCACGGACCGCTGACCAGCGCACCCGGCCGCGGGGTGCGGACGCGGTAGCGCAGGACGGCAGCAGCGGGCAAAAGGGCTGCGCGCGGCGCGTGGCTGGTGACAAGGCTTCCCGCGGCATGCCCGTACTTCTCGGCACGCCTTGCAGAGTGGTGGCCGGGAATAGGCGTGGGGCCGCCGCGGTCATGCGACGGCCCCAGAGTGTCACGGCGGTGGGACAACGCCCCGACAGGTCAGTTCGTGGCGTCCTCCTTCGCTTCGGCCGGAGCGGGCTCCGACTGTCCCGCTGCGGCCCGGGCCGCGGCGAGCTCCGCCTCCCGGCGGGCCTTCCGACGTGCGAGCCTGCGCTCCTTGGCCGCTTCGGTCATGGTGTAGAGCACGGGGACCAGGATCAGGGTGAGCAGCGTGGAGCTGATCAGTCCGCCGATGACCACGATCGCCAGCGGCTGGGAGATGAACGCCCCGCCACCGGTGATCCCCAAAGCCATGGGGGTGAGCGCGCCGATCGTGGCGAGCGCGGTCATGAGCACTGGCCGCAGCCGGTGCCGCGAGCCTTCGACAACGGCCTCCCGCAGCTCCATCCCCTTGGCACGGTACTGGTTGACCAGGTCGATGAGCACGATCGCGTTGGTGACCACGATGCCGATGAGCATGAGCATGCCGATGAGCGCGGGCAGGCTCAGCGGGGTTCCGGTCACCAAGAGGAGGCCCAGCGCCCCGGTGGCCGCGAACGGGATGGAGACGAGCAGCACCAGCGGCTGGCGCAGGCTCTTGAAGGTCGCCACCATGATCAGGTAGACGATCACGACCGCGACCAGCATGGCGACACCCATCTGGGCGAACGCCTCGTTCTGGTCTTCGCTGACCCCGCCGATTTCCGCGGTCGCTCCGTCAGGCAGGTCGAGGTCGGCCAGCGCCACATACAGTTCGCTGGTGACCCGGCCGAGGTCGTCGGCGGTGGGCGTAGCCGTGACCGTGGCGGAGCGGAAGCCGTCGCTGCGGCTCAGCTCGGGCGCCTGGAGCACTTCTTCCACTTCGGCGACCGAGGAGAGTTTGACCTCGCTGCCGGTGGGAGTGGTGATCCGCAGGTTTTCGAGTTCCTTGACGGTGGCAGGGGCCTCGTCCACGCGCAGCACCATGTCGTGCTGGACGTCCTCCACGGTCACCGTGCCGACCTTGGTGCCTTGGAAGGCAGCGGTCACCGCCTGGCCGATCTGGCCTTCGGTGAGTCCCTTCTTCGCGGCTTTCTCGCCGTCGACGTGGATTTCGAAGGCGGGCTGGACGGCAGCGATGCTGCTGCGCACGTCAGCCGCCCCGGGGATGTCGCGGACAGTCTCCTCGACGAGTTCGGTCGCTTCGGCGAGTGTCTCGGCGTCGTCGGCTTTGACGACCACTTCCAGCACGGAGCCGAAGCCGCCGGTGGCGTCGATCCGGGCTTCCGCCTCGGTGTCGATCTCCTCGAGGATCTCGCGCAGCTGCTCGCGGTAGGCGAGCTGGTCCCCGTCGGGGTTGGTGGTGATGGTGTAGGTGATGCTGTCCGCGCCGCCGAACAGGCCGCCGAACATCCCCCCGCCGCCGAAGGTCGCCTGGTAGGACTCGATCCAGGCGACTTTCTCCAATGCTTCTTCGACTTTGGCTGCTTCGGCGTCGGCAGCCTCCAGGGAGGTGCCCACCGGAAGCTCCTGGACGACGCTGACCGTGTTCTGTCCCTGGTCTTCCAGGAAGTTCGTCTTGATGAACGGGGTCATCCCCAGCGTGCCGAGGAAGATCACGCCGGCGGCCAGCAGCGTGGTCCAGCGGTACTTGGTGGCCCAGCGGATCACCGGCAGGTAGCTGCGCTGCAGCGGGGAGCGCAGTTCCCGCTGGTACTCCTCTGCCTTGATGCGTTCCAGCTCCTCGGGCGGAACGACTTTGGGCTTCATGAACCAGTAGGCGAGGACCGGAATGATCGTGAGGGAGACCAGCAGGGACGCAGCGAGCGCGATGCTGACGGTCACCGCGAACGGCCGGAACAGTTCGCCTACTTCTCCGCTGACGAATCCGATGGGCAGGAACACCGCGATGGTGGTCAGCGTGGCCGAGGTGATGGCCACCGCCACCTCGCGCACCCCGGTGAGCACGGCGGTGTGCTTGTCTTCGCCGTAGCTCAGGTGGCGTTTGATGTTCTCCAGGACGACGATGGAGTCGTCCACCACACGCCCCACGGCCACGGTCAACCCGCCCAGGGTGAGCAGGTTGAGCGTGTAGTCGAAGCTCCACATGCCCAGGATCGCGATGAGGAGCGACACCGGGATGGAGACCGCGGTGACGATGGTGGAGCGGACCGACAGCAGGAAGACCAGGATGATGAGGACCGCGAATCCGAGGCCCAGGAGGCCTTCCTCCGCCATGGCGGCGATGGAGTCGTTGATGAACGGCGCCTGGTCGAACACCACGGTGATGCTGATGTCGTCACCGAGCTGGTCGGCGATGTCGGTGGCGCGCTCCTGAACCTTTTCGGAGACTTCGACGGTGTTGCCGTCGGGGGTCTTGGTGACCAGGATGCCGAGGCTCGGTTCGCCGTTGGTCCGGGTGATGCTGGTGGCTTCGTCGAGCACCAGTTCAACGTCGGCGACCTCGGAGAGCTGCACGGGTTCCGGGGCCCGGGCTCCCGGCATGCCGGGGATCGCTGCTGCGGCTGCGCCGCTGGGCGTCAGCCAGATGTTCTCCACGTCCTCGAGCGACTCCAACCGGCCGCCGGTGGTGACGGTGAGCGTGCGGTCGTCTTCAGTGATCTGCCCACCGGGTAGAAGGCGTCCACTGGCTTGCAGCGCGGTAGTGAGGTCGGCGACGGTGTAGCCGGCCTTCTCCAGCTTGTCCTCGTCGGGGGTGACGACCACGGTGGACTCGCGGATCCCGGTGACTTGGACGGCGCGCACCCCGCTGATGGACTCCAGTTCGGGGACGAGCAGGTCTTCGATGGGTTCGGCGAGTTTCTGGGCGTCGTCGTCGCTGGTTCCGACGGCGAGCATGACCACCGGGATGTCGTCCATGCCGAAAGCCATGACGTAGGGGTCGACGTCCTCCGGCAGGAACGGTTCGACCTGGTCGACGGCTTTTTGCAGGGAGCGGACGACGTCGTCGGTGGAGTCGCCGTAGTCGAACTCCGCAATGATCTGGGCGGTTCCGGTACTCGAGGTGGAGGTGTAGCTCGTCACCCCGGGGACGCCTTTGACCGCCTGTTCCAGGACTTGGGTGACGTCGTTCTCGACGACTTGCGGCGAGGCTCCTTGGTACTGGGCGCCGACGACGGCCATGGGCACGTCGAATGACGGCATGAGTTCGCGCTTCATGGACCCTGCTGAGATCGCACCGAAGATCAGTGCGCTGAGGGTGATCAGCAGGATCAGCGCCCGGTTGCCAAGGCTGAGCTTGGCCAAGTGAGACATGAGTAGGGGCTCCTCAACCAGGATGGTTTCACGTCGGATGGGAACACCGCTGGGATGAGCGGTCGTTGATGATCCGTCCCGCGCCGCTGTACGGAGGCACGCGGGGGCTGTAGCCGGGCACGCGGTTCCACGATACTTCGCGTGGCATTGAAAATCATGCCAGAGTGATACAAATCGGGGATATGTCAGGGATTGATCGGGAGCCGATCAGGGCTGGAAGCGGGAACCTGAATGGACAGCGGCGCGTCAGACACTAAACGCGAGTTGATTGACCGGCTGCGGGACTTAGAAATACGTCAGCTCAAGTTGTTTCTGCGGGACCGTTCGTTGCCGCTGCTGAGCACCACGTTGACGATCCAGCAGCTCAAAGTTCTGGTGGCTTTGGCCATCGACGGCAACACGCCGACCCACGAATTGGCCGAACGGGTCGGTGTGAGTGTTGCCACACTCACGGGAATCGTGGACCGGCTGGCGGCGCGCTCTTTGGTGTTCCGCCGCGAGGATCCCGCGGACCGGCGGGTGCGCCGGGTGGATCTCACCGAGGAGGGCCGAGCCCTCGTGAATGACATGTGGGGTGCGAGCCATAAGCGCATGTCCGAGGCGTTGCAGACGTTGGACGTGGAGACGCTGCGCAGTCTCGTCCGCGGGGCAGAGGCGCTGTATGCGGCGCTGCTACGGTCTTCTCCGAGCACGTCAGCCGGCTGGGAGAGGTGAGTGAGGGTGTCCCCCGGAGAGCAGTCGGCCGCACAGGCGCGGGAACAGGAGGTGCTCGCCGCACTGGCCGCGCTGGGCGGCTACTTCGACCTGCGTCTCCTTACCGCGGATGCAGCCCCCGCCGGCTTGCGCTCTTTTGCCGAACTGTATGACTGCCCTGACGTGGTGGCGGCCCGGATGGCGTGGGTGGCGGACCGGTTCGGTCCGGTGGAACCGCGGGTGGCCGCTTCAGTGACCCACTTGGGTTTCGCTGCCCGTCTCGTCTCCCCAGCGCTGGCCGCGGCCTGTGCCGGGGTAGTGGTGGACATCCCACCGGCCTCGCTGCTGTGGGAGCCGAACACCGAGCAGGTCACCTCGTGGTTGTCCGGCCCCTACCGTTTCGCGGCTGCTCCGGCAGCAGCGGCGGAGGTCGCTCAAGCGTTGGCGGGGACTCTGCTCGAACGCCACTTGGTTCCGCTCGGTGCGGCCGTGCGCGACAGGACCCGGATCTCCCCTCGCCTGCTGTGGGGCAATGTGGCCGCGGCGGTCGGCGGCGCTGTGATGATGATCTCGCTGCACCGTCCAGAGTGGGCGGACCGTGCCGCTGCTGTTGCCGCAGCGCTTCTCGAACGGCCGCCGCTGGCGGGTTTGGGGCGGCTCGTCCAACCCGACGCGGGGCGGCCGCACCGGTTTTTTGTGCGCCGCTCGTGCTGCTTGTACTACCGGGCACCGGGCGGCAGCAAGTGCGGGGACTGTGCCTTGCTGGATGAGGACACCCGGGCCCGCCAGTGGCAGGAGATCCTGTCCGCGGGGGAAGGCTCCGCACAGGCCTAGTCGATCGGCACGGGAACCGTCTCGCCTGGGGGGACGTGGGCGACGGCGACGCCCCAGACCACGCGCAGCAGATCTTCGAGGGCGTGGCGCAGGGAGTCGTCCACCAGGGAGTAGCGGGTCTGCCTTCCTTGGGAGCTTGCCCGGACTAGTCCGCATTCCCGCAGGCACGACAGGTGGTTGGAGACGTTCTGCCGGGTGAGTCCTAGTTGCTCGGCGAGTTGTGCAGGGTATGCGGGACCGTCGAGCAGGACCAGCAGCAGGCGACATCGCGTGGGATCGGCGAGCGCCCGTCCCAGGCGCCGGATCGCGGAGAGACGCTGGTCGGATGTCAGCATAATCACCATATTACACTCTTTACTGTATAGACAGTGCAGACTGTATAAACAGTGATGGCTGAACTATCGCTGCCGCTTCGGCCCCACCAGACCGGAACGAAAGGGAAGGTATGGGTCACCACCACCATCACACCGCCGCGGGCGCCCACCGCGGGCGTCTCCTGCTGGTCCTCGCGCTGACCCTCAGCGTCATGGCGTTCCAGGTCGTCGGGGGCCTCGCTGCGGGCAGCCTGGCACTGCTCGGTGATGCCGGGCACATGGCGGTCGACGCCTTCGGGATCTTGGTGGCGCTGTTCGCGATCTGGATCGCCAACCAGCCGTCCACCGACGAACGCACGTTCGGTCTGAAACGGGCGGAAATCCTCGCGGCCGCGCTCAACGCCCTCCTCTTGTTCGCGCTCTGCGGCTTCATCGGCTACGAGGCTGTCCGCCGACTCCTGGACCCCCAACCGGTGAGCGCCTCCACGATGGTGGTTTTCTCGACCGTCGGCCTCCTCGCCAATCTCATCGCCCTCGGGCTGCTGCGACGCGGCCAGGCCGAGAGCCTGAACTTGCGCGGTGCCTACCTGGAAGTGCTGGGCGACCTCCTCTCCTCAGCGGGTGTCGTCGTCACCGCCCTCATCATCTGGCTCACCGGGTGGCACTGGGCGGACTCTGTGGTGTCGATCGCTATCGCCCTGTTCATCGCGCCGCGAGCCTGGCATCTGCTCAACGAGGCCCTTCGCATTCTGTTGGAAGCAACCCCCCGCGGCCTCGACCTCAGCGAAGTCCGCCGCCACTTGCAGACCCACCCCAATGTGGTCGACGTCCACGACCTTCACGCGTGGACCATCACCTCGGGCATGCCGGTGCTCTCCGCCCACGTCGTAGTCGAGGATTCCGCTCTGGCCGACAGCGGACGCCTCCTGGCCCGGCTCCACGACTGCCTGTCGACGCACTTCTCCATCGACCACTCCACCATCCAAGTGGAGCCGGTGGGGCACGCCCACCACGAGAACGCCTGCCGCGCCTGAGCCCCTGCTGCCCGAGCGCAGCGCCCCGCCGCAGCAGCGCACCCACCGGAAAGGCTCGCACAATGGCACGCTCGGACAGGGACAGCCGGAGCAGCCCGGCTCCGCTGCGGCGCACACCCCGGACTTTGAAGACCTCGTATTTCCGGGGGGACGGTCCACAGCCTGCGGGCCAGACCGGCATCATTCTGGACAGCCCGGCCACAGTCCTGGCATAGTTCCGTCCCAGCCCGAGGCAGCACGGCTGTAGCCTCGGCATGGGTGTGCCGGGAAGTCTGGTCGGCGTGGTGGTCAATCAACCTTGGGGGGACAGCCATGCCCACGCGTCCGGCCCGCAGCGGGCTGCACTCGCTTGCTCAACTGCTCCGCTCCGACGTGGTGGGCGGCTTTCTCCTCATCGGAGGCGCGCTTACCGCGCTGATCTGGGCCAATTCCCCGTTCGGGCACGTCTATGAGGCCCTGCGGAGCTTCTCCTTCGGACCGGAAGCACTCCACCTGCACCTCACCGTCGAAGCGTGGGTTGCCGACGGTCTGCTCGCCATCTTCTTCTTCGTCGTCGGCAACGAGCTCAAACAAGAGTTCGTCCACGGAGAGCTGCGCAACCCCCGCCGGGCGATGCTCCCTATCGTCGCTGCCGTGTGCGGGATGGCGGTTCCTGCCCTGATCTACGCGGCCTTCAACGCGGGTGATCCGGCCCGCCTCCCCGGGTGGGGAATCCCGATGGCCACCGACATCGCCTTCGCGGTCGCGATCCTGGCGGTGGTCGGCCGCCACCTGCCCTCCCCGCTCCGCACATTCCTGCTCACCTTGGCCATCGTGGACGACCTCGGTGCAATCATCGTCATCGCGGTCTTCTACACCGCTTCCCTCTCCTTCCTGCCCCTGATCGGTGCGGGGATGCTGCTCGCGGTCTTCGGCTACCTGCAGCGCGGGCGGGGCGTGGCGGCCCGCCTCAACTCCGCGGCCCTGCCCAACTGGGTGGTCTACCTTCCGCTCGCCGGCGTGATCTGGGCCCTCGTCCACGCCAGCGGAGTGCACGCCACGATCGCCGGGGTCGCCATGGGGCTGCTCATGCGCACGGTGCCGCTCGCCGGAGAAAAAGAGTCCCCCAGCCACCGTCTCGCCCACCTTCTCGGCCCGTGGTCGTCCGGGCTGGTGCTTCCGGTGTTCGCGGTGATGTCCGCAGGCGTCGTTTTTGCGGGCGGGCTCGGCGCGGTACTCGACGACACGGCCGCGCTCGGCATCATCGCCGGTCTCGTCGTCGGGAAAACAGTGGGTATCGCCGGCGGCTCCTGGGTGACCACCAAACTCACTGCCGCGGAACTGAGCCCGGCGCTGCGTTGGATCGACATCACCGGCATGGCCCTGCTGGCGGGGATCGGGTTCACCGTCTCCCTGCTGATTACCGACCTGTCTTTCCCCGACTATCCGGAGGCGCTGGTGCACGCGAAAGCCGGGGTGCTGTTGGCCTCGCTGCTGGCCACCGTGCTGGGGGCCGTGGTGCTGGCCGTGCGCAACGCCCACTACCGGAAGCTGCGCCAGGCGGTTTCCCCGCAATGACGACGGCCGTGCTAGCCCAAGAGGGCTCCTCTCCCCTGCGCAAGCGCACGTCGGCTCGCCCCACTGGAGGCGCAGCGCTAGGTTGGAACGTCACGGACCGGCCATAGTCGGCAATCACTGAGGTGGAAACGGCAGGCCAAGGATGGGGGAACGACTACGGGGTCTGCGCAGCAAGGCGGTACGCCTGTCGCACCGCCTCCCGTTCGGGGTGCTCTTCCCCCGTGCTTCCCGCATCCTGTGGGGCAAGCCCGCCCGGATCCTGGCGTCCCTGTTCGGCGCGGTGATCCTGCTCGGTACCGGGCTGCTCCTGCTCCCGGTAGCGCAGCAGACCCAGGTCTCCCCCGTGGAAGCCCTGTTCACCGCGACCAGTGCGCTGTGTGTGGCCGGGCTGAGCATCACCGATCCTGCTCACGACTGGTCGTTCTTCGGGCAACTGGTCATCCTCGGGCTGATCCAGGTCGGCGGCATCGGCATCATGACCCTGGCCTCGCTCCTGGGGATGGTGGTGATCCGCCGCTTCGGGCTGCGCATGCAGTTGTCGGTGCAGAGCGAGCAGCGCACGCTGAACGTGGGTGGCACCCGCGAAGTCGTGTGGCGTATTGCTGCGACCAGCGTGATCTGCGAGGCTGTCCTCGCGCTTCTCCTCATCCCCCGGATGTGGCTAGGCCACGGGCTGCCGTTGCCGGAGGCGGTCTACAGCGGTGTCTTCCACTCTGTGTCGGCCTTCAACAACGCTGGCCTGTCCCTCTACCCCGACAGCCTCACCCGGTTTGCGGGGGACCCGCTGGTCTTAGTCCCCATCATGGCGGCCACAGTGCTCGGCGGCCTGGGGTTCCCGGTCCTTTTGGAGCTGCGCAAGCATCTGCGCACCCCGCGGCGGTGGAGCCTGCACACGAAGATGACGGTGTGGACGTCGCTCCTCCTCTTTGTCGGTGGCATGGTCGTGGTGACCGCCTTGGAGTGGGGGAACCCCGCGACCCTGGGGCCGCTTCCCTGGCCGCACAAGCTGCTCGACGGCGCGTTCCACGGGGTGATGCCGCGCAGCGGCGGGTTCAACGTGGTGCCGGTGGACGCGATGGAGTCCCACACCCTCCTCGTCACGATCATGCTGATGTTCGTGGGCGGGGGAAGCGCGGGGACCGCCGGCGGGATCAAGGTCAGCACGTTCGCGGTGATCTGGCTCGTGGTGTGGGCGGAGATCCGGGGCCACCCGCAGGTGCACGCGTTCGGCCGCAGGCTGTCTGCCGGGGCGATCCGCCAGGCGCTGAGCCTCACGTTCCTGTCGATGACGGTGATCGCTCTTGCGACGGTCTATTTGACCGCGGTCTCCCCTTTCTCTTCCCAGGAGGTCCTGTTCGACGTGGTCTCGGCTTTCGGGGTGGTCGGCCTGTCGACGGGGGTCGCTGCCGGACTGCCCCAGCACGGCCAGGTCCTGTTGGTCATACTGATGTTCGCGGGACGGCTCGGTCCGATTACTTTTGCGTCTGCCCTCGCGCTGCGGGAGCGCACTCGGCGCTACGACCTGCCTGAGGGCCGTCCTGTCATCGGCTGACACCACGAGGAGCGGTAGTGCCACGCAGTTCAGCAGACGACCGGCGGGTGCTTGTCATCGGTCTTGGCCGGTTCGGTGGTTCATTGTCCGAGGCACTGGTGTCTCACGGCTGGGAAGTGCTGGGCGTGGACAACAATCCCCGCCGCGTGCAGTCCTATGCCGACATCCTCACGCACACCGTGGTCGCTGACACCACGGACGACGAGACGCTGCGCCAGATCGGCGCGCACGAGTTCTCCCGGGCAGTGGTGGCGATCGGCAGCCATCTCGAGGAGAGCATTCTCACCACGTCCTTGCTGGTGGACATGGGGGTGCCCCATATCTGGGCGAAGGCCGTCAGTCGGCGCCACGGCCGCATCCTCCAGCAGATCGGCGCCCACCACGTCGTCTTGCCCGAGCACGACATGGGAGAGCGGGTAGCCCACCTGCTGTCGGGGCGGATGCTCGACTACGTGGAGATTGAAGAGAACTTCGCGTTGGGGAAGACCCGGGCTCCGATGGAGATCGTCGGCCGCAGGCTCGGGGAGAGTGGGGTGCGGTCCAGCCACGGCATCACCGTGGTGTCGATCAAGCGGCATGGCGGGTCGTTCACCTATGCCACCGCGGACACCGTCCCGCAGAAGGGGGACATCATCATCGTCGCCGGGAGGACCGAGGACGTGGAGCGGTTCGCCGAGCTGCAGTAGTCCCGGCAAAGCAGACAAACCCCGAGATTGACAATGATTTTCACTTTCACGACAATGTTTTCATGCATTCTGGGATACCGACAAAAGTGCTCACGGCAGGGGTCGCGGGGACACTGCTCGCCAGCCTCACCGCGTGCGGAAGCGGCAGCGCGAGCGGCTCCGGGGTCCACATCGTCACCAGCGTCTACCCCCTAGAGTGGCTGGCCTCCCAGGTCGGCGGCGACGCTGTCACGGTCACCAACCTCACCGAGGCCGGAGCCGACCCGCACGAAGTAGAGCTGAGCCCGCGCCAGATCGGTACGGTCGCCGACGCCGACCTCGTCCTCCACATCCGGGGGTTGCAGCCTGCAGTCGACGACGCAGTGGACCAGCACGCCGCAGACCGCTTCCTGGACCCAGCGGACGTGGTGGACCTGCTTCCGGTATCCAGCGCAGACCACGAGCACGACGGCCATGCCGAGGAGCAGCACAGCGGAGCCGACTCCCACAGCCACGGTGGAAAGGACCCGCACCTGTGGCTGGACCCGGAGCGGTTAGCCGAGGTCTCCGCAGCGCTCGCCGACCGGCTGAGCGACATCGACCCCGACCATGCAGCGGCCTACCAGGAAAACCATGAGACGGTCGCCGGAGAGTTGAGCGACCTGAGCGCCGCCTACACCGAAAGCCTGGACACCTGCGCCCGGCGCGAGATCGTGGTCACCCACGCCGCCTTCGGCTACCTGGCTGAGATGCACGACTTGGAGCAGATCAGCGTTACGGGGATCGACTCCCACCACGAGGACCCCTCCCCCGCCCGGATCGCTGCGGTCGTGCGCGAAATCGACGAGCACGGCGTCACCACGGTGTTCACTTCTCCGCTCGCCGACCCCGCGATCGCTGAGACGATTGCGTCAGAGACCGGGGCTGAGATCGCGCTCCTGGACCCCCTCGAAAGCCTCACCGACGACTCCCCAGGTACCGATTACCTCTCGGTGATGCGGGCCAACCTCGACGCTCTGGTCTCCGCCTTGGGCTGCTCCTGACCCTTGTTCCGCTGCTGCCTTCCGCGCCCTCCCGCCCCTTTTCCGGAAAGATAACGATCGCGCCACAGCCACCCAATCTTTCATCCCTTTTGTCAGCTTTACACGCCTAAAATCCGAAAATTTCGGGCACGCATCCGCTCTTTCCTCCCGGCGGGAGGCGCCATCATCTCAGCGATTTCTCGGAGAACTCTCATACTCATGCGCTATCCTGAACGAAATCCAATGCGCGTGCACGTGCATTTGGCGGTGCATACGAACGGGTGTATTCCCGCACGAACGCTGACAGAGGGAGCGTGCAGTGAACGCTTACAATGGCATTTCCGCCGCTGAACTGGGCGATGTCACCTGGCAGAAGAGCCGCCGCAGCAACTCGATCGGCAACTGTGTGGAGATGGCCAGGCTGGCCGACGGCTCTATTGCCGTGCGCAACTCCCGCTTCCCCGACGGCCCCGCCCTGATTTACACCCAAGCCGAGATCAACGCCCTGATCCTGGGCATCAAGGACGGTGACTTCGACAACCTGCTCGGCTAGACGACGGGCATCGGCCCCGGCGTGAAAGCGCCGGGGCTTTTGCTGTTCTGCGCTTGACCTGCAGCACAGCCTGCCGGCGCACCCGCGGCGCAATCGGTCCGCGCGGGCGGGCTGCACACGGCGCTGCGGTCCCCGCCCGAGGACAGCTCAGCTTGCTGGCCCGCGGGACGCGGTCATGCCTCCCGCGGCCCCGGGCGTACGGACCGCTTTACTCCTCGAGCTCCTTGATCATCTTCTGGAGCATCTTGCGTGTCTGGTCCGGGCGCTCCGCAACCACCGCCAGCCACTCCAGAGTCATGGTGTACTGCTCGACGTCAGCGCGCTTCTCCTGGAAGAGACAGCTCGTCAACTGCTCCACGTAGACCACGTCGGGCAGGTCGTACTCCGGGTAGCGCAGGATCGTGAACGACCCGGTCTCCGCCGCGAACACGCCCTGGTGGAAGGGGACGATCTGCAGCGTGATGTTGGGGGCCATGCTGAGGTCGTACAGGTGCTCCAACTGGGCGCGCATCACCTCAGGCGTGCCCACTGGTCGCCGCACCGCGGGCTCATCGATGATCACCCACAGCTTGACATTGTGGTTCTTCCGGATGCGCTCCTGCCGGCGCATGCGTGTGGCGATCCGGTGCCGGGCCGCATCGTCCAGCTTCTTCCTACCGCCGCGGGTCACCACCGCGCGGGCGTAGTCCTCGGTCTGCAAAAGCCCTGGGACGAACTGGGTCTCATAGACCCGCAGTTGGGTGGCGGCTTCCTCCATGCCCACGTAGGACTGGAACCAGCTCGGCAGGGAGTCGCCGTACTGCTGCCACCAGCCAGGCTCGTTGGCTTCGCGCGCCAGCTTGAGGAATGAGTCGCGAACCGCCTCGTCCTCCACTCCGTAGAACGTCAGCAGGTCCTCGACGTCACGGGTTTTGAAACCGACGCGGCCCAGCTCGATGCGGCTGATCTTGGATTCGGAACCGCGGATTTTGTACGCGGCGTCAGCTCGGGAGATCCCTTTGGCTTCCCGCAGCCGGCGGAGCTGGGAACCGAGCAGCATGCGCCGTACTGTCGGGCCGCTCCCCGGCTCTGGCTGAGCCACATTCACCGCTGCTTCCTCCCCACCCAGTGGCTCGTCAAAAACCCATTCCCGCGGGACTCTCTCCCGTACCACGTTGTTCTAATGGTTACACGATATCG
The DNA here is from genome assembly GCF_001592045.1 of Thermobifida fusca NBRC 14071 = JCM 3263. Lineage (GTDB taxonomy): Bacteria > Actinomycetota > Actinomycetes > Streptosporangiales > Streptosporangiaceae > Thermobifida > Thermobifida fusca. Next base: position 31,330 of record NZ_BCWB01000039.1, on the reverse strand, counting down.
CCTAAGAGTCCGGGTTTTCCGTGGTTCTATGCCGCAATCACCTGAAAAAGCCCCACGGACCGGAAGGCTGCGGTTTCTCCGGCTCACTCCCCTGGGTCACCCGAAAAGCGCCCAGACGAACTTGCCGCCCGCCACGGTCGGGACCACGCCCCAGCGGCGGCTGAAACAGGAGATGAGCTGGAGCCCTCGCCCAGTTTCTGCCATAAAGTCCGGTTCTCTGCGCTGCGGTATTAAGTCGCTGCTATCGCGGACCGCGCAGATGAATTCTGCTCCGCGGCGCATCACGCTGAGCTGGATGATGTTCTCCTGCTCTTTCCCGATCCGGGGGACGGCGTGTCGCAGCGCATTGGTGACGAGTTCGGAGACCACGAGCTCGACGTCGCTGGCGTACCGGACCATTCCCCACTCACGCAGGGCTGCCATAGCGAGTTCGCGGGCGAGCTTCACGGCACCGTAATCCGGGGCCAAGCTCCACAGCAGGCTGTCGTAGCTGGCTGTCCCCGGGTAGGAGTTCCACCGTGACAGCCCATTGCGCAGCGGGGTAAGCCACCAAGCGCGCTCTGCCGCGACAAGAGTTGGTGTTGGCGCCGCTTCCTGTCCGGGCGTCCTCTTGACAAACCTCTGGGAAGAATGTCCGGTCACCGCGATCCCCTTGCCGTCGTCTCGAGCGCTCGCAGGTAAGAGGACTATGCAAATGCAAGGATCGTATGCACGTGCACGTGCCTCTCGGAAGGCATCCTAGAACATTCGCTCCGGTTATCTGTTGAAGAGCGAACAAAAAAGGCTGCGATTCTGCCGCACTTTCCAGGACAGCAGTGAACTTTCCTGGCACCACCTAATACGAACTGGGAAGACTCCACCCCGTGGCCCACACCGCGCCGGCGGTGCCTGCTCCGCTGAATGCTGTATCCCATCCCGCCTTGCGGGCGTTCCCACAGCAGGCGCACAGGAAACCACCCCTGACATACCATCCAGTCGGTACGACTGGTTAGGATCGCCTCAACCGTGCACTGGACGGCCGGGTCCGGACCGGTTCACCGACTGTCATTGGAGGAGACACCATGCCCCAGACCCCTCGTGTCGCAATCGTCACGGGTGCGGCCCGTGGAATCGGCGCCGCCACCGCGCAGCGCCTGGCCGCCGAAGGGCACGCGGTCGCAGTACTCGACCTCACCAAGGAGAGCGCGCAGGCCACGGTGGACGCGATCACCGAAGCCGGAGGCAAAGCGATCGCCCTCGGTGCGGACGTCAGCGACACCCAGCAGGTTGAAGCCGCGGTCAAGGAGACCGCAGAACGGCTCGGCCCGCCGACCATCCTGGTGAACAACGCCGGGGTGATCCGCGACAACCTGCTGTTCAAGATGACCGACGATGACTGGGACACCGTGATGCGGGTCCACCTGCGCGGTGCGTTCCTCATGTCGCGGGCAGCCCAGGCCTATATGACCGAGCAAGGCTGGGGCCGCATCATCAACCTGTCCAGCAGCTCGGCGCTAGGCAACCGCGGACAGGCCAACTACTCCGCAGCCAAAGCCGGCCTGCAGGGCTTCACCAAGACGCTGGCGATCGAACTCGGGAAATTCGGCGTCACCGCCAACGCGGTCGCTCCCGGATTCATCGTCACCGACATGACACGGGCCACCGCCCAGCGGATCGGCGTGGACTTCGAAGAATTCAAGGCGGCCCGCGCCGCCCAGATCCCGGTGCGCCGGGTCGGTGTGCCTGAGGACATCGCCGCCACCGTGGCTTTCCTCGCCAGTGAAGAAGCCGGCTACATCTCCGGACAGGTGATCTACGTCGCCGGCGGCCCGCTGGACTAGTTCCGCCCGCGGAGGACGGCAGCGCGGACCGCTTCGCCCCCGCGCGGCCAGTACCGCTGCCCCTCCCGTTTTGAGCCGCGCGGGGGACCGGGACGGCCCTGGTCCTCCCGCGCGGAATGCCCCTCCCGCTCCTCCAGGAAGGTTGTGACGTGACCCCGTCCTCTGAGGCTCCACCGGATGCCGCGGAACTACGCGCCCGCGTCGCCGCATTCGTCGCGGAACACGACCCCGCCACCACCGACCAGACCGAGTTCCTCGCCGCCCGGTACGACGCGGGCCTTGCCTGGGTGCACTTCCCCAAAGGCGCGGGCGGGCTCGGCGCTCCCCGCGCGTTGCAGAACGTCGTCGACGCGGAGTTCGAACGCTTCGGTTTCGTCCCCGTCGACCGGGAAGGCCTCGTGATCGGCCTGGGCATGGCGGCCCCCACCATCGCTGCCTTCGGCACCCCGGAGCAGCGTGACCGCTTCCTCAAACCGATCTACACCGGGGAAGAAGTCTGGTGTCAGTTGTTCAGCGAGCCCGGAGCCGGATCAGACCTGGCCGCCGTCGGCACCCGCGCGGTCCGCGACGGAACAGACTGGGTGATCGACGGCCACAAAGTGTGGACCTCGCTGGCGCACCGGGCCCAGTGGGCCATCCTGCTGGCCCGCACCGACCCGGACGTGCCGAAGCACCGCGGCCTGACCTACTTCCTCTGCGATATGACCGCCCCGGGGGTCACGGTGCGCCCGCTGCGCCAGATGACCGGGGAAGCCGAATTCAACGAGGTATACCTGGACGAGGTGCGGATCCCCGACAGCCTCCGGCTCGGCGGGGTCGGGGAAGGGTGGAAGGTCGCGCAGACCACGCTGATGAACGAGCGGGTCTCCATCGGCGGCCGCCCCGAACCCCGGGAAGGCGGGCTCATCGGCATAGTCAGCGACCTGTGGCGGAGCCGTCCCGACCTGCGCACCCGTGGACTCCACGAGGAGCTTCTGCGGCTGTGGGTCGCCGCGGAAGCCGCCCGGTTGACCAAGGAGCGGCTGCGCCAGCAGCTCGCCGCGGGCCAGCCCGGCCCTGAAGGATCGGCGACCAAACTCTCCTTCGCTGAACTCAACCAGCGCATCAGCGGTCTGGAACTGGAGCTCCGCGGGGTGGAAGGACTCACCTACGACGACTGGACCTTCCGCCGCCCGGAGAAACCGGACCTGCTGGGTCGGGGCCCCGGCTTCCGCTACCTGCGCGCCAAAGGCAACTCGATCGAGGGCGGAACCTCAGAGATCTTGCGCACCATCATCGCCGAACGCGTCCTGGGACTGCCCCCGGAACCCCGGGCCGACAAAGACCTCGCCTGGAAGGACCTGCCCCGTTGAGCGAATCCGAGCTGAATCTGCTGTACAGCGAGATCGAGCAGGAGCTGCGCGCCAGCGTCCGGGAGCTGCTGGCCCACCGGTGCCCATGGCAGTCCGTCCTCGACCGTGTCTCGCACCATGCTCCGGCAGAGGTCACCGACCGTGCCCTGTGGCAGGAACTGGCGGAGCTGGACGTCCTCGGCCTCTTCGTTCCCGAAACGCTCGGGGGCGCCGGCGCTACGGCACGGGAGGCGTCGTCCGTCGCTGAAGAGCTGGGCCGGGCCGTAGCCCCGGTCCCGTTCCTCGGCAGCGCCGTGCTGGCCACCGGTGCCCTGGTGGCGCTGGGCACTGCAGAGGAGCAGGTGCGCGCCCTGCTCACGGACCTGGCAGCCGGGCAGCGCTGCGCCACACTGGTAGTGCCGCTACCCACGGCCCCCGGGTCTGGCTTCCCCTCCCAGGTCCGCGCGGACGGCTCCCAGTTGACGGGCACGGTTCCCGGCGTGGTGGACGCGCTCAGCGCGGACGTGCTGGTCGTGCCCGCTCTCGGCGCGGAGGGACCCGGCCTGTACCTGCTCCCCGCCGACCAGGCGACCCTGAGTCCTGTGGTGAGCCTGGACCAGACCCGGCCGCTCGCCGAAGTGACCCTCACCGGTGCCGAAGCGACCAGGGTGGCCGTCGGCCAGCAGGCGGTCGACGCAGTGGAGGCCGCACTGCTCACCGGCGCGGTCCTGTTGGCCGCAGAGCAGCTCGGCACTGCTGAGTGGGCGTTCGACACGACCGTGGCCTACCTGAAGGAGCGCGTGCAGTTCGCCCGCCCGATCGGTTCTTTCCAAGCGCTCAAGCATCGGGTTGCCGACCTGTGGGTACTGCTCGCCCAAGCCAGAGCCGTGGTGCGGCATGCGGCGAGTGCGCTCGCCGCTGACTCGGAGGACCTCCCGCTTGCTGCGGCGCTCGCTCAAGCCTTTGTGTCCGAGGTCGCGGTGAAGGTCACGGAGGAAGCAGTGCAGTTGCACGGGGGGATCGGCTTCACCTGGGAGCATCCGGTCCACCTGTACCTGAAGCGCGCCAAGAGCGCGTCGCTCAGCCTGGGGACGGCGGACCGGCACCGGGCGCGGATCGCGGATCTCGTGGGTCTTCCTCCCGCCCCGTGACGGGGGTGCCGGGGCCTGAGGGGGGCGGTCCCGGCACTTTTCCTCGGCCGGGTCACTGTCTCGTTGCGTCGCTGAGCGCGGCGGCCACCTCGGCAACGACGTGTTCGATGCGGGCGATGCCGCCGGCGTAGTCGCGGTGGCGGTCGGAGAGCACGACGATCAGGTATTCGTGTTCTGCCCCCGCGACTCGGCCCGCGCTGGTGAGCACCCACCGGTCTCCGTCGCTGCTCCGGGGCACCCAGCCGTTCTTCAGTTCCACGGTGTCGCCTTCGCTTGCCGCCGCGGAGATCCCCCAGGCTTGCTCCGGTGCCACGGTGCCGAGCAGTTGACTGGCGTAGTCGCGGCTGCGTTCGGAGAGCGGGCTGTCCCCGGTGAAGACGATGCGGAGCAGCCGCAACTGGTCGGCGGCGGTGGTCTCGGTAGCGCCCCAGACACCGCGCCCGCTGGGCCTGGTGGCGTGCAGGCCGAGCCGCTCGTTGCCGCGGGCGAACCCTGCGTCGAAGCCGATCCGCGCATAGAGGTCGTTGGTGGCGTCGTTGTCGCTGTAGCGGATCATCTCGGCAGCCAGCCGCTCCTCTTCAGCGGACAGTTCCCGGCCTTCATCTTCGGCGCGGAGCAGGAGCAGCACGAGGATGTTGAGCTTGACCAGGCTCGCTGTGGTGTAGGTTTCCCCGGCCCGGTAGGAGTAGGTGGCGCCGCTCGCCAGGTCGTGGAGGGCGAGGGAGAGCCGGCAGTCCTCTCCGGCGAGGTAGTCGTCGATGACGCGGGTGAGGCGGTCGTATTCGGCGGGGCTCAGCGGCGGTGGCTGCGGGGTTTCGGTGGGGGGCGGGCTCGGCCGTGGGGTGGGGGCCGGTGCCGGGACGGGCGGCTGCGCGGGCGGTCCGCTGGCATGCCGCGGGGTGAGCAGCGCGAGCACGGTGACGGCGGCTAGGAAGGCCAAGGTGAGGAGGAAAGCCCTGCGCGCTGGGGCAGAGTGGGCGGGTGCCGCTGAATGCTCTCGCATGCCGACCGCCTTCGCCGAGAAGACCGGACTCCGCGATCGCGGACTCGTGCCCCCAACCTTGCCACAATCTGCCCGAATTCATCACCTTTGCTCCCCATAGTCGGGGGCGAGGAGGACCCAAGGCGAGGGCTGCTAGTCGAGCCCTCGGGCGCTCAACGCCAATCCGAGCGCTTCAGCAGAGCGGATCAGGTTCACGATGACCGGGACCACCATGCGGTGCGCCCCGCCACGCAGCCCACGCGCCACATACGCTTCGCGGGAGGCCCGCCACGCCTCCGCCACCATGGGGATGCAGCGGATGGTCAGTGCGAGGACCAGTCCCACCCGTTCCGGCCGCACCCCCACGTGCTGCAGCGGACGGGCCAGCCTGGTGAACAGGTCGAGCATTGCGCTGACCGGGGTCGTGCGGGTGACCAGTCCGGCCAGCAGGATGACCGCGGTGAGCTGGGAGCACACCCGCACCGCGGTGTGCACGTCGGTGAAGACAGCGTGGAAGACCGCGATGGCGACCAGGAACAGCAGCACCGGCCGGAACGCGTGCCACAGGTGGGCGGCCAGTCCCCACAGGATGTAGAGCAGGACCACTGCGAGCACGGCGCCTAGCGACACCCACGGGTCGGCGAGGACCACCAGCACGGTGACCGTGCCCAGCAGGGCGAGGAGTTTCACGCCTGCCGGGATCCGGTAGGGCAGCGAGGTGCCCGGCACGTAGAGCCCGACAGTGTTCACGGCCGCTGCTCCATCAACGCGACGTAGTAGGCGACGGCGTCCTCGGGTGCCCCGTCGAACACGATCTTCCCGGCGTCCATGACCAGCACCCGGTCGAAGCCGCTGAGCGTGTCGAGGTGGTGGGTGAGCAGGATGACCTGCTGGGGCAGGGTGCGCAGGGTCTCCGTGATGATCCGCACGTTGCGCAGGTCCAGCAGGGTGGTGGGTTCGTCGCAGACGAGGATCTGCGGCTCGGTGACCAGGACCGAGGCCAGGGCCAGCATCTGCTTCTGCCCGCTGGACAGCAGGTGGGCGGGGTGGTCGCGATGTTCGAGCAGTCCGTGCCGGGCGAGGGCCTCATCGACCCGGGCCTCGATCTCGTCGCGGCTGAGCCCGCTGTCCCGCAGTCCGATCCGCACGTCCTCGGCGACCGTCGGCATGATGATCTGGGTGTCTGCGTCGGGGAAGACGAAGCCGACCCGGCGCCGGATCTCCTTGACGTGGTCGCGCGTGTCCAGGCCGTCGACCAGGACCCGACCCGTATCGGGCACGATCAGGCCGTTGACCATGCGGGCCAGAGTTGATTTACCTGAGCCGTTGGCGCCGATCAGCCCGATACGGTGCTCCCGCAGGTCAAGGGAGACGTCGTCGACGACGACGCGGTCGCCGTAGGCGTGGGTCACATGCTCTATCCGGATCATGAGCGCGGTCCTGCAGCGGAGACCCGGTGCCCGGCGGGAGGAACCGGGTAGGCGCGGTGCACGCTGGCCGCGATCAGCGTGGCGACGACCGCTTTGATGACGTCGCCGGGAACGAAAGCGGCGAGCGCGATCAGCGCGGCCGTGGCGTCCAGCCCGGCGACGACAGCCATCCACGGGCCGCCGATCAGGTAGCACACGCCGATCCCGCCGACCAGGTTGATGAGCAGGCCCGGCCAGAACCGGTATGCGGGCAGCATGCGGTCGGTCAACAGCCCGATGACCAGGGCCACGAAGATCCAGCTGATGAGGAATCCGCCGGACGGTCCGGCGAAGGAGGCCAGTCCTCCCCCGCCTCCAGACAGGATGGGGAGTCCGGCGAGGGCCAGCGCGAGGAAGGTGGCGATCGCCAGCACCCCGCGTTTGGCGCCGAGAATGGCGGGGGCGAGCATGACGATCAAGGTCTGGAGAGTGATCGGCACACTGCCCACCGGGATTCCGGGTACCAGGCTCATCGCGGCGAGCAGTGCGGCGAACAACGCGATCAGTGCGAGGTCGCGCGCTGTCAGCCCGCGGTAACGGGGGGACGACGATGGGGAGACAGTCATAGTCCAAGTCCTTGGTCCGTATACGGTTTTGGAGGAAATCTCCAAGCCCATTGTGGCCACCCGATCTTGAGCAGCAGATATGCGGCCTAGAACAGCTTTCTACAATCGGGCCTTATGGGGTTCCTCCAAAAAATTCCGCTTTTCCGTTCCTCGCCGTGTGGTGGGCCACACGGAGGTATGGCGCACCGCACGGCGCGAAGACGGACCGTGGACGGGTCATTCGACCGCGGCAGGCAGGACGCACACCGGCGTCGGCAGGTCCAGGGTGGAACACGCCGGTCCAGGAATCCCGCTCTCCGCGTCGATGGGGAGGACGGTCAACGTCTCAGAGTTCTGGTTGGCGACGACAAGGTAGCCGTCGACCAGGGCGAAGTGGCGGGGCCACGCGCCCCCGGTGGGGGTGTCAGCTAGGCGGCGGATCCGCGTACCGTCCGCGGACACTTCGAAGGTGGCGATCGTGTCCGCTCCCCGGTTGGCGACGTAGAGGCGACGCTCGTCCGCAGAAAGCGCGATCTCAGCTGGATAGTTGTCGTCGGCGGCCCCGGTGGCGGGCACCGCGTCGAGGATCTCGGCCTGGGCCGTGGCAGGGTCGAACCGCAGCACGTAGACCCGCGAATCCAGTTCTCCGGCCACATACAGGTGCCCGGAGGAGTGGATCGCTAGATGGCGCGGTCCGCTGCCCGGTTCCAGGCGGGCCGCGATGTGCTGAGGGCCGGCAGGCTGGTCCGCCTCCGGGGCGAAGGGGAAGCACCGCAGTTCGTCGGTGCCGAGGTCGACGACCAGCAGGTGGGTGCCACCCGGGGCCACGTAGACGCTGTGGGCGTGCGGACCTTCCTGCCGGTCGGTGCGGGGGCCCGCCCCGGTGTGGGTCAACCGCTGCACTGGTGCAGTGGGGACGCCGGCCGGGTCGAGGGCATGCACGCTCACGCTGCCGTCCCCGTAGTTGGCGACGATCAGGTGTCGCCCCGCGGGGTGGTACAGCAGGTGGCAGGGGTAGGAGCCGCCGGTGATGGCGCTGCCTGCCTCGGTGAGCTGCTGGGTGTCGTGGACTGCGAAGGCGGTGACCCGTCCCGCGGCGAGCTCGTTGACGGCGTAGACCATCGTCTGGTCCGTGGCGGGGACGACAAAGGAAGGCCCGCTGGCGGGCGCCGCCAGTTCCGCTTTGCTCAAGGCTGCGGTGTCCGTGTCGAACCAGACACGCTGCACCCCCGCCGCGTGACCCGCGATACCGGAGTCAGGGGTGTAGGAGCCGATCCACAGCAGTCGGCGTCGTGTCATCGAGGGGATCCTCCTGAGTGTCGTCAACCCCGGCTCTCGGGGCCAGCGCCACTCTAGTTCCCCGGTTCTTTGACTGACAGTGGCCGCCCGTAACCGTAGGAAACCTCCGGAGGGGGTTCACGGCAACAGCGCGTGGAGACGGCGGCGCTCCTCAGCGGTGAAGAAGTGCCCGCCGGGCAGCCGCTCCAACCGGAACGGGCCGGTGGTGTGCTGCTGCCAGGCACGCAGTCCAGCGTCGGTGACGACCGGGTCGTCGAGGCCGCCAACCACCGTGAGCCGCACGTCGAGCGGCGGACCGGGCTGCCAGACATAGGCGTCGGCCGCGGCGAACCCGGCCCGCATCTCGGTGCCGAACACGTAGGCCAGCTCGTCGTCGTGGAGGAGCTCTTCGGGAATCCCGCCGAAGCAGGCGGCGGCCGCGTGCACGAGGGCCACCGGGTCGTCCGGGAAGGTGATCTCCGGTTTCAGGTGTGGGGCGTCCCTCCCGCTGACCACCAGGTGGGTGATTTCGCGCCCTCTCCGCCGCAGCTCCCGTGCGGTCTCGTAGGCGGAGAGGGCGCCCAGGCTGTGCCCGTAGAGGGTCAGGGGTCCCCGCAGGCTGGCCACGGCGTCAGCCTGCCGCTGGGCGTAGACGTCCCACATCGGCGCGGTGCCGGCTGCACAGTCGCGGTGGTCCACGGTGGCGACCCACACGGTGAACCGGTCGCCGACTTCCGCGGCCCACGGCTGGTAGGCGGTGGGCAGGCCGCCCGCGTGCAGGAAGCAGACGAGGTGGGCGCCGGGGGAGGACCTCGAGAAACGGTGGAGGCCGGGGCGTCCCGTCGCAGCGGTCCGTGCGTGGTTCACCGGGCTTGCTGCCCTCTGGGACGGGGTTGCCCCGCCATCTCCGGTCCCTGGGGTAGAGGGGCTACCGGGCCCCGGGTGTGCCCTCACGACCGTGCCCCTTCGCGCATGCGGGCTTCGACCTCGCTGATCGCTTTGAGGACGCGTTTCTCGGAGACGCTGTAGGCGGTGCCGACCTCCTGGGCGAAATAGCTGATCCGCAGTTCTTCCAGCATCCAGCGGATGTTCTCGTGTGCTGGGCCGGGCGGCACTCCCGGGGGGAGCCGGTCGAGCAGTTGCTGGTAGGCCTGGCGCAGCTGCTCGATCTTGGCCATGTTCACCTGGTCGCGGCGGGGGTTGCGGGGCAGCCGCTCCAGGCGCACCTCGATCGCTTTGAGGTAGCGGGTCAGATCCCGGAGCCGCTGGTAGCCGGCGGCGGTGACGAACCCGGGGCCGATGAGCGCGCCGAGCTGGTTCTGGATGTCGGTGATGGACGGCAGGACTGCCAGGCTCGTGACGCTCTTGAGCTGTTTCTCCACCCGCTGTGCCGTGGCGAGGATCTTCTCCACGACCGGGAGGAGCTCCATGACCCGCTCCACCAGGTTCACCCGCACGTGCTCGCGGAGCTTCGCGAACGACTCCGGGTCCCACACCGGTCCGCCCGCCTCGGCGACCAGCGAGTCCACTGCGCAGCCGATGCAGTCGTCGAAGAGGGCGGCGACTGAGCCGTGCGGGCTGCGACTGAACACCAGTGTGGTCTGGTTGCTCAGATGCCCTCGGAGGAACTTGGCCGGGGAGGGCACGGTGAGCATGAGCAGCCGCCGGGTTCCTGCGACCATGGCCTGCTGCTGGGCTGCCGCATTGTCGAAGATGCGCACCCCAACGGTGGTCCCCTCGTCCACGAGGGCCGGATAGCCGCGGACTATGTGCCCGGCAGTGCGGCGTTCGAACGTCCGGGGCAGCGGACCGAAGTCCCAGGAGGTCAGCCCGGTGCGTTCGATGCTCGCGGCCTCCGCCGAGATCGCTTTGCGAAGCCGGGGCTGCAGCCGGCGTCGCAGCTCCTCCAAGTCTTTCGCTTCGGCGAGCGTGCGGCCTTTGTCGTCGACCGCGCGGAACGTCATCCGCAGATAGTCGGGGACCCGGTCGAGCTGCCAGTCGTCCACGGTGACCCGGGGGCCGCCCATCGCGGTGAGCTCCCGCGACAGCGCTTCCAGCAGCGGCTCAGAGTAGGGTTTCAGCCGTTTCAGCACGTCGGCGGCGTAGTTGGGCACGGGAACGAAGCTGCGCCGGATCGCTTTGGGCAGTGACCGCATCAAGGCCACCACCAGTTCTTCCCGCAGGCCGGGGATCTGCCAGTCGAACCCTTCCGGGCTGACCTGGTTGAGGACGTTCAACGGGATGTGGACGGTCACCCCGTCGGCCGCGTCCCCCGGTTCGAACTGGTAGGTGAGCCGGAAGCGGTGCTCGCCTTGCTGCCAGAAGTCCGGGTAGGCCTCTTCGATGCCTTCGCCGGCGTCCTCAGCGACGAGCATCGACTTGTCGAAGTCGAGCAGGCGCGGCTGCTGTTGGCGCACCCGCTTCCACCAGCTGTCGAAGTGCCGGACGGAGACCACTTCAGCGCCGACCCGCTGGTCGTAGAAGTCGAAGAGGACGTCGTCGTCGACGAGGATGTCACGGCGGCGCACCCGGTGCTCGAGTTCTTCGACCTCCTGCAGCAGCTTCTGGTTGCGGCGGAAGAACGCGTGGCGGGTATCCCATTCCCCTTGGACGAGGGCGTGCCGGATGAACAGCTCCCGCGCGGTCTTCGGGTCGATGCGGCCGTAGTCGACTTTGCGCTGAGTGACGATCGGCACGCCGTAGAGGGTCACCCGCTCGTACGCCATGACCGCGCCCCGCTTCTTCTCCCAGTGCGGTTCGCTGTATGTGCGTTTCACGAGGTGGCCGGCGAGCTCTTCCACCCATTCGGGTTCGATGCGGGCATTGACGCGCGCCCACAGCCGCGACGTCTCTACCAGCTCGGCTGACATCACCCAGCGCGGCTGTTTCTTGAACAGCGCCGAGCCGGGAAAGATCGCAAACCGGGCGCCCCGCGCCCCCAGGTACTCGTGTTTCTCCGGGTCTTTGAGCCCGATGTGGGAGAGGAGCCCGGCAAGCAGGGACAGGTGGATGCGCTTGGCGTCGGCAGGGGCGGTGTTGACCTTCATCCCCAAGGACTGCACGATCTGGCGGAGCTGCGCATAGATGTCCTGCCACTCCCGCACCCGCAGGTAGTTGAGGAACTCTTCGCGGCACATTTTGCGGAACTGGTTGCCGGACAGTTCCTGCTGCCGCTCGTTCAGGTAGTTCCACAGGTTCAGGTAGGCCAGGAAGTCCGAGTCGGGGACGGCGAAACGGGCGTGCTTCTGGGCTGCGGCCTGCTGCTGTTCCACCGGGCGTTCGCGGGGGTCTTGGATGGACAGCGCAGCAGCGATCACCATGACCTCGTGGAGGCAGCCGTTGCGGTCGGCTTCCACCACCATGCGGCCCAGGCGCGGGTCGATGGGCAACTGGGCCAGGGTGCGCCCCAGCGCGGTGAGGCGGTGCCGTCCGTCCTTCGCGGGCTGGAGGGCGCCGAGCTCGGTGAGGAGTGCGACACCGTCTTTGACCTGGCGCCGGTCGGGGCCGTCGACGAACGGGAATTCTTCGACATCCCCGAGGCCGAGCGCGGCCATTTGCAGGATGACGGAGGCCAGGTTGGTGCGCAGGATCTCCGGTTCGGTGAACTCCGGCCGGGAGAGGAAGTCTTCTTCCGAGTACAGCCGGATGCAGATGCCTTCGGCGACCCGGCCGCAGCGTCCCTTGCGCTGGTTGGCGGAGGCCTGCGAGATCCGTTCGATCGGCAGGCGCTGCACTTTGGTGCGGTGGCTGTACCGGGAGATTCGCGCGGTGCCCGGGTCGACCACGTACCGGATTCCGGGCACGGTCAGCGAGGTTTCTGCGACGTTGGTGGCCAGGACGATCCGCCGTTTGCCGCGCGGTTGGAACACGCGTTGCTGTTCGGCTGCGGACAGCCGCGCATACAGCGGCAGGATCTCCACGGCCTGCGGGCTGCCTTCGGGGTAGCGGCGGGCCAGGTGTTTCCCCAAGGCCTCCGCGGTGTCGCGGATCTCGCGTTCCCCGCTCAGGAAGACGAGGATGTCGCCGGGGCCTTCAGCGCAGAGTTCGTCCACGGCATCGCAGATGCCTTGGATCTGGTCGCGGTCGTCGGTGGCTGCGACGGTGTCCTCGTCGTCTACCACCTGTTCGGCGGTGAGCGGCCGGTACCGCACTTCGACCGGGTAGGTGCGACCGGACACTTCGACGATGGGCGCGTTGTCGAAGTGTCGGGAGAACCGTTCCGGGTCGATGGTGGCTGAGGTGATGATTACCTTCAGGTCGGGGCGGCGGGGCAGCAGCCGTTTGAGGTAGCCGAGGATGAAGTCGATGTTGAGGCTGCGCTCGTGCGCCTCGTCGATGATGAGCGTGTCGTAGGCGCGCAGCATCCGGTCCTGCTGGATCTCGGCCAGCAGGATGCCGTCAGTCATCAACTTGACCAGGGTGTCGTCGCTGGAGACGTCGGTGAACCGGACTTTGTAGCCGACCCACTCCCCCAGAGTCGTGCCTAGTTCCTCAGCGATGCGGGCAGCGACGGTGCGGGCGGCCAGCCGACGCGGCTGGGTGTGGCCGATCTGTCCGAGCACTCCCCGGCCCAGTTCCAGGCAGATCTTCGGCAACTGGGTGGTCTTCCCGGAACCGGTCTCACCAGCCACGATCACGACTTGGTGGTCGCGGATCGCGGCGAGAATCTCGTCTTTTTTCTGACTGACCGGCAGCTCTGCTGGGTAGTCGATCGCCGGAAAAGCCGAGCGGCGCCGTTCGACTCTGGCTTCGCAGGTGTCGATGTCGGCGCTGATCTCCGCGGCGACAGCGCGGCGCCGGTCGGGGTCGCGGATTTTTTCCGCGCCGTCGATCCGGCGGCGCAGGCGGTGGCGGTCGCGCGGCATGAGTCCGGGCAGGCGGCGCCGCAGGTCAGCGAACGGGGATTTCACGGACGGCGTTTTCATCGCACAGTCAGCATAGGCATCGTGGCCACCGGTTGGTCCTCCGGTGGTTGGAAGGGGGACAACGATGACGAAGACGGCGGTAGTTCCCGAGGACCGGGAGGACATCCTCACGAAGCGCTCGTTTGCTCATGTGGCGACGATCGGCCCGCATGGGGAGCCCCAGTCCAACCCGGTGTGGTTCGAATGGGACGGCGAGTACATCAAGTTCAGCCAGACCACGACCCGGCAGAAGTACCGCAACCTGAAGCGGGACAGCCGGATCGCCCTGTCCGTGCACGACCCGGACGAGCCGCACCGCTACATCGAGATCCGCGGGCGGGCCGAGAAGATCGAGCCGGACCCTAACCGCTCGTTCATCAACAAGATGTCGAAGAAGTATCTGGGCCAGGAGACGTACCCGCCGGAGTCCCCGGGCGAGGAGCGGGTGGTCGTCTACGTCCGGCCGGAGCACACCACTAAGCAGTAAGCTACGGAGTGCAGGGTGGGTCCCGCCCGTTACCGGGCGGGGCCTTCTGCGTTTCCGGCGGGGGGTTCAGCTGCCTGCTGGGCGGGCTGCTTGTCGGTTTTCCGGTGCAGCATGATGCCCACTCCGCTGGCGGCCAGCAGGACGAGTCCGACGATGAGCATGAGGAGTGCGCCGCTGACCGCTCCGTCGGTCCAGTCCCAGATCGCTTCCGGTGCCGCGATCGTGATGCCGAGCACGCCGGTGACGAGGAACACCCATCTCCGCTGCCACTGGTAGAGCACGAGGCTCAGCACGGCGATCGCCGCCGTCAGCGTGTAGGCGAGAACGGGGTGGTCGCCGAGGTGGATCTGTGCCCCGCCCAAGGCGAAGATCGCGGCCATGACGAGTCCGGTCCGCGGGTTGGGCAGTCGCAGGGACACCACGCCCCACACGAGGCCCACCGCGACCACGGACAGGGCGTAGGGCCGGATATCGGTGTCGAGCAGGTCGAACTTCGCCAGGATCGTCCACAGGGCCCACAGGCTGGTGCCTCCGGCGACGAGCAGGCCCACCGCGGTGGGTGCTGCCGTGTAGGCGAGCACGGCGAGTGCCAGGTAGAGGAGGCCGAGAGCGGCGGCGGTCGTGGGGTTGACGGGCTCGAGCGCCACGGTCAAGGCTGTGGGTACGGCGAGCGCGGCGATGACGAATAGGGTGCCGCCCACTCGGCGGCGGGTGGGGGGAAGCGCAGCCCGGTTGCGGAATCGTCCGCCTGTCGCGAAGAGGCCGCCGCCGGCCGCGAGGGCTGCCACGGTGAGCAGCAGGACGGCCTGGCCTAGCTTTTCCAGGTCGACCCAGGTGTACAGCAGGCTGACCATGCCGACGAAGACCAGGCCTCCGCCGATGAAGCCGATGATTTCGGCCCAGCGGACTGGCGTGTCGGGTTCTTCCGCTTCCTGTAGCGCCTGCGCCACTGCTTCGGCCTGCTCCGCGGAGAGGGTTCCCTGTGCTACCAGAGCGTGCAGCGCTTTGCTGCGTGACTCCGCCGTGTTCCGACCGTTGCCCACCGCGGCCCCTCTCTGTGCCACTCCCCGCGGCCTTCGTGATGAGGATCACTGATAGATGCGACAAATACCGCTCTATATTCGCACCAGTGGTGGCGGTTTGCTACTTATTTCACGAATTGTGCACTGGGTAGGCGGAGGGCGACGGAGCGCTGCGGATTCTGCCCAGCCAGGTCAGCGCCGGCATGCCTCGCAGGCCATCGTGGCCAGGAGGCGCCCGGTGCGGCTGGCATACCCGTATGCGAGTGGTCTACGGGAGACGACAGTGTTTCACCGACAAAGCACAACCCCGGCGGACCACCACTGAAGGCGTGTCCCACCGGGGTTTCCATGGTGCGCCATCAGGGACTCGAACCCCGAACCCGCTGATTAAGAGTCAGCTGCTCTGCCAGTTGAGCTAATGGCGCCCGCCCAGGTTTCCTGGGCTCTGAGAAAACTCTACCTGATCTGAGGAGTGGTCGGTGCCGCCGCATCATGCTCCCCCACCGGATCGGGCGCGGCGGTCTGCCGCGGACGCAGTAGACCGATGGGGATGAGGGCCAGGGCAGCCAGGACCGCGGCCGCGCCGTAGTTGGCTGTGAACGCCCACCACTGCGGGTACGGGGAGCTTGCGGGGATGCTGGAGACCACGAGGGCCGCCGCCAGTTGGGCGGAGACCGCCATGGACACGTGGCGCACGATGGTGTTGACTCCGTTGGCGCTCCCCAGGTCGGTGAGGGGCACGGAGTCGGCGATGAGCATGGGAAGCGTCGCGTAGGTGACGCCGCCCGCCAAGCCGAGGACCGCTCCGCCGGTGAGCAGCGCCACGGGCTGGCTGCTCCCTGCGGCCAGGATGACCAGCCCAGCGCACCCAAGCGCCACCCCGAGAGCCAGCGGCAGCCGCGTGCCGAACCGGGCGACCAGCCGCCCGGTGAGCGGCCCCGCGAAGATGAGCAGCACCGCGCCGGGGAGCAGGAAGAGCCCGGAGTGGTCCACGTCCACCCCCAGTCCCACTCCGCTGCTCTTCGGCAACTGCACGATCTGCGGGACGAGGAAGAACATGACTCCGTGGCCAGTGGTCGCCAGCAGGGTGACCAGGTTGGCTGCCCAGACGTTGCGGCGGCGCATCACGTCGAGGTCCACAAGCGGGTGGGAGACCTTGCGTTCCACGACGAGGAACACCGCGAACGCCACGGCGCCCAGGGCGAGCAGGCCCAGGGTCCACGGCGCAGCCCAGCCCCATTCTTCGGCCCGGCTGACAGCGGTGAGCGGCCCGCCCAGCGCAAGGGTGAGCAGGATCGCTCCCAGCCAGTCGACGGTACCGGTCCGTTCTCCGCGGTCTGAGGGGATGGCGCCCGCCACGGTAGCCAGGGCGAGCAGGGCGACCGCGGCAGTAGCCCAGAACAGGCCTTTGTGGCCGAAGTGTCCCGCGACGAGCCCGCCTAGCGGCAGGCCGAGCGCGCCACCCACCCCGAACATGGAGCTGATGAGTCCCATGCCGAACGCGGCACGATCCCGGGGCAGGTGTGCGCTGAGGATCGCATAGGCGAGCGGGAACACGCCGCCGCCCACGCCCATGACGACTCTGCCCGCGATGATGGGGGCGAGCGAGTTACCGAGTGCCGCGATCGCGGCCCCGCCGCCGAAGATAGCGAGGATCGCGCAGAGCACCCGTTTGCGGCCGAAGAGGTCGCCAAGGCGTCCCGTCAGCACGGTGAGTCCGGCCGAGGAGACGAAGAACCCGGTGATCATCCAGGCCACCTGGCTGGCGCTGCTGCCCGTGGCTTCCTGCACCTGCGGGATCACCGGAACGATGGTGTTCTGTGCGGTGGCGTAGGCGAAGGAGGACACCACGAGCGGCGCGGTGATCCGCCACGGGGAAGCGGGGGTAGTCCTGGACGATCGCGCCATGCAGAGCTCCCGGGGGAAATGTTGTCTAGAACACACATCTGATGACAGGACGATAGAGGATGCGGGTGTGCGCGCATGGCCCGGCCTCGGGCTTCCCGGGAGGGCTGTGCCCGCGGATCGATACGGAATCGCGACCGTGCCGGGCCGTGAGCAGCCCAGCGGACAGGGAGCGGGCCATAGCAAGGGCGAGCGTTGTCGGCATTGGTTGCCCGCACAACGAGAAGCACGAGCAGCAGGGGCGCCTGCCCTGGGGGTCCTGGGAGATCCGGTGCAGGGTGCATACCGCGCAGAAAAGCCAGCACCCCGGTACCGCGGTGCTCGCGATACCGGGGTTTCGTGGTGCGCCATCAGGGACTCGAACCCCGAACCCGCTGATTAAGAGTCAGCTGCTCTGCCAGTTGAGCTAATGGCGCGTGCCGGATGCGCCGGTTTGTGCGTTCCGACGTCGGTAACTTTAGCAGGCCCTGCGGATCGCCGCGAACGGATTCGTCCCGTTCGTCGCCCGGCGTCCACCAGGGACGGCGGACGCCGGGCGACATGTGGTCATGACCATGTCAAAACCACGGTGAGGATGATGCCGATTGCCAGAATGACGCTGAGACCGACGAAGACGTACGGCAGGATCGGCCGTCGGGGTTCGGTCTCCTCCTCTCTGTTCTCGGCGACGAAACGCTGGAACTTCTGGGTCGAACCAGCCGGGTCGAGCTGCTCCTCGTTGTTGTACGACATGCATCTGACCCTAGCGATTTCCCGGGGGTGCGCATCCCCCTCCGACGGGTTTTTTCTCGCGGGGTTTCCGTAGGAAGACCGCTCCGGGAGCACCAGTCACCGTCCCCCAGCAGGAGGGGACGGGGCATAGCGCGCCTGGGCAAGCAACTGGGCGTGGAGCTGGGCGGAACGTCCGGTCCGCCGCAGGGCCAGCGCCGCGGCACCGTACTCGCCCGGGGCCGCAGTCACCGGCCGCACCCCGTAGCGTTCGCGGAGCGCGGTGCGCACCCGTTCGGCCACGGGGCCTTCGCGCAGCACTGAACCGGCCAGCACTACCGGGGTCTGCACCGGCGGGGCGAGGACCGCGGCCAGGCTTTCCAGCAGCCGGGAAGCCGCGGTGGAGACGATCTCCACGGCAGCGGCGTCTCCTTCTTCAGCCGCGGCGCACACTCGGGGGGCTAACGAGCCGAGTTCTGCAGGGAGCATGGAGTAGGCGGCTCCGATGAGCGCCTGCCGGCTCCCGGCGGGGACGTGGAGCGCGGCGGCCAGGCGCTCAGTGAGGACCGTGGCGCGGCCGCGCCCGTCCAAGGCGGCGAGTGCCGCGCGCAGGCCGGCGATGCCCAGCCACACGGCTGATCCTTCATCGCCCAGCAGCCAGCCGTATCCGTCGCAGCGGCGTTCGATCCGGCCGTCCCGGATGGTGGCGGCGACCGCTCCAGTCCCGGCGATGAGGACTGCGCCGCTGGGCTCCGCGGTACCGGCGGCGAACGCCACGACGATGTCGTCGCCGACCTCGGGGCGTCCGGGGAGTCCGAGCGTCCGCCAGGCCCGCAGCACGGTCTGCTCCGTGGTGGCCAGGCCCGCTGCCCCGGCACCGGCTACCCCGAATACCGCTGCTGCCACGCTGACCGGCCCGGCCTCGCGGAGTGACGCGGACACCGCGTTGATGAAGGACACCGCGGGGTCCGCGCTGGAGCGCTGATTGGCCCCTCCGGCACGGCCGCGGCCGCGGATGGTGCCGTCGAGGCCGACCAGGAGGCAGCGAGTGTGGGTGCCACCCGCGTCCACCCCGAGGACGACTTCTTCGTTCATGTTCCGCACCTTATAGACACCCGCCCCACCTCCAGCGACGCTCAGTGATACACCACACACTTTCAGTGCCGGTCGAATGTGGTCACTTCTTGGAGCAGCAACGAGGGATCTGTCACAGCGCCCGCCGCGGGGACGTACGCTTCTTTCTCCCGGTCACTGCCACCCGATTTCTTCGCACTGAGACGGACGACCTCGGGTAGAGGCGACTCCGATGGTCCGTCGCCTGGGATACCACCGGGGCGAACTCCGGATCACACTTATGTAGCAACCAAAATTGGCCTTTGCTCCCTTCCGCCCGTTGACGGGAGCTTTCGAAAGAAAGAAACTTTCCAACATGAATCAGATGGCGAAGAGAAGCGACAACGACGGTGTTCTCCCGCCCAAGGAGGGCGGCGCCACACCCAGCACGGTGCTGAAGATCCGCTCGTTGTTGCCCTCCCTGGCGCCCGCCGAACAACGCGTTGCCCAGCGGATCATCGACGATCCCGAAGGGGTGGCCAACTCTTCCATCACCCAGCTCGCTCGGGACTGCGACACCTCGGAAGCCACCGTCATCCGGTTCTGCCGCACCATCGACTTCGCCGGCTACCGGGAACTGCGGCTCCGCCTGGCATCCGAGGCAGGCCAGGCCCGGGGGGCGCGCGGCAGCGTCCAAGAGCTCACCGGCGACATCAACCCGGACGACACGCTCGTCACCGTGGTCCAGAAAATCGCCTACGCTGATGCGCGCGCCGTAGAAGACACCGGCTCCCAACTCGACATAGAAACCCTGCAGCGCGTTATCGAGCTCCTCGACGGAGCCCGCCGTATCGACATCTACGGTGTCGGCGCCAGCGCCTTCGTCGCTTCTGACTTCCAGCAGAAGCTGCACCGGATCGGCATGATCTCCCACGCCTGGACCGACGCCCACGCCATGCTGACCAGTGCCGCGGTGCTGCGCCCCGGGGATGTGGCCGTCGGCATCTCCCACAGCGGCTCCACCAGCGACACCGTCGGGGCACTCGCAGAAGCCCGCCGCAAAGGCGCCTCCACCATCGCCATCACGAACTTCCCGCGCTCACCCATCAGCGAGGTCAGCGACCACATCCTCACCACCGCAGCCCGCGAGACCACGTTCCGCTCCGGAGCGACTGCCAGCCGTCTCGCCCAGTTGACGGTGATCGACTGCGTGTTCGTCGGCCTTGCCCAACTGCGCTACGCCGACACCCGGGAAGCGCTGGAAGCCACCTACGAGGCGGTGCGTGGCCTCCGCATCTCCAGAGAGGAGCGGCGCCGGTCCTAAGCGCGCGTACTCCACCGCGGAGGGCCCCACCAGCACGGACATGAGACAGCGGTAGGCGGCGACCGAAGCACGGTCGCCACTGGCGAAGGAGATTGACATGCACACCGCACCGGTAGAGATCGTGCGCGCCCCCACAGAGGCGCGCAACAGCAGCACCAAAGACATCGACCTGCTGCCGACCGCGGACATCCTGCGGTTGATCAATGCCGAGGATGCGACCGTGCCCCGTGCCGTAGCGGAGGTTCTCCCCGAACTCGCCAAGGCTGTCGACCTCGGGGTGTCAGTGCTCCGCCACGGCGGACGGATCCACTACTTCGGGGCCGGCACCTCGGGCCGCCTTGCCACCATGGACGCTGCCGAACTTCCCCCCACCTTCGGCATCGCCCGGGACCGGGTGGTCGCCCACCATGCTGGCGGCCCCTCCGCGCTGATCCACGCCTGCGAAGGCATCGAAGACGACTTCTCCAGCGGGCGCGCCGACGCCGCCACGGTGACCTCTGCTGACCTCGCCATAGGCCTGACAGCGAGCGGCCGCACCCCCTACGTGGCCGGGGCTCTGGACCGTGCCCGCGAAGCAGGGGCCCGCACCGTCCTGGTCACCGCGGACCCCCACTCCGCGCTCGCCGCTGACGTGGACGTGCACATCGGCGTAGCGACCGGCGCCGAAGTCATCGCCGGCTCCACCCGGATGAAAGCGGGAACCGCGCAGAAGCTCATCCTCAACGCTTTCTCCACCGCGGTCATGGTCCGCCTCGGCTACACCTATTCCAACCTGATGGTCGGAGTGGTAGCCACCAACGCCAAACTGCGGGGACGGATGGTCACCATCCTCACCGAGGCCACCGGCCTGTCCGAAGAGGACTGCGCTGAAGCGCTCCACCGCGCCGACGGAGACACGCGGATCGCCCTGGTCTGCCTGCTCACCGGCGTGGACGTTCCCACTGCGGCCCACGCCCTGCACGCCGCGCACGGCTCAGTGCGCGCCGCGCTCCGGGAGCTCGCCCGCACCTAGCCCGGAGCGACGGCAGTGGTGCCGGCCCAGGCGTGGCTGGACTATCCCGCCTCGTCGGACCGTTCTGCGGCCAGCGCCTCCTCCACCGCGGTCTCCTGGGGCCCGAGGAACGTTGGCTCCGGCTGCACCGCCATGTCGAACAGCGCTTTGACGGAAGCAGGAACCTCCCGCGCGTACCCGTACAGCATGGCCGGGGCACGATCCTCCCACGCTGGATCGCCGACACCGACCACTTCGAGCCCTGCTGCCCGGCACAGCGCCACCGCACGAGGCAGATGGAAGGTCTGTGTGACGACAGTGACCGACTCCACGCCGAACACTGCGCGCGCCCGCACACACGACTCCCAGGTGCTGAACCCGGCGTAGTCGCGCGCGATCTTCACCGCGGGCACTCCGGCAGCGACCAGGTAGTCGTACATCACCTCGGTCTCGTTGTAGTGCTCCTGGCTGTTGTCCCCGCTCACCAGCAGAGCTTCGACCCGGCCTGAGCGGTAGAGTTCCGCGGCTGTCTCCAGCCGGCGCTCCAACAGCCGGGTGGGCTCCCCTTCCGGGGTCACCCCAGCTCCCAGCACCAAGGCCACTGGACGCTCCGGGGCCTCCCCGAGGGTGTAGCGGTCAGCCGCGGTGGTCAGGTGCAGCCACCCGATCGGTGCGGCTAGTGCTGCGCACAGGAGCAGCATGGCCCCCGCCACCACCCAGCCGCGTCGCACCGCGATTCCTCCGTTGTCGGTCGTGCGTTGCTGTTCCACCGTAGTCACGACCGGTGTGATGCGCAGAAAAGCCCCGATGTTCCGCTCCTCTGGCGGTGTGCCCCGTCCCCGCCCTGCAGCGCCCCGAGTTCCCTTCGTCCTCACCGAGACGATTGCCAGTTTCTGTCACTCTCTGCTGCTAATGATCAGAAAAGTACTCGGGTGGGAACGATCACCGTGGTGTCCCCACCGCACTGACGCACACGGGTGTAAGGAGGGAGGCTCATGCCGCGGCTCGCCATCGACGCGACGTGCCTTCCACAGTACGACCGCTTAGACCGCCCCACCCGAGAACGGCTGGCCGCGATCACCCGCAAGTTCCGGGAACTGCCTCTGCCCGCGCTGTTGTCCCACCCGGATCTGCGGATCCGGGAACTTCCGGAAGGACAGGATCCCCGTATCCGCACCTTCCGGATCAGCGACTCGTGGACCGGGGTCCTCCTCGCTCCCGAATCCGGAGAGACCTTCCTGCTGGTCCACCTGCTGCCCCGGGAGAACGCCGAGCAGTGGGCGGCCGACCAGCGCCACGACGTCAACAGGGTGATGGGCACGCTGGAGCGGCGCAACGCCACCGCGCTCGCCCAGCACACCGCAGCTCCGGCTACTCCCCCGGCGCCGACGCGGCCCGCCCTGTTCTCCGACATCAGTGACGAGGCCCTGCGCCAGCTCGGCGTGGACTCCGAAACCATCGCGTTCTGCCGCACCCTCACCTCGCGTGAGGAACTCGTCGACTGGAGCCCGGCGATCCCGCAGGACCAGTACGAGGTGCTGCTCCACCTGCTGGACGGCATGCCCGTCGACCAGGTGATGCGCGAAGTGGTGCAGCCGCGCCGTGCGCTCTCGGGCGGCTCCGTTGCCTCGGACGACTACGACACCGCTATCCGCAACACCCGGCACCGGGTGATGCTGGTCGACGACGATGCCGACATTGAAGAGGTGCTGGGCCGCGAATTCGACGCGTGGCGGGTCTTCCTCCACCCCACCCAGCGCACCCTGGCCTACCGGCCGGTGTTCAACGGCCCGGTCCTGGTCCACGGCGGCCCTGGCACCGGGAAGACGGTGGTGGCCTTGCACCGCGTCAAATACCTGGCGGAACACCTGCCGCTGGGCGGCCGGATCCTCCTGACCAGCTTCACCAACGCCCTGGTGGAAGCGGTGCGGCGGGATCTGGCCCTGCTCCTCGACGAGGAGCTGCGCGCCGACGTGGACGTCATCACCGCGGACAAGCTCGCGCTGGATATCGTCCGCGAAGAGTGGCCCGAAGTCAGCCTGCGCCCGGAGTCGGATACGCGCGGCCTGTTCGCCAACGTGGTCAGCAAGCACTCCCTGCCCTGGTCGGCTGATTTCGTGTTCCAGGAGTACCGGCATGTCGTGATGGCCCAGGACATCACCACCGTCGACGGCTACCTGGACCCGGATGCCCGGCGCGGCCGGTCCCGGCCGCTGACCGTGGACGAGCGGCGGGAAGTGTGGCACGCCATCGCGACAGCACGTGCGTTGATGCGGCGGACCAAGCAGCTGTCGGCCCTGGAACTGCACGCGGAGGCGACCCGGATCCTCAACGCACGCACGGAGAAGCCGTACACCAACGTTGTCGTCGACGAGGGCCAGGACCTGCACCCAGCGCAGTGGCGGACGTTGCGGGCCGCGGTCGCGCCCGGCCCCAACGACATGTTCATCGCCGGGGACAACCGACAGCGCATCTACGACAACACCGTGTCTTTCCGCCAGTTGGGGATCAACGTGGTGGGCCGCTCGTACCCGTTGCGGATGAACTACCGCACCACCACTGAGATCCTGACCTGGGCTGAGCAGATCATGCAGGGGGAGGATGCCGGGCTGGGCATGGATGCCGCGGAGCCGGCCGGGGTGACCCGGTCGCTGCTGCAGGGTGCCCCGCCTGTGCTCTACGGGGCGCCGGATGCCGCCGCTGAACTGGTGGCGCTCGCCCGCCAGGTCCGTTCGTGGCTGGCCAAGGGGATCGCTCCCGGGGATATCTGTGTGACGGCACGCACCCGCCGCGGGGTCACGGAGGTGGTGAGCGCGCTGCGCCGCCACGGCATCCCCGCCGCACGGTTCAACCCGCAGCAGCACACCGTGGACGACTCCGCGGACGCGGTCCGGGTCACCACCATGCACGGGGTGAAAGGTCTGGAGTTCCGCGCGGTCGCGGTGACCGGGGTGACCGCGACCGCGCTGCCGTTGATGGACCACGTCACCAGTCCGGACCTGGATGAAAACCAGCACCGCTCCGATCTGGCCGCGCAGCGCAGTCTGCTGTACGTGGCCTGCACTCGGGCGCGTGAGGCGCTGTATGTGAGCTGGCACGGCGATCCCAGCCCGTTCCTTCCCCTCCGGTGATCCGGGCCGGGGTGCCGCTGCCACGGCAGGCCCGGGCGCCGCGGAGAGCCGGGACGTGCTGCAAGACGGGCGGTCTCGCCGCCGACCCCGGAGTTATCCACAGGTTCCTGGTGAGGGCTGTTGCCGCAGGGCTGGGCTTCCTAGGGTGACTTTCGCCGCGTCACCCACCGGGTGGTTCTCCTTGCCTACGCGGCACGCATCTCGACTGTCCGGGGAGGCTGAGATGGACGTTCGGGAACTGGTGTGGGCGGTCCGTGGGGCGCCTCTGGTGCTGCGGATCCAAGAATTCTTGGGGTGGTTGGGCGACCAGCGGCGCCTGTCGCGCATTCCGCTTCCCGCACCTCAAGGGCACCGCCGCTACACGTACGTGAGCCTGGGCTCGTGGGTGCGGGTCCGGGACGAATCCCGGCGGCGCAGCGTACCTTCGCTGGGCGAGGAAGCCGCGCTGCTGGACCTCTTAGTCACCGCTCGGATGCTGGAAGTGGTGGTGGACCAGCGGGAACGGATCCCTGGCGAGGTGGTGCGGGAGCATGCGTGGGTCCTGCCTGGACCGGCCTATCCGCTCCTGCCCGACGATGCCGCACGGGTGTGGCGGGCGGGGGTGGAGCTGCTTCCGCTGCTGTGGGAGCACTCTGTTTCCCACGCTCCGGCGGGCTGTCCGCTTCCCGCGCAGTGGCTGGACCGGCTGGACGCCGCCGAGGGAGGCATGCTCCCCCGCCGCATTCTCTGCGGTGAGAAGCGGCAGGGTGACGCTGCAGCCGCGACTCGGTTGCTGGAGTCGCTGAGCCTGGTGCGTTTCCGCTACGACCTGGACCTGGGCGAGTGCTGTGTGCTCACCCCGCTGGGACGGCATGCGGCGACGCTGCTGCGCCGTGTCGGGGTTGTGGCGGAATCACAGGACGCCCTGCCCGAGGTGGCGTCGAGCTGACCGTAAATGCTGCACCTCCTCCGGGTGCTCCCGTATCCGCGGGCACCCGGAGGAAAGCCCCTCGGTTCCCACGCTGGGAGGATGTCGAGCAAGCCAGCGGCAGCCGGGTCGGCGCGGATGCGTTCCACGAGCACTGGCGGGGAGGCCTGGCCATCACCGGTTTCGGGTGCAGTTCTCCGCACGGCGGGCCCGCTCGGGCCCGGGGTTCGCGGTGCGGTTCTGTGTCGGGTCGGGCTTTCTGGTGGGTGTTGAGCGGTATAAGTCTTTCCGGAGCACTGCGCTCACGGAACTTGCGCGGGTGAGAAATCCCCTCCCCTGTGGATAGGGGAAAGAGTCAATATGCTCCGTTCCGGTCAGCGGGCTGGTGAGGACCCGAGCAGAGTACGGGACCGTACGCGGCGGGTCTTGGGCCATGCTCTAATTCCGTCTATCGAGCCGCGTTGGGAGCCTTCTTTGGAATACCGCATCACCGCCGAGCTGACACTTCCTGTCGGTGCGACCGGGCTCGACGGCCTCCAGCAGCAGGGAGCCGCCGCGCTGCTCTCCGAGTGGCTTGACCGAGTGGCGACGGTGGAGGGTCCTGAAGGAGTGGAGATCACCCCCTACGACCACCGGTTGAAAGTCAGTTCCACCGGGGCGGTGGTCGAACTGCTGGTGGACGCTCCCGCGTTGAGTTTCGCGGAGAACGGCGCGGAAGCTCTGCTCCACGAGATCCTGGAACGCACCGAGCTGCTCGCCGACTGGCAAGTGGGCAAGTGCGAAGTCACGGTCAGCGACGCCGAACTCGCCGAAGCTTTGGAGGGGCGGCCCGAGGAGGAGCCGGTGGCTACCAGGGTCGGTCTGCCGATTGAGGATGTCACCGCGCAGCGCCGCCGCCTCCTGGCCCTCAGTTCCCGGTTGCGTGCGTTCGAGCTCGAATCCTTCGGTCCCCCCACCGAGGATCCGGACAGCCGGTTCCTCGCCGCGGGCGCTCTCATCGATCGGGCGTCCGTGCTGACTGAGGAGCTGCTCCTGGACATCATGACGTTGGACGAGGAGGCGGAGTCCCTCGACAAGGACGAGGCGCACTGGACGGCTGACGACTCCGAAGGCCTGTTCGTTCTCCACGACCTCCCGGTCCGCTATCGGCACCACTACGACCTCAGCTTCGCGAAGAAGTTCCTCATCACCGCGTCCGTGGTCTACTCCCGGTTGACCGCTTCGCCGTGGGTGCCCCCCGCGTCCACTGCTGAGTCGTTGGCGCTGTATTTGCTCGTGGAGAACGCTAAAGAACTGCTGGTGTCGTTTGCCGCGGTGGATCCGGACGAGGTCACCGCGATGTTCGCGGTGTTCGAAAGCCACGCCTACCGACACCACGACCATGAATGGCTCTACCTGGAGGACTTGGACACCGCGGACCCGGAGGACTCTGCTGCCGACCCTTTGGGGTTCCTCGCGCAGGACGCCCACTCCTGGTTCGTCCCGTATCCGGACGTGGAGAACCCTGCTCTGCACCCCTATGTGATCGAGGACGACGACTGATCCGGTCCGCGACATCGCGCGGGTGAGGCCCGGGTCTGGGCGCGACCGAAAATACGGGGCGGTTTCGGCCGCGGCGCGGGGTGGGGCTTGCAGCGGTGCGGCGGTCTGCTGCGGGAGACGGACGGCCGCCCACACCGGGTGGGCACCGGGTGTGAGCAGCGCTCCTTGTGGTGTGGGACGGCCGGTATCGGGAAGCGGACGTGCAGGGCAGTCTGCGGGTTTGCGCGGCGTTCGGCGGGCAGCACACCTCGGACTCCGCGGTTATGGACAGTCCATAACTGTGTTTGAGGTCACTAGAGCGCCGCGCAAACCCGCAGGTCGCACTCCGCCCGCGAAAAATCTTCGGACATACATTCGAAAATCCTGGAATTAACCGCTCTGACCTGGTGTTTTACCAAGGTAAGAGGCCGTGTTCCCGCTCCCGTTTTCTCATGCTTCGCGGTGGTTTGCCGAAATTCCCCGAAGCGCAGATTCCCAGAAGAAGCGGTGGCCGCCCGTCTTCTCCTCACGCGATGTCCCACGTCAAACACGGTGACCGGAGGGAAACAGCCCGTGCCGCAACTCGCGATCGCCCCGACGTTCCTCAACGACTTCTCCCGCTTGGACAGCGGGGTCCAGCACACGGTCCTGACCGCGGTGCGGTCCTACCTGGCCGGTGACAGCGGGCGCCTGCAGGCTGTCACGGACGCCTCCGACCCGCGAGTGCGGGTACTGCAGATCAGCCCGGACTGGTCCGGTATCGTCGCCCCCTCCCAGGAAGGCTCCTACTGCCTGGTGGGGGTCCGCCGCCACGACGAAGCAATCTCCTATGCCCGCACCTACCGGGCTCCTGGCGGTCTGGAACTGGACCTCGTGGAAATGCCTGCGCCGCCCGAGCCCGCCGAGGCCGCGGCTCCGGTGCGCGGCCCCGCAGACCTGGCCGACGCTCTCGCACTGCCTTTCGCGGAGTGGCGGCTGAGCCTCGACCCGGACCACCAGCGCCTGGCCACCGCACATTTCGCCGGTTCGGCCCAGGCCACCGGCGGCCCCGGCACGGGGAAGACCGTGCTCGCCCTGCACCGTGCCGCGTACCTGGCTGAGCGGGACGCGGTGGAGTATGGCCCGGCAGCCCGGCCGAGCGTGCTGCTCACCACGGGAAGCCGCACCCTCGCGCAGACGCTCAGCGCCCAGTTGGACCGGTTGGTGTCCGCTCCGGATGTACGCCGCCGGATCGAGGTCGTCACCGTGGACAGCCTGGCCCGCGGGGTGCTGAGCGAGAGCACGGGCATCCCGCCGGAGATCCTCAGCGATGAGGAGCTCGCGGAGCGGTGGCGCACCGCAGCGCGGATCGACGGCCTGCCGTTCTCCGGCCGTTTCCTCGTCGACGAATGGCAGCAGGTGATCCTGGCCCAGGACCTCACCTCGCTGGCCGACTACATCCGCTGCGAGCGCAACGGACGGATGCTGCACCTGGCACCTGAGTTCCGGCCCCACGTCTGGGAGGCGATCCAGCGGTACACCGGGGCCATGCGCGCCGCAGGGGAATGGTCCTATCCCCAGGTGGCGCACGAAGCAGCACGGGCGCTGCGCACCCAAGGGCCGCGTTACCGGCACATCGTCGTCACCGAATCCCAAGACCTGCACCCGGCGCACTGGCGGCTGCTGCGCGCCGCGGTCCCCGAGGGGCCCGACGACCTGTTCCTCCTCGGTGATCCGGCGCAGCGGCTCGTCGACACCCGGGTCTCGCTGGCGTCGCTGGGCATCAATGTCCGAGGCCGCGGCCACCGGCTGCGGACCAGCTACCGGGTCAGCCAGGAGATCCTCGACTGGGCACTGCCGATTTTGGGCCGCAGCACAGGCCCGGCCGCCGAAGGGTACGCCTCCGTGCTGCACGGACCCGAACCGGTGGTGCAGGGCTGCGCGAGCCGCGCGGAGGAGTGGACCGCGCTGAGCGAGTGGCTCCAGGCGCAGTTGGCGGCGGGCGCCCAGCCCGAGTCGATCGCGGTCGCCGGACGCAACCAGTGGGTGGTGCGCATCATCACGAAAGAACTCCATGCGAACGGGATCGCGACCGCCCCGCTGAACTCTTCCGCCGACGTGGATGCGGTGCGGGTGGGCACGCTGCACGGGCTGAAGGGGCAGGAGTTCCGTTACGTGGCCCTGGTGGGGCTGAGCGAACCGCTGCTGCCGCCCAAGGCCGCCATCAGCGCCGCCGAAGGGGACCCGGTGGCCATGGAGCAGGTCTACCAGGAGGAACGCCACCTGCTCTTCACGGCGTGCACGCGCGCCCGGGACGCCCTGTACGTCTCCTACGTGGGAGCGCCCAGCCAGTTGCTCCCGGAGTCGGTGCACCTGGCCCGTTGAGGGCGCGGGCGGCCTGCCTGGCGGTTCCCGCTGGGCAGGCCCGCCTGCCCGCCGGCCGCAGCCTGGTGAGGCGGGCTCCGAATGCCGCGCTGGGCATCACGACCCGGCGCGGACTTCGATGTTGTCCACGGTGAGCACGTTGCTGTGCGCGACTGGGCGGGACACGTCGACGTCGGTGACGATCATGAAGGGCAAGAGCAGCGGGGGCGGAAAGTCAGGGGTGAAGACCAGGGGGATGCCGAGGATCCGCACTTTCATGCGGGTGACGTACATGACGACATCGCCCTGCATGGTCATGTCGGGCAGGTCGATAGAGACCTTCTCCTCCCCGTCCATCCACCACAGCACGGCGTTGTCGAAGTCGGCGCGGCTCATCCCGAGTTTGAGGTAGCGGTCCGTGCCGGCGGACGTGGGGTATTCCACGACTCCGGCAAAGTAGGAGCCGCTCATGATGATGCGGTCCGCGGTGAGGCCGCTGGTGGTTGGGGAGGCGGGGAAGCGGTCGTCGGCTTGCAGCGTCTGGACCTCGGGGAGGTCTCCGGTCTCTGCGGCGTGCTGGCAGGCTTCGACCGCGTCAAGGAATTCTTCTTCGGTGACCTCCTCGTCGACGGGGCCAGTCCGGATCTCGCATTCGGTGTCGGGTTCGGACTCTTCGTCGTCCGTCTCCTCGTCGTCCTCGCCGTCGGCCGCTTCGTCGCCGGGCTCGGGGTTCTCCGGGTCTTCCTCGGCGGGCTCTGTGCCCGGTTCCGGCGGGTCTGCTGGCTGCGCCGAGGGGGCGGGGGTTGGCGTTCCGGGGGTGTCTTGCGGCTCGCTTTGTTCGTTTCCTCCGCGGTTGAACCATTGGTCCCACGGCCACCACCAGTCGGCGGGGGCGGAGGCGAGGACGAGGGTGAGGGCGAGCGGGGCGGCGACGAGCGCGTGTGTGGTGCTGCCGCGCTGCCCGCCGCGGTCGGGCGTGGTGGTGTCGGGTTCGCGGTCTTCGTCGTGGTCTTCGTCGTCAGCTGGTTCTGTCTCTGCGGTAGGAGAGGACTCCGCGGGGGCTGTCTCGGTGTCGGTCCGGTCGCGCTGGCGGCGTTTGGGGGGACGGTGGGGCTCCCACGCGAAGATGAGTGCACCGCCGATGATGCCGAGCAGCATGCCGATGACGAAGCCGCCGAAATTGGAGGTGAGGAAGGAGGCCAGGGAGAGGAGGACCGCCACGATGCCGTAGAAGGCGCGTTGCGCGGGGTGCAGCCAAGCCAGGACACCGAGTGCGACCAGCGCGGCTCCGATGAGGTAGCCGGAGATTCCCGCGATTCCCTGGTAGACGAGGAACGGCAGGGGGGCGAGGGGCGCCGCTACGATCTCGGCCCCGGCGAGGATCGTCAGGAGTCCTCCCCACAGCGGTCGGGAGCGGCGCCACCTTGCGAACGGCCCCACCGCGCGGTGGGAGGTCCGTGCATGCTGAGTCATCGGATCAGAAGCATTCGTGGGTGCCGGGCTTCACGTTGAGTTTGAGTCCAGACAGCCGCAGGGTTCCGGAGCTGACCGCCCAGGAGACCATGGTGAGGTCGTTGATGGTCACGGTGTCGGATTGCAGGGCGAAGGCTCCGGAGTCGCCTTGGGGACCGGACACCTTGTTCAGGGTGCTGGCGTCGCGGCCGATCTCGATAGCGGAGAAGTGGGCGTTGCCGTTGAGCTGTTCGACGTCGACGACCATGTTGGTCGCGGTGACGGGGGTTTTCTCCCCGGCGCGGATGAGGAGTGTCGCTTTTCCGATGGGCAGGTCGAGCAGTGCCGACATGCACATGTCGGAGAGTTCGGCTTCTTCGATGATGGAGAGTCCTACTGGGCGGGAGGTCTTGTCGACCGAGGTTGCGACGTCCCCGTACTGGGCGAACCCGGTGCCTTCCAGGTGGGATGCGGAGATCTTGAAGTTGTCTCCGGACACCGCGAAGGAGGCGGCGAGCAGTCCTTGGGTGGTGGCCGCGCCAAGGACCCCCGCTGCGACTAGTCCGGGCAGGGCGACGTAGGCGAATTTGCGCCACGCAGTGCCGCCGTTGGGGGATTCGGTGAGAGTCTCGTCGGCCATGGGCTTCCTCCTGGTCCCGTGCTCGACGTGGGGGGTGGCGTGGGGTGGGAGGTTGGGGGCTTGTGCCCGCCTCCGCTTGGTGTGTTACATAGACCACATCTACTGGTCAGTAGGGTCGAACATTACAATAGCCAATGTCACATTGCCAAGTGTCTTAGTTCACATTACAGACACGTGAGCGTGTGACAACCACCCCTCCACCCGACCGCCAGGGGGCACTTGATGACCCACGAGCAGCACTCCACCCTTCCCACCGGGGACGACGACCGGTTCGACTACGACGTCATCGTCGTCGGTTCAGGATTCGGCGGCTCAGTCAGCGCGCTGCGCCTTACCGAGAAGGGCTACCGGGTCGGAGTCCTCGAG
>NZ_BCWB01000038.1 GCF_001592045.1 Thermobifida fusca NBRC 14071 = JCM 3263 | reverse complement strand
GCGATCGCCCAGATGCGGCGCGCCACCCGCCCCAGTACCGAGTACTCGGGGTCCATGCCGTTGGAGAAGAAGAACGACAGGTTGGGCGCGAAGTCGTCGATGTGCATGCCCCGCGCCAGGTAGGCCTCCACGTAGGTGAAGCCGTTGGCGAGGGTGAACGCGAGCTGGGTGATCGGGTTCGCCCCGGCTTCGGCGATGTGGTAGCCGGAGATGGACACCGAGTAGAAGTTGCGGACCTGGTTGGCGATGAACCATTCCTGGATGTCGGCCATCATCCGCAGCGAGAATTCGGTGGAGAACAGGCACGTGTTCTGTCCCTGGTCCTCTTTGAGGATGTCGGCCTGCACTGTGCCGCGCACCGACCGCAGCGCGTTGGCACGGATCTCCGCGGCTTCCTGCTCGTCGGGGTCCCGGCCGTGCTTGTCCCGGAACGCGTCGAGCTGCTGGTCGATGACCGTGTTGAGGAAGAACGCCAGCACGGTGGGGGCCGGCCCGTTGATGGTCATCGACACCGACGTGGTGGGCGCGGCCAGGTCGAACCCGGCGTACAGCTCCTTCATGTCGTCGAGCGTGGCCACGGAGACGCCGGAGGTGCCGATCTTGCCGTAGATGTCGGGTCGGGGATCCGGGTCGCGGCCGTACAGGGTGACGGAGTCGAACGCGGTGGAGAGCCGGGTCGCGGGCTGGCCTTCGGACAGGAGTTTGAAGCGCCGGTTGGTGCGGAACGGGTCGCCTTCCCCCGCGAACATGCGGGCGGGTTCTTCGTCGTCCCGTTTGAACGGGAAGACGCCCGCGGTGAAGGGGAAGAAGCCGGGAAGGTTCTCCCGCCGCAGGAAGGACACGAGTTCCCCGTGGTCGGTGTAGCGGGGCAGGGCGACGCGGGGGATCTTCGTGCCTGCCAGGGACTCGCGGTGGAGCCGGGTGCGGATCTCGCGGTCGCGTACTTTGATGACCTGCTCGTCACCGGAGTAGGAGGCCACCACGTTCGGCCAGTTCGCGAGCTGCTCGGCGACGTCCTCGGGGACTTCTTTGCGGGCTTTGGCGAGCAGTTCGTCGACGGCGCTGGTGTCGTGTCCCGCCGCGGCGAGGTCGCGGGCGGTTTCTTCGAGCCGTTGGACTCGGCGGACCGCGGAGACAAGCCGCCGGGTCTCCGCGTGGTAGGCGCGGACGGTGTCGGCGATTTCGGAGAGGTAGCGGACCCGGTGGGGCGGCACCACCTGGGTGATGCCGGTGGAGTGGCGGACGTCGACGCGGGGGAGGACGCCTTCGCTGACGGGCAGGCCCCGCTCGGCGAGAAGGTCGCGCAGGTGCTGGTAGAGCGCGGTGACCCCGTCGTCGTTGAAGGTGGCGGCGGAGGTGCCGAACACCGGCATGTCTTCGGGTTTGATGCCGAACGCTTCCCGGTTGCGGATCAACTGGCGGCGCACGTCGCGCAGGGCGTCGTGGGCGCCGCGCCGCTCGAACTTGTTGATCGCCACCACGTCGGCGAAGTCGAGCATGTCGATTTTTTCGAGCTGGGAGGCGGCGCCGAACTCGGGGGTCATCACGTACAGGGACACGTCCGAGTACGGCACGATCGCCGCGTCGCCCTGCCCGATGCCCGGGGTTTCCACGATGATCAGGTCGAATCCGGCGGCTTTGACGACGGTGAGGATGTCGTCGATGTGTTCGGGGAGCTCGCGGCTGCCTCGGGTGGCCAGGGAGCGGTAGAAGATGTGGTCGCTGTCGATGGAGTTCATGCGGATGCGGTCGCCGAGCAGCGCCCCGCCGCCGCGGCGGCGCGTGGGGTCGATCGCGATCACCGCAATCCGCAGTTTGTTCTGCTGGTCGAAGCGGAAGCGGCGCACCAGCTCGTCGGTGAGGGAGGACTTCCCGGAGCCGCCTGTGCCGGTGATGCCGAGGACCGGCGGGGCGGAGGCAGCTGAGCGCAGCCAGGACCGCTCTTCGTCGGTGAGGCGGCCGAGTTCCGCTCCGGTGATGGCGCGGGCGAGGGCGAGCCGGTCTCCGGCGACGACGGCTTCCAGGTCGGCCCGGCGGTGCTCCCACAGGTCGTAGTCGCATTCGCGGATGAGGGTGTTGATCATCCCGGCGAGGCCGAGGCGCTGGCCGTCTTCGGGGGAGAAGATGGTCACCCCGGATTCGCGGAGCCGGGCGATCTCCTGGGGGACGATGACGCCTCCCCCACCGCCGTACACCTTGATGTGGTCGGCGTGCTGTTCTCGGAGCAGTTCGACCAGGTATTTGAAGTATTCGACGTGTCCGCCCTGGTAGGAGCTGACCGCGATTCCTTGGACGTCTTCTTCGAGGGCGGCGTCTACGACCTCACGCACCGACCGGTTGTGTCCCAGGTGGATGACTTCGGCTCCCTGCGATTGCAGGATGCGGCGCATGATGTTGATCGCCGCGTCGTGCCCGTCGAACAGGCTGGACGCGGTGACGAACCGCACGGGGTGGGTCGGACGGTGTAGTGCCCCTGGCGTGGCCTTGTCGCTCATCTGGGACCTCCCGGAGCGAGAAGCGAAATAGTAGGACTACCAACTAAATAGTAGGTCATCCAACTTTTTCCGTCTCAAGCGACTCGCTTTTTCCCCGGGACACGCTCTCCTGCGCTGCCCCTGGAGAGGCGCAGCACCCCCTCTACCGCCACGAATCCCAGGGGTTCCACGGCGGGAGCGACGACCGCTCACCACTGCGGAGCAGGTGCACCGGCACCATTGCTACCAGCACCATCAGGCACGCGGCCAGGAATGACACCCCGTCAGCGAACCGCACAGCAGCCGCCAGCCAGCCCCCGCAGCCGGCCCAAACCCCAAGCCACCCGAGCGTGAAGAGCATCTGTGCGGCGATCGCCTGCAGCCCGCGCTCCCCCTTCAGCCGGAACGTCATCGAGGTGTGGGCGATCACGGCAAGCGCCAGCACCCCCTGCCCCACCGAGGAGAACTCCATCTCCACCCCGTCCAGCAGGGCCACCGCGGCGCCAAGCCCGCCCAGGAAGAAAGCCCGGCTCAACAGCAGGTGGCCGAGCGGCTTCCAGGAGAACGAGGCCACCCGGGACAGCACGTCACTGCACAGCCGGTAGACGAGGTATCCGACCGCGACAGCCAGTACGGGGGTCCCCAGACCGGTGCCCAGGCGGGCCCCCGCCCACGCCTCGGACAGCCATCCCCCTAGCCACAGGCTGACGGGAAAGCCGACCGCGAGCACCGGCACGACGAGGACCGCCGTGAAGATCGCGTACCGCCAGCGCGCCAGCTCGAAGAGCTCTCTTGACAGGGCTACGCGGAGCGCATTCTCCTGCTGGGCACGGAGTTCAGCCTGGGCAACCGCCGTAGTGACCAGGTCCGCAGGCGAACCCGTAGCGGGCAGCACCATGGTGAAGGCGTCCCTTGTGCCCGCCCACATCCCCGGCGCGGCAGTCTCCCGCAACGCTCGGGCCCGGATATAGGCGCGGATCACGCCGATGGGGACCAGAACGAAGACCCCGACCACCGCCGTGAAGACCGCCGTCGCCACCAGGGGACGTTCTCCCAGCGACACCCCTGGGACCAGCTCCGCCGCACCCCACACCCCCACGGCCAGGGAGAGTCCATTGCGTACCACACTGCCCGCCATCCCGCTGCCCCTCTGTGCTCGCCCGTCCGCTGCAGAACGCCGCCCCTGCGCTAAGGCGTTCCCTTGACCAGAAGAACAACTCCGCATGACCCAGAGTTGGCCTGTTGCGGCCACCGCAGACGGCTGCTCCGATCGCGCGCCCTCCCGGATTCCGTCCACCCCGTCCGAAAAAACCGCAAATAAGTACATTCCTCGCGAAGTTCCGGGTACCGAAAGGCGCATGACCGTTCCCACACACCTCTACGGCGGCCGCTCCCCAGCCACACCGGGGTGACGGCGGCATGCGGCGGCTCGTCAATGCCCTGATGCACGCCGGACAGCGGTGGCTGACGTCCGAACTCCCCGCTGTCCGGGACCGCCTGACTGAAAACTTCTGGCCGATCGTGCACGCCGTGGTCGCGGGAACTGTGGCGTGGCTGCTCGCCAAAAACCTCACCGCCACCCGCATGCCGTTCTTCGCCCCCATCGCCGCAGTCATCGCGCTCAACGCCTCCGCCAGCGAACGGGGCGCCAACGCCGTCCGCCTCCTGCTCGGCGTCGTCATCGGCATCCTGGTCGGCGAACTGACCATCGCCCTGCTCGGCACCGGCTACCGGGCACTAGCCTTTGCCATCGGCCTAGCCATGGCGCTCGCCATCGTCGTCAACTTCGCCCGCCTGGTCATCGGCCAAGCCGCGGTCAGCGCCATGCTGATCGTGACGTTCGCTGAAGAAGCGAGCCTGCACCGGCTCGCCGACGCGCTGATCGGCGCAGGAGTCGCGCTCATCATCAGCCAACTCCTGTTCCCCGTGCGGGTGGTCGCCATCCTGCGCCGCGCAGAAGCCAACGCGCTCGCGGAAATGGCGCGGATGCTCGACGACACCGGACGCGCGTTAGCCCGCGACGACGACTCTTCCACTGAAGAGACCGTCGATCGACTCGGCGGGCTGAGCCAGCCGATCGCCAACCTCACCCAGACCCGGGAGAGCAGTCGGCGCACCGTGCGCAGCTCCAGCATCCGATTAGGCGACCTGGAACCGATCACCCGCGAAGACGAGCACGTCGACCGGCTCATCTACCTGGGGGAAAGCTGCCTGACCTTGGCGCGCACCACGGCGGCGATGAGCACCGAGGAACGGCAGCGCTTCGCCCCCATGGTGCGGGAGATCGCGGAAGCCCTCGACATGCTCGCCAAGGACCTCAACAATCAAGCCACCCGCCAGCGCGCGGTCGACCGGGCGTTGGAAGCTGCGCGCCCGTTCGGTGGCCGCCCCACCGACGACGACCCGCTGACCGTCTCCACCCACCTGGCCGTGATGCTCGTCGCCACCGACATCATGCTGTTCGCCGGTATCGACCCGCAGGAAGTCCGCGGCGTGCTCGAAGAAGACATCGACCGGCCCCGGGTCACCCGGCACACCGCGGTGCCGTGGCTGCCGTGGGTGTCGTGGCGGCCGCAAGTCCCCGTGCAGGAAAGGGTGCAGAAGTGGCGCGCCCGGCTCGCTGAATTCGTCTCCCGGGAAGAAGACCGGCAGGAAGAGGAAGCGGAACGCAGAGAAGCCGAACGCAGGGACCACCAGCAGCGCAACATCCAGTGAGGAAGACGCATGCGTGCTTTGACTGTGGTGCCCACCCAGCCCGGATCGCTGGAGGTCCGGGACCTCGCCGATCCGGTCGCTGGTGCGGGGGAACTACTCGTCGACGGGATCGCGCTGGGGATCTGCGGCACCGACCACGAGATCGTCCACGGCGTCTACGGCTCAGCCCCCGCTGGCACGGACCGCCTCGTGCTGGGGCACGAGTCGCTGGGACGTGTGCGGGAAGCCCCGCCGGACAGCGGTTTCACCCCCGGAGACCTGGTGGTCGGCGTGGTCCGCCGCCCGGACCCGGTCCCCTGCGGGGCGTGCGCCCACGGCTACTTCGACTCGTGCCGCAACGGCCAGTTCACCGAGCGCGGCATCAAGAAACGGCACGGCTACGGATCGGAACAATGGACGGTGGAAGCCGAGTACGCGGTCCGGCTCGACCCGTCCCTGGAGGAGGTCGGCGTCCTGCTGGAGCCCGCCTCGGTGGTCGCGAAAGCGTGGGAGCAGATCGAGCAGATCGGGGAGCGTTCGTGGTTCGTCCCGCAGCGCCTGCTGGTCACCGGTGCCGGACCTATCGGCCTGCTGGCCGCCCTGCTGGGCATGCAGCGCGGCCTTGACGTGCACGTCTTCGACCAGGTGGCGCACGGGGTGAAGCCGGAGCTGGTGGCCGGGCTGGACGCGGCCTACCACACCGGTGATCTCGCGGCTGTTGCTGCCACGGTCAAACCGGATGTGCTCATCGAAACCACAGGGGTGCCCCGGCTCGTCGTGGACGCGCTCACCACCACCGCAGTTTTCGGCATCGTCTGCCTGGTTGGACTGTCGTCCGAGGGGGCATCGATCCCGGTGGACGCGGGGGCGCTCAACCGCACGATCGTGCTCGGCAACCACGCGTTCTTCGGCTCGGTCAACGCCAACCTGCACCACTACGAGCTGGCTGCGCGCGCCCTGTCGTGGGCGGACCTCTCCTGGCTGGCCCGGATGATCACGCGGCGCCTGCCGTTGGCGCGCGCCACAGAGGCGTTCCACGACAGCACCGGGGACGAGGTGAAGGTCGTCATCGACCTGTGAGCCTGCTAGGTGTGCGCGTGGCCCTTCTGGAGGAAGCCGCGGAGAAGGGCGTGGAACTCGTCGGGACGGTCGCGGGGCAGCAGGTGCCCGGCCTCAGCGACCTGCACGAGTTCCGCCCGAGGAATACGCTGGGCGACTTCTTGCACGGTGGCGAGGGAGACCAGGGTGTCCTTGTCGCCTCGCACCACCAGGGTGGGGGCGGTGATGCCGGGCAGCAGCGGGCGCAAGTCGGTGCGCATGCGCCGCCACCCGTAGGAGTGGATCTGCCAGTCGTCCAGGATGAGTTCCCCCGCCGCGTGTGTGGCCCGAGCCTCCGCCTCAGCGAGCGCGGTGATCTCCGCGAAGTCTGGATTGCGGGCGCCGTCGACTAGGGACGCGGCCAGGGTGGCGCGGAGCAGCCTCGGTGCGCGGGCGAACAGTGCCGTGGTGAGCCGCAGCAGGAGCGGGGCGCGCAGCAACAGGTAGGTGGTGCCTTGGGCGACCCGGCGGCCTTCCATCCCGCCGGGGGCGATGAGTACGAGCCGGTCGACCCGCTCCGGGTGGCGGGCGGCGAAACCCGCGGCGATGGCCCCACCCAGGGAGAGGCCGACCACGGTGGCGCGCGGCAGCTCCCAGTGGTCGAGCAGGGTGGCGAGGACTGCTTCCAGTCCTTCCTGGTCGGTGGGCCCATGCCAGGGTCGGCTGCCGCCGTGGCGGGGCAGGTCGGGGGCGAACAGCCGGCAGGTGTCGCGGAGCGCGGCGAGGGTGCGCCCCCAGGTGAGCGGGGCGGTGTCGAGCATGGCCCCGTGGAGCAGCACCACGGCGGGCCCGGAGGTGCCGGCCCGGTAGTAGTGGAGGGGGCCGTGGTCGGTGTGGAGGGTGTGGGCGGTGGCGGCGTCGAAGGGCACGGGTGTCCTCCTTTCCCGCTCGGCGGTCACTGCGGGGTGCCCGGACGTGCGGTGGCGGCCAGGTCGGCGAGGAAGGTGTCGAAGGCGCGCTGCCCGGCGGCGCGGTCGGCGTCCGGTCCGGCTTCGAACCCTTCCGCGAGGAGGGTGCTGAGCGCGTCCAGGGTTTTCTCGAGGGGCGGGGAGACAGCAGAGCCGACCGTCGATTCGATGGTGATGAGGCCGAGGGAGATGATGCCGAGCACGTGGGCGACTGCGGCCGCGTCCAGGTCGGTTCGGATGAGTCCGGCGTCTTGCATCCGGGAGACGAAGTCCACGACCAGGCGCTGGCGGGGGCCGTAGCGTTCGGGGCCGCGCCGCCGCACGATGTCGCCGAGGATCTGGCTGTCGGCGGTGTAGAACGCGCGCATCAGCGGGTCCGCGGCGAGGGCGCGGAGCGCGTGCCGGTAGATCACGGAAAGCCGCGCCCCGTCAGGGTCGTCGCGCACGGCGCGGGCGACGGTTGCGGTCAACTGGTGGACTTGGCGTTCCACGAGCGCGGCAACGACCGCTTCTTTGCTGGGGAACTCCTGGTATATGGCGCCTTTCGCGATTCCTGCCCGCTGCGCGATGTCGCTGACGCTGGTTTTGGCGTAGCCGTAGCGGGCGATCAGTTCAGCTGCCGCGTCCAGGATGCGTGTTGCGCGTTCCGTTCCCATCCCCGTGACCTTATGACCGTTTTAGTACTTTTGGTCACACGCTAGCAGATCTCCCTGGTGAGGCGGGTTCTGGAACCATGCCGTGCCTGGCACACGGGCGAGTTGCGGACTAGAGGAGGGGCCGCCACGGCGCCAGGAGCGCCTCGGCGGCCTTGGCGAGCAGCGGGCGCCGCTGCCACTCCTCCAAGGTGAGCAGACGCGCGTTGGTGAGGTCGTTGGCGAACACCTGCTCCAAACCGGCTGCAACCTTGTCGTCGATGATCTCCACGTTGATCTCGTAGTTGCCGGTGAGACTCAACCGGTCGACGTTCGCGGTACCGACCGTGCTCCACCGGCCGTCGATCGTGGCGGTCTTGGCGTGCATCATGGCATCCCGGTACAGCCACAACCGGACCCCGCCTTTCAGCAGCGGGGTATAACAGCCGCGCGACAGCCAGTCCGCGATGACGTGGTTGGAGCGTTCCGGCACCAGGATGTTCACTTCCACCCCGCGGCGGGCCGCGGCAATGAGCGCCCCCAGGATCTCCCGGTCGGGGATGAAATACGCCTGGGTGATGAGAATCCGCTCCTTGGCCCGGTCGATGGCCTCCAAGTACATGGCCCGCACCGGGTAGATGAGCACCTCCGGCACGTTGCGGTGGGCGCGGATCCGCGGATTCCAATGGTCGGTGCCGACGTCCGCCAACTGCGGCTGGCTGTCCTTCCGGTTGGCGTTCCAAAAATCGGAGAAGGCGTTCTCCAACTCCCACACGGCCGGGCCGACCAGGCGCAGGTGGGTGTCCCGCCACTCGGTGGCGTACAGCTCCCCCACGTTGTATCCGCCGATGAAACCCACCCGGCTGTCCACGGTGAGGATCTTGCGGTGGTCGCGCCCCGACTTGCGCACGTCGAGCAGGAGCACCCCGGGACGGAACGCGGGATAGCGGATGACGTTCACCGTCGGCGGGAAATCGAAGAACCGCCGGGGCACCACCAGGTTGGCGAACCCGTCGTAGATGACGAAAACCTCCACGCCCCGTGCGGCCGCGTCGATAAGCGCCTGTTTGAACTCGGCGCCGACCCGGTCCCCTTTGAGGATGTAGGACTCGAACAGGATGCGGTGCTGCGCGGACCGGATCGCCGCCAGCATGTCCCGGTAGAGGTCCTCCCCGTAGGTGTAGATAGTGACCTCGGTCTCGCCCACCGACACGGTGAGGGGTTTGGTGCGGGGGAACACTGCGCGGTACGGGCGGACCCGTTTGCGCCAGGTGTCGATGGCGACAAGCACGGCAGCCACCGCCAGTTGGGCGGTGAGCACACCGAGGAGAATCCGCCGCAGAACGGTCACCACCGTTTTTCGCCGCACCACTCGTTCCTCTCCTGTTGCGTCCGCACTCGATGCGGACGCAACCTGCGCGCCGTCCACCGCGGTCCACCGCGGCGCCTGTGTCTTTCTGCCGATATGTACCTTCCCACCGCTGCGCTACCCCGCGCTGCCAGGGTACGGTCACGGAACGCAATGGCACCGTTATCGCGTTGACAGCGCCTAAGAACGGTGAAAACCCTGGTTGGTACCGTTGCCGGACCAGCCGGATTGAGCCCTCTACGTGGAAGGACGCAGCGTGGGCCTGTTCGACATGATCCGCGGCGAGTTCATCGACATCATCGAGTGGCTCGATGACAGCCGCGACACGATCGCCTGGCGTTTCCCCCGCCACGACAACGAAATCAAGATGGGCGCCAAGCTCATCGTCCGGGAAGGACAGCTCGCTGTCTTCGTCAACGAGGGGCGGATCGCGGACGTGTTCGCCCCTGGCACCTACACCCTCACCACGCAGAACCTGCCCGTGCTCAGCACGCTCCAAGGGTGGAAGTACGGCTTCAACTCGCCGTTCAAAGCCGAGGTGTACTTCTTCAATACGCGGCAGTTCACTGACTTGAAGTGGGGCACCCAGAACCCGATCATCGTCCGCGACCCCGAGTTCGGCATGGTGCGGCTGCGCGCGTTCGGCGGGTTCGCGCTCCGCGTCGTCGACCCCCCGCTGCTCCTCCAGGAACTGGTGGGCACCGACCCGCAGTTCCGTACCGAGGAAGTCGCGGAACACTTGCGGCAGCGGATCGTCAGCCACCTCGCCCCTGCGCTCGCCAACTCCGGGATGTCGGTGCTCGACATGGCGGCGAACCAGCAGGCGCTCGGAGACCGGCTCGCCCAGGCGCTCAGCGCGGAATTCGCGTCGATCGGGGTGGCCATCCCCCGGTTCATCATCGAGAACATTTCCCTGCCGCCCGAGGTGGAGGCCGCGCTCGACAAGCGCGCCCAGATGGGGATCGTGGGCAACCTCGACCAGTACACCAAGTTCCAGGCCGCTACCGCGATGGAGCGCGCCGCGGACAATCCGGACGGCGCCATGGGCAGCGGCATGGGCATCGGTATGGGAATGGCGATGGGCCAGCAGATGGCTGCCGCATTCCAGCCGGGCGCCCAGCAGTCCGCGGCCCCGGCCGGGCCTCCCCCGCTGCCGCAGGAGCAGTGGTATCTCGCCGTCAACGGCCAGCAGCAAGGCCCGTTCCCCACGGCCGCCCTGCACAGCCACGTCGCGAACGGGACCCTCACCCCGGACACACTCGTGTGGAAGAACGGGATGGCGCAGTGGACCCCGGCCCGCCAGGTTCCGGAACTCGCCCCGTTCTTCACCCCGCAGGGTCCTCCCCCGCTGCCGCCCCAGTAGCGCGGCGTGCCTGGACTTCACCCTGGTGAGGCCTTGCCCCGTCCTCACCTTCGCTGTTTCGCTGTTTGACTGCCGTGAGGCTCTCCCATGTCCCAACCACCGCCCCCTATGCCGCCTGCTTCGCCATCCCCGATCTCGCAGCCCTGCTCGGGGTGTGGCGCCCACCTGGAGTTCGCACCCGGCACGCTCACCCTGGTCTGCCCCTACTGCGGTTTCTCCCAGCAGATCACCGCCCCGGCCCGTCCCGTGCAGGAGTACCCGTTTGAGCAGTTGGTGGCCATGCCCCGCAAACGCGCGGCTGAACTGGCGCCCCACCATCTCGTCTGCTCCCGGTGCGGGGCGCACACCCTGTCCGATGCGCTCTCCTCCCACTGCCAGTTCTGTTCCGCGCCGCTCGTCGTGGACACCAGTGAGGATCCGCAGATCGTCCCCGAAGCAGTGGTGCCTTTCACGGTGGACCGCTCCCAGGCGCGGGAAGCGCTCCGCAAGTGGACGCAGAGCCGCTGGTTCGCCCCCAACGGGCTGAAAAAAGTGGCGGACGCGGAGACGATGAAGAGCACCTACCTGCCGCATTGGACGTTCGACGCGGACACGGTCACCGCCTACCGGGGGCGGCGCGGCGAGTACTACTACGTGACGGTGACCGACAGCGAAGGCCGCCGCCGGGAACGGCGCACCGCCTGGTATCCAGCGTCGGGAACCGTGTCCCGCAGATTCGACGACGTGCTGGTCGTGGCCACCGACCGCGTCCCGGTGAAACGCCTCGACGCGTTGGATCCGTGGCCGCTCGCCCAGGCCCGCCCGTATGCCGCAGAGTTCCTGGCCGGCCACCACACGGTCCGCTACAGCGTGGAACCCGAGCAGGGCCTGGAGATCGCGAAA
Source organism: Thermobifida fusca NBRC 14071 = JCM 3263 (assembly GCF_001592045.1). Classification (GTDB taxonomy): domain Bacteria; phylum Actinomycetota; class Actinomycetes; order Streptosporangiales; family Streptosporangiaceae; genus Thermobifida; species Thermobifida fusca. Next base: position 115,966 of record NZ_BCWB01000038.1, on the reverse strand, counting down.
GGCAAGATGCGCAAGGTCATCGAGCAGGACTGCCGGCGGGATATCGGCGGCGACGAGCAGCGCCTCGACTGGGTGAACACCCAGTATTCGAACGTGGCGGGCAAGCTGGTACTGCTCCCCGTGTGGAGCGGCTCCTACCTGTACAACGGCAAAAGCTGGCAGGTGCTGATCAACGGCTGCACGGGGGAAGTCCAAGGCGACCGCCCATACAGCGCGGTCAAGATCGCATTCGCGGTCCTGGTAGCGCTCATCGTGGTCGCCGCGGTTATCGCCGTGATCCGGATGAACGGAGGGTGACCTGCTGCGGCTGCGCGGGCCAGCCCGGGCCTGGACGTGCCCCGCGCACGTGCCGCACACCGGCCTGGTCCGGGTCGGCCCGTGGTGTCCGATGTGTACCTGTGATGCCCTTGTTCACACACGGTGCATCGGTACCGCTACGCTGTGCCTCCAAGCCACCCTACCCACCCGGAGACACAGCCGCGATGAAGCGTTTCACCCCGACCGTGACCGCACTGGTGTTGAGCAGCGTGCTGCTGGCAACCGCCACGGCCTGCCAGTCCGACTCTGACTCTGGCACGGATTCGGCTTCCGATGTGACGGGGGCGACCCTGCACACCAGCCTCGGCGACATCGAAGTGGTGCTGTTCCCGGACAAAGCCCCAGAGACTGTCGCGAACTTTGTGGGACTGGCGGAGGGCGACAAAGCCACGAACCCGACGACCGGGGACGACCGGTTCTACGACGGCACGATCTTCCACCGGGTCATCAAGGACTTCATGATCCAAGGCGGCGACCCGGAAGGCACCGGCCGCGGCGGCCCCGGCTACACCTTCGACGACGAGATCCACCCTGATCTGATCTTCGACGAGCCCGGCAAGCTCGCCATGGCCAACTCGGGCCCGAACACGAACGGGTCCCAGTTCTTCATCACCACGGTGCCGACCCCGTGGCTGGACGGCATGCACACCATTTTCGGCGAGGTCGCTGACGAGGAGAGCCTCGAAGTGGCCGTGGCGATCTCCCAAGTGCCGACGGATGCCAACGACCGTCCCACCGAGGACGTGGTCTTGGAGTCGGTGACCATCCACCGCGACAACGAGTGATCTTCTCCCAGGCCAGCGGCCCCGGCAGGGCGGTGTCCGCTGGCCTGGGCCTGCCGCGGGTGGGCTGAGCGGTTCCCGCGGCAGCAGGTGCGCACCCCCTTCTCCTTGCCGGTGCACCGGCGCGTCCGACGCTTTTCCTGCCCGGCACGGGCGGAGAAAACCGGATAGCTGCCGTTGATCCGGGTAGTAGGACCCTCCCGCGGCCCACCGCGGGCAGCACCCTGGAGTGTGGTCGGCAGGGAGGTCTGGGATGACACTGCTGGGACACGGTCCCCGACTCGGCGGCCCGGCGGGCAGGCACCGCGATGGTGATGACACGCGAGCCGCAGGCTGACCCCCTGCAAGGGCGGCCGGTTCCCGTCCGCAGCGGCCTCACCGGCCCCGACGCTGCCCGGCGGCTCGGCCACGACGGCCGCAACCTCGTGCCTCCGCCGCAGCGCACCCTGCCTTTCCTGCTGTTGGCGAGCTCGTTCACCCACTCTTTCGCGCTGCTGCTGTGGGCTGCCGCGGCGCTTGCCTTCATCGGCGGCCTGCCGGAAGCGGCCTGGGCTGTGGTCACCGTGATCGTGGTGAGCGGCCTGGTCGGTTTCGTGTTGGACTACTGGTCCGACCGGATCGGGCAGCGGCTTCGCCGCCGCGCGCCCGCCGCCGTGCGCGTCATCCGTGACGGACGGCAGGCCCGAGTCAACGCTGACGAGCTCGTCGTCAACGATGTGGTGCTGCTGCGCGCCGGCGACCGGGTGCCCGCGGACATCCGCCTTACGGAAGTCCACGACTTCGTAGTGGTGGAGGTCGGGGTGACCGGGATGCGGGAAATGCTGCGCTGCGACGAAGGCACCACCGTGTTCGCCGGCACGCACGTGGCCGCGGGGGAAGCCGAAGGGGTAGTGGTCACCACCGGCATGTGGACGCGGCTCGGCCAGGACTCTCCGCTGCTGCGGCACGCCCGCCGCCCGTCCGGGCCGCTGGTGGAGAACCTGCGCGACCTGACGGCGGCCGCCGCGGCAGCCGCCACCGGGACCGCTCTCGTCGTGTTCCTGCTCACCCTGCTGGTGGGAGTTCCGCCCGCGGAAGGGTTTCTGCCCGCGGTCGGCCTGGCAGTGGCGCTGGTACCGCTGGGACTGCGGTCCATCGTCCACTTGTGTCTGGCGTGGGCGGCGCAGCGGATGGCTGACGCGCACGCCCTCGTCCGGCATTCCGCGGCTGTGCAGCAGTTGGGCACGGTCACGTTCCTGTGCATTCCCGCGGCCGGGGTCCTCACCCGGGGCGAGCCTGTGGCCGTGGAAGTGTGGACTCCGGAAGGCACCGTGCAGGTCACCGGTACCGGTTATGCCCCGGAGGGCGCGCTGGTGGGGGACGCGGCCGCGGTGGCTGCCGCCCACGACCTGGCGTTGAGCGCGGCCTTGTGCTCCAGTGACGGCTACTTCTTCACTGACGGCCAGTGGCGGCCCGTGGGGGATCCGGTTGAAGCGGCCTGTCACGTGCTGGCTGCCCGGGCCGGGGTGGATGTTTCGCTCGCCGCGGTGGAGCGCCGCTATCCTTTCGACCCCCACCGCAGGCGGGCTTCCGCGTTCGCGAAAGGATCCGTGCACGTCAAAGGCGCTCCCGACGCGGTGCTGCCGCGCTGCCGGGCTGTGGCGGGCGCCGCGGACGCTTCCGCTGCGATGGCGGACCGCGGGCTGCGCGTGCTGGCGGTCGCGCGCCGCGACCTTGCCGCCCCGCCGGAGCAGGCCGAGGACGCGGAACGCGACCTCACCCTGCTGGGGCTGATCGGGTTGGCGGACCCGCCGCGGTCGGACGCGCGCACCGCGGTGACCCGCTGCCGCAGGTTAGGCATCCGGCTGGCGCTGGTGACCGGGGAGGATCCGCGCACCGCGCTGGCCGTGGCCCGCGCCACCGGGCTGGCTAGGCCGGGCGCCCCGGTCCTCCACGGCGCGGAGCTTCCTGACGACCTGCGGGAGATCGGGGAGCTGTTGGACAGCGACGGGGCTGTCGTCAGCCGGGTCACGCCCGAGGACCGGCGGCGGGTGACAGTCGCTCTCCAGCACCGCGGGTACACGGTGGCGACCACGGCGGGCGGGGCCGCCGACGATGCGGCGCTGCGCCGCGCCGACGTGGGCATAGCCCCGGGGTATGCGGGGGCGGACACGGCGCGGGACTCCGCCGACCTTGTGCTGCTCGACAGCGGCATCGCCACGGTGGCGGCCGCGCTGGGTGCGGGCCGCGCGATCCGCGTCACGCTGCGCCGGGCCCTCACCTACCGGTTGACGGGGGTGGTGGCGATGGCTACCCCTTTCCTGGTCTGGGCGGTGACCGGGGGCGCGGTGCCGCCCGCGTTGACGCTCGGCCAGGTGCTCGCGATCGGGGTGGGCGTGGACCTGCTTCCCGCTCTGGCGTTGGGGGTGGGGCCGCGCGGGTGGCGTGCCCTGCGTGATCCACCGCCGGACGGGGAGTTCTTGGTGGACCGGCGGCTCGCTGTCCGGGTGGGCGGCGTGCTGGGCCCGGTGGAGGCGGTCACGGCACTGTTCACGTTTGGCGTGGTGCTGTGGGTCAACGGCTGGCAGTGGGGGCAGTCGCCTGCGCCGCTGCTGCTCGCCCAGGCTTCCGGGGCGGCGTTCGCCACCATCGTGCTGGGTCAGGTCGCGGCTGCTTTGGCGTGCCGCAGTGAGACCCGGCCGTTTGATGCGGTGCCGTGGCGCAGCGACCCGCTGCCCCGCGGGCTCGGCGCACAGCTTCTCCTGCTGTGGCTGTTCTTCACCGCACCCCCGCTGGCCGGATGGCTGGGGAGCACGGTGCCGCCCGGCTTCGTCTGGCCGGGGGTGGTGTGCGTGGTGCCTGCGCTGCTGGCCGCGGACACGATCCACAAGGTGGTCCGGCCGTCCCAGGCCCCAGGGTGACCGTGCCGCCTTTCCCCGTCTGCTTGTGGTCCGGGTACGGCGGCACGGCCGAGCCGCTTACTGCGCCAGCAGTTCTTTGATGAGGACCGACACTTGGTCGATCTCGGTGAGGAACCCGTCGTGGCCCGAGGCTGATTCGATGACGCGGACTTCGTCGGCCCCGGGAATACCGTCGGCGAGCTCCTGCTGCTGGGCGAGGGGGTACAGGAAGTCGCTGCTCACCCCGGCCACCATGGTGCGGGCGGTGACCCGGCGCAGCGCCTGCGCCACCCCGCCGCGGCCCCGACCCACGTCGTGGGTGTTCATGGCTTGGGTGAGCACGACGTAGCTGCCCGCGTCGAACCGGCGGGCGAGTTTGACCGCGTGGTGGTCCAGGTACGACTCGACAGCGAACCGGCCCCCGGCCATCGGGTCTTCCCCGTCTTGGGGGTTGCGGCCGAACCGTTCGTCGAACTCGGTGGCACCCCGGTAGGTGATGTGCGCGATACGGCGGGCGATTCCCATGCCGGTGACCGGTCCCGGACCGGGACGGTCGTAGTAGTCGCCACCGTGCCAGTACGGATCAGACCGGATGGCGTGCAACTGGGGGGCGGCCCAGGCGATCTGCTGTGCGGAGCTGGCCGCAGGGCTGGCCAGCAGCAGGAGGCGACGCACCCGCTCCGGGTAGGTGGCCGCCCATTCGAGGGCACGCATCCCGCCCATGGACCCGCCGAGGACCGCGGCCCACGAGTGGATGCCGAATTCGCGCAGCAGGGCGAACTCGGCGCGCACCGTGTCGCGGATGGTGATCCTCGGGAACCGGGACCCCCACGGCCTGCCGTCGGGCGCGGTCGACGACGGCCCGGTGCTGCCTTGGCAGCCGCCCAGCACGTTGGGGGCGACCACGAAGTACCGGTCGGTGTCGAGTGCCAGCCCGGGGCCGATGATGCCTTCCCACCAGCCTGGGCTGGGGTGCCCGGGGCCTTCCGGGCCTACGACGTGGCTGTCGCCGGTGAGGGCGTGCAGCACGAGGACCGCGTTGGAGCGGTCCTCGTTGAGACTGCCCCACGTCTCGTAGGCCAGGCGGACCCCGGGAAGTTCACCCCCGGTCTCCAGCTGCAGAGGTTCGGACAGTTCGACCCAGCGCCGGTCGCCCGGAGGGTCCCCTTCCCGCCACGCGCCGGTCGCGGGAAGGGGAGGGGTGGTGTCGTGACTCACTGGTATGCCTTGGCTGCGCGCAGCCCGGCCTCCAAGTCTGCGCGAAGGTCGTCAACGTGTTCCAAGCCCACGGACAGCCGCACGAGGCCGGGAGTGACCCCGCTGGCGAGCTGCTCTTCGGGGGTGAGCTGGCTGTGCGTGGTGCTGGCCGGGTGGACGATGAGGCTGCGCACGTCACCGATGTTGACGAGCTGGCTGAACAGTTCGGTGCCGTCCACGAAGGCGCGTCCGGCCTCGATACCGCCGTGCAGCTCAAAGGAGACGATCGCACCCGCCCCCTTGGGCAGGTACTTCTTTGCAGCCTCGTAGTAGGGGCTGGAAGGCAGGCCCGGGTAGTAGACCTTCGCCACCTCGTCGCGGGATTCCAGCCACTCGGCGAGCGCCTGGGCGTTGGCGACGTGCCGTTCCATGCGCAGCGACAGCGTTTCGATCCCCTGGAGGATCAGGAAGCTGTTGAACGGCGAGATGGCCGCGCCCGTGTCGCGGAGCAGTTGCACCCGCAGCTTGGCAGCGTAGGCACCCGGTCCCAGCGCCTCCCAGTACTTCAGGCCATGGTAGCTGGGGTCGGGTTCGACGAAGCCGGGGAACCGGTCGCCGTGGGCGCCGAAGTCGAAGGTGCCGGCGTCCACCACGATGCCCGCGATCGTGGTGCCGTGGCCGCCGAGGAACTTGGTGGCCGAGTGCACCACGATGTCCGCGCCGTGGTCGATGGGCCGCTGCAGGTAGGGGGTGGGCACGGTGTTGTCGACCATGAGCGGCACACCGACCTCGTGGGCGACGTCCGCCACCGCGCGCACGTCGAGCACGTTGTTCGCCGGGTTGGGCAGGGTTTCCGCGAAGAACAGCTTGGTGTTGTCGCGGGCCGCGGCACGCCACTCGTCGAGGTCGTCCTGGTCTTTGATGAAGGTGACCTCGATGCCGAGCTTGGGCAGGGTGTAGCGGAACAGGTTGTAGGTGCCGCCGTACAGGGACGGGCTGGACACGATGTGGTCACCCGCACCCGCCAGGTTGAGGACGGCAGCGGTGATGGCAGCTGACCCGGACGCGAACGCGACCGCGGCGACCCCGCCTTCCAGAGCCGCGACCCGCTTTTCCAGCACGTCCTGGGTGGGGTTCATGATCCGCGTGTAGATGTTGCCCGGCTCTGCGAGCGAGAACAGGTCGGCCCCGTGCTGCGTGTCCCGGAAGACGTACGACGTGGTCTGGTAGATGGGGGTGGCCCGTGCGTTGGTGGCCGGATCGGGGGCCGCTCCGGCGTGGATCTGCTTGGTTTCGAACGACCACTTGTCGGCCGCGGTGGATTCAGGCGTGGTGTCTTCAGCGGTCATGATGCTCCTGTCAGGACGCAGTGCCACAACGGGAAACAGGCACTGGAAACGGCTGACCCCAGCCAGGATCGGTCGGTGGGAAGGGTGGAATGGTTGGCAGCACGCCGGTATGGCAGACGCAGTGCGGGAGAAGAGCGTCGGTTGATCAGAACATGCAGCGCATGCCGCGACAGAGCATGCTGCTCACACGGGCGTAGTCGATGTGTCGGCGCGAGACCAGCTCAACCATGCTCACGAGGTTAACCGCTGTCTCAGCATCCCGTCCAGGCGTCTCGCACTTTGGACAGAGTGATCTTGCCCTGGAGGCAAGGTCTCCCCGCTGCACGGGTGGCCGGGTGCAGGGCGGCGGGTCGAAGGGCGGGGGTAACGGGTCCGGGTCCGCGGTCAGGCGTTGACCTGCGCGTCCCCGGTCCCGCTGGTGTCGTCCTGTCCGGCTTGGGCAGCCGCGTTTAGTGCACCAGTTGCCCGAGGCGGGCCTCCGTGCGCCGGGTCCACTGCTGGCGCTGCTGCCCGGTACGGGTGAGCACGGCGATGGTGTGCGCCACAGAGACCAGGGTCATGTGGCGGTGCCATCCGGGGAAGGAACGTCCTTCGAAGTCGCGCATGCCGACCCGGCTGCACGTTTCCCTGTCAGCGCGGACCCAGTGGAGGGCCCTGCCGAGTCCCAGGAGCATGGGGATGGGCGTGTCAACCATGTTGGTCAGCCAGATCATCGTGGCTGCCCGGGGGTCGGCGGTCCACTGCGCCGCCATGAGGAGCGGTCCGGTGCGCACGGGTCCGGCGGCCCCGACACGCAGGCCCAGCCCGCACACCGGGGTCCTGGGGGCACCGGATCCGGCGGGGAGCAGTGGCCGGCTCGCCCCCTTGTGCAGTTCAGCGAGCTGCGCGGCGGCCATCAACCGTCCGGATTCGAGGTCGGCGAGCCGGGTGTCTTCCCTGATGCGCAGCAGGAAGGGGACGGAGCTGGCGGCGAGTTTCCCGATGAGCGGCAGCGGGTCGACTTCCCGGGCGTCCATGACCACGGGACGCTGCCGCAGCCCCCACCGGGAGAGTTCTTCGATCGCTTCCCGCAGGCAGTCGCTGCGCGACGGGCAGGCTTTGCCGGGTGTGCCGACTTTGCGGCGGGATTCGCTGCTGGTCCACTTGTCGGGCAGGACCATATGCCATTCCACGGGCACGCTTGCTTTCTCGGAAGCGATCCAGACCCCGAGGACATATTGGCGTTGCACGGTTTTTCCCAATCCGGGGACGAATGTCCTCCGGACTCCGACGGAATGTTCGCCTGCCTTCTGGATGACGAGCGGGTCGACGACCCATGCGACGGGTGCTACCGCATTATCCGCGTACCGGGCGAGTTCTCTTCTTACCTCTTTCCAGTCCCACGTCGAATTGGTAATGAAATGGTGCAGATTCTGCTCTGCGGAAGACATCCCCGCACTGCTGGCGATACTGCGCATGGATTTCCTTCCCGCAGTAGTGAGAAGGCCTTTGACATACACTTCCCCCCATTCACGCTGCCGTCTTCTCCGGAACGGGGAGAAGGCCGTTTCGCAGACGTGTTCTACCAGCTTGTCGGATGGATGACGGACTCTTGCTGCTCTCTGGCTGCTGCCGTTCAAACCCCCTCCTTATCACAGCAGGCCAGCGTTTATTTCCGTGGCAGGTTCCGCTTCTCCCCCACTCCTCACCGCACTGCGGTATACGCCATCGCCAGCGGAACACTGTTCATTACACAGCAAAAGTCGACAAATCGCAAATATAGTGTTATATATAGACAATCACCCTGCGTAGTCGCCGTCGATAGACCCGGAGCAAGAAGGCCTGAAAGGCGACCGTGATATTTCACAACCAAATTTCTACCTGCACAAATATCCCCCGCTCTCGACTACGTTCATAAAACGACGCACTGGCCTTCCGAACGGTTCCCTGAAATAGAAAAATAAAAGGCCGGATCCGGCCACGGAGGAAACGTGAACCTCGAGCTCCTCAGAACGTTCTTGGCCGTCCACCGAGCGGGGTCACTCACCAGGGCAGCCTCCCACCTGGGGATGTCCCAGCCGACAGTGACCGCGCAGATCCGCACCCTTGAGAAGGAACTCGGCCGGCAGCTCTTCATCCGCAGACCCGACGGGGTCCGGCCTACCGGTCCCGCCGACCAGCTTGCCCGGCGCCTGGCCCCGCACCTGGACGCGCTGGAAGCAGTGATCGAAACCGAAGTGCTCCAGCGGGTCCCCTTCGAACAGCCCCTGCATATCGGCGGCCCTACCGAACTGCTTACCGTGCGCGTCCTCCCTGCTCTCGCCGAGCTGGTGGCGGAAGGGCTTCAGTTGCGGACGGTGACCGGCATGCCGGACGAACTCCTCGACGGGCTGCTCGCGGGCCGCCACGACCTCGTCGTGTCGACTGCCCCGCCTCGACGCCGCGGTATCTCCAGCACCCCCCTGATGGACGAGGAGTTCCTGCTCGTCGCCCACCCCGACTGGAAGGACCGGCTCCCTGCCGACGTCGCGGCGGATGCCGGAAAAGCACTGGACAGCGTGCCCGTCGTCGCCTACGCCGAGGAGCTGCCGATCATCCGCCGCTACTGGCTGACCGTGTTCGGACGCCGCCCGCCCATGCGGGCAGCGGTCGTCGTGCCGGACCTGCGCGGCGTCTTGGCGACTGTTGTTGCCGGGGCGGGAATCACAGTCCTCCCCCGCTACCTTGCCGCCAATGCTCTGGAACAGGGCGAGCTGACCGTCCTGCACCAGCCCGAGCTCTCCCCGATCAACACCATCTACCTGGTGGTCCGGGCAGGGTCGCTCGCCCAGCAGCGCATTGCGCTCGTACATCAAAAGCTCCTGACCGAAGCCAGGAGCTGGTGAGAAGGGTGGTTCCGGGCGGGTGGCGTCCCCTCAGCGCCACCCGCCTGCTCGTCAGTCAGCCAGCAGCTTGACGGTCTCCTCGGCCACACCGGAGGCCGAAGCCGGGTTCTGCCCGGTGACCAGGCGCTCGCTGACCACAACGCACGATTCGAACTTCGGCTTCTTCACGTGGATGCCGCCGCGCTCCTCCAGCTTGCTCTGGAGCAGGAACGGCACCACACCCGACAGGTTGACCGCGTCCTCCTCCTCATTGGTGAAGGAGGCGAACTCCTTGCCCTCGACCAGGTAGCGGCCGTCCGACAGTTTGAGGTTGACGAGACCGGCCGGGCCGTGGCACACCGCCGCGACGACGCCGCCGGCCTCGTAGATGTCCCGAGCCAGAGCAGCCAGGTCGGCCGCGTCGGGGAAGTCCCACATGGTGCCGTGGCCGCCGACGAAGTACACCGCCGCGTAGTCGGCCGGGTTGAGGGAGTCGGCGGTCGGCGTGTCGGCCAGCGCCTTCTTCACCTCGGGGTCCTCGAGGAACTCCCTCTGGACCTCGTCTTCGGCGTTGTATCCGGTCGCCGGGGGCTGCCCGCCCTTGACGGAGACGAAGGAGACTTCGTAGCCCGCCTTGCGGAAGACCTCCCAGGGGTGCGCGGCTTCCGGAACGTAGTAGCCGGTGGGCTTTCCGGTGTCGCCGAGGCTGCCGTGGCTGGTGAGCGCGAGCAGCACACGCTTCGGAAGGTTCGGCATCTCTTTCCCTTTCCTCGTCCTCAACGGACTTCCGCGGTCCTACGCCCACCAGACGATAAGCACCCGCTCCCCCGCCGTGCCAATAGATATCTCAAGGGGGGCGGATAGGCATATTAATAGCCCCTCGTTAATGGCATATGGAAAGCCTTCCCTTCCCCGTGCAATAGGACGAGGATCACACTCCCAGAACAGAAAATGACAAAGTCGGAGAAAAACCTTTGCCTCACCCGGAGGACGCGCCCCAAGATTGCACACGGCTGGCGAAAACGCCCGCCAGAACGCCCGTCTCACACCCGGAGGAAATGGGCCTTTGTCTGCTGTACCAATTCTCGAAGAAAACCGGTCCGCAACGTCGCTGCACATCGACGCGGGCCCGGCCGATATTGCCGAATTGAAAAGGCTGACCCGCGGCGGGGCGCGCGCACTCAATGAGCAGTTCGACGACGATTCGCACTTGAACGAGATCATCCCCAAACCGTGGGGGTACGAGTACCGCGCCTACGTCGACGACTTCTTCGACCTGTGGTCGCTGCACATCGACGTATCCCACAGCACGTCGACCCACGCGCACCCGCGCAAGCTCACCTACCTGCTGTGCTTGTCGGGCGAAGGGGTCACTGCAGGGCTCGAGCGGGAGTTCCCGGTGAAGCCTGGGAGCATTGTGCGCATCGCCCCGGGGGCGTTCCACTCCACCCGGAACACCGGGTCGGAAGCGCTGGAACTCATCGAGGTCGAGGTTCCGAGGAACAAATACGACCTGATGCGGTTGCGCGACGACTACAACCGGGCCGGGAAATCGTATGAATCGACGTCGTTGGTGGAGGAGAAGTTTCCTCTGAAACCGACCCGTCGCCTCCCCAACGCAAAAGTCCGCTCCGGATCTCCCGACGGGAAATTCCATTTCGAAATCAGAACCGGAATGGATGTCTTCTACCGGCGCCGCCCAGAAGACATTTTCTACATTCCCCTCTGCGTCTCAGGCGTCGTCTACTCCGATATCCGAATCCTGGCCAATTCTTCCGAAAACAGCCGTCCGGAACCGGACAAGAACTACCTGTGCGTCAGCAGGGCGAACTGACCGGAAGCCACACGAGAGGAGAACAGGAATGTCCCGCAGCGCAGTGATCATCACCGGCCCCGGATTCCAGGACCACGACGTGGTCTACACCTACTACCGCCTGCTCGAAGAGGGCTGGCACGTCGACGTCGCTACCAAGGAGGCCGCGCCCGTCACCGGCAAGTACGGGGTCCCGCTCCCTATGGACAAGACCGCGGCCCCGCTCATCTCCTTCTCCGACCTGGACGTCAACAACTACGACGCGGTGATCCTCACCGGCGGGCACGAGGCTCCCGACCGGGTCCGCCAGGACCAGCAGGTGCTGGCGTTCGTCGCCGCGATGGCTGACGCGGGCAAGGTCGTCGCGGGCCTGTGCCACGGGCCGTGGATCATGGTCAGCGCGGGTGTGCTCAAGGGCCGTCGGGCCTGCGCCTACATCGGGCTGCGGGACGACGTGATCAACGCGGGCGCCGAGGTGGTGGACAGCGACGTCATCGTCGACGGAAACATCATCACCTGCTCCTACTACGCCTACGTGGGCGCGTTCATGCGCGCGGTCTTCGAAACCGTGGAGAAGCTCGACCAGTGACCGGGCTGGGGGCGGCGGTGCCGCCGCCCCTCTCCTCATGTCCGAGCACGGGAGCAGGAAGGAGAGCGCCGTGCTGATTCTCGACTTCGACGGCGTCGTCTGCGACGCGCTCGACGAGTGCGCCCTCGTCACCTGGTTGGGCAAGCCAGGCAACGAACCGGAGGCGACGGGGCAGGCGAGCTTGAAACGGCTTCCCCCGGAGTTCCGCTCCGTGTTCCGCCACGTGCGGGACTATGCGCGGCTCCTTGACCACTTCATGGTGGCGCACCTGCCCGGCGCGTCCACGGTCCGCAGCCAGGCGGAGTTCGACGCGCTGTTCGCGTCGATCCCCGCGGACGAGGTGGCCACCTTCGTGCGGCGCGCTTCGGCAGCACGCGACCTGCTGCGGGAGCGGGACGCCCAGTTCTGGCTGGGCATGCACACCCTGTATCCGGGGATCGCCGAACTGCTGGTCCGCCATGCGGGCCGCACGGCGATCGTCACCGCCAAGGACACCCTTTCGGTTCGGGCGATCCTGGACTTCCACGGCCTGGGGCACACGGTCGCCGCGGTGGTGGGCGAGTGCAGCGACAAGGCCGGGGCGGTCCGGGAGCTGTGCGAGCAGGCCGGGATTCCTCCCTCCGCGGCGGTTTTCATCGACGACAACCTCACCAATGTGCGCCGGGTTGCCGCCACGGGGGCGCGGTCGCTGTGGGCCAGGTGGGGGTATGGCACGCCCGAGCATGCAGCCGAGGCAGCCGCATTGCGGATTCCGGAGATCCGGCTTGCTGACCTCGCCTCTGTGACGGTGTGAGTGTCGGACGGGTCCCGCCCTGCGGACCGCCCCCGCGGGGCGGGATCCCTCATGGTCCGGTGATGAGCTGCTGGATCCCCGGGGCGTACAGGGCCACGATCCGCTCGGTGTCGGGGGTGCGGCCGGTGGCCCGGTAGTGGATGTTGAGGGTGGCGCCCAGGCCGAGCAGGTGGGCGATCACCAGTTCGGCGCGCAGCCGGGCATCGGGGCCGGTGAGGCGGTCCGCCATCGCCTCGGTGACCTGGGTGGTGAAGTATTCCCGCACGACGGCCCGCTCGTCTTGGGCGGAGGTGGAGAACACGACGCGCAGCAGCGGGTCGGCGCCGTTGCGTTCCCGCAGGGAGATGAGGGTGCGGACCATGTGTTCGCCGAGCCGGTCGAGGGGGGCGTCCAGGAGGAGTTCCACGGCTTTCGTGAAGTCCGCTGAGGCGCGCAGCAGTTGCTCTTTGGTGCCGAAATGTTTGATGACGAGGGCGGCGCTGACTCCCGCGTCGGCGGCGATGGAGCGGATTGTGACGTCGGCGTAGGGGTGGAGCGCGAAGGCGCGTCGCGCGGCCAGCAGGATCGCTGGCCGGCTGGATTCTGCGGTGCGCTCACCGTGACTGTGGTTCACCCGTGGCTCCTGGTGCGGACGGTTGGGGGTTCTTCTGTATACCGGAACGGCGTTCGCGGACGGGAAGCGTGACCACGAGGGCCGCCACCGCGAAGCAGGCCGCGAGGAAGAAAGTGGTGAGGTAGGCCTCGAAGGTGGGTGCGGTGCCGCCGGTGGTTTCCATGGTCATGCTGCCGAAGACCGCGGCGACGACGGCGCTGCACACCGCTTGTCCCACGGCGCGCATGAGGACGTTGACGCCGTTGGCGGCACCGGTCTGTTCCCGGGGCACGTGCTGCATGAGCAGGGCGGGCAGCGTGGAGTAGGGGAAGGCGGTGCCGAGGCCCACGATCGTGGCTCCCACGATGATGGTGACGAGGTGCTCGCTGGTGAACAGCCGCAGCAGGTAGCCGACGGCCATGAGGACGAGGCCGAACATGACCGTGGTTTTGGGGCCGCGGACGGCGGCGATGCGGGCTGCGATCGGCGCGAACAGCAGCATGGTCAGCGAGGCGGGGAGCATGCACAGGCCTCCCACGATCACGGAGTATCCCAGCCCGTAGCCGGTTTCCGGGGGTTCTTGCACGAGCTGGGAGGTGACGAGGGAGTTGACGAAGAAGGAGAACCCGACGAGCAGGGTGGCGAGGTTGCTCAACAGGACGCCGCGGTTGGCCATGCTGCGGAGTTCCACGACGGGTGAGGGGATGCGCGTCTCGTAGTAGGCCCAGCCGACGCCGACGAGGAGGGCCGCGGCGAAGAGGCCGAGCACGAGCGGGGAGGTCCACCCCCATTCGCTGCCGCGGGAGACGGCGACGAGGAAGCAGACGAGGACGACGGTGAGGCCGAGGGTGCCCACGGCGTCGAAGCGTCCGCCGAGCCGGGTGCGGGTGCGGGGCACGAATGCGAGCACGAGGAGGAGGGCGACGAGCCCGAATCCGCCGCTCATCCAGAACACGGCATGCCAGTCGGCGTAGCGGGCGATCAGCGAGGTCAGTGGGACGCCGACGGCTGCGCCCACGCCCATGGTGGTGCTCATCAGCCCGGATGAGGAGGCGACCCGTTCCGGGGGGAGCACGTCGCGGAGGATACCGATCCCTAAGGGGACGACGGCGAGCGCGATGCCTTGGAGGGTCCGCCCCACGATGAGGAGCGGGATGTGGGTGCTGAGCGCGGCGAGCAGGGAGCCTGCGACGAGGCTGAGGAGCGCGCCCAGCATGACTTCGCGTCTGCCGTACATGTCGCCGAGGCGGCCGAGGACCGGGGTGGAGACTGCGCCGGCGATGAGGGAGGCGGTGACGACCCAGCTCACGGCTTCGTGAGTGGTGTTGAACGCGGTGATGAGGGTGGGCAGCAGCGGGACGGCGAGGGTTTGCATGACCGCGGTGACCACGCCGGCGAAGGCCATGGCGACGAGGAGGAGGCGGGGGTGGCGTGGGGGATTGGCGGAAGCGTCGGTCACGGGGCTCCCTTCGGCCTCGGTGGAGAGGACAACCGGGGTGAACGGTTGTTCACCCCAAAGATCATCCTAGTCAGATATGCGCGTTTTCTCCCTACCGCCCCGGGGAAAATCGCTGATCACCGCAGTTCCCACCGCTCTGCGGCCCGGACCGCCGGGACGGGAGCGCCCCCGGCTGCAGAATTTTTTTGCCGAACTTCGGAACCTAACCCTCCTCGCGCGGCGTCCCACCAGACACAAGACCGCCACCGCACAGCACCGTGGTGGCGATCGCGGGCGCGCAATCCGTCCGGTCCGGACTTCCGACTGGACCGGACGGTGAACCGGCTGGGGAACCGCGCCACTGCCCGTACACAGACGGCACCGCAGTGCACCGCGTCGGACCAACCGGGCCCCAGAGAGACAAAAACGTAGAGAGGGGTGCGGCAGAGCAGTGAGCGACTTCGTGACGGCCGCCCTCGCCTTCCCTACCGCGCTGTTCAGCTTCGCCTTGGTCGTGGTCGCCTGCTACTGGTGTCTCGTCATCATCGGCGCCCTCGGGGTCGACACGCTCGACCCTGACGTCGACGGCACCACCGAACTCGGCGGCCTCACCGCAGCCATGTCCGCCCTCGGCCTGCACGGAGTCCCGGTCACCGTGTCGCTCTCCACCATGATCGCCGTCGCATGGTTCGTCTCGCTGAGCGGGACCGTCCTCCTCGACCGCTTCGACCTGTCCGATCCCCTCACGATCGCGCTGGGGATCCTCCTCCTCGCCATCGCCCTCGTCTGCGCGTGGGCCGTGACCAGCGCCCTCGCCCTAGCAGTACGCCGCTTCCTCCCCGACCACAAGGAACCCTCCCGCCACGACTTCATCGGCCGGGTCTGCGTCGTCCGCACCGGCCGCGTCGACCGGGACTTCGGCCAAGCCGAAGTCACCGCCGCTGACGGATCCACCGCGCTCATCCAAGTACGGCAGACCGGTGAGGAATCCCTCACCGCAGGCAGCACCGCCCTGATCGTCGACTACGACCCGGAAGGCTCCTTCTTCTGGGTCACCGCCTACCACGCAGAACTCGACCCGCACCGCTCCTAACTCCCCCACACCATCGCCCACCCACCAACCACGAGCTGTGAGGGACCACCACCCATGGACACTATTGCCACGGGGGCCGGTGTACTGATCGCTGTCCTCCTCCTCGTCCTCCTCGGACTGGTCATCATCGTCAGCCGCCTGTTCCGCAAAGTGGAACAGGGCAAGGCCCTGATCATCTCCAAGGTCCGCAAGGTCGACGTCACCTTCACCGGCGCCATCGTGCTCCCCGTGCTGCACAAAGCCGAGGTGATGGACATCTCGGTGAAGACCATCGAGATCTCCCGCATGGGGAAAGACGGCCTGATCTGCCGGGACAACATCCGCGCTGATATCCGCATCACGTTCTTCGTGCGGGTCAACAAGACCGTCGAAGACGTCATCAAGGTCGCCCAAGCGATCGGCGCGGAACGCGCCAGCGACCAGGCCACGCTGCAGGAACTGTTCAACGCCAAGTTCTCCGAGGCCTTGAAGACCGTGGGCAAGCACTTGGACTTCGAGGACCTCTACACCAAGCGCGCCGAGTTCCGTGACCGGATCATCAGCGTGATCGGCACCGACCTCAACGGCTACATCCTCGAGGATGTGGCGATCGACCACCTGGAGCAGACTCCCCTGTCCCAGCTCGATCCCCACAACATCCTCGACGCACAAGGCATCCGCAAGATCACCGAGCTGACCACCGAGCAGAACATCCGCACCAACGAGCACCGCCGCAACGAGGAGAAGGAAATCGAGCGCCAGAACGTCGAGGCGCGCGAAGCCATCCTCGAACTGGGACGCCGCCGCACGGAGGCTGAGACCAGGCAGAAGCGCGAAATCGAGACGATGCGCGCCCAGGCCGAAGCCGAAACCGAGATCGTGCGGGCCGAGGAGTTGCTGCGCGCCGAGATGGCGCGGATCCGCACCGAACAGGAGCTCGGTGTCCAGCGGGAAAACCGGGAGCGGGAGATCGCGGTCGCCGCGAAGAACCGCGAACGGGTCCTCGCTATCGAAACGGAACGCATCGAAAAGGACCGGCTCCTGGAAGTCATTGCCCGGGAACGCGAAACCGAACTGTCCCGCTACGCCAAGGACAAGGAGCTGGAAGTCGAACGGCGCCAGATCGCCGAAGTCGTCCGCGAACGCGTCGCCGTAGAGAGGACCGTCGCCGAACAAGAGGAGAGCATCAAGCGGCTGCGCGCGGTTGAGGAGGCGGAGCGCCACCGGCAGACCGCGGTCATTCTCGCTGAGAGCGAGGCCCAGGAGAAGCTCGTCAAGGACATCAAGGCCGCGGAGGCCGCGGCGCAAGCCGCTGAGCACACGGCGCGCAAGCAGCTCACTCTCGCAGAGGCCCGCCAGCGGACCGCGGAGCTGGAGGCTGACGCCACGATCCGCCTGGCGGAAGGCACCCAGGCTCAGGCCGCGGCCGAAGGGTTGGCCCAGGTGCAGGTGAGCGAGCGCGAAGCCGAAGCGTTGGAGAAGCTGGGCCGGGCCGAGGCTGCGGTGGCCCGCGAAAAGGCGCTGGCCCGGGCCGAAGAGATCGAGCGGATCGCCCAGGCCGAAGCCGCTGCCGACCGGCAGAAAGCCCTCGCTCGCGCCGAAGAAATCGAAAAGGTCGCCCAAGCCGAGGCCACTGCGGACCGCCAGAAAGCCCTGGCCCACGCCGAAAAGATCGAACAGATCGGCCAGGCCGAGGCCACTGCCGACCGCCAGAAAGCCCTCGCCGCGGCCGAAGGGGCCCGGGAGAAGCTCAAGGCCGATGCCGAAGGGGTCCGTGAGAAGCTCAAGGCGGAAGCCGAAGGGATCCACGACAAGGCCGAAGCGATGGCCGCGCTCAACGAAGCAACCCGGGAACACGAGGAGTACCGCCTGCGGCTGGAAGCCGAGAAGGAAGTCCGGCTCGCCGGGATCGACGCGCAGCGGCAGATTGCCGAAGCCCAGGCCACGGTGCTCGGCAAGGGCTTGGAGAACGCCGACATCGACATTGTCGGCGGCGACGGCGCGTTCTTCGACCGGGTCATCAACGCGGTCAGCGCAGGCAAGGCCGTGGACAGCTTCATGGACCATTCAGCGACCGCGCGCACCCTGGCCGGTCCGTGGCTGGACGGCTCCCGGGACCTGCCCGCCGATCTGACCCGCGTGTTGAGCGGGATCGGTTCGGAGGACGTGAAGAACCTGTCCTTGTCGGCACTGCTCCTCACGCTGATCAACGCGGGCGGTCCGCAGGCGAAGCAACTGTCCGCCCTGCTGGAGTCCGCCCGGAAACTGGGGGTGGCTGACCTGCCGCTCGCCGACCTCACCAGCCCTGTACCGGAGAAGTGAGGGTTTCGTGACTGACCTTGTCACACCCGCTTCCGACGACACCCGTGCCGGGCTCGACATGGGCACCTACGAGGTGCTCCGAGCCCGGCTGGGCGAGCAGGCCGAGGAGCTGGCGCGCCGCGCCGAAACTCTCAACGCTGCCCGGCTGAAAGTTTTCGGGGGTGCCGAGCTGGCGCTGCTCGGCACCGAACGCATCCACACCGCCGCCGCCTGCGTGCCGCGGGACATCGTCCCCCTCGGCTCTTTCCTGCTGTTTGGCGCCAACCCGGCCCGCGGACTAGGGTCGGAGACCCGCGTCTCCGACGTGTTCTCCCTGCACCGCTTCTCGTCCGGTGACGGCACGCCTTCCCTCGTCACGGCAGCGCCCGGCGACCTGCCGGGCCTCGTAGACGACACCCGATTCCGCCGCGATTTTGCGGAAATGTACCGGTACTTCCGAAACACGCGGCTCCTGCAGTTGCGGCGCGTGGAAGGCCTGCTGCTCGCCGTGTTCCAAACCGGTCCCACGGTCTCCGACGTCCGGGTGCTGCGCTGGCGGATCGGGGCCGACGGCTCTGTCACCTACGTGGACAACAAGGGGGAACGGGACCATGTTCTCCCGCCGCAGCAGGACGTCACCTGGGTGCAAACCACCCGCGACGACCACGTGCTCGGCCGCCACCCGCATATTTCCGTCGACGGCGAAGTGTTCGTGTCAACAGTCGGCGGCACCCTGACCGTCAAGGTCGACAACGACACGGAGACCCGGGACGGCATCTACAGCGAACCGGTCGCGGAACGGTTGCAGAGCCTCGCCGACGCCGACGTCTCCTACGCCCGCATCGGATCTCTCCTCCTGCTGCGCATCCTCCCGTACAAGGAGACCGAGCACCGGCACCTGGTGTTCAACACGCGCACCAAAACTGTGGTCCGCCTCGACGGGATCGGGCAGGCCTGCCAGCGGCTCCCCGACGACCAGGGGATCATCTTCCCCGGCGGCTACTACCTGGCCACCGGAGCCGTCAAAACGTTCGACACCGACGTGTCCGGCCTGGAGTTCCTCTCCCTGGTCCGCTCCCCCAACGGCGAAGACGTCCTCTACGTCTTCCACTCCCGCGCCGAGGGCCGCAGCCTGCTGCTGCCCTACAACACGATCCGCAAAGAGGTCGCCACCCCGATCTCCTGCCACGGGCACGCGGTCTTCGACGACGGCACCATGGTGGTGTTCCGCGCCTTGGACGACGAACCCACCCGGGTGCACCCCTTGCAGGTGTGGCGGACCCCGTTCCAGTCCGACACGTACGCGGCCCGCCAACCCACGGGAACCGGGCCGTTGGAACGGGTCGGCAACGCCGACCTGGTGCGCGGGATCTCCGACGCTTTGGCGGTGACCCGCATGGTGCGGGAGATGGCCCCGTCCGGGCCGGTGTTCGACGGGCTGATCGCCGCGTGCACGCGCATCCTCGACCAGCACTACTGGCTGTCCGACCCGGAGTTGGAGAACCTGGCGGAGCCGCTCACCCAGGTGCGGGCCACCGCCGAACAGGTGGTGGACGAGTTCGCGAAAGTCCAGGAGCTCACCGCGCAGGCCAGGCGTGCTCTCGACGAGACGGAAGCGGACATCACCGCGCTCGTGCGCCTGATCCGCGCCGAGGTGCCGACTTCCGCGGACGAGTGGGTGCGCAGCCTCGCGGAGATGCGCCGGGCCCGCGGCCGCGCAGAAACCCTGCGTGACCTCCGCTACGTGGACACTGCACGCTTGGACGCGCTCATCGACACACTCGAGTCAGCGACCGCGGATGCGGGACGCCGCGCCGTGGAGTTCCTCAGCGGCGCGGACGCGTTCGCCGACTACCATTCCGCGGTCGCCGCCCTGGCCGCCGAGGCGGAGACGATCGCCACGGTCGCGGACGCTGAACCAGTACAGCGCAGGCTCGCCGAGCAGACCGACGGGTTGGAAACCGTCACCGAAGTGGTCGGCTCGTTGGAGGCCGCCGACGCGACGGTGCGCACCCGCATCCTGGAACAGGCCGCGGAAGTGCTGGCCACGATCAACCGGGCCCGCGCAATCGTGGACGCGCGCCGCCGCGAACTGCTGTCCGCGGAGCGGAAAGCCGAGTTCGCCGCCGAATTCGCGCTGCTGGAACAGTCGGTGGCCGGTGCGCTCGCCGCCGCCGACACGCCGGAGGCCTGCGACGAGCAGTTGGGACGGCTGCTGCTGCGGGTGGACGGTTTAACGTCGCGGTTCGCGGAGTTCAGCGACTTCCTCGCCCAACTGGAAACGAAACGCGACGACATCTACGAGGCGTTGCACGCCCGCAAACAAGCCTTAGTGGATGAGCGGATGCGCCGCGCCGACCGGCTGGTGGAGTCCGCGGAACGCATCCTGGCGAGTGTGCGACGCCGCGCCGCCACGTTCGGCTCGCTGGACGAGGTCACCACGTTCTTCACTTCCGACCCCATGGTCGCCAAACTCCGCTCCCTGGCCGAGGAGCTGCGGGAACTCGGCGACCAGGTGCGCGCTGAAGAGGTTGACGGCCAGGTCGCAGCGGCCCGGCAGGAGGCGGGACGGGCGCTGCGGGACCGGCAGGACCTGTTCGCCGACGACGGCACCACCATCCAGTTGGGCCGCCACCGGTTCGCTGTCAACACCCAGCCGCTGGAATTGACCATGGTGCCCCACGAGGGGCGCATGGCCTACGTCATCACCGGCACCGACTACCGGTCCTGGGTGACCGACCCGGACTTTGAGAAGACCCGCCCGTTCTGGGACCAGCCTTTAGTGTCGGAATCCCCGGACGTGTACCGGGCCGAATATTTAGCGGCAGAACTGCTCGCCGCAGCCGAGGCCGGACGGAACGGCCTGTCCCTGTCCGCGCTGCGGAAGGCCGCGGAGGATCGGGACGCGCTGCTCGCCGTGGTCCGCCGGGAAGCAGAGTCCCGCTATGACGAAGGGTATGAGCGCGGCGTCCACGACCACGATGCTGCCGCGATCCTGGCCGTGCTGGTGCGCCTCGTGGACCGGGCGGGCCTGCTGCGCTATCCGGGCCGGTGCCGGGCCGCAGCCCAAGTGTGGTGGGCGTACGGCACCGCGGCCCCGGACCGGCAGGAGTGGGCGGCGCGAGCCCGGTCCCTGGTGCGGGCCCGGTCCTTGTTCGGCTCGGGTACCGCGGACGCGCTCGCCGAGCTCGCCGCAGAACTTGAAGAACAGGTCACCGTGTTCCTCACCACCACGGGATTGGACGCCTACCGCGACTGGGCTGCGGGCGCGGGCGGCTACCTGGTGGAAGAACTCGCTGCCAGCCCGGAGGGGTTTGTGACCAGCCCGGGGGCGCGGTCGCTGGTGGACCGGTTCCGTGACGCGCTCGGCCCAGACCAGGACTTCACGGCAGAGCTTGCTGCCCTCGGTTCGAAGGTGGCGGCCCGCTTCCGCGTGGTGCACGCGTGGCTGTCCGCGTTCGCCGCAACCCGGGAGGACGTGGACACCGCCGACCTTCCTGAAGCGGTCGCGCTGCTGCTCGCCGACACTCTTCCCCGCTACCCAGCGGAGGGGGCGCTCACCGCAGCAGTGGACGGCTTGCTGGGCGTGCACCCGCGGATCCAGGAACGCCGCCTGGAGGTGCGGTTGGACGAGTTCCTGGACCGGTTGCGCCGCTTCCGCACGGAACGCGTGCCCGCCTACCGCGCCTATCTGCGCCGTCGCAACGAACTGGTTGCCGCGGAACGTGCCCGGCTGCGGTTGAGCGAATACCAGCCTCGCGTGCTCAGCTCGTTTGTCCGCAACCAGCTGGTGGACGAGGTGTACCTGCCGTTGATCGGCGACAACCTCGCGAAGCAGTTGGGGGCGGCGGGCTCCGGCAAACGCACCGACCAGATGGGGCTGCTGTTGCTGATCTCCCCGCCCGGCTACGGCAAGACCACGCTCATGGAGTACGTGGCCGACCGGTTGGGTCTGCTGTTTGTGAAGGTGAACGGCCCGTCCTTGGGGCACGCGGTCACGTCGCTGGACCCGGCTGAGGCGCCGAACGCCACGGCCCGCCAAGAGGTGGAGAAGATCTCGTTCGCGTTGGAGGCGGGCACCAACGTGCTGCTGTATGTGGACGACATCCAGCACACGTCCCCGGAGCTGTTGCAGAAGTTCGTGTCGCTGTGCGACGGCCAGCGGCGCATGGAGGGTGTATGGCAGGGCCGCACCCGCACTTATGACCTGCGCGGCAAACGCTTCGCCGTGTGCATGGCCGGCAACCCGTACACGGAGGACGGGAAACGGTTCCGGGTCCCGGACATGCTCGCGAACCGCGCTGACGTGTGGAATCTGGGAGACGTGCTCAGCGGCCGGGATGACGTGTTCGCGTTGAGCTACGTGGAGAACGCGTTGACGTCGAACCCGGTGCTGGCCCCGCTGTCGACGCGGGACCGCGGGGATGTGCGCTTGCTGGTGCGGCTGGCTCGCGGCGAGGAAGGTGTCCGCCCCGACCAGTTGTCCCACCCTTATTCGAAGGTGGAGTTGGAGCAGATCCTGTCGGTGCTGCGCACCTTGCTGCGGGTGCAGGAGGTGGTGTTGGCGGTGAACCGGGCTTATATCGCTTCGGCCGCCCAGTCGGATGCGGCACGCACCGAGCCGCCGTTCCTGCTTCAAGGCTCGTACCGGAACATGAACGCGATTGCGGAACGAATCGTTCCGGTAATGAACGACGCCGAGGTGGAGGCGCTCATCGACGACCACTATCGGGGTGAGGCGCAGGCGCTCGCCTCGGGCGCGGAAGCGAACTTGTTGAAGCTGGCTGAGCTGCGCGGCCGCATGACGGAGGAGCAGCGGGCGCGGTGGGCCGAGGTGAAGGCGGCGTTCCAACGCGCCCAAGCCTTGGGCGGTGCCGAGGATTCCCCCATCAACCGGGCGGTGGGCGCGGTGGGACTGCTCGCCGACCGGGTGGGTGCGGTAGAGCAGGCCATCGACCGCGCCGCGCAACGGTTGTCGTCGGAGTGACCGCACAGCGAGGGGAAGCACTGGTGGTCCTGTCCCGGGCGCGGGGCAGGACCACCGCGGGTTCTTAGGACAGGGCCGGATGGTGGGGCGGCTCTCTCTACAGAAGAAGCCGAGGGGGAAGACCACGCCGAACTGTTCTACGGCTCGGTGGACGAGTTCGTGCGCGAGGTCATTCTGCCCATG
Organism: Thermobifida fusca NBRC 14071 = JCM 3263; assembly: GCF_001592045.1. Classification (GTDB taxonomy): domain Bacteria; phylum Actinomycetota; class Actinomycetes; order Streptosporangiales; family Streptosporangiaceae; genus Thermobifida; species Thermobifida fusca. The sequence continues at coordinate 92,830 of NZ_BCWB01000038.1, read as the reverse complement.
TACCAGCGCAAAGTTGGTCCCCGCAGCTCTCGCCGCTGGTCTGCTGAATGGTGGCGCTCGGCAGAGGCCGTGTCTCGTTTGGATGCCCTGTGGCGGGCCTGGGAGCACCTCCGGTTGGACGGCGCCTTGGGAATGAGCACCTGGTGGCGCGACCACGCTGACTACCACATGAACATCCTGTTTCCTCCCGACGGACCGTTCGGACGCAGCGAAGACGAGAACAAACCCGGTGCTCCCCTGCCCTACACCCCGCCCCGCCGGGACTGTTCCCTGACGTCCGCGAGGGGCGCTGACCTGGAGGCTAAATGAACGAGTCTGACGGCATTGAGGAAGCGCTCTATGAGAACCTGCGCGAAGCGCTCCACGTAGCGGAACAGCTCGGACGCCAGTGGGCCAGTGTCATCGGGAAGATCCGTGAGATCGCTGAACGGGAGCGGGAGGAAGCTGCACGCCGTGCTGCGGCCCAAGCCCGCTACCAGGCGGTGTGGGACAAGGCCCGGGAGAAGCTCGCCGTAGTGGACAACCCGCAGTGGTGGAGGCAGGCCACTGTCGTGGAGATCGCGGAAGTCCACGAGGTCGTGACCGCCTGGCGGGAACACGAGACGGAAGCCGCGCGTATTGACGTGGTCTACCGCAGAACGTTGGAACGCTACGAGATGAGCGTCATCTCCTCCGAACAGGTTCACGAGGCTCCCGTATACGAGGCCCCGCGCGAGGACCGGTCGGCTCACGCCAGCGCCGAATACGACTTCGATGGAGCAGGGCCGCTGGTGCCGGAGCCCACCGCCGGGGAAAAAGGCGAGGCAGCCCTTCCTCCTTGGGACTCTGCGGAGCGCCGCGTGCTGATGGAACAGCGGATGCGCGAAAGCGGTGTCTCCTCTGAGCTCATCAAAGTCCACATGCGGGTGCACCGGATGAACGCCAGGCCACCGCAGGCCGCTGTCCGGGACCGGCGTCGTGTTCTTTCCTCGAGCACGTCCCGCAGCCGTGTCCTGAGCCGCCAGTTGGACAAACCTCGAGCGATAACACGCTGATCCTGACACGAGGGTGGGCTGCCCCAGGCATAGAGGCGGCGCACCCTCGCGTGTTACTGCAACCGGTTGCGGCTTCTCGTTCTGGCTCCTGATGAGGTGGGAACGCCTTCGTCGATGTTTCCCGCAGCGGCGTGGTGACGGTTAAGGGCCGGACCGGGGGACGCTACCGCTCAAGACCGGGGTCTTTTTCACGTCCTTGACGCTTGTCCGCAGCAGCCTGAGGGGACGGGGAAGTCGACGTGCCCCTCATGGGCGGCGCTACCCCTTGCTGTGCTCGTTTCACTGCTTCCACAGCGTCTTTGGGCAGGTCCTGCGAGGTTTCTTTTAGCGCCCCCGCTACCAGCGCATAGAAACGTGTCTTCTCCTCCTTGCTGGCGTTCATGAACTCTTCTGGATGGCGCGGAAGCTGCGTGTTGGGAACGCCGCGCTCCCCAGCCTGGAAAACGATCTTCTGCACTTTCTGCCACGTTTCGTGCTGCGCCATCCGCTCAGGATCATCCGCATAGGCGACGTGGGCGACGCGGTCCGCATGCTGGTGCAGGGCGAGCATCGTCGGGGCTGTGGTGGGGTTCAGCTCCTCTCGAGCGATGAGATCAGCGGAGTTCTTCCAGTAGGCGTTCAGCCATTTCTGCGCTTGTTCAGCGTTAAAGGGGATTTTTCCTTCGCTGCGCGCTTCGCGTAGGGCTTCCGCGGCACGTGCCGGCTGCTGCCACGCCCCGTCAGGTCCGCGGCTGTTGTCGTAGTGGATCGTTCCTGCCCTGTCGGTGACGATCACCCGGTCTATCTGCGGGGTGTTTTCCAATATCTCGACCGACAAGGGCAGTTGGTCGAATGTGGCGTCATGGCCGCCAATGTCAGCCCACCGGCCCTCTCCCGGGGGATCGGCAAGGTAGCGGCCGACCATGTCCAAGGCGCTCTGCTCGCGGGGAGTGGCGACAACGACGATCTCGTTAAGGAAGCCGTCGTGGACACCCGGGACCGGTTGAGCCGCTTCCTGAGCGTATTGCACCAGGTATTCGGGAGAACGGAAGGTGCCCTCGACGACGATGCCGTACCCGTGCTGGTGGGCGTATTGGCGAACCATGTCGGACCAGACGTACATGGCCTGCGAGGTCAAGGGGACCATCTCGTGGGGGCGGTCCCGCATGATCTCCTCATAGCGGGGATGGAACGTGCGCAGCTGGTCAGGGCTGAGCTGGACTATGCGCCCGCCGTGCCGGACGACAATATCGTTGAGAGCGTGCGATTTTCCCGCTGCTAGCTGGCCGCCCAACTGGACCAGGACCGGGCGCTCACCCCGCGGATAGGGCTTTGCGTTCCTGAACAGCCGGGGCTGTATTAATTCGTCAAATATTCTTTGAAGTTCTTCCGGAGAGACGTCGAATTCGTTAGCCATTCCCCAGGCTCTCAGCCTTCGTTCTTAATCTCGTCCAGCTCTTCGCGCATCCTCAGAATTTTCTCGACCATCTGCTCTCGACTCAGACCAAGATTGTTTTGAATCTGCCACACTTCTATTGAGCGCTCTTTAATTTCCTCCCTGGCCTTGGGGTCTTCGATCTTTTCCGCTTTGCGCGCCAGGGCTGCACTCAGCCTTGCAGAAGTATGGTCAAGGACATCTCGGATCACTTCGTCAGAAGTGTCTTCGTCGTAGAGGACTTCTTTGTCGCTTCTGCCCTTCCATGTGTGGTCCATGTTCTACTCCTTTTCTTCCAGCCTCGGCATGAGGGTGCGCCGTTCAACGAGTGGCGCCAGTCCCGCATGCCTCTCCAGCACACTTTCGAACATGTGCGGAAAAGGATCGTATCGACGCCACCCTACCCACACACTCGCCCAGATATCACTACAAAACAGAAATAACGCCACAAAACTGGACGTCAAAGTTGACCGGTTCCGGCCATACCCCTACCGGCCGACGCTCCAAAAGAACTAGCAACGATAGGCACGTTGGTGCTCCGGCCCACCATCGGCCCCGAACGGGTCCGTAGGGCGACACCACCCCCTGGGCGGTGCACTCCTGTGGTGATCGACAGCGACCGTATGGAGGAATGCCACGCCTGATACAGCACCTAGGACTGCGTTTTCAAGGGGAATCGCACAGCCGAGAGCCCGGCACTATGCCGCCGCGCTCGGGAATGGAACGGTCTTCGAAATCTACTCGACGCCCCTAACCGCCACACCGGTATCATCCGGTCCGGTTTTCACACCAACGGAAGTTCGTCCCATCCGCCCCGCTCCCCTGAACACCATGTCCTTACCGATCCTGACTGGTCATCAAGTCGATATTCACGTCACTTAACCACCGTCTGAGGAGAAAGCCATGGCCGTGCCAACCCCCCACGACATCCACGCTTCCATCACCGCTGTTTTTGGCCCTGCCATCGACCGCCAAGTCCACACCTTCAGCTCCGGCGCCGTCTCCATCACCCTGCGTGCCCAGGGCCGTACCGCAGTCATCGACGGCACCCCTAGCGGCGAGTGGGGTGTGTCCATCGACCCTGACGAGGCCACCGCTATGGCCGGACACGACACCGTCACCGACTCCTTCTCCACAGCGCTCGATATCGCCCGCAACGCCCTCCTCGCCCCTTAATCCACTCCAGGAAAGAGACCGCATATGCCGGAACAAGACACCCCTAGCCCTCTTTCCCTCAAAGAACGCCTCGCCCTGGTCTACCAGCGTCTCGACCAAATGCCGCCGCCCACCACCGCTCAGGAAGCTTTCGACCGCCTCAACACCGTCCTGGAAGAAGTCGAAGACGAATACAGCGGCGTCCCCAAAAACCCCAACCCCGGCCTGAAGTTCGACGGCCGTATGTACCCGCCCAGGGAAGACTTCACGGAATACACCGCCGACGGCAGAATCCTGGCGGTGACCAAGGGAAACACCATTGAAGCCCTTCCCGACGGGACGCTCACTATCAGCAGCCGCAAAACCGGACAGCCCGTCTATCAGCGCAAAGGCGCAGGACAGTCCCTCACCCTCGACAACGAAGCAGGGCTCGAAATACAGAACCCAACGATTGCCAAAGCATTCGAAGCGGTACGGCAGGCTCAGCAAGGGATGGTCCCGCCTGGGACACGCGCACACGGCCGGTCCCAGGCTCCTGCCCCGCGCCGCAACCTTGACACCCCACACCGCAGCAAAGACCGCGGTCCTGAACTCTGACCCCCCTTCCGGCAGCCGCCGACCGGGGGAAGAACGGCAGGTCCCCGGCGCGGCCTTGGCTCTGCCGCGACAACCGGTTGCCGTGGCATTGGAGGACTGCTTTGCTGCGGGGCCGTCCGGCACTCCGGATCAGGCTGCTGGGTCGCCGAACCACCGGGGCAGATGGGCGAGCAAGTCGTCCTGGTCCTCCCCGATCCAGGCCACGTGGCCGTCCGGGCGCAGCAGCAGCGCAGGAACGTCGATCTCCGCTGCACTGTCGGCGACATGGTCGACCCGGTCCGCCCAGCCCGCCACGGAAAGCCGCCCAGTCCGGTCCAGCAGCACTCCGCGGCCGTGCCGCATCCGCTCATACAAGCGCCCTTGCCCCAGGCGCACGTCCCGCAGCCGACGGCCGAGCAGGGCATGGCCGTCCCCGAAGTCGTAGCGGACCCCGACCGCGGTGATCTTCTCCATCACATGCCGGTTCACTTCTTCGAAGTCCATCAGCTCTGACAGCAGTCGGTGTGCTGCCCGGGCTCGCGGATCGGTGGACATGAACGCGGACTGCGCCAAAGTGTTGTCCAAAACCTCGGCGGCGACCGGGTGCCGTTCCGTGTGGTAGCTGTCCAGCAGTCCTTCCGGCGCCCAGCCGTTCACCGCTGCGGCCAGTTTCCAGCCGAGGTTAAACGCGTCCTGGATGCCCAGGTTGAGTCCTTGCCCGCCGAGGGGTGCGTGGATGTGCGCCGCGTCGCCAGCGAGCAGGACCCGCCCCACCCGGTAGCGCTCGGCCTGCCGAGTAGCGTCGTTGAAACGCGACAGCCAGCGCGGCGAATGCACACCGAAGTCGGTGCCCGTCACCTCCCGCAGCCGTTGCGCGAACTCTTCCAGGGTGGGCGGGGCCGCTCGGTCTTCGGACACGTGCGCTGCGGGAACCACGGCCCGGTACACCCCGTCGTCGAGAGGGCCCATGGCGAACCCGAGCTGGGTTTGGCGCACCTTCGCCATGACGGCAGCGACCGTCTCCGGGCTTGCGGTTGCTTTCACCTCGCCCAGCAGCCACTCAGTGGTGGCGGATTCGCCGGGAAAACCGACGCCGAGCAGGGTGCGCACGGTGCTGCGGCCGCCGTCGCAGCCGACCAGGTAGCGGGCCCGCAACTGGGTGCCGTCGGCCAGTTGTGCGGTCACCCCGTCCTCGTCCTGACTCAATCCCACGAGTTCCCAGCCGCGTCGGATGTCGGCGCCCAGTTCAGCGGCGCGCTCCTCTAGCAGCCGGTCGGTGGTCGGCTGCGGAATGCCGAGGATGTACGGGTGGGCGGTGTCCAGCGACTTCGGCCACGGCTTCATGATCCCGGCGAAGTAGCCGCCCACCGGGTGTTTTGTGCCGTGGGCGAGGAACCGTTCCAGCAGGCCGCGCTGGTCCATGATTTCGATGCTGCGCACGTGCAACCCGAGTCCGCGGACGATTCGGGTCGGTTCGGCCCTCTTCTCCACCACGACCGTGTGCACGCCGTGCAGCCGCAGCTCGCTGGCCAGCATGGTGCCGGTCGGTCCCCCGCCGACGATGATCACATCGATCATGACGCTCGTCCCCCATCAACGCGTGTCCCAGTCCAGGCCAGCGATTCTGCGGCATACCCGGGGTCTTGCCGCAAGCCCTGGGGTGTGTCGTACATTGGCAGTGGCGGGGATTTTTCTGGATCCCCGCCTTTTCTTGTGCCTCACGGCTTCGGTTCTGGTTCCTCGCGCGGTGCACGACAGAGCAGGTCCTTGTCCGCCTGTGGCTGTGCGCAACTGCGACGCTTAGAGAACAGGGGCGCCACGTGGACGGGATTGGCCTTAGGCGGGTCTGGGTGGCGTGCGGCCGCGCCGGAACCTTCGGTGAGACCAGTACTGCGAATAGTGGCCGATAGCCGCCCCGCTATTCCGGTCGCACCTGAAGCCGGGTCCCTGCCGGCCGTTGATCCACCTTTTCCTTGCGTAGAAGACAGCGGGGTCAAACTGTGCTCGTCTGCTGATTTCGACCGTGTATCAGTTGCGCACAAAAACTACGGCGACATGTCCATAGTCAGCTGAGGATGGGGAACCATCTCCGTATGAAGCGCAAATGGCTTTGGGTGACAATCCTTGTTGTTGTTGCGGTGATACTGGCCGGACTGTGGGCGCTTGCCCGTTTCGTGCCTGGCCTAGGCGGGCTCAACGAGCTCAGCCAATTCTCTGCTATCGCCTCTTTCGTGGTGGCAGTAGCAGGCCTGGTGGTGGCTTTGTGGCCTCCTCCTGCTTCCCCTGAGGGGAAAGGCAAGAAAAGCGGGAACGGCGATGTCATCAAGTTCGTAAGCGTGAAAGCCGGGCGCTCCGTGAAAGGCAAAACCGGTCCCGACACCTCCCCGGGCGGAGACTACATCCACATGCGCGGCATCGAGGCCGGAAAGGACGTCATCGGAAAGCAGACCACTCAGTCCCGGAAGGAGCGCAAGTGAGCGACACCGGGTCCACACCGAACTCTACCCCAGCCCATATCAAAATTATAAAGGCCCAGGCTGGCAACAACGTTATTGGCCAACAGATCACAAAAGAGAACAATTTTCACTTTTATCTCCATCGGTCCCGCCCCACCGCGAAGTTCTCCCTCCCCGCCCCTCCCCCGGCCCTGGTAGGCCGCCAGCACGAAGTGGACACTCTGCTGAGCTGGCTTGACCCCACCGCTTCTCACCAGGAGGAGGACGAAACGTCCTCAAGCGTCGTGGTGTCCGCGCTGGCGGGCATGGGAGGAGTGGGTAAAACCGCTCTGGTCGCCTCCGCAGGACGGATAGCCCACCAGCGTGAATGGTTCTGCGCGGAACTGTTCGTGGACCTACGCGGCTACACCCCCGGCGCCGTACCCCTGTCCGCAGGCGCAGCCTTAGACGTGCTGCTGCGCCAAATGGGTATCGCCCCCGAGGAGATCCCCGCGGAGCTTGAGGAGCGCGCCGCGTTCTACCGGTCAGCTCTGACGGAACTGTCCCGCAACGACCCGCGCGGCCGACCGGTGCTGGTGGTGGTAGATAACGCTCAGAGCGCCGAGCAGGTGCGCCCCCTGCTTCCCGGTCCCGGCAATCACCGGCTGGTAGCCACGAGCCGCAGCAGCCTGCACTCTTTGACCGGTGCCCACCACATTGACCTGGACGTTCTCACCGCCGATGCGGCCGTGGAACTGGTGGCCAGCATCCTCAAGGAAGACGATGCGCGCACCCGCGACACTGAGGGCTTGCGGCAACTAGCTGAGGTGTGCGGCTATCTGCCGTTGGCGTTGGAGATCGTTGCCGCACAACTCGCTCGTACTCCCCAACTCACCCCTGCCCGCCTGGTGCAACGGCTCAAAAAAGCGGCCTCGCGAGTGGACAAGATCCACGACCTCAGCCGAGACGCGAGTCAAACACGGATTCTCCGAGCGGTCTTCGACACCTCCCTCGCACAACTGACCGACGACGAAGCACGAGTTTTCCTTCTTACGGCTTCCAGCCCAGGCCCGACTATTTCCACGTCCGCCGCCGCGGTACTCACCGGCCTTGACGAAGACGCCGTGGAAGAAGTGCTTGAAGAACTGGTGGCCGTGCACCTGCTCCAACACGCCAGCGAGGACCGGTGGGGAGCGCATGACCTGCTCATCGACTACGCTGCCAGCCACCCCCAACCGCCTGCCGACCGCGACCAGGCTCTTACCCGACTGTTGGACTACTACGTGACCACGGCTCACGCTGCGGACACCCATTTGAAAGCCCCACCCAGTCAAGAGGTTTCCAACCGGTTCGCCCGCCGGGAGGAGGCGCTGGCCTGGCTGGACAACGAGCAGGCCACTCTGGTAGCTGCCGCGCTCGCTGCCCCCACCCTCGACCACACCGACGCAGCGGTTCTTCTCCCCCTGCTCTTGACCAAGTACCTGGACCTCAGGCGTCGTTTCGGGGAGTTGGAACAGGTTTCCCGCTCTGCTCAAGCTGTTGCGCACGCCACCGACAACCCGAACGCAGAAGCGCAGGCATGGCTCGCTCTCGGCCTTGCCTTGGTAGGCATGCGCCGCCCCGAGGAGGGCGGCGCAGCGTTCACTCGTGCCCGCGACCTGTTCCGCCAAACCGGGAACACCCTTGGCGAAGTGGAAGCGTTGACCGGGCTTGGTGGAGCACGGCAGCAAGCGCGTCAGCTCGACGACGCTCTTGAGGCGTTCACGAACGCCTCCAACCTGCTGGGGCGTATCACAGATCCTCGCAGCGGGGTGCCGGCGCTCACCGGTGTCGGTCTCGCGCTCCAGAGTATGGGCCGCTTTAAGGAAGCCCTCGACGCTTTAGACCGCGCCCATGCTCTGCTCGAGCAGACCGCAGACCCTTACGGGGAAGCGCAAGTATTGTCCTGCCGTGGCCTCACCCTGCTCGGTATGAGCCGGTTTGAGCACGCCATCAAGTCGCTCACCCGCGCCCAAGAGCTGTTTCAGCGCACCGGGGACGCACACGCCGAGGCACAGACATGGGTGCTCCTCGGCACAGCGCTCAACCAAGCGAACCGGCCGAAGGAGGCTATCGACGCTTTCACCCACGCTCGAGAGCTGTTCCAGCGCACCGAGGACACCCAAGGCGAAGCACAGGCATGGGCTGGCCTCGCGGAGGCACTGCGGAAAACAGGACAGACGGAAGAAGCCGTCAAGGCCGCCGACCATGTCCGTGACTTGCTAGGGCAGGAAGAAGGCGCCGCCCTTGGAGCACCGGAGCTGGCTGCCCTTGGCATGTCCCAGCTTGCTTCAGGTGAGTTTACGGAAGCCGTCGACACGCTCACTCGCGCCCGCACGCTGTTCCGCCAAACCACGGACGCCCGTGGTGAAGCGGAAGCGTGTGCTGGCCTCGGCACAGCGCTGATTGGTGCGGGTCGGGGTGAGGACGCTGCCGAGGCTTTCACCCGCGCCCAAGAACTGTTCCAGCAGGCCGGGGACATCCAGAGTGAAGCGCAGGCCTGGAGTGGTCTTGCCGCAGCGCTCGGCCAAGCGAATCGGCCTGAAGAAGCCCTCAAGGCTGTCACCCGCGCCCAAGAACTGTTCCAGCAGATCGGAGACACCAAGGGTGAAGCGGAAGCATGGGCCGGGATGGGGCTGACTCTGTTGGGATCCGGGCGCATCATCAAGGCGCTGAAAGCGTTCGTGCGGGCGCGCCAACTGCGCCGCCAGAGCCAGAAATAGCAATCCACTGCGGCACACCCTGGTGCGTGACACGCCCTGGTCAGTCCAGTGACGAGTTACTGGCAGGTAGTTAAAGGTTGGGGCGGCCCGCCGGGGCATCCCCGGCGGGCCGCTGCGTTTCCCCGCCCTGGTTCCAGGCTGGGGGAGCATTCCATGGACCTGGCCCGGGCAGCGGTGTTCCGCTGAAGCCGGAACACCGACAGGTCACTGCCCGGCCGTGGCTTGGCTGCCGCGGCCGTTACGGAGCAGGGTCGCCAGGTGGACGGGCCGGGCCTCCGGGTGGGCTTGGGTGACTTGCAGTCGGCAGCTGAACCCTTCGGTGAGAACCGTGTCCCCGGCTCCTGCGGCGCGCACCGCGGGCAGCAGTCCTTGTTCCGCGCATGCCAGCGACACTTCGTAGTGGCCGTCCACGAACCCGAAATCACCGGCCAGGCCGCAACACGAGTTCTGCGGCACCTCCACTGTGGCTCCGGCCCGTTCCAGCAGGGCTCGTTCCGCGTGCCAGCCGGATCCGGCGTGCTGGTGGCAGTGCACTTGAGCGATCACCCGGCTGGTGATGCGGGGCGGCTCCCAGTCGGGGGTGAACTCGGTGAGCGCCTGGGCGAGCGTGCGGACCGCGCCAGCGACTTCAGCGGCCTCGTCGGTACCGAGCAGGCGCGGCAGTTCGCGGCGCAACTGTTCGGTGCAACTGGGTTCCAGGCCCACGATGACCGCGCCCGCGCGCACCGCGGGCAGCAGGGCGCGCACCGTGCGCTCCGCTACTCTCCGCGCCACCCCGAGTTGTCCGGTCGACGTCCACGTCAACCCGCAGCACAGCCGGGCCGGGCTGTCCACGACTTCCCAGCCCGCGTCCCGCAGCACGGCGCGGCCGTCCGCGAGCACCTGCGGGAAGAACGCGAGGGTGAAACTGTCGGTCCACAGCACGGCGCGCGGCTGGTCTGTGGTGAACCCGCGGCGCAGCGGGGTCCGATCCGCGGCGGAGGCGCGACGTTGGCGGCGGGTGGCGAACACGGGCAGATCGCGTCTCCGGTCGATTCCCGCGACGCGTTTGAGGAGCCCGGCGAGCGGGGAGCGGGCCACCGTGTTGACCAGGCCCGGCATCACGCCGGCGGGTTTCAGCCACACGGGCAGCCAGCCCAGCGTGTAGTGGGCGCGCGGCCGGATCCGGTGCCGGTAGTGGTGGTAGAGGAACTCCGACTTGTAGGCGGCTACGTCCACTCCGACCGGGCATTCTCGAGCGCACGCCTTGCAGGACAGGCACAGTTCGAGGGCTTCGCGCACTTCGGGGGACCGCCAGCCGGCGGTGACCACTTCCCCGGCGAGCATCTCGCCGAGGACGCGGGCCCGGCCGCGGGTGGAGTCTTTTTCCTCGCGGGTCACCTGGTAGCTGGGGCACATCGCCCCGGCGTGGGCGCGGCACTTGCCTACGCCCACGCAGCGGCGCACGGCGCGCGCAAAGTCGTCGCGGTCCTCGGCGAGCCGCAGGACGGGGCGGACCGGGGCGGCCATGGCGAGCGGCCGCACGTCGGCGTCGAGCGGGCGGGGCCGCACGACCGCGCCCGGGTTGAGCAGGTTGTGCGGGTCCCACACGTGTTTGGTGTCGGCGAACGCGTTGAGTAGGGCGGGCGAGTAGACGCGGGAGAGCAGTTCGGAGCGGGCTTGCCCGTCGCCGTGCTCCCCAGACGGCACGCCGCCGTGCCGGACCACGATGTCGCAGGCGGCTTCAACGAACCGGCGGTAGCGGGCCACGCCTTCCGGGCTGGTCAGGTCGGCGTTGAGCCGCACGTGCAGGCATCCTTCGCCAAAGTGGCCGTAGACGGGGCCGGACAGTCCTTCGTCGCGGCAGAGCGCGTCGAAGTCGCGGAGGTAGGCGGCGAGGTTTTCCGCGGGCACGGAGGCGTCCTCCCAGCCGGGCCAGGCTTCGTCGCCGCTGGGCGGGCGGGTGGCGAGTCCAGCGGCGTCTTCGCGGATCCGCCACAGCCGGACCCGGTCCGCGGGGTCGGTGACGACGAGGGTGGAGCGGACGTGGGCGGCGAAGGCGCGTTCCGCGCGGCGGGCTGCGGCTTCGGCTTCGGCGGGTGTGTCTCCACCGAATTCCACGTACAGCCACGCGCCGCCTTCGGGCAGGTCGGCTACCCGCGGGCCGAGCAGTTCGGTGTCCATGCCTTCCACGGTGAGCGGACGGTAGGCGAGGAATTCGTGGGCGATTTCCGCGGCGGCGTAGCGGTCGGCGCAGCCAACGAGGAGCAGGACGCGTGCTTTGGGGGCGGGCACGAGGGTGAGGGTGGCTGAGGTGGTGATGGCGCAGCCGCCTTCGGTGCCGACGAGGCTTTTGGCGTAGTCGCGGCGTTCCGGAAGCAGGTGCTGCAGGGGGTATCCGGAGACTTGTCTGCGGTAGCGGCCGAGTTCGGTGCGGATGGGGGCGAGGGCGTGAGCGGCGACCGCGTCCAAGCCGTCCATGAGGGCGTGGTCGGGCAGCCCGTCGGGGGTGGTGATCTGGGTGGCGGTGACGGTGCGGTGGCGGCCGTCCGCGGTGACCACGTGCAGGGCGGTGATGTTGTCGGCGGTGGTGCCCCAGGCGACTGAATGGGAGCCGCAGGCGTTGTTGCCGATCATGCCGCCGAGGGTGCACCGGTTGTGGGTGGAGGGGTCAGGGCCGAAGGTGAGCCCGTGCTGGGCGACGGCGGTGCGCAGTGTGTCGAGGACGACCCCGGGTTCGACGACGGCGCGGCGGGCTTCCGGGTCCACGCTGAGGATGCGGTTGAAGTAGCGGGAGGTGTCCACGACCACGCCGGTTCCGAGGGCTTGTCCCCCGCAGGAGGTGCCGCCGCCGCGCATGGTGATGCCGACTCCGGCTTCCCGGCAGATTTCGACGGTGGCGGCGATGTCGTCGGTGTGGCGGGGGTAGACGACGCCGAGGGGGATGCGGCGGTAGATGGAGGCGTCAGCGGAGTAGAGCGCCCGGGCGAGGGGGGAGAAGTCGACGTCGCCGCGGATGGCTACGGCGAGGGTCCGGGCGAGCGGGGTGTGTTCGTGGGATGCGACGGTGGTCATGGGTCCACGTCTACCCCGCCGTGGCGTGGTCAGCGGGGCCGGGGGCCGTCATCGCGGGGAGGCGCGGGATGGTTTTTTAGCCGGGTGGCGCCGGGGCGGGTTTCCTGGCGTGGACACCACCACCGACAGTGCGAAGTTTTTCCGGTTTTTAGATCTTCATCAGCGAACGTCCAATTAGCGTTTTTCCTGTTCTTAGCCCCAGAACGAGACGAATGAACTTTCCTGCCCCGAACCCATTGACATCTATGAAGAGTGCCACAAATAATAGGTATCGACCGCTTGGGAGCGCTCCCAAAAGGTCAGGAGAAGATCCCTTGTTGGGCGGTGGCTGCCTTCCTCCACTCCTCCCATCCTCAGGGTGGCCACCGTTCCTCCCCCCGGCAAGAGATCTGTGAGCCCCCAGACCGGCGGCCCTACCCGGGAGGGCCGAACCGGTCACCGGATCCTCACTGGATGATGGCTCACCCCACTCGAGCCACTCCCAGAGAGACCGAGGTGCGTGCGGGCGCCTGGGTCTCTACCACCGAAGGGCTCGTCTCCAAGGCTTGAGCCAGCCCTGGAAGGGTTGGGGTGCGTGCGGGCGCCCTGGCTCTTCGCCACCTGAAGAGAGCTCGCCTGGAGACTTGAGCCACCTGGGGTCGGGGTGCGTGCGGGCGCCCCGACCCCCACTTCTTTTCCTCTTCTTTCCCCGCCTGGGGACATTTCTCACACCCGTCTCACGGGTGTCTCCACTCCCCGACTACGCGGCAGGCTCGAAACTCTCCGACATCCGGTCCAGCAGCGGCGCCCCCGTCTCCTCCCAGCCGTCCGCCGGATACACCAAGAACAGCGCATACCCCTTCTTCTCGGTGTGGAATCCCCGGTTCACCGCGTGCATCCGCTGGCCGTTGATCGTGAAGGTGAACTCCCAATCCGACGCCGTCACATAACGCTCCATCGACGGGTGGTCGGAATATCTGATGTCAATCAGGGAGTAGTTCGAAAAGCGTCCAGCCGCGCCCCGCTCTTGGGCCTCCCAGTCTTTTTTCGCGTCGGGATTCGGCGAATCCGTCTGGTCCACCTGCAGATAGCCGCCCTCGGGGTTGCGGAAGAACACGCTGCTTCCCCGCCGGTCCACCGACCATCCTTCCGGCACGTCCAACGAGAACCCAGTGGGATCCTCGTGCCGGACCAGCGGAGGCCCCGAATAGTCGTCGTCCTCCGCTTCCTCCTCGCTGTCCTCGTCGTCTTCTCCGACGCCCTGCTCGGCGGCCTCCGCGGAGGTTGTGGGCTCCGGCTCTTCCGCCTGCCCCGTCTCCTCGCTGCTCTGCGAGGTTTCCGCGGCCGGCTGCTCCCCGTCCGCCCGACTGTTCCCGCCCGCAGGGACGAACAGCACCACGGCGGTGATCACCGCCACCACCACGCACAGCGCCAACGCCACCAGGCCGACGGTCGCCAGCGTGCTGTTCCGCTTCCCCGGCTCCGCAGGCGAGGACAGCGGCAGCGCACTCGTGTCCGCAGCCGGCTTCGCCACGCTCACCTCGGCAGGGGCCGGGCTGGCCTCCTCCTGCAGCGTGTGCGTCCCCGTGGACGACGCGGAACTGCTCTGCGGCGGGAAGCTCATCACCACCCGCTGCAGCTCCTCCACGACCTCGTGCACCGTGGGACGCTTCTGCGGGTCCTTGTTGAGCAACTGTTCCAGCAGCGGCCGCAACGGCCCCGCCTTCACCGGCGGAGGCACCTCGTCCACCACCACCGCGGTGAGCGTGGCCATCGGCGTGGCGCGCTGGAACGGCGGGGCCCCGTGCAGCGCCGCATACAACGTGGTGCCCAGCGCCCACATGTCCGCTGCCGGGCTCGCAGGCTCGCCCCGCGCCTGCTCCGGCGCGAGATAACTGGGCGACCCCAGCAGGCTCCCCGTCCGAGTCAGCCGGCTGCTGCCCTCCAAATAGGCGATACCGAAGTCGGTGAGCACCGCCCGGTCCCCCCGGGCCACAAGCACGTTCCCCGGTTTGATGTCGCGGTGCACGATCCCGCGCTGGTGCGCCACAGACAGCGCCGCAGCCACCTGAAGCCCGAGATTAGCGGCCCGCTCCGGGCTGATCGCCCCCTCCTGTTTGATGATCTCGCTCAAGGACTTGCCGTGGACGAGCTCCATCACAATCCACGGAAAACCGTCCTTTTCCACCACGTCGAACACGGTGATGATCGACGGGTGGCTGAGCTGAGCGGCGCTACGCGCCTCCCGCAGCATCCGGGCCCGCAGAATCTCGATCTCCTGCGGCGGCAGATGCTCATTGATCGTCAACTCCTTGATGGCTACCGGCCGATCAAGGAGTTCGTCGACACCCTCCCAGACACGTCCCATCCCTCCTGCGCCGATGAGTCTGTGCAGCCGATACCGACCAGCGAGGAGGAAATCGGGGAGTTGGGGGGAATCATTGCTCATCGGCGGCTTCCTCGGTCTGATGCTGGCGCGGCCTACCGGTGCGGCGCCCCAACCGGAATTTTAGAAGGCTCAGCCCTTTGTGAACCCCTTCCACAGGCGGGACTGTCGCCTTGTCTGTCCAAATCCTTCGGAAACCCGGAATGACCTGCGGTCTTTTAGGGAGAAAAACGACACGGCCAATGGCGGCCCGCGCGTGTCTCGTCGGCTAGGGACACTGGCAACCCTTCCCCGAATACGATGGCACTGTGATTTGTCCTAAGTGCCAAGGCCGTATGCGCACCTTCGACCGTATGGGTGTCCACATCGACCAGTGTGAACGGTGCAGAGGCATCTTCCTCGACGCCGGAGAGTTGGAGCAAATCGTGGCGGCTGAGCAGCGTCACTACGCGGCCCCGCCCCCGCCGCCTCCACCGCACGGGGCACCGCCACCACCCATGTACCACGCCCGACCAGACTCCTACGGCTATGCGGACTCGCCGCGCCCCTACTATCCCGACTCTCCCCGACCGTACTACGCCGACTCCCCACGCCCCTATGGCTACAAGCGTCGCCGGAAAAGCTTCCTCGAGGAGTTGTTCGACTAGGCCGCAGCCGTGAACCTCCTCATCTGTGCGCGCTGCGACGCGTACACGGACACTCCCGTCGTGGAAGCAGACCCGCCGGTGCTCCACTGTGTCGAGTGCGGGCACCGGCGGCCGTTCCGACGCCTCCCCCTGTTCGCGGTGACTGGGCCCAGTGGCACAGGAAAATCCACGGTGGGGCGGCTGCTCACCGAACGGCTGTCCGACCGCTACGTGGTGGTGGAACAGGACGTGCTGTGGGTGGACGGGCTCCGCGACCCGTCCCACCACCACCGGCTGTTCCGGTCCACGTGGCTGCGTATGGCCGCCATGATCCACCAGAACGGCCGCCCCGTCGTGCTGTGCGGCACGGTCGTGCCCCCGGAGTTCGAACCGCTGCCGGAGCGTGCCCTGTTCTCCGAAATCCACTACCTGTCCCTCATGTGCGATCCCGAAGTGCTCGCTGCCCGGCTGCGGGCCCGCCCGGCGTGGCGGGAATGGGACGAGCCGCGGATCGCGGAAATGCTGGAATACGCGGCGTGGATCCGGGAGAACGCGGCGACCATGACCCCGCCGATGACCCTGCTCGACACCACCGACGCCTCGGTGGAGGAGACCGCTCACGCCGTGCAAGAGTGGATCACCAGCCATACCGCCACGCCCTGACCCGGGGCGGGACGAGGGCGGGCACACGGCCCCCAACAGCAGTTGGGCGGCGCGGGCAGCAGCCCGCACCGCCCAGACGGCAGCGTGTGGCGCGCTCACGGCGCGGCATGGGGGCGGAAGCCCCGCAGCCGCAGACTGTTGCTGACCACGAAGACGCTGGAGAACGCCATGGCCGCGCCCGCAATCATCGGGTTGAGCAGCCCGGCAGCGGCCAGCGGCAGCGCCGCCACGTTGTAGGCGAACGCCCAGAACAGGTTGCCTTTGATCGTGGCCAGGGTGCGGCGGGACAGCCGGATCGCGTCCGCGGCGACCCGCAGATCCCCGCGGACCAGGGTGAGGTCCGCGGCCTCGATCGCCGCATCCGTGCCAGTGCCCATCGCCAGCCCCAAATCGGCTTGGGCGAGTGCGGCCGCATCGTTCACCCCGTCACCGACCATCGCCACCACGCGGCCTTCGTCCTGCAGCCGTTTGACCACGTCCACCTTGTCGGCGGGCAGCACTTCGGCGATGACCTCGTCAATACCGACCTGTTCGGCGACCGTGCGGGCCACGGCCGCGTTGTCGCCGGTGAGCAGAATCGGGGTGAGCCCCAGCTGCCGCAACTGGGCCACGGCCTCGGCGCTCGTGGGCTTCACCGTGTCGGCGACGACAAGCACCCCGCGAGCCTTCCCGTCCCAGGCGGCCAGGACCGCGGTGTGGCCTGCGGCTTCCGCCTGTGCGGCCTTCCGCGCCACCGCCTCCGGCACGGCCACGCCTTCCTGGGCGAGCAGGGCGGCCTTCCCCACGAGGACCGTGCGGCCGTCCACTACCCCCCGCACCCCCAGCCCTGCGGTGGCAGCGAAATCAGTCACCGGCGGCACATTCCCGACCCGGTCGGCGGCGCTCCGGGCGATCGCCCGCGCAATAGGGTGCTCGGAGGCGTGCTCCACAGCCCCGGCTAGCCGCAGCACCTCGTCGGCGTCCTCCCCGTCGGCAGCGGCCACGTCGACGAGCGCCATCGTGCCCATGGTGACCGTGCCGGTCTTGTCGAGCACCACCGTGTCCACGCGGCGCGTGTTCTCCAACACTTCAGGGCCTTTGATGAGGATGCCGAGCTGGGCTCCACGGCCCGTGCCCACCAGGAGCGCCGTGGGAGTGGCCAAGCCCAGCGCGCACGGGCAGGCGATGATGAGCACCGCGACAGCAGCGGTAAACGCGGCCTCCACCGGGCCGCCCGCCCCCAGCCAGAACCCGAGCGTGGCCACCGCGAGCGCGATCACCACGGGCACGAACACCCCGGAAATCCGGTCGGCGAGCCGCTGCACCTCGGCCTTGCCGCTCTGCGCCTCCTCCGCCAGCTTCGCCATCTGCGCGAGCTGGGTGTCCGCGCCCACGCGGGTTGCGCGCACCACGAGCCGGCCGCCGACGTTGACCGTGGCGCCGACCACCGCGTCGCCGACCCCGACTTCGACGGGCACGGACTCACCGGTGAGCATGCTCGCGTCCACGGCGGAGGCGCCCTCCTCCACAACCCCGTCCGTGGCGATCTTCTCCCCGGGACGCACCACGAACCGGTCACCGACGGCGAGCTGCTCCACGGGGATCCGCGTCTCCCGGCCGCCGCGCACCACCGTGACCTCTTTCGCGCCCAATTCCAGGAGGGCGCGCAGCGCGGCCCCGGCCCGCCGCTTAGCCCGAGCTTCGAAGTAGCGTCCGGCGAGGATGAACGTGGTGACCCCGGCCGCGACCTCCAAGTAGATGGCGGCAGAACCGTCGGTGCGGCTGATGGTGAACTCGAACGGGTGCGTCATGCCGGGCATGCCCGCTTCCCCGAAGAACAGCGCATACAGCGACCAGGCGAAAGCCGCCAGCGTGCCCATGGACACCAGCGTGTCCATGGTGGCCTCCCCCAGCCTCAGGTTTTTGACCGCGGCGATGTGGAAGGGCAGCGCACCCCACACCACCACCGGAACGGCCAGGACGAGGGACGCCCACTGCCAGTAGGTGAACTGCAGGGCCGGGATCATCGCCATGGCGATGACCGGAATCGACAGCACCGCGCTGACCAGCAGCCGTGTGCGCAGCGCTGCCACCGGGTCAGCGGCCTGGTCTTCCGTGTCCTGGGCGGCGCGGGGCGGGGCAGGGAGGGCCGCCGTGTAGCCTGCTTTCTCGACCGTGGTGATCAGGTCGTCGATGGTGACGCCGCTGTCGAACTCCACTGACGCTTTCTCAGTGGCGTAGTTGACGCTGGCCCGCACCCCGGCGAGCTTGTTGAGTTTGCGTTCCACTCGGTTGGCGCACGACGCGCAGGTCATGCCGCCGATGAGGAGTTCAACCCGTTCGGCGTCGCGGCGCCGTGTGGCTTCCTCACCCATCAGTCCCCCTGCTCTTGCACGGCCACGGGCGTGCTTTCCGCCGCGTTCGCGTGGGTGAGCGTGCCCACCCCGTAGGCGATCCCGAATACGGCGACGAGCACCAAACCGTAGATTCCGAGTCTGCGCACCACGCTCATGGCCGGTTTCTCCGATGTTGCCGACACTCCCTTACCCTCAACCAATATACCCCCCAGGGGTATTCCACTATGGGAGGGCTCATCCGAAAAGACCTGGTCGAGGCGGGTGAGGCGGCGCTCCTCGCCTGCCCCGGCTCTGGCGGCGGAGGGCCTCGCCCCGGTGGTGCCGAGGTCCGGCAGCCCGCCTGCGCCACGTCCAGACCGCCACCACCGGGTGACACTCGCCTTCCTGAGAGACGTGACATCCCTCTCCACCGCTTTCCGCGGTTGAGCCTGAACTCTCCGCGATACCCGGGCATCGGAGGGGTAGGGGGAGGGGCTGCGGGAGGGAGAAACACGATGGAGTTGCGACAATCGATTCCACTCGGCCTAGGCATCGGAGCCGGTATGGGGATTGCGCTCGGCAGCGTGGTCGGCTTGGTGTTCGATGCGATCCCGCTGGGTATCGGTATCGGCTTCGTCGTCGGCTCCGCGGCCGGGCTCCTTGTCGGCCTGCTGTACGGCAGACGCCGCACCGACACGTGAGACCCGCTCGTTCACCGGGGAAACCGGGGCTGCGCGTGCCTCCCGCGGTTCGATGCCTCGTGCCCCATGTCACTCCCGGCAGGCGAGCGCGGGGAAGCCTCCACGCCCGCCCTTGGCGCGGTTC
The DNA here is from genome assembly GCF_001592045.1 of Thermobifida fusca NBRC 14071 = JCM 3263. Taxonomy (GTDB): domain Bacteria; phylum Actinomycetota; class Actinomycetes; order Streptosporangiales; family Streptosporangiaceae; genus Thermobifida; species Thermobifida fusca. Next base: position 73,606 of record NZ_BCWB01000038.1, on the reverse strand, counting down.
CTGCCCTGAGGGTTCTGGTCCGGTCCTTTGCTGATGTTCATGTCGGCAAGAACGAAGGGAAGGAACCGGTTGTGCGCCGCTTCTCACGGCAATAAACCACGGTGCAAGAAACGGTCAGAACCCGTGGAGGCTCGTCATGGCTGAGAAAACCCGCAACAAATGGGCTCTAGGCCTGGGCTTAGGGGCTGCGATCGGCGGCGCTTTCAGTCTTCCTGTCGGGCTGCTGTTCCTCGGCGACTACTTCGGAGCAGGAACCCTCATCACGATTCCTCTCGGATGCCTCATCGGCTTCATTGTGGGGCTCCTCCTCGACCGGAGAGACGCCAAGCGGACCCGTCAAGACTGATTGACGTTCCCCACCACGTCACCCGTGCAGGACCCCCATCCCAGCGTCGCAGCGACCCGCGCGTGTCCTCCCGGTGCGCCCTGGTCGCACCTTCCCCTCGGGCGCACCCCGTCTCCTGTTCCCTGCGGCGGAGGCCCTGCCTTCCCCACGCGACGCCTTTCCCTAGGCGGGTAAGCCGCCCTCTCAGCGAGGAAAGAGCGCGCCGGGGCCTCGTGCCCTGCCCTCGTCGTGGCTTCCGGCCGCCGAGCGCGGCCTTGTCGCCCCGCGGTTTGCGGAGATTCGGGCTGCACAGCAAGAACCAGTGGCCCACCGTCTCCGTCAAAGCAGAGAATCCTTTCTCCGCGGAGGCCAACCATGGTCAACCAGAAACTCAAAAACACACAGACCCTTGCCGTGATCCTGGGGGTCGCTGCCGGCGCGGCCTGCGTGCTGTCGCTCGGACTTCTCTTCAGCGGCGGCTCCGCGATGGGTGTCGTCCTCAGCATCCTCCTCGGATTCGCTGTCGGCGCTCTCGTGGGGGCGCTGCTCGGCTGGAGGGCCACCAAGCGCACCCGCTAGGGCGGCGTCGAGAGAGTCCCCAGTCGGAGAATTTCCTGCCGCCCTGCGGCGCGCTTCGTGCCGCCCTGGGGATGGACGGCGGCACGGCTCTGTCAGCCCTTCACGGAATCCTGTCGCACCGTGTCCGCTGAAACCTGCCGTGGCAGAGCAGAACCGGATTTCTACCGTCGTGGTGAAGCCGACGGCGCGTCCGCTAAAAACCGCCAAAAGAAAAATACGGTGGCACAACTACCAAAAAGCCCGGGACAAAAGTTCCGGGCTTTTCTCCGATGCAGTGAGTGGCCAGGGGCGGAATCGAACCGCCGACCTTCCACTTTTCAGGCGGACGCTCTGCCAACTGAGCTACCTGGCCCCAGCCACATACTGTACTGCGAAGTGAGCGGTCCTGACGGGATTTGAACCCGCGGCCTCCACCTTGACAGGGTGGCGAGCACTCCAAACTGCTCCACAGGACCCCGATATTTAATTATTTTTTGTTTTTGCTTTGTCCGCTTCTTACCTGATTCTATCAGGTTCGTCGCGTCCTCCGCGCGGTCTTTATTCTGCCAGACTCTGGCAGTGTTTCAGACCACCAGTACCCCCAACGGGATTCGAACCCGCGTTACCGCCTTGAAAGGGCGGCGTCCTAGGCCACTAGACGATGGGGGCCTCGACGACGACCGAGTCGTCATTTCCCCCGTCCTTCCGTCGGGGACGGCTTAAGCATAGGGGACATTGGGACCAAGTGCCAAAGTGTTTCCCCAACACGTCACCGTGGTACCGCGGAAGCGGGAGGAGACAACTCTAGGTTAGGCGATTCCGGCGGGAGAAGCGTAGGCGGGGTCGTGTCCAGCGACGGCGCAACCGTCTCCACCGGGGTGATCTCCCGGTCTGGGTCGCTTTCGATGTGCCGTTCGATCTGCACCGACGTCAGTCCCAGCCCGCCCAGCGTGATGTCGTCCCACGCCTGCAACCGCTTGGTCTCCGCGTCGAAATACAGCACCGACGCCTGGTACGGGGTGGGCTCGTCGTGCTCCAGCCCACGCAGCCCGGCGCCGCCCGTGGACCCCTGCGCGAAAATCCGGGTCCCGCTCTCCCGTATCTCGGTCCAGCGTTCATGGCCGTGCCCGCACAGTACGAGCGGCACCACCCCGCTGAACGCCTCCCCTTGCAGCGGGTCGTGCAGCACCGCCACGTCCACCGGAGGATCCGCGTCCGCAATACTGCGCGCCTGACGGGCGCCGATCGCGGCGACCTCTGCGTCCGTGGGATTGTCCAACGCCTTGTCTGCGGTGAACCGGGGGTCTCCCGCCCCGTAGAACCGCAGCCCTGCCACTTCGACAATGTCGTCGTCGAGCACGATCGCGTTGGGCTGGGCGGCGACCGCGCGCTGGGTGCCCATCGAATCGTGGTTGCCGCGCACCCACACGTAGGGCACGTCCAGGTCCGCGATCTGGTCCATGAACACGTCCTCGGCGGCGCTGCCCCGGTCGCTGATGTCCCCGGAGTCCACCACCACGGCCACCTGGAACTGTTCCACCAGCGAGTTGATGACCTCCCACGCGGCCGGGTTGAGGTGCAGGTCCGACACGTGCAGCACCCGGATCGTAGCGGCGTCCTCCTCGTAGACGGGCAGGGTCGAAGTGACCTGGTACAGCTGGGAGACGTTGCCCACCAGGCCAGCCAACTGCGCCTGGTATTCGGAGAAGTGGTTGATCACGTCCTCCACGCTGCCCACCACCTGGGGGGCGCCGGCGAGCAGACCGGTGTAGCGGGGCTCCGCAATCGCCCCCGGATTGAAAGTGAAATACGTCACACCGCCAGCGGTGGCGAGCATCACCAAGGCGGTGAGCGCGCCCACCAGGGCCCGCACCCAACTACGGAACAGCAGCAGGCACACCAGGGCCGCCGTACCCACCGAGGCCAGCACGGCCCGCCACGCCAACATGACCGCGCCCTGCTTCACGTCCGCGACAATGCTCGCGCCGAGCCGGTGGATCGACTCCGGGTTCTGCACCATCTCCTCGGCCGCGGTCAACCGGATCTCCGCGATCGTCGCCTCAAACCGCAGCGGCGCAGCATGCGTGTCGAACGCCAGCTTGCCCAACGGGGCGATATTGATCACAGTCTCCCCGCGCCACGACGGGCCCACCGCCAAGACGACGTCGGCAGGGCCGATCGGAGTCAGCACCTGACCGCCCACTGCCAGCCCGGCCCATCCCCCGGCGATCCCTGCGGCCACCACCGCCCCGACGCGCCACACACGGACCGCGTGGCGGTGCCGCAGCCACCCCGCAGCCCTGCGCCACGTCCGCGGATGGAAGGCCAGCCCTATCCGGGCCAGGACCGCTCGCCACTCCACAGCGTCGCCTCCCCAGGTCACCAGTGCTCCCGGACGTCGCTGCCCCGGGCTCTTTCGCTCCCCTTACCCTCGTGGCGCACAATACGAGACGTGATCGAAACCTCCCGCCGCCGCTTCGAAGAGCTCGTCGCCGACGCCCTCGACTCCATTCCACCCGAACTGACCGCGTACATGGACAACGTGGTCATCACCCTGGCCGAAGACCCCCCGGAACCCGGGCTGCTTGGCCTGTACGAAGGAGTGCCGCTCACCGAACGGGGCGACAGCTACGGCGGAGTGCTGCCAGACCAGATCTTCATCTACTGGCGGGAAATCCTCGCGATCTGCGAAACCGAAGAAGACGTCGTCGAAGAAGTCCGCATCACCGTGATCCACGAAATCGCCCACCACTTCGGAATCGACGACGAGCGCCTCCACGAACTCGGCTGGACCTGACCTGGCACTGGACTGCCCCGCCGCACGCTCCCTACCCCGGCAGCGGACGCCCGCAAACAAGAACCGGCGATTCCCCCAAACCGCTTGCCAATCTCGCCCCCTCTAGAGACGCTATGTCAACAGGCAACGACGCAAAGTGATTGAACGTGGGGGCAATCAAGAGTGCACAATCCGCGGTCAGGCGGCTTCAGCCACGGCATTCCACGACAGAGCGACGGGCGCCACGAACAGTTGCCCACCATTGACACGCCCACCCACGCCGATCCCCCCGCGGCCCCAGAACCTCCCCGCACCGACTGGCGCAGCGGCTACCGCGACGTGCTCCGCAACGGCGAATTCCGCGCCCTGTGGCTCTCCCACGCCCTCTCCATGACCAGCAACTACCTGCTGAACATCGCGGTCGCCGTCCTCGTCTACCAGCGCACCGACTCCGCCCTGGTCACCGGGCTCACCCTGGCGTTGACCTTCCTGCCGCCGCTCGTGGCAGGCCCCCTCCTGTCCGGGCTCGCCGATCTGTTCCCCCGCCGTCGCGTCATGATCGTCAGCGACGTCGTGCGCGCCGTCCTGGTCATCGCCATGAGCATTCCCGGGCTGCCGCTCCCCGTCATCTGGCTGCTGCTGTTCTGCTCGGTGATGCCGACCATCCCCTTCGGCGCGGCCCGCGCTGCGCTCCTCACGCAGATCACCCAAGGGGAGCGTTTCGTCGCCGGATCCACCCTCATCAACATCACATCCCAGGTAGGCTCCCTGGTCGGGCTTGCCGTGGGCGGGCTCGTCATCTCCCTGCTCGACGTGCGCCCCACCGTGTTCTGCAACGGGCTCACCTTCCTGCTGTCCGCGACCATCGTCACGCTCGGCGTGCGGCCGCGGCCCGCACCCGAATCCCAGGACGCGGAACGCCCCACCCTCTGGCAGATCACCCGGCAAGGCCCCCGTCTGGTCTTCACCGACCCGAGGCTGCGCACCCTGGCGCTCCTCGCCTGGCTTGCCGGCTGCTACATCGTCCCCTACGGCGTGGCCACCCCCATGGCCGCAGAAATCGGGGGCGGCCCCGCAACCGCGGGAATGATCATGGCGTCCCCGGCGATCGGCGCGATCATCGGCGGTTTCCCGCTCACCCGGCTCGTCCCCCCGCCGCTGCGCACCCACCTGCTGGGGCTCCTAGCGATCCTCGCCTCGCTCCCGTTGACCGTGTGGATCCTCAAACCACCGCTGTGGGCGATGGTGCTGCTTCTCGTCGTCTCCGGGATGGCGGCTTCCTACCAGTTCGTGGCGAACGCCACATTCGTGCTGTGTGCGCCCTCCACCGGACGCGGGGTGGCGTTCGGGCTCGTCGCCGCCGGCCTCCAAGTAGCCCAAGGCATCGGCATCGCAGTGGCGAGCTTCCTCGTGGAACACGTCGGAACCCACCTCGTCGTCACCCTCGCCGGACTGATCGGCACACTCGGCGCAGTCGCGCTGGCCTTCCCCTGGTCCCGACTGTCTGCCGGCGCCGTGGACATGATGCACGGCGCCGACTAGCTCACCGGCGTTCCTGCGGGCGCTCCGCGCGCGTGTCCCGCACATCCCGTTCCGACCGCCGGTCCGAGGCCGTCTCCGCTGCCTCCCCCTTCCGGGAGAAGAAATCCCGGGGCAGCGGAGCGGCCCGCCCGGACAGTGCGCGTAGCGTCCACTTCACAGCTTGGATTCCTTGCCCTGGAACGTGCGGATGATGTGCTCCAGCACGGAAGCGCCCGCGTCCTCCTCCGGGATCACCAGCCAGGCGATGAGGTACAGCAACACGCCGCTGCCGCCCAGCAGGGTGAAAACAGCGAAAGCCAGCCGGATGAGGTTGGCGTCCACGTTGAGGAACTCACCGATACCGCCGCACACGCCGGTGAGTATCCGGTTGCTCTTACTCCGTCGCAGGGTCTTCTTCGTCGTGTACTCGCTCATATCTTCAGACTGCCCGCCCCAAGCCTGTTATCCCATGGGGAAATTCCCTGGTCTCTCCCTGACCTCTCCCTGAAACCCCGGCAGGCCAAAGCCCGGAGGACAGACAGCCCCCGCCCACGGACAGGACAAGCCACACCCTGGACCACAGCACCGGTCGCGCCCCGCCTCTGCTGCGCTCCGCGGCAAAAAGCAGAGACAAGTCGTGGGGCGCGCCGGCCCCTGCTCGGCACGCCCCACGAGAACAGTCAGTGCAGATCAGTCGTCTTTGCCGCTGCGCAGCCCCTTCGCGATGAGGTCCATCACCGACGAGTCGGCGAGCGTGGTCACGTCACCGATCTCCCGGTTCTCCGCCACGTCACGCAGCAGGCGGCGCATGATCTTGCCGGAGCGGGTCTTGGGGAGCTCCGGCACCACGATGATCTGCCGCGGCTTAGCGATCGGACCGATCTCCTTCGCCACGTGCTCCCGCAGCGTCTTGATGGCCTCCTCGCCGCTCGCCTCGTCCTGGGCCACCCCGGCGCGCGGGATCACAAACGCCACGATCGCCTGGCCCGTCGTCGGGTCGGACGCACCCACCACAGCGGCCTCCGCCACCGTCGGGTGCGCCACCAGAGCCGACTCCACCTCAGTGGTGGAAATCCGGTGCCCGGAGACGTTCATGACATCGTCGACCCGGCCCAGCAGCCAAATGTCGCCGTCGTCGTCGTACTTGGCGCCGTCCCCGGCGAAGTAGAAGCCCTTGTCCGCGAACCGCGCCCAGTAGGTTTCGCGGTAGCGCTTCTCGTCGCCCCAGATCCCGCGGAGCATCGACGGCCACGGCTTGTCCAGCACCAGGTAGCCGCCCGAACCGTGCGAAACCTCGTTGCCCTTCTCGTCGACCACCTTCGCGCTCACCCCCGGCAGCGCCCGCAGCGCCGACCCCGGCTTGAGGCTCAACGCGCCAGGCAGCGGCGAAATCATGATCGCGCCGGTCTCGGTCTGCCACCAGGTGTCAACGATCGGGGTCTTGTCACCGCCGATGTGCTTGCGGTACCACAGCCACGCCTCGGGGTTGATCGGCTCGCCGACACTGCCCAGCAGCCGCAGCGACGACAGGTCGTAGCGGGCGGGGATCTCCTCCCCCCACTTCATGAACGTGCGGATCAGCGTGGGAGCCGTGTAGTAGATCGTGACCTTGTACTCCTGCACGATCTCCCAGTGGCGCCCCTCGTGCGGGGTGTTCGGGGTGCCTTCGTAGACGACCTGGGTGGCGCGGTTCGCGAGCGGCCCATAAACGATGTAGCTGTGCCCGGTGATCCAGCCGATGTCGGCGGTGCACCAGTAGACGTCCTTGCCCGGCTTGTGGTCGAACACCACGTGGTGGGTGTACGCCGCCTGGGTCAGATAACCGCCAGTGGTGTGCAGGATGCCCTTCGGCTTCCCCGTGGTGCCCGACGTGTAGAGGATGAACAGGGGGTGTTCGGAGTCGAACGCCTCAGGGGTGTGCTCGGCCGACTGGGAGTCGACCAGGTCGTGCCACCACAGGTCGCGGCCCTCGGTCCACGGAACGTCCATGCCGGTGCGGCGGACCACGATGACGTTCTGGACCGCGTCGATCCCCTCGATGCCTTCGTCCACGTTGGCCTTCATCGGCAGGGCCTTGCCGCGCCGGTACTGGCCGTCAGTAGTGATGACCACCTTGGCGTCAGCGTCCTCCACCCGGGAACGCAGCGCGGAAGGCGAAAAACCCCCGAAGACCACGCTGTGCACCAGGCCCAGGCGGGCACAGGCCAGCATGGACACGATCGCCTCGGGGATCATCGGCATCTGGATAGCGACCCGGTCGCCTGGCTTCAGCCCCAAAGAAGACAGCGCGTTGGCGGCCTTGCACACCTCGTCCTTCAACTGGGCGTAGGTGATGTCGCGGGTGTCTCCGGGCTCACCCACCCAGTGGATGGCGACTTGATCGCCGTAACCGTTCTCTACATGCCGGTCCACACAGTTGTAGGCGACGTTGAGCCTGCCACCCACAAACCACTTGGCGAACGGTGCATTGGACCAGTCCAACACCTGGTTCCACCTGGTCTCCCAGTGCAGCCGCTCGGCCTGCTTCTCCCAAAACGCCTCCCGGTCAGCTTCCGCTTCACCGTAGAGGTCCGCGGTGGCGTTAGCCTGTGCCACGAACGCTTCGTCGGGAGGGAAGACCTGGCTCTGCTGCATCAGGTTCGCCAGCACTTCGTCGCCCATGTCAACTCCTGACAGGTGTGATTCCCGCTACTGCCACCCAACCGTAGAACGTGAGCTGTGCCATAGGAAACCGTTAAAGCGGCGAAGTGTCGGCTTCTCGCGACGGAATGCCTCGGAAATGAGACGAACGGTCGCTGAGGGCTCCACGTGCGGCAGGTCACAAACTAGTATTTACCTTCACGTATCCAACCTCACGGGAGTGGTCAGTCCCATCCATGTTGAGGCCGTCCCACCACCCGACCGATACACCGCCTCGCCGCAAACCATCCAGGCTATGGCGGCCCCGCCCACGCCACGATCTCCTCCCCACGCTGCGCGTCGCCCGCGCCATCATGAACGACCTGAAAGACGGGCTTTCCGGCCCCGGGGCGCGACGCGCCGCACGGCGCCTACGGCGGCTCCTCAACACCCCCGGCCTCGGCCTCGCCGACCTGTCCGGAAACCTCGTGTGGTCAGGACACTCCCCCGACTCCGACGCGGTCGCCACCCTCGTCGACCACGTGCTGCGCGGCGAAACCGCGAAAGACCTCCCGCCCCTCACCGCCACCCCCATCTACGCTGGCGACGGCGTCGCCGGCGTCCTCGTCGTCGCAGGCCCCATCCGCCGCTCCGCCCTCCGCGAAGCCGCCTCCTGGGTCGCCGACGCCGTGGAACGCGGCCGCCTCGAAGCCTCCGCGGACCGCGCCGAACAAGCGGAACTCCGCGCCCTCCGCGCCGAAATCTCCCCGCACTTCGTCTACAACGCGCTCACCGTGATCGCCTCCCTCATGCGATCCGACCCGGACCAGGCCAGCGAACTCATGCTCGACTTCGCCGACTACACCCGCTACAGCCTGGCCCGACGCGGCGACTACACCACCGTCTCCGACGAATTCCACGCCATCGAGACCTACCTGGCCCTGCAACGAGCCGTCCTCGGCGACCGGCTGCGCGTCCAAGTCCGCGTCGCCCCCGAAGTCCTCGGCGTGGCCATCCCCTACCTGGTCCTGCAGCCGCTCGTCGAAAACGCCGTACGCCACGGCATCGAACCCCGGGCCGGCGCCGGACTCATCCAAGTCACCGGGGAAGCCGAAGGGAACGACTGCGTCATCAGCATCGAAGACGACGGCGTAGGCATGGACCCTGAACGCGCCCGGGAAATCCTCGCGGGCCGGGGCGGATCCGACAGCGTAGGACTCGCCAACGTAGACCGTCGACTCCGTCACGTCTACGGTCCCTGGTACGGGCTTGTCGTAGAGACCGCAGTGGACGCAGGCACCCGCGTGATTGTCCGCGTCCCCCGATTCCAGCCAGGAGTGATGCCGTGATGCTGCCTTCCCCCCGCGGCCTACGCGTACTTGCGGTCGACGACGTTCCCCTAGCACTGACCGAACTGTGCCGCCTGCTCCGCGCGGCACCCGAGGTCGGTGAGGTGGTCGCCGCCGACGACCCGATCAGCGCACTCCGCAACATCCAAGCGGACCGGTTCGACGCGGTCTTCCTGGACATCTCCATGCCGGGACTCGACGGGGTCGAACTCGCCAACCTCCTGTCCAAACTCAGCGACCCTCCCGTCATCGTGTTCGTCACCGCACACGAAGAACACGCTGTCACCGCCTACGGCATCGGCGCCGTCGACTACCTGCTCAAACCCGTCCGCGCCGAACGGCTCGCCATGGCGTTGACCAAAGTCGTCCGCATGCTGTCCGCCGGCACCGCCCCCGTCACCCCGCACCGGGTGCGCCGCCCCGACGCGATGGCGGTCCTCCCCGTCGAAACCGCAGGCCGCACCCGGTACGTGCGCCGCAGCGACGTCCGATTCGTCGAAGCCAACGGCGACTACGTGCGCCTCCACACCCCGGAAGGCGTCCACCTGGTGCGCATGCCGATCTCCCGGCTCGAGGAATACTGGGCAGATTCCGGCTTCCTGCGCGTCCACCGCGGCTACCTGGTCGCGTTGAGCGCCATCCGCGAACTACGCAGCGACTCCAGCGGCGGCCTGCTCGCCCACACCGACCTCGGCGACGTCCCCGTCAGCCGCCGCCACGCCCGTGAACTGCGTGAACAACTACTGCACGCAGCCCAAACCGGCATGTTCGACGACCCCACCCGGGGGGCGTGATGCCTCACCGACCCAAACGCGTAGCAGTCACCAGCCCGCAAACCCGGCTCGCCCACCTGCGCGGCAGAGCCCGCGGCCGGTGGCGGGTCCCCCGCCTCGACGCCGACGAGGCGGAACGTGCGGCCGCCCTCTACCTCGCCCAACGCCGCCAAGGACTCCTCGCCCTCATCCTGGGCGTCGTCACCCTCGTCGGCCTGCCCCTCGTCCTCGCCGTCTGGCCAGCCCTCGACACCATCCGTCCGTGGACCATCCCCGTGTCCTGGCTGATGCTGGCGGTCCTGCCCTACCCGGCCCTGACCGCACTGTCCTTCTGGCAGTTGCGTCAAGCAGAACGGATCGAGCGGCGCTGATGGCCACACTCGTCGCGGTGGCCACCGTCATGGTGGTCACGCTACTGATCGGACTGCACGGGGTGGCTGCCATGCGCACCACCTCCGACTTCCTCGTAGCGTCCCGCCGCGTCTCCCCGCTGCTCAACTCCGCCGCAGTCTCCGGGGAATACCTGTCCGCGGCCTCCTTCCTCGGCGTCGCCGGGCTCGTCGTCCGCGACGGGGTGGGTGCGCTGTGGTATCCCGTCGGATTCACCGCCGGATACATCGCAATGCTCATCCTCGTCGCCGCACCCATGCGCCGCTCCGGCGCGCTCACCGTGCCCGACTTCGCCGAAGCACGACTCGCCTCCCCCGGCCTGCGCCGCCTCAGCGCAGTCGTCGTGCTCGTCATCGGCGCCCTCTACCTCGTGCCGCAGCTCCGCACCGCCGGACTCGTGCTCAGCGTGGTCAGCGACCTGCCCTACTGGGTGGGGGTCGTCATCGCAGGCGTCGTCGTCAGCGCCACCCTCGCCCTCGGCGGCATGCGCGCCGCCACCTACGTGCAAGCCTTCCAGTTCCTCGTCAAGCTCCTGCTGTTCATCGTCCCCGCGCTGTGGCTGCTCGTCATCGTCGGCCCCCACGTCCGCCACGAAGCCGTCCACCCCGTGGAATTCACCCACTTCCCCAAAGACACCGCGGTCGAATTCCAGGTGGACGCCACCCTCACCTTCCCCGAACCGGTCACCGTGCGCACCCCCGACGGCACCGAAACCGTGCTCGGCCCCGGTGAAGTACGCGTCGACGCCAACCAGACCCTCGTCTTCCCCAAAGACACCCCCGTGCCCACCGTGAACGGCGGCGGCATCCCCGGCGGCGAACAATGGCACCGGCCCCTGCTCAACCTGAGCGACTACGGGCACCCGCTGCTCGCCACCCTCGCCGTGCTCACCGCCACCGCCCTCGGCACCATGGGCCTCCCGCACGTGCTCATGCGATTCCACACCAGCCCTGACGGACGCTCCGCGCGCCGCACCGCCGCGTTCACCGTGGCACTGCTCGGCATCTTCTACCTGTTCCCCGGCATCTACGGGGCGCTCGGCCGCGTACTCGTGCCCGAGCTCTACCTGTCCGGAGTCACCGACACCGTAGTCGTCGCCCTCCCGTCCCGCGTCTCCGACGACTGGGTAGGCACCCTCATGACCACCCTCCTGTCGGTGGGCGCGTTCGCCGCGTTCCTCGCCACCTCGGTGGGCTTGCTGCTCGTCATCTCCGGGGCGATCTCCTACGACCTGCTGCCCGGCGGACTGCGCCGCCTGCGGATCACCGTGCTGCTCGCCGCAGCCGTCATGGTGCTCCTCGCGCTCCCCGCCGCACCTCTCGCCGCGGGCATGCTCGTCACCTGGGGGTTTACCGTGGCCGCGTCCACGTTCTGCCCCCTGCTCGTCCTGGGGATCTGGTGGCCGCGGTTGACGAAAGCGGGAGCCGTCAGCGGCGTCCTCGTCGGCCTGTTCAGTACCCTAGGTGCGATCGCAGTGGCCCTGTTCGGCCCCCCGCTCGCAGGCTGGCAGGCGATCCTCATCACCCAGCCCGCGCCGTGGACCGTGCCGCTCGCCTTCGCCACCATGGTGGTGGTCTCCCTGCGCGGCCAAGCTCCCCCGTGGTCGCGCACCGCGATGCTCCGCCTCCACCTGGACGAACCGCCCCGCGACACCCGCTAGGCCGCTAGCCGGCAAGCGTTCCTCCGCCTAGCACCGGAGGCCGCACCCCTCCAGAGGACTTTCGGCCTGCCCCACGCCTGCCCTCGGCCGCCCTCCACCCCGGTCGACGGTCCTCGAACGCTCATATGCCGTTCATCGACCGCTGGTCGCAACACTCGTCGCAACACTCGTCATTCGATCTTGCGGGTCTTATCGCTCCCACCCCAGCCCACTTACTGTGGCGCAAGCCACATGTGTTCTCCCGCACATCCCGATTGCTGGGGAGGTCCCACCGTGACCCAAACCGAGTCCGGAAAGCTCACCCACCAGGGCACAGAACCCGCCTGGGAGTCGGTACAGGCAAGCCCTGAATTCGGGGAACTGCGGCGCCGCCTGCGCGTCTTCGTGTTCCCCATGACCGCCTTCTTCATCTCCTGGTACCTGCTCTACGTACTGGTCGCCGCCTACGCCTCCGACTTCATGGCGATCAAGCTCGTCGGCAACATCAACGTCGGCCTCGTCTTCGGCCTGCTCCAGTTCGTGTCGACCTTCATCATCACCGGCCTGTACGTGCGCTACGCCGGCAACCGCCTCGACCCCATCGCGGACAAGATCCGCCACGACATCGAAGGTGAAGACAAGTGACCGACATGCACCTTGCGCACGTCCTCGACTCCGTCAACCCCGCACTCAACTTCAGCGTCTTCGTCGCGTTCGTCCTGGTCACCCTGGTGATCGTGTTCCGGGCGAGCCGCAACTCCAAAACCGCGGCCGACTACTACGCGGCCGGCCGGTCCTTCAGCGGCGCTCAAAACGGCCTCGCGATCGCCGGCGACTACCTGTCCGCCGCGTCCTTCCTCGGCATCTGCGGTGCCATCGCCGTCAACGGCTACGACGGATTCCTGTACTCGATCGGATTCCTCGTCGCCTGGCTCGTAGCGCTGCTGCTCGTCGCCGAACTGATGCGGAACACCGCCAAATTCACCATGGGCGACGTGCTGGCCTTCCGCATGCGGCAGCGGCCCATCCGCGCCGCCGCAGCCCTCTCCACCCTGGCGGTGTCCTTCTTCTACCTGCTGGCCCAAATGGCCGGAGCGGGCGGCCTCGTCAACCTGCTGCTCGGTATCGAAGGTGAAGCCGCGCAGAACGCCATCATCGCCACCGTCGGCGTTGTAATGATCCTCTACGTGCTCATCGGCGGCATGCGCGGCACCACCTGGGTCCAGATCATCAAAGCCGCCCTGCTCATCGCCGGTGCCGGCGGCATGACCCTGTGGGTCCTCGGCATGTACGGCTTCAACTTCTCGGCCGTGCTCGCCGACGCCGTGTCCATGGAAGGCGGCAAGGGTGAAGCGCTGCTCGCCCCCGGCGCCCAGTACGGTATCAACGCGCTCACCAAGCTCGACTTCCTGTCGCTGGGACTCGCGCTCGTGCTCGGCACCGCCGGCCTGCCCCACGTGCTGATGCGGTTCTACACGGTCCCCACCGCCAAGGAAGCTCGCCGCTCGGTGGTGTGGGCCATCGGCCTGATCGGCCTGTTCTACCTGTTCACCCTGGTGCTCGGCTACGCGGCCGGCGCCATGGTGGGTGCTGAGGACATTTCCTCGGCCCCCGGCGGCGTGAACTCGGCGGCCCCGCTGCTCGCCCTGGCCCTGGGCGGCCCGGTCCTGCTCGGCTTCATCGCCGCAGTCGCCTTCGCCACCATCCTCGCTGTGGTCGCGGGCCTCACCATCACCGCGTCGGCCTCGTTCGCCCACGACATCTACTCCAACGTGATCAAGAAGGGCAAGACCGCCCCCGGCAGCGAGGTCCGCGTGGCCCGAATCACCTCCCTGGTGATCGGTGCGGTGGCCATCGTCGGCGGTATCTTCGCCAAGGAGCAGAACGTGGCGTTCCTCGTCGCGCTGGCCTTCGCTGTGGCCGCCTCGGCGAACCTGCCGACGATCCTCTACACGCTGTTCTGGAAGCGGTTCAACACCCAGGGCGCGCTGTGGAGCATCTACGGCGGTCTGATCACCACGATCACGCTGATCGTGTTCTCCCCGGCCGTGTCCGGTTCGGAGAAAGCGATGTTCCCGGACTTGGACTTCGCGTTCTTCCCGCTGTCCAACCCCGGCATCATCTCCATTCCGCTGTCCTTCTTCCTCGGCTGGCTCGGCACCGTGCTCTCCAGCGAGCACGACGCCAAGAAGCACGCCGAGATGGAGGTCCGGTCCCTCACCGGTGCCGGAGCGGAAAAAGCGGTCTCCCACTGACCAGCCACACGGTGAGGTCGCCCTGGGGTTTCCTCCCCTCCAGGGCGGCCTCCCCTCCCACGCTCCCGCTGCTCGAGGTGCCCCTCACGTCCCTGCCCCATCTCAGCGGCGGGAGCTCCCAGCCACCACCAGTGGTGCGAAGTGCCCTCGCCACACAATGGCGGGGGCACACCCCTGTCCAAGGGCTCCCCGCCCGGCGACGTGTGGAGTTCCCGGGCACGCTTGAAGCCGTTCCGGCACGGTCGGGCAAGACGGGCGGGCACCCGCCGTGGCCACTCGGGCAAGGCCTGGCTGTGCAGCAGTCCTCCGCGGGCGCTTTCCTTACGACCCGGCTCACGCTCGCGTTGGTTGACGCAACAGTGCTGCTCGGCTGCGCTGCTCACCGGCGTGACGGCTCCCCTCCCCGCCACTGAGTGCAGGACGTAGTGCTGTTCCCACCGTGCAGCACGAACCCCTGTCCGGCACAGGGCTGCCCGATGTCCCCAAAGGCTGGAACAGCCACACTGGGCAGGTCACCTGCTCAGCGCGGCCAGCGCCCGCTCATGGGACGCAGCGTTAGCGGGATTCAACTCCGCAAGCCGCGCCAAAGTTTTCGGCCCCTCCCGCTTGAGCAGCGCAAATAGCGCCGTTTCCTGGACCGAGGAAGCGGTTACTAGCTCGCCCTGCCAGTTCCGCACCTCAAACCTGAGCCACTCTCTTTCCCGCCGGGTCAGCGTGGCGGTGAGCGGCTGGTCGGGAAAGTCCATGCTCGCCTCTCCCGTTTTGCGGAACTCGACCACCATGTCGACCAGGCCCCACCAAAGGAACTCGACATCGTCCCAGAGGCTCTGGTTGAGCACCGCCTTCCCGGAGAGCACCAGCTCAATCGCCCCCTCCAGGTAGGCCTTGGTCGGCTGCCGCTCGGCTTCCATGGAGAAGACGTCAATGAAGCGCCCCCGAGGAGTGCGGAGGTAAGTGGAGATGTGAAGCCGGTCCATCGTCTCCTCAGATGGTCCAGCGGGGTGCAGTCAACGCTGGAAGGAAACAGCGCACCTTATCGGGTCCTCCTGGTGCGCTTCTTCATGCTTCCAGTCGTGATTTATGAGAGTCCTGCCCCGTGTTCTCACATAAGAAATCCGTCTGCTGCTCCTCAAAGCTCCCGGTGGAAAGCGAACGGGCACCCTTATACCACGAATACCGCTGTGGCGTGTTGCTCACCAGAGGCGGATTCTCACGCGGTAACTCTCGTGCAGCTGTTGCGGGAACCTCCGCGCTCGGTTTCTGAGCTGGACAAAGACCAGCCCCAACTGCCAACCCTGCCGGGCCCTCACAACAAACAAAAGACCTAATGTGGTCAAAATAAGGATTTTCGTTTCTTGTCTTGCCATACTCTCCTCTGGCCAGGAAGTACCATCCTGGTTTCCAACGGCACTTCCTTCCTCTTTTAGGAGAGCTGATCCGACACATCGGCTGTTTCCTTAGAGACATCGAATCAGCGATCACCTCTTAGTTGTTTTGCATATATAAAAAGAAACGGATAGGAACACTGGTGGCAAGAAGAATCTCTGAGAAATCCTTCGTTGCCAAAGCCGCAGGAACAGTGGTAGCAGCGGTCTCCCTGATTGCTCTGACTGCTAGTCCTGCGTCTGCTCAAGAGTCCAATCACACCGTCTTCGAGCAGGAAATTATTATCACGGATGACTACGAGATCCTCGAAGTCGGCGAGGGCAAGGACGTCGAAAGCGTAGAGGAATACGTCCGACAGGCCATGCGGGAAGACGGCATCAACACTGACGGTCTTGGAACGTTCACCCCGATGGCGATCGGCTATGGGTACCTGAGCAACGGAACTCTGCGTGTCGACGCCATCGACTGCAGGGTTGCCTCCGTGGACTACTTCAAGAACTACGGCAACACAATTACTGCGAGGTTTGGTGTCCGCCAGTCTGGAGAATCCGATCAGTGGAGCTCCTACATGAACGTTCCTCCTGGAGGAAGGGCCGGAGCAACATTCCGTATCCGCTCCTACTTCACCTATGGCGGACCTCCTATTTCCGGTCTCATGCAAGTCACAGGGTCAAGCACGACTTACACGACTGAAAGGGTCTCGTGCATGTGACCTGAGAAGGTTTAACTGAAACTGATTTACTTTCCTGATTGCGTGCGTCCAGGTACCTCCGGACGCACGCAACCAGGTTTCACGAAAGAAACCCGTCATGTGGCAGGTATTGTTCTATGTGACCCCGATCACGGTCGGTATCGCCCTGGTCATTCTGGGAGTATCCGCCGTGGTGGTGGCTCGATGGAACCGCCGCTCACCGCGGTTGTTCCCAAGGGAAGCCCGATGGCTTCTGGGCACGGCCGCAGCGGTGTACCTGCTCATTCTGGGCGGTCCCTTGCTGGGGTGGGACAAGGTCGGCACCACCGGTTGGGGCATAACGTGGAATCCGCTGTCGGCCTATGAGGAACTGCGCCAGAGAACCCTTGCTTCAGAGGGCGCCTACCTGGCACTGGGACCTAGCGCGGAAGAAACCGTTTACTACGGGGCACGAGAACTATCCCCTGAAGAATTGGAACAGGCGCGTCGGGAAGTCGATCCAGGCGACGCAGCCTACTACCGTTATCCCACTACCGACGGCCGCATCGTATGGATCGACGCCTACGGCCACGACGTGGACCTCGACAAACGCGCGGAACTTGAGGCTGTCCCGCCACCTCCTGTCCGCACCGAGCCGTCAGCAGGCCTCATTGTGGAGGAGAAGATCGTCAACGCCCTGCTCTTCGTGCCCATCGGCATTTTGGCTTTCGCTGCTTTCTCCTCCTGGTGGGCGCGCCTAACCACAGGACCAGGGCTGTCACTGGCCATAGAGACAGTCCAGTGGGCAATGGCTGCTGGCCGTACCGCAGACACCGGTGACCTACTCGTCAACACTGTGGGCTCCGCGATAGGGGTGGCCATGACCGCGTTCGCCTCGCTGTGCCTCGGCTTCTTCCATCGCGAGGGCGCACGGCACCACAGCCCTGTCATCGCGGGAGAGGACAGCCTTCCCGTTTGAACAGCGCAAATAGCACCCGTTTCCTGGACTGAGGTCTTCATTCCCTCGCTGTTGAGGGACCTGATGATACGGCAGTTCTTCCCCAGGACACGGGAACGAGGCGTTCAGTGAGCCGGTAACCAGCTTTACTGGCACGGTCTCCGTTCAACCGTGGCCGCGGGGGAGCGGAGGCGTCCACTGGTGGAGCAGAGCCTTCGTCCCAGAGACCTGGGCGATGCGGGGGCGAGGGCTCCAGCCGACTGCCGGAACTAGGCGCACACGACGAAGCCCCGGGTCGGATCCTGTCTAGACAGGATCCGACCCGGGGCTTTTGTGGTGGGCCACCTGGGGATCGAACCCAGAACCCGCGGATTAAAAGTCCGCTGCTCTGCCAGTTGAGCTAATGGCCCGTGACATCTCACCCACTAGGGTGCCACATGCCTTCCTTAAGAGTAACGGGTTTTCGGACTGGATGTGGCCAGAGGGGGGTGGTGCTGGGTGTTATGAACACAACTGTAGGAGATGAGCCTGATTGCTACCAGCAAGAACCAAGCAGGCGGAGTGAAAATTCCTGGACGGAGCAGCCCGTGACTGTCCCAGGTACTTGGTGTCGCAGTGCCCCGGTCACGTGCCGTCGGTAGCCCTGCGCCTGGCCGCCTCGTCGGTTGTCCATCCCAGAGTTGGGATCCACTTTCAGCGATGCCCCTCGGCTGGCCTCGGCGGACCGGTACAGGCCCTCATCCAGGCCGTGCGCTGCTCGCTGACAGCGGCCCGTAGAGAACTGGGTGGCCCGTCACGATGTCTGGCATCCAGCCGAAGAGGGCCCTGAGACGAGCCAGAGTGCCTTCACGTGATGGGGGCCATGTGATGGGGGCACAACCCACTAACAGACAGGACACCTTGCAAGAAATTAACGATGAATACCTTAAATGTGCCAAAAATTTACTTGTGAAACTTCGTAAGAACCACTATCGTCAGCTAGCGAAAGAGTTTTGCTGGCCCCTACGGGAGGTCAGAAGTCGTGGAGCCAGGTGGCCTGGGGCAGACCGGGAGCCTGGCTCGGCGCGTTTCTGGGGCCGAGTATGCCTAGCGGACGAAGACTGTGACATCGTAAAGATTGTCGTGGAGGATGTCGCAGTACCTCGACTCTCCGTCCTGTTTAGCGCGAACTGCTCCGGCAACGATGTCAGCCGCCCATAGCAGTGGCTCATTGCCGCCAGGTTCGTGCCGGAGCGTGAAGCGGTCATCGTTGTGCTGCGCTTGGAATGGCCTGACCACCCGTTCGTCTTTTTTGTCGAGAGTCCGGCCACGCGACTCCAGCACCAGGGTTCTCACCTCGTAGCCGTAGAGTTCGTCCACCAGCCTCGTGAGACAAGCAGCGCGAGCCCGCTCCTGACGTTTTAAGGGCACAGGGGCGCCGACTGCGACAACGTGGAAGCCTTCAAGAGAGGCAACTGTAAAGGCTGCAGCCTCCCTTTGCTTTCGGTCCATCTCGTTCCAGTGCAGCTTGTCAGTGCGACGATTGCCGCGGAGCTCGCGCATCGCTTGGCGAGCTTCTTCGGCCACAGAGGGATCGAACGTCACACTGGCTAACACGTAGTAGCCGCCGGATACAGCTTCGAGATAAGACTCGTCGCCATAGGCCACGCGACCACCAGCAGGAGAAGAGTCCATCGGGGGGATCCATTCCAGCGCATTGTTTACGCCTATTCTCCTTGAGCCCGGCCATACAGGCGAATCTTGCTACAGAGCCCAAGCAAAGTGGCGATCTCGGAGCTTCGGTCCTTTCGTTCCGACAATTTTTGACAGTCGATCCCTAACCCCGAAAGCTGGACAGCAGGTGTTAACGGTAAGTCCTTACTCCCCTGCAGGGAGGGCTGTTCTAGGCACGGTGGATCAACTCAGGGATCCGATCACCTTTCCTCGTCTTCCTTCGAAGACAGCACAGATCTGACACACAAAGCACCACAAACATCAATTTGATCAACAAACACCCCAAACATCTCAGTCTGGGAAGTGTTTGTCGGCGGGCGTCCTGCCGTGGCCGCCATTGCTCCCCGTCGACTTCCCCAACCGAACGTAGCGGTTAGCCTTTTCCCACCCCGGAAGGATCCCCAACCCGAAGCCCAGGAACGTGTCTGGCAAGGTGCAGTGGGCATACGGTTTTCAGGGAAGCCTCTGTTGAGAAGCTAGCTCGGTGCGCCCCTGGTCCTTCGTTCAGTCCTACGGCTCTGTGCCTTGAGGCCGACCTTGCGCCTCTTGTCCGTGGACGGGTTGACACGCTGATGCCTTAAAGCGTTCGTCGCGGGCAGTACGGCTGTGATCCTCAGCGGGTGCGCACCAACCGCCTGTCCTGACACTTGCGCTCCATGAATGGCAGCCAGAGAAGCCCGAAAACCTGATAAACCAGGACAAAACGAACAAAACCACGAAGCTTCCCGGAATGCTTCTTAGTGGTGAGAAGCCTCCCCAGGCTCTTCACCACGGAATCGCGTCCCCACATCCACTGTCGGATCAATAGCGCTCACGGGGACATCAGAGCACAAAAGCGAACTACGATGTCGGTGTTTTCCCTTTTGAATCCCCCGAACGAGGAGCGCACTGATGAGCGACGAGCAGCACGACTCCGTGTGGCCGCCCCCAGGGCTCGACTTCTCCAAGCCCACGATAGCCCGCGCCTACGATGCGCTACTCGGTGGCAAGGACAACTTCGAAGCCGACCGGGCCTTGGCGGACTACGCCTGTAAGCACATTCCCGGGCTCAAAGAATCGGCTATCGAAAACCGGAAGGTCCTGGTCCGCGGAGTGAGGTTCCTCGCCGGTGAGGCAGGGATCAGCCAATTCCTGGACTTGGGCAGCGGGTTGCCCACTGTGCAGAACACGCACGAAGTTGCCCAGTCGGTCAACCCTGATGCGCGCGTGGTCTACGTGGACATCGACCCGATGGTGCTCACCCACGGTCGGGCGTTGCTGGCAAAAGACCCCAACACCGCGGTGTTCACCGCAGATGTCCGCGACCCGGAGTACATTCTCAACCATCCCGATGTGCGCCGCATGATCGACTTCAGCCGTCCAGCAGCAATCATGCTGGTGGGCATGCTGCACTATCTCTCCCCTGATGTTGTGGACAGGGTGGTGGGCGCTTATCGGGACGCACTGGCACCGGGCAGCTACCTTTTCATGACTTCCCTGGTGGACACGGGGCTTCCCGCACAGCAGAAACTGGCTCGGATCACTCGGGAGAACCTCGGCGAAGGGTGGGCGCGCACCCCCGAGGAGATTGAACGCCAGTTCGGCGACTTTGAACTTGTGGAGCCCGGCGTCGTCTACACCGCGCTGTGGCGTCCTGACGAGCCGGTTGACCCGGACAACCTCTCCCCGGGGGAGCAGTTGGGAATGGCTGGAATCGGCCGTAAGAAGGCCTGAGTGCGGCGATTCCCGGTCTCGTGACTTTCTCCCCGGTGACCGGGGCGGGGTGATCTTCCGTCCCGGGGCACTGCAACGAGTTTTCAAAAAACTGTGAAGGGGACGGCCATGTCCCCTTCACAGTTGTCAGGATCCTTCTTGCTACCCGTGGATGGCTTCGTATTCGTCCACGATGGCCTTCGGGATGCGCCCGCGTTCGCTGATCTGCTTGCCCTGCTGCTGCGCCCAGGCACGGATCTGTGCACTCCTCTCCCGGCTGAGCGCCGTGCGCTTTTTGGTCCTGGAGACACCCCGACGCGCCGGAACCTTGCGGGCGGCTTCGACGAACGGGGCGAGTTCCTCACGCAGTCGCTTGGCGTTAGCGCTGCTGAGGTCGATCTCGTAGGAAGTGCCGTCGAGTGCGAACGAGACCGTCTCCTCGGCTTGACTGCCGTCAAGGTCATCAATGAGAAGGACCTGGACTTTTCGTGCCATGAATCTCTCCTGAGAAATCCGAAAAGCAATTGGCCTCTTCGGCCAGTACCCCCCTTTCATCCCCCCAGTGCAGGACTCAAACCTGTGGGAGAGAACTATTCGTTCAGGGCTCCGGAAACAACCAATTGTCGCGTGTGTTCTCCCGCAGGCTCGTATACCTGGCTCTGAACCCAGGAGACTGGTTGTCAGCTTTACGGAGTCCTAGGGAGGACGTGGATCACCGGCCCATGAACTGTCCTTTACCGCGATAAGAGCGTGTCTTCTCCACTTCCGCTGAAACACAGCGCTGACTGGAGCATTAAAAGCGGTTTACACACGGGGGGTTAAGCACAGACAGTAACAGAGCCATGACGTTAGTGGACACGGTGAGTGTTGGTGGTAGTTGGGGCGGCTGTTGAGGAAAACAACCGCGGTCTCCTTATCCCTTATACCAGTTCGCTTCCCAGTCTAAGGCTTACCCACCAGCAAGAGTCATCCTGTCCGTTTCTGGGTTCTGTTCGTGGCGGCGTGCAGAGGGGATGTGCCGACGGGCGGCGGGGAATGCCCGCTGGGTCTGCGATCCTCACCCCCAAGAGTGTGTCTTCGCAGGTCCGTGCCGGTGCTGTCGGCGGTGGTTGTGCTCCTGGACACTTCTTTGGTCGGTTTTCTAGGCCGCATCTTGGGGCTTTGCGCGGGAGATTGACGGTTCGGTCATTGGGGGTCCCCGGCCGTCCCTACGGATTATCGGATGGTGAAAGGTTGCGGAGTTGTTCTGTCGCCGTTGCCTTCTCCCACGTCGCTGCGGGGCGGGGTGCAGCACTGCTGGTGGGGATCGGTGCTCTCCCTCCCTGCGATGGGGCGCATCGGTGGGGGTGACGTGGGTCTCTGTAAGGCAGTTCCTGAGTCGTGAGCACAGGGCGGGATCGCAGGTAGTCATGCTCTTCCCTGCACAGTGGAGAAATCCCTTTCAGGTGCTCGCACATTGGTGGTTTGCTTCGGGATTCCTTTCGGCGATTCAGGCAAGTGCGGGGGGAATGGTGGCCGGGAGCGGGTTGAGTTTCCGGTTATCGAGTATCACGACACCGTGTTCTGAAATTTTTATCTGGCTCAGCAAAATTTCAGGAATGCACAACGGAAAGGGAATGGCTCGGTAAAGATTGCGAGTGGAGAGCGGAGAATCAGCGTCTGTGAAATGACGCGGATTCGGTGGCTTTTTTCTGCGGGCCGTGATCTGTGAGACGGGCTGCGCGAGGCGGTTTCCCCTCCGGGGGAGGGCAACGTTGCCCAGGGGTCGTGGGTGCTGCGCTTCTCGTGGGGTGCCGTGCGGCGCTGGGCGCCTGGGCTGTGTGGGGTACGGGGTACGGGGTCCGGCGGCTGGCTCCAGCTCCGCGCTGGGGATGGGTTTCTGCTTGTGTGTCTGCTTGGCCTGTCGTGGTTCCCGGAGCTGCGGTGGCCGGGGGTTCTCGGTTGTCGGTGCGGGGCGCGCTCCAGGGTGGTCCGCTGCTGTCGCGGGATGCTGTCAGATGTCCCCCTTTTTGTGCGGTTGTGGGGGAGCGTGGGCGTAGCAGAGCCGGGTGCGGGGTGGCGCGCTGGGGCGGCGGCCGGTGGTGCGGTGCGGCTGTGGTGTTCGGGAAGGTGCTGGGCAGGGCTGGAATGGTCCGATCAGCGTGCGGGAATTCCGGTGTCCGGTGCGGGGATGGTCAGATCGGGTCCGATTCGGGACGGTCGGCCCGAACCGGCGGACTTCCTACTTCCAGCCGGCCTAAAAACCTGAAAAAAGTTCGCCGTAACTAGCACTCTCCGTCTTCGTTTTTGTTCCGTGCCATCTTCACCGATCCCCCTCGCGTGCGCAGCTCACCGACGATACGGAATCCCCCTGGACACTTCTGTACAAAATTGAACATTTTCGAATGCTGCTGCACGTTGCCGCTACCGTCCCCGCGCTCACCGGGCAGGACCCTGCCGCACCCAGCAAAGACACAGACCGGACATAGCGGACTCATCCCCCGTCTGGGGGATTGCGTCACACCACTGTTCCGGTAACTTCTTTCCCACAGTCCAATATTTTGTGGAGAGTTTGACCGCGCTCTTCCCTATACGGCGACAGACCGCCATTTCCGGGTCGCGTCCGGGCAGGCGCCCCATTCGCTTTCACGTCCAAGGAGTAGTGGCTCCGTGATCGTTCGTCTCAGCACCAGCGTGTCCGCCGGAGTCCGGGAGGTGCGAGTATGACCTCTGACCTGCTCAGCCCTAGCGGACCACATCCTTCCCTGCGTCGCACTACCCCGTCGACCGTCTACCGGGTCGCGCCCGACGCTCTTCCCAAGCGAGTGCGGCGGGGAGCCGACGGAAAGCTCTACGGTGAGGTGCCGCTGATCCCCGTCCCCCACGACGAGGGAGACCAGGGTGTCCGAAACACGCGGGGTGGGGAACTGGACCGGCAGCCTCCTCGTTCCACGGCAGTCCCCGACCTAGACGGACACGACACCCGTCCGGACCCCTTGGCCGCCACTACGCCAGCGGAGTTTGTGGAGGCCATGCGGCTCTTCCGCCGCTGGGCGGGCACCCCTTCCTACCGGAAGATGCAGCAGAACTGCGGCAACCGGTGCTCTGCCACCTCGTTCCACACTGCACTGAGCCAGGACAAACTCCCGAAGCTTTCCCTCGTCGAAGCGTTCATCGCCGCGTGCGGCGGCAGCGACGAGGAGTACCGTCGCTGGGCCACTGCCTGGCGCAGGCTGGAACTGCGTATCGCGGACCGTTCGAACCGCCGTTCCCCCGCTTCTCCTTCACTCCAGCGTGACACCGAGGAGGCATCGGACCGCGAGGAATAGCGTGTCCTGGTCTGACCGGTCTGCTCCTCTGCCGTGGTAAGGAGGTCCCGCTCGCCTGGGTGAGCATTTCCCCGTGGACGACGCGTGGGCACGAGCCGACACCCCGCCCAGTAGCGGCTACGCCGCCGTATCCCAGCTTCCCTGCCCGGTCCACCGAAGTCGTCCGCCCGCCAGTGGCTGCGCACTGGCGGGAAACCCGTTGCGGCGGTGACGGCAGCAGTTGCGGGACGCGGGCAGGACATGTGGTTCGTGGACTGCCTGTTCGACGATGGCGCCGGGGCCTGGGGAGGGTGGCTGCGGTGTTCCCCGGTGTTTGCGGGGTCTCCGCTGCGCTACGGTCCCGGGCCTGTCGACGGGTGCTCATGTCCGGGCTGTCCCTAGGTCCGCGCATTCCTGGGCTGAGGTGAGGGGTGCCGCCGGGGCCCATAACCACGGACGCCCACCCCGGCGGCACCGGCAGGGAGGTTACGTGCTCGTTCGGGCGATGACCGCGTCCATGACAAGGAATCCCACGAGGGAAACCGTCCAGACCGGCATCAGCCAGCCCAGTCCGACGAGCACCGCGACGAGTGCGACCTTCGCCCACAGGGGCAGCCGTCGCCAGCTCCCACGTGGGAACGGGCGACCTAGGGCGAATCCTTCCCGGGTGGTGGGGCGGCGCTGCCACCACATGCGGTATCCCCAGATG
Organism: Thermobifida fusca NBRC 14071 = JCM 3263; assembly: GCF_001592045.1. Taxonomy (GTDB): domain Bacteria; phylum Actinomycetota; class Actinomycetes; order Streptosporangiales; family Streptosporangiaceae; genus Thermobifida; species Thermobifida fusca. The sequence continues at coordinate 48,986 of NZ_BCWB01000038.1, read as the reverse complement.
ATGAGAGCCAGGATGCCCACGGCCAGCGCGGTCAACACAAGCTGGTTGGGGAGCCCGAACAGCAGGCCCATGTGCGCGGCAATGCCCCACACGGTGAGCTTGGCCATCAGCGGGTAGTCCTCGAACCGCAGGATGTCGATGACTTCCCCGGTCATGGGGTCGACGAGCGCCGAGTCCTGTTGGACCGGCCATTCCCTGCCGGTTTCGACGACTTTGAACGCCTGGGTTTCGGAAGCCGGGTAGATCACTTCGATGGGGCCGTCGATCCCGGCTTCGCGTACCGCGCCGACGACTTGGTCGACGCTGACCGCGACGTGGTGCTCGTGGCCGTGTTCTGCGGTTGTGCCGCCCGTGTCGTGGTGTCCTGCTTCGAAAACCTCCGAGTTCAGGGAAGGGGTCTGCCAGTTCAAGGCTTGGCGGATGGTTCCGATGTTCTGCCCGGCATAGGCTGACCAGGTCATGCCGGTTGCGGAGAGCGCGAGCACTCCGAGGAGCATCCACACGCCCACGGTGCCGTGCCAGGACATGGTGTTGCGCCGCCCGGTGGCGCCCTGGTCAGGCAGGAAGACGCGGCGGATCCACGAGCCGGTGCGGCCGCGGCTCACCCACAGGACAACGCCCCCGAGGGCGACCACCCACAGCCAGCTTGCCGCGAGTTCGCTGTAGAGGCGGCCGACCTCGCCCAAGTGGAGATGGCGGTGGAGCATGCTGATCCAGGTGCGTACCGGGAGGGCGCCGCTGTTGCCGTAGACCTCGAGGGTGCCGAGGACTTCCCCGGTGTAGGGGTCGACGAAGACGCTGGAACGGACGCTTTCTTCCAGCCCGTCGACCTGGAAGAGGACTCGGGTGCTGTCTTCGGGGCCGCCGATACGGATCGCGTGGAGGGTGCCTTCCGGGTGGGCTTCTTGGGCTGCTTCGACTTGCAGGCTGAGCGGAATCCGATGCCCTTGTTGTTCAACGCGCAACTGGTCAGCGTAGAGCCATTGTTCGAGTTGCGGGGTGTAGGCGTAGAGAAGCCCGGTGATCGCTGCGACCGCGATGAATGGTGCGACGAGGACTCCCGCATAGAAGTGCAGGCGCAAGGCGAGGGCGCGCAGCGGCGGCCAGAGTGACGGGGCGCTTCGGTGCTGTGTGGGAGCAGTGACTGGTTCCCCGGAGGAGGGCGGGGCGTGCTCCTGTGTGGACATATTTCTCCTTTGGTGTGTGCCCCCACAGTGGACATGGTTTAGGGCTCCGCATGTTCCCCACCCACTGGTGATTTACTGTCAATTATCCTCTCATTACGGAAAGTAAGACAAGATTCGCAGAAGTGTTCCCTGGTCATATCGAGGCCATGCCAGGTGAGCTGCTGCGAAATGCGAGGGTCCGGCACTGGCGGATCAGTGTGGGTGTTCCGCACGAGAATGGCGGCAGGACAGGCGCGCGCCAGTGCACGTGGGACCAGGCGGGGTTGCGGCCCGGTGTGGTGGGCAATGAAGCCTGTAAAGCCTGGGTCAAGGGCGTCTTCTCCGGTCACCATAGCGGGAGAAAGACGCAGGTCAAAGCTTCACTGCTGGTCTCGTGTGCCGCGCAGGGCCGGGTGCTTCCTGATGTGAGGCCCTCGCCGGTCCCGGTGGGTTGGGCGTCCCGGGGCGGCATGCTGGTGGCCCGGGTCGGGGTTAACTGCTCACCAAGAGCAGGAGGCCCGCGATGCCGAGGAGCAGGGCGCTGCCGCTCAACAGCAGGGCGTGGACCGGCGGTCCGGGGACGGGCGGGGGCGCGGTCGTGCTGTGTTCAATGCTGAGCCGACCGTCTTCGGGGGCGACGAGGACGGGGTGGCCTTCCCGCAGTTCTACCCGGCCCCGCACGATCAGAGGGTCCCCTGCGCGGATGGCGCGCTCCCGGTATTCGAATTCGAGGGTCTCTCCCCGGAAGATTCCGGACACGCGGCCTTTGATCCGGCCGAGCAGGTCGTCGGCGGGAGCAGGTACTCCGCGTTGCGGGCGGCTGACGACACGTTGGAGGCACAGGTTCACCCGGGTGGTGTCGGCCTCCTCCGGGTCCACCAGGATCGGCTGGTCGCTGGGAGGACTGCCGTCGGGGCCGATGAGGGCGAACAGTTCCGGGGAGCTGTAGTCGGCGATCCGGTCGTCGCCGAGCACTTGTTGGCGTTCCCCAGTCTCTTCAACGGTGCGCCAGGTGGTGTAGTGACGGATGACTTCGTGGCCGTGCCACACGCATTCCACCCCGGCTAGGCGGGATTCGACTGTTCCGGCCGGTCCGGTGGCTGCCCGGCCGTGCAGGGTGACGTTGTGGCCGGCGAGAGCGACGAAAGCGCGGGGGCACAGAGTGGCCAAGGCGTGGCGGTGCTGCCAGCGCCGGTAGGCGAGGAAGCCCATGGGTGCCAGAATCGCCGCGCTGGCAAGGAGGGCAATTCCGATCACCAGCATGAAGCCCCTCTTCTCTATTGTCGTGGTCCGCGGGCCACGGCATCCGTGCCCCTTGTCCGTTCCTTACTTCTTTACCAGGGTCTGTGCCGGGCTAGGGCCATAACAGGGAGACGTGAGAACGTCTCCACTGATATCCGTCGTGGACAACGCCTGCCCGAATGGCGGGTAGCCGGTGCCGAAGAGAACGGAGAAAACCGTGGTAGGCGCAAGAAGTGCTGGTGCCGGCCGCGTCGGCTGCGGGTACGGGCGAATGCTGTGCCGCCGCTAGTCTCGGACACTATGCAGTCTGAGATGCATCCAGAACTGGCGAAGCTGTCGTTTTTGCTGGGCCGCTGGGAAGGACTGGGGGTCGCAGGCTACCCGGATACCGAAGAATTCCAGTTCACCCAGGTCATCGAGTTCACCCACGACGGCCATCCGCATCTGAACTATCGGAGCCAGGTGTGGCGGGTCAACGAGGACGGTTCCCGGGGTGAACCGGTGACGTCCGAGTCGGGGTATTGGCGGGTTCGGACGGGCAAGGCAGCGCAGCAGGAGGATCCTGACCAGCCGCCCATCCACGTGGAGGTGCTGATCTCCCACCCCGAGGGGTACAGCGAGGTCTACCTCGGCACGGTTTTCGCTCACCGGGTGGAGCTGCACACGGATGTGGTGGTCCGCACGGAGACGGGGCTTCCTGCGGCGGCCAGCCACCGGTTGTACGGGTTGTTCGGGGACAACCGGGAGACGCTGGGCTACGCCTGGGATCTGGCGGCCAACAGCAAAGAACTGCAGCCGTACATGTCCGCCCAGTTGCAGCGGGTCGACCGCAAGTCGTGAGAAGTGGCCTGGGGCGGACCCTCGGGTTTCTCCAGCGCAGGCTGGGGCCAGTCGGACAAGGCTGGCCACCCGAGGGTCCGGGTGTCCACCGTGGATTCGCTAGCGCGATCCGTGGGGTCGCCCTAGCGGGCGAACACCTCGCGTGTCCGCAAAGAGCTCACTTTGTGGACCACCTCCTTTCTCGCGTGCCCTCGACGGTACGTGCAGGGACGGGTGCGGGGCAAACCTTTTTTCGCGGGTATTCCGGGAACGGGGAGGTGTCCGCCCCACCGAGCTGTGGCGGGGACATAGGCTCACAGGTATGACTTCGCCGTTGCTCACGCGTCCCGGCGCGGTGGCCGCCGAGGCGCCTGATACTGAGATCGCCGCCCACTACGGGGAAATGTTCCAGGAACAGCGGGCCTTGGACCGTGGCGCGGGCTGGGTGGACCGGAGCAACCGGGGCGTGGTCCGCGTGTCCGGCCCGGACCGGTTGGGATGGTTGCACGACCTCACCAGCCAGCATTTGCGGGAGCTGGCCCCGGGGACCGCCACTGAAACCTTGGTGATGGACGCCAACGGGCGGATCAAGCACCACTTGTCGGTGGTGGACGACGGCACCGCGCTGTGGGCTCACGTGGAACCGGGGACCGCGGAGGAGCTTGTTGCGTTCCTCCAGTCCATGCGGTTCATGCTGCGGGTCGAGGTGGACGATCTGAGCGCGGAGCGCGCCGTGGTGACCGTGGCGGGCCCGGATCGGGCTGCGGTGCTGGACGCGGTGCGTGACTCGTTGCCGCCGGAGACCGTGCTCCGTCCCGCTGCCGACGAGACCGACCTTTTCCTGCCGGCAGCGGCGCTGGTGGAGGTCACTGAGGCGTTGACTGCGGCGGGGGCGCGGCCTGCCGGGCTGTGGGCTTATGAAGCGCGCCGGATTGCCGCGCACCGGCCCCGGTTCGGGATTGACACGGACCACCGGGCGATCGCCCACGAGATGGGGTGGATTGGTTCCGCGGTGCACCTCGACAAAGGGTGCTATCCGGGGCAGGAGACGGTGGCGCGAGTCCACAACTTGGGGCGTCCGCCGCGCCGTCTGGTGATGCTGCACTTGGACGGCACGGCTGAGCGGCTGCCCGCGCGGGGGGCCGACATCGAGTTGGACGGCCGTTCCGTGGGGTTCGTGGGGTCGTCGGCCCGCCACTTCGAGCTGGGACCGATCGCTTTGGGTTTGGTCAAGCGGACGGTTCCCGTGGACGCCGAGTTTGTGGTGGACGGGATCGCTGCCGCGCAGGAAGTGGTGGTCAGCCCGGACACGGGGGCGAACGCGCAGATCGCCTTGCGGCGCCGCCCGCACTGACCCCGGTTTCAGGGGCTAGTGCAGGCGGAACACTTGGGATCCGGCGACTTCGTAGTCGCTGTAGGCCTTGGCCACGTAGGTGCCGGGGCGGGCGTGGACGACGTCGTCCCGGCAGTCCGGCCAGGAGCGGGTGCGGTCCCAGGTGAGGTCCACGTCGTGGGGGACGCCGCGCCGGAGTTCCACGGCTTCTGCGCGGAACGCGTCCCCGCAGTCGGCGCTGGACCAGATGCGGTCGTTGCCTGAGGTGATGCGCAGTTCCAGGGTGTCGGGTCCCACGTCTGCCCGGCAGGTGGTGGAACCGGTGTTGACCAGGGTGAGGGTGAGGACGGGGTAGACCCCTGCGGCATAGTCGTCCCGGTCGGAGTGCACAGTCACGACCACGTTCTCGGGGTGGCAGGGGGCGGCGGTGGACTGGGCACCGCTGCTTCCTCCCCCGGACGAGCCGCCCGCGGCGAAGTCAGGGTCGGTGCTGCCGCCTGCCGCGGTGGTGTCGGGGTCCCCCTCCCCCGCATCGTCGGTTTCAGGGGAATCGTCGGCATTGTCGGGGTCGTCGGGGGGTGAGGCTGGGATACTGGGTTCTGCCGACCCGGCGCTGTGCGGAGCGTCCTCCGAGCCAGGGCTGGAGTCGGTGCTTGCCGGGATGATCGAGTCCTCCTCGTCGGCGGAGGGACGGCAGGCGTATGCGATCAGCGCGAGTACCGCGAGCAGCCCTGCCAATACCACGAACCGTCGCCGCCAGTAGATTGCCTTGCTTACCGGTCCCGAAGCCATAACCGTAAGTATCCCGGCTTCCAGAGTTTTACGCCTACTCGACCCGCCGTTGGAATTCTGATCGTCTATGACCGCAAACCCCTACCGTACAGCCGTTCTCGCCTGGTATGACGCCAACGCACGGGATCTCCCGTGGCGCTCCGCGGAGGTGACCCCGTGGGGTGTGCTGGTGAGCGAGGTGATGCTCCAGCAGACCCCGGTGGCGCGGGTGCTGCCCGCCTGGCAGGCGTGGATGGAACGCTGGCCTACCCCGAAGGACCTGGCGGCCGATTCTGCGGGGGAAGCCGTGCGGATGTGGGGGCGGCTCGGCTATCCGCGTCGTGCGCTGCGGTTGCACGCGTGTGCGACGGTGATCGTGGAGCGGCACGGCGGCACAGTGCCGGACTCGTACGACGAACTGTTGGCGCTGCCCGGGGTGGGGGCATACACGGCGGCCGCGGTGGCGAGTTTCGCGTTCCAGCAGCGGCATGCGGTGTTGGACACGAACGTGCGGCGTGTCTTGGAGCGGCTGGTGAACGGGCGGCAGTATCCGCCGCGAACCCCCACGAAAGCCGAGTACCGGCTGGCGGAGTCGTTGCTTCCGGAGGAGCCCGCGGTAGCGGCTCGGTGGGGGGTCGCGGTGATGGAGCTGGGTGCGCTGGTGTGTACGGCGCGGTCGCCCCGCTGCGGGGTGTGCCCGGTGGTGGACCAGTGCGCGTGGGTGCTCGCGGGGTGTCCCCCGCATGACGGGCCGCCGCGGCGCGGCCAGCGGTATGCGGGGACGGACCGCCAGGTCCGCGGCCGGCTGTTGGCGGTGCTGCGGGAAGCGTCCGGTCCGGTGCCGAAGTCGATGTTGGACGCGGTGTGGGATGACGCGGTCCAGCGGGAACGGGCGTTGGACAGTCTGGTGGCTGACGGTCTGGTGGACCCGTTGGAGACGGGCGAGTACGCGCTGCCTAACTGACCGGGAAGCCGTGCCCGTGTCGTGTCTCGAGGCGGCAGGGGAGGCGGTGCGGGTGCGGCCGGCCGGGAAAGCCGGTGCGTGGTGCGTGCCGCGGTTGTCGGGGTGTGCACAGGTCGGCGCATACGAGAAGGAGGGGTGGCCGGTGGACCACCCCTCCTTCTCGTGTATTGGGTGCGTTACGGGTCGGTGCGGGACCGCTCGATGGAAGAGCTCGGTGCTACTGAGCGCCCACCTCTGCGGTCTCCGGCAGTGCCTGCGGCTTCGGCACACCGCGGAAGGTGAACTTGGCGTCGGCGCCTTCGCCTTCCGCGTCGACGATGACGATCTGGCCGGACTTGAGTTCGCCGTAGAGGATCTTCTCCGACAGGGCGTCTTCGATCTCCCGCTGGATCGTCCGGCGCAGCGGCCGGGCGCCCAGCACCGGGTCGTAGCCCCGCTCGGCGAGGATCTTCTTGGCGTGCGGCCGGACCTCGATACCCATGTCGCGGTCCTTGAGCCGCTCGTCCAGCCGGGCGACCATCAGGTCGACGATGGCGGTGATCTCCTTCTGCGTCAGCTGGTGGAACACGATCGTGTCGTCCACCCGGTTGAGGAACTCAGGCCGGAAGTGCTGCTTGAGCTCCTCGTTCACCTTGGCCTTCATGCGGTCGTACGTGGTCTGGGTGTCGTCCGGCCGCGCGAAGCCCATGGGCTGGCCCTTGGAGATGTCCCGGGTGCCCAGGTTGGTGGTCATGACGATGATCGTGTTCTTGAAGTCGACGTTGCGGCCCTGGGCGTCGGTGAGACGGCCCTCCTCCAGCACCTGGAGCAGCGAGTTGAAGATGTCGCCGTGGGCCTTCTCGATCTCGTCGAACAGCACCACCGAGAACGGCTTGCGCCGCACCTTCTCGGTGAGCTGGCCGCCCTCCTCGTAGCCGACGTAGCCGGGAGGCGAGCCGAACAGGCGCGACACGGTGTGCTTCTCCATGAACTCGCTCATGTCGAGCTGGATCAGCGCGTCCTCGTCGCCGAAGAGGAACTCGGCCAGCGCCTTGCACAGCTCGGTCTTACCGACACCGGACGGGCCGGCGAAGATGAACGAGCCACCGGGACGCTTGGGGTCCTTCAGGCCGGCGCGGGTGCGGCGGATCGCCTGGGAGAGCGCCTTGATGGCGTCGTCCTGGCCGATGACCCGCTTGTGCAGCTCCTCTTCCATGCGGAGCAGGCGCGAGGACTCTTCCTCGGTGAGCCGGAAGACCGGGATGCCGGTAGCGGTGGCGAGGACTTCGGCGATGAGCTCCTCGTTCACCTCGGCGACCGTGTCCATGTCGCCGGCCTTCCACTCCTTCTCCTTCTGCGCGCGCTGCGCCTGGAGCCGCTTCTCTTCGTCGCGGAGTGCGGCAGCCCGCTCGAAGTCCTGGGCGTCGATCGCCGCCTCCTTGTCACGCCGCACCTTGGCGATCTTCTCGTCAAATTCGCGCAGGTCCGGCGGGGCGGTCATGCGGCGGATCCGCATGCGCGAGCCGGCTTCGTCGATCAGGTCGATGGCCTTGTCCGGCAGATAGCGGTCGCTGATGTAGCGGTCGGCTAGCTGCGCGGCGGCGACCAGAGCACCGTCGGTGATGGACACGCGGTGGTGCGCCTCGTAGCGGTCGCGCAGGCCCTTGAGGATCTCGATGGTGTGCGAGATCGTGGGCTCCTCGACCTGGATGGGCTGGAAGCGGCGCTCCAGCGCGGCGTCCTTCTCCAGGTACTTGCGGTATTCGTCCAGGGTGGTCGCGCCGATGGTCTGCAGTTCACCGCGGGCCAGCATCGGCTTGAGGATGGAGGCCGCGTCGATCGCGCCTTCCGCGGCGCCGGCGCCGACCAGGGTGTGCAGCTCGTCGATGAAGAGGATGATGTCGCCGCGGGAGCGGATCTCCTTGAGGACCTTACGCAGCCGCTCTTCGAAGTCACCCCGGTAGCGGCTGCCCGCGACCAGGGCGCCGAGGTCGAGCGTGTAGAGCTGCTTGTCCTTGAGGGTTTCGGGGATCTCGCCCTTGACGATCTTCTGCGCCAGGCCTTCGACCACGGCGGTCTTTCCGACACCGGGGTCGCCCACCAGGACAGGGTTGTTCTTGGTGCGCCGCGACAGGACCTGCATGACCCGTTCGATCTCCTTGTCGCGACCGATGACCGGGTCGAGCTTGCCTTCGCGGGCGGCCTGGGTCAGGTTGCGGCCGAACTGGTCCAGCACCAGGGACGTGGACGGTGCCGACTCGGCGGCCGTGCCGGCGGCCTGCGGCTCCTTGCCCTGGTAGCCGTGGAGCAGCTGGATCACCTGCTGGCGCACCCGGTTGAGGTCGGCGCCCAGCTTCACCAGCACCTGGGCGGCCACACCCTCGCCCTCTCGGATGAGGCCGAGCAGGATGTGCTCCGTGCCAATGTAGTTGTGTCCCAGTTGCAGGGCCTCGCGCAGTGACAGTTCCAGGACCTTCTTGGCACGGGGTGTGAAGGGAATGTGGCCGGACGGGGCCTGCTGCCCCTGCCCGATGATCTCCTCAACCTGCTGACGGACGGCTTCCAGGCTGATGCCGAGGCTCTCCAGAGCCTTGGCAGCGACGCCCTCGCCCTCGTGGATGAGGCCGAGCAGGATGTGCTCCGTGCCAATGTAGTTGTGGTTGAGCATCCTGGCTTCTTCTTGAGCCAGGACAACCACGCGCCGTGCGCGGTCGGTAAACCTCTCGAACATGTCTCGTCGCTCCTCACAGAGCGGTCAGGCAGGGACGGAAGTTCCGACCCTCACTTTTCCGCCTATCGGCCCCGAGGTGGATCAGGGAACCTCCAGGGCACTGTCGCACCCGTCTACACCGCGCCGACCGGCTCCCCGGACGGCCACACGAATACACCCACCACCGATCTCTTCACACGGTGCTATGCCAAGAGACTTTCCCCGACGATAGGGCGTTCATCCTCATCCAACTACTGTTCGCCCCTCATATGTTCCGCGTACGCCGCAAGCGAACGGCCCGCGACCCTCAACTACGTGAGAGAACGCGGGCCGTGATGCGTGTTCGCACGATATTTGCTCTAAGCGAACAGCGTTGCTGGTCAGTGTTCCGGAGGGGGCAATCCTCGCTGGAGAGGATTCACGCCCTCAGCGGCACGGCGTGAATCCGGGGCGAGGGCGACAGTCAGCGTCCCTGGGCGGCGTGGTATTCGTCCATGATCGCCTGAGGGATGCGGCCTCGTTCGCTGACCTGCTTGCCAGCCGCCCGGGCCCAGGCGCGGATCTCGGCGCTGCGCTCCCGACTCAGCGTGCTGCGCTGCTTGCTGCGGGTAGCACCACGCTTCGTCGGTGCCTTGCGGGCGGCCTTAATAAAAGGTTCGAGCGCAGCGCGGAGCTTAGCCGCGTTTTCACCACTGAGGTCGATCTCATAGGTGGCACCGTCGATTCCGAAGGAGACCGTCTCCTCAGCCTCACCTCCATCGAGGTCATCGACGAGTAGCACCTGTACCTTTTGGGCCATGCTGGGTCCTTTCTTGGCTGAGAAGAGTGTTAACAGGCCATTGAATATAAAGCTATCCTGCGGCCTTTGGAAAGACAATTCACTCTACTCAGAATGAAGTTATCTTCGATCACATCAAGATGATGGGAAGAAATTTATGACAGAGTTGATGCTGAGCTGTCAGATGCAGTCAAGAAGTTCATAACATGCCCGCCGACACAGCATTCACTGATGTGGGCTTAGCGCCCCTTGTGCTCTTCCTCTGTGTCACGGACTTCCGCATCGGAAGCGCGCGGTGTGTCTTGGCTCTCAGCAGCGACTTTGTTGTCCGCTTCCTTCGTCTCTGGTGATTCGCCCTCGTCAATGGGCCTGCCGTCGGACGTTCTGGGCGCCATCTCCTTACGGAGCAGCGTGTAGATAGCCACGCAGAACACTGTCGCGACAACAGCGGGCGGGATCAGTGCTGACAATACGTCCCACATCAGACGAACCCTTCTCCTGGCCGTTCCTTTATACAGCGATTACCCAGAGCGGGATGCCTGCTGGTTCCCTGGTACGACGGCCGTATCAACTGTCGACGGGCCCAGGTCATCATAGGTGAGCAGCCACGCTGTTCCACCAGGAACCCGCATCCCGTTTAGCCAGAGTTGGAAGTGGCTAAAGGTCTATCGGGGATCGCACTCAGCCTAAAACACCCATACACACAGGACCAAAAGACAACTGCGCGTAGCCGGCAGAGAACTCAAACACCCAGCCGCAAGCAGATCGTATTAAACAGAAGAAGATCACAAAGCGCCGCGCAACGTCCTATGCGAACAAAAACCGATCCGCTTTTTGTTCGCATTGCACAGATTACCCCTTCTCTCCACAGAGTGCTCTCAGCAAGCTCTAAGGTCTGTCCCAGTGGGAAGTTGTGGGATCGTTGCAGGGTGACCGGAGAGAGTGGCAGACCCCGCTGTCTGCGCACACCAGGACTCCCCCTTGGGCATTGAGAGGACCTCGCCGTGGAGTTCCACGCCGATCTACATATCCACTCCAAGTACTCGCGGGCGTGCAGCAAAGATTCCGATCTGGAACACCTCGCGTGGTGGGCTGCCCGCAAGGGGATCGCCTTGGTCGGAACCGGTGATTTCACTCACCCTGCCTGGCGGGCCGAGTTGGAGCGCGACCTGGTCCCCGCAGAACCCGGTCTTTTCCGGTTGCGCCCCGAAATCGAGTCGCGCATCCTGCGGACTCTGCCACCGAACTGCCGCACCCTGCCCCGCTTCATGCTCTCCGTGGAGATCTCCACGATCTACAAACGCGACGGCCGCACCCGCAAAGTGCACCACCTGCTTTATGCGCCGTCGTTTGAGGCGGCCGGGCGGATTACCGCCGACCTCGCCAAGATAGGCAACCTCGCCTCGGACGGCCGCCCCATTCTGGGCCTGGACTCCCGCGACCTGCTGGACATTACGCTCTCCAGCGATCCCGGCTCCTATCTCGTGCCCGCCCATATCTGGACCCCGTGGTTTTCGGCCCTGGGCTCCAAATCCGGTTTCGACAGCATCGCCGACTGCTACGCCGACCTGGCTGACCACATCTTCGCGGTGGAGACCGGGCTGTCCAGCGACCCGGCCATGAACTGGATGGTCTCTTCCCTCGACTCCTACACCCTGGTGAGCAATTCCGACGCGCATTCCCCGCCGATGCTGGCGCGGGAAGCGACCCGGTTCGACACCGATCTCGACTATTACGCGGTGCGGCGGGCTTTGGAGACCGGGGAAGGCTTCCGCGGCACGGTCGAATTCTTCCCCGAGGAAGGGAAATACCACCTGGACGGGCACCGCAAATGCGGGATCCGCTTCGACCCGCAGGCCACCCGGGACCACCATGGTCGCTGCCCGGTGTGCGGGAAACCGCTCACGGTCGGCGTCTTCCACCGGGTCAGCGAACTCGCTGACCGGTCTGAAGGCTACCGGGTGCCAGGGGCGGCGGACTTCACCAGCCTGGTTCCGCTGCCGGAGATCGTCAGCGAGATCGTGGGTGTGGGCCCGAAGAGCAAACGCGTCATGGGCGAAGTGACCCGCCTGGTCGGTGAACTCGGCCCCGAGTTGGACATTCTGCAGTCGGTCCCCTTGGACGAGGTGACTCGGGTCGGCGGGGAACTGCTGGGGGAGGCGATCACCCGACTGCGCCGCGGCGAGGTCATCCGGGAAGCCGGCTACGACGGCGAATACGGCGTGATCCGCATGTTCCAGCCTGAGGAGCTGCGCTCCAAGAACACTACGCCGACCCTCTTCGGCGACCTCGACCTTCCGGAGCAAGCCCCGGCTGCTCCGCGGACGGCGCGCCGCTCCGCCCCGTCGGCGCCAACCCCCGCACCGGAGCCGGTAACACCAGCGGACACCGACGCCGAGCCCGCGCTTTTCTCGGCCGAGGAAACCTCGTCCCAGCCGTCGCCCGCCAGCCTGCTGGACGGCCTGGACCCGGACCAGCGGGCCGCCGCAGAACACACCGGGGGGCCACTGCTCATCGTCGCCGGCCCCGGCACGGGGAAGACCCGCACCCTGACGCATCGGATCGCCTACGTGGTGGCGGAACGCGGTGTTCCCGCCAGCCAGTGTTTGGCGATCACGTTCACCCGGCGGGCAGCCGACGAGCTGCGGGAACGGCTGCACGCGCTCCTCGGCGAACGCGCCGCGGACATGACCATCACCACGCTGCACGGCCTGGGCGCGCTGATCCTGCGGGAGCAGTACGCGCGGGCCGGGCTGAGCCCCGACTTCACCATCGCCGACGACAGCCTGCGTCAGGAGATCGCCGCCGAGATCGCCGGTTCTGCCGGGGAAGGGCGGCGGCTCCTCGCCCGCCGGGAGACGGCGCTGCACGAGGACGACGCAGAGATCGCCCGGTTTGATGCCCGGCTGCGGGAAGCGAACCTGGTGGACTTCACCGACCTGATCCGGTTGCCGGTGCGGCTGCTCTCCGCGGACGAGGAGCTCGTCGCCCACTATCGGAGCCGCTGGCCGTACATCAGCGTGGACGAATACCAGGACGTGGACGAAAGCCAGTACGCGCTGCTGCGGCTCTTGGCCGGCCCGGAGGCGAACCTCACGGTGATCGGCGACCCCGACCAGGCCATCTACGGGTTCCGCGGCGCTGATGTGGGCTTCTTCCTGCGGTTCACCGAGGACTATCCGAGCGCGCGCACCGTCCAGTTGACCCGCAACTACCGGTCCAACTCCACGATCGTCAACGCTGCGCTGCAGGCGATCGCCCCCGCCTCGCTGGTGCCGGGGCGGACGCTGCGCGCCGTGGGCCAGTTCGGTGAGGCGCCGCGGATCGGCGTGCACGTTGCAGCCGACGAGTACGCCGAGGCGTCGTTCGTGGCCCGCGCGATCGACCGGCTGCTTGGTGGGACGTCGCTGCACTCGCTGGACAGCGGCCGGGTCACCGAGGACGGGGACGATTCGCTGTCGTTCAGCGACATCTGCGTGCTGTACCGCACCGATGCGCAGAGCGAGGCGATCATCAGCGCGTTCAACACGGCGGGCATCCCGTTCCAGAAGCGTTCGCACGACCGGCTGCTGTCCCGCCCGGAGATGCGGATCCTCGTCGCGGAGCTGCCACACCAGCCGGACGGTCCGGTGGTCGACCGGGTGCGGTCCGCGGTGGAGACGCTGTGTCGCCGCTATGCCGACAACGAGCGGCGGGTCACCGACGTACGGGCCGCCGGGGAACTGGTGGCCCCGCTGGCGGAGCGGTGCGGCACCGACCTTTCCGAGTTCCTCTCCGCGTTGGCGCTCGGCGCTGAAGTGGACGCCTTGGATCCGCGGGCCGACCGGGTGTCGCTGCTGACCTTGCACGCCGCTAAAGGGCTCGAATACCCGGTGGTGTTCCTGGTGGGCTGCGAGGACGGGCTGCTGCCGTTCTTCTTCCCGGGTGAGGAGCACGAGGACACGGCTGAGGAGCGCCGCCTGTTCTTCGTGGGGATCACGCGGGCGCAGCGTCGGCTGTACCTGTCCCGGGCGCGGCGGCGCACGCGGCGGGGCCGCACCTTCGACGCGGCACCGTCTCCTTTCCTCGCGGCCATTGACGCGAAGCTCACCATGGCGGTGGATGCGGAGTCGGCGCTCCGGAAGCGCCCGAAGGACCGGCAGTTGCGGCTGCTCTAGGCCCCGGGGCGGGCCGAGGAGCCGTTCGCGGAGTCCTGGGCCGGGTCGGAGTCCAGGTGCAGCAGCATGCGGACGTTGCCGAGGGTGTTGGGTTTGACCCGGTCCAGGTCGAGGAATTCCGCGACCCCCTCGTCGTAGGAGCGCAAGAGTTCCTGATAGACCTCGTCGGAGACCGGGGTGCCTTTGATCTCCACGAAACCGTGTTTGGCGAAGAACGCGGTTTCGAAGGTCAGGCAGAAGACCCGGCGCACACCGAGTTCTCGCGCGGTGTCCAGCAGCGCGGAGACGATGCGGTGCCCCACCCCGCGGCCCTGGACCTCCGGGTCGACGGCGACTGTGCGGACCTCGGCGAGGTCTTCCCACAGCACGTGAAGCGCCCCGCACCCCACGACCCGCTTGCTTGTTCCGTCGTCGAGTTCGCCCACCCAGAACTCTTGGATGTCCTCGTACAGAGTGACCGTGCTCTTAGTGAGGATGCGGCCTTCCCCACTGAAGAGGTCGATGAGTCTGCGGATGTGGACGACGTCGCGGGTGCGTGCCCGGCGGACGGTGATCGCTTCTTCTATTGTCATCGCCGAGTCAGCTTATCCGTATCTCGGCGACGGCGCCGTCCGCGCTCCCGCCGAAACGGCGCTGTGGTGTGCTCCGTGGGCGGGTGCGGGCGGCGCCGTGGAGGTCCAAGGCCTGGTAGTGGCATACAGAGCGGTGTCCGCGCAGCGCAGCCGGGCTAGATCAGGTGCCGGCGGGCGGCCCAGACGACCGCTTCGATGGGGGTGTTGACGCCAAGACGGTCGCAGATCGAGCGGAGGCGGCGGCGCAGGGTGCGCGCGCTGAGGTCCAGGCGACGCGCCACCACGTCGGTGGTGACGCCGGTGGCGATTTCGGCCAGCATGCGCAGCTCGTCTTCGTTGAGGCCCACGGCCCGGGCGTACTCCTCGTTCGAGTCGCGTTCACGCCCTTGGGCGGGCACCAGGCAGCAGTCGCGCAGGACCGGTCCGTTCAGTTCTTCTTTAGCGGTTGTCTGACGTACGAGTGTGGCCTGTTCCACTCCGTCCTCCTCATCCGTCCGGTGAGTGCGGAACAACGACTCCATCACCGCGAAGACACACATTCAGATGAGATACGGGATCTTTTGGTTCGCACTTTTGGTGCTTTTCTCGAAACTCTGCGCCACATTGCCCCCATAGGCCCCGTGGGATTGGGGAATGGCTGGGCTTCGGTGGTCGGACTTTCACGCACTCACACGCGGTGGCCTGGGACGGACAGACCTCGCGCGGGTATGTGCTCACCAGACAGTGCTCGAAACGGTGATAACCGCCTCGCCCCCTCGCTATCTGCTGTGGTCCTCTGCGGCAAACGCGCGCGGATTCTCCGCTCCTCGCAAAACGCTAAGCGTATAGCGACATACCGTCAAGAGTTATTCGAACACTAACGGTAATATTTCAAAAACCCACGGTGACAAAAGCTAGAGAAAGAACCCCATGACAGACTTTGACCTGCATAAACAGTGTTTGCCCTGGTCATGGGGGAGCTCGACACTAAAGGCTAGTCCGCATTCCGTAGCAGGAATTCTGGACAGCCCTTCGAGGAGTTTTCGACGTCTCCTGACCGAAAAGGAAGGGCACACTCACGCGTAAGAGACGCGTATGAGTGTGCCCTCGACAGGACTTACTTATCTCTGTTCCTGTCGGACCAATGGGAACAGGATCGTCTCGCGAATGTTCTTTCCGGTAAAGGCCATCAACAGCCGGTCGACGCCCACACCGACACCGCCGGTAGGCGGCATGGCGTACTCCAAGGCGCGCAGAAAATCCTCGTCCAACTGCATTGCCTCGGGATCGCCCCCGGCAGCCAGCAGAGACTGCTCAGTCAAGCGGCGGCGCTGCTCCACCGGATCAATCAACTCGGAATATCCGGTGCCCAACTCCATACCGAATCCGATGAGATCCCACTTCTCGGTGAGCAGCGGGTCTTCACGGTGCTGGCGGGTCAGCGGGCTGGTTTCAAGCGGGTAGTCCCGGACAAAAGTCGGCTGCACCAGGCTGTCTTGGACCAACTCCTCGAAAAGGTGCTCGACGAGCTTGCCCGGACCCCACTCCGGGTTCCATTCGACACCGCGCGCATCCGCCAGCTTCCGCAGCGTCTCCACCGGGGTCCGCGGAGTGACTTCTTCGCCCAGCGCTTCAGAGACCGCGCCGTACAAGGTGATCTGCGGCCACTCGCCGCCCAAGTCGACCTCTGTGTCGCCCCGCTGGACCACCGTGCTGCCGAACACTGCGACGGCGGCTTCCTGGATGAGTTCGCGGGTGATGTCGGCCATCACGTTGTAGTCCGCGTAGGCCTGGTAGAACTCCAGCATCGTGAACTCGGGGTTGTGCGTGGAGTCCGCGCCCTCGTTCCGGAAGTTCCGGTTGATTTCGAAGACCTTCTCAACCCCGCCGACCACCATCCGCTTCAAGTACAGTTCGGGGGCGATGCGCAGGTAGAGGTCGAGGTCGTAGGCGTTGATGTGGGTGACGAAGGGGCGTGCCGTCGCCCCGCCGTGCACCTGCTGCAGCATCGGCGTCTCAACCTCGATGTAGCCGCGGTTGTGCAGCCCGTCGCGCAGCGCACGCACCGTGCGGGCGCGGCGCATCACCATCTCCCGCGACTCGGGGTTGACGATAAGGTCCACGTAGCGCTGGCGCACCCGTGCCTCAGGGTCGGTCAGCCCCTTGTGCTTGTCCGGCAGCGGGCGCAGGCACTTGGAGGTCAGCGTCCAGGTGTCCGCGAGGATCGACAACTCGCCTCGCCGAGAAGTGATCACTTCCCCTTCGACACCGATGTGGTCGCCCAGGTCGACGTCGCTCTTCCACGCCGCCAAACGCTCGGCGCCCACCCTGTCCAGGGAGAGCATGACCTGGATGTCCCCGGACGCGTCCCGGATCGTGGCGAAGCAGAGTTTGCCGCCGGTCCGATACAGCATGACCCGCCCGGTCAGGGCCACGCGTTCCCCGGTGTAGACGTCCGGAGCGAGATCGCCGTGTTTCGCCCGGACCTCTGCGATCGTCGTCGTGCGCGGGAAGGTCACCGGGTAGGGGTCGACACCCTCCCGACGCAGTCGGTCCAGCTTCTCGCGGCGAACCCGCATCTGTTCCGGCAGATCATCCAGTACTTCACTCACGCAGTCGATCCTATCGGTCAGGGGAGCACAGCAATCTACGCGTCAACAGCGTGCACCCTCGGTTGAACGGGAAAGACACAGCGCCGCACGCGGTGCATGCCACCGCCGTGCTGGCGGCGCTGGGCGGGGGGACAGCCGTCCTGCAGCGCCGCTCGTGCGTCTGCTACCAGGGGTTTGCTCCTGGCGCAGGGTCTCCTGATCTTCTGCTCACGTGTTCCGTTCGAAGATCATGCGCAAGCCGATGAGCGTCAGCCACGGCTCGTGCACGTCCACCGTCTCACATTCGTCCACCACCAGAGGCGCCAGGCCACCGGTGGCGACAACGGTGACGTCGTCCACGTCGTCGGTGAGCTCCTGGGCCATGCGGTCCACGATGCCGTCGACTTGGCCCGCGAACCCGTAGACGATGCCGGAGCGCAGCGCTTCAGTGGTGTTCTTCGCGATCACCGAGCGCGGTTTGATGATCTCCACCATGTGCAACTGCGCACCCCGTTTGGACAGCGCCTCCACCGAGATGTCGATCCCCGGGGCGATGGCTCCGCCAACGTATTCCCCTCGGGCGCTCACCGCGTCGAAGGTGGTGGCGGTGCCGAAGTCCACGACCACGGCGGGACCGCCGTACAGCCGCGCCGCGGCCAGCGCGTTGACGATACGGTCGCTGCCGACCTCCTTGGGGTTGTCCATGCGGATCGGTACGCCCGTTTTGACCCCGGGTTCGACGATGACGGCGGGCACGTCCCCGTAGTGGCGGCGGAACATCTGGCGCATCTCGTTCTGCACCATCGGCACGGTGCAGCACATGGCGATCCCGTCGATGTCGCCGTGGATCAGCGAGTCGAAGTGCAGCAGGTTCTGGACGACCACGGCCCATTCGTCGGCGGTCCGCCGCCCCTTAGACGAGACTCTCCAGTGTTCCAGCAGATCCTCGCCCTCGAATAGACCGAAGACAGTGTCGGAGTTGCCGACGTCGATCGTGAGCAGCATGGGGGCCTACCAAAAGGGGGTCGCTGTCGGTCAGAAGTTCTCACGGAGATCGAGCGCGATGTCCAGTGCGGGACTGGAGTGGGTGAGCGCGCCAACCGCAAGATAGTCCACTCCGGTGGCCGCCACATCCGCTGCCCGATCGAGGGTGAGCCCGCCGCTGGCCTCCAAGCGGGCGCGGCCCGCGACCAGAGCGACTGCTTCCCGCAGTTCGGGCACGGTGAAGTTGTCGAGCAGGATCTCTTCCGCGCCCGCGGCCAGCGCCGGTTCGATCTGGTCGATCCGGTCGACTTCCACCTCCAGCGGGATGTCGGGAAAACGCTCCCGGACTGCTCGCACTGCTTCGGCTACTCCCCCGGCCGCGGCGATGTGGTTGTCCTTGATCAAAGCGGCATCCGCGAGCCCGAAGCGGTGGTTGACCCCGCCGCCGCAGCGAACCGCGTATTTTTCCAGGACGCGCAGGCCCGGGTGGGTTTTGCGGCTGTCCCGAATCGCGGCTTTAGTGCCGGCTACCGCGTCCACCCAGGCGCGGGTGGCGGTAGCGATCCCCGACAGGTGGGTGAGGAAGTTCAGGGCGGTCCGTTCCGCGGTGAGCAGGTCGCGGGTGCGCGCAGTGACCGTCATGAGAATGTCGCCGCGTTTGACGGAGTCGCCGTCGCGAGCGTGCCGGATCACTTCGACAACGCCTTCGCATACGAGGCGGAAGACGAGTTCCGCGAGGGGCAGCCCGGCGACCACCCCGTCCCGGCGGGCGACTACGTCGGCGGTGCGGATCTGTGCGGGGGGAATCGTGGCGACCGTGGTGACGTCGACCTGGTGTCCGGAGCAGTCCTCGGCGAGCGCGGTGCGGATGAGCTCTTCGTGCCATGCCACGGCGGGCCGGGTTTTCTCCGGTGCGGCTCCGCGCAGCGCAGCTTCGGGCACGGTGATCCGGTTGAGCTCCTCGACGAGTTCCTCCGGCAGCGTGTAGGGGCGCATCGACGTGTCCTCCCTGATTCCCGACGGGTCGAGGATGAAGGTCCGGGAGCGTGCCTGAGCCGACGGCTGCTCGTAGTCGGCCCGCCAGTGGGAGCCGCGGGTTTCCTGGCGGCGTTCCGCTGCCCGCACCAGGGCCCAGGCGACGGTGAGCAGGTTGGTGGCCTGCCAGGCGGGCACGCCCGGCGCGGGGTTGGTGGCGGTAGCGCGGGCGGTGAGCTCTTCCAGTACCGCGGTGGCTTTGGCAAGCCCTGCCGCGTCGCGGCGCACTCCGACGTAGCGGGACATGGCTTCCCGCAGTTCGGGGAGGATCTCCGGGGCCGCGAGCCCGCTGGGGCCGCCTCCGGCGGGCAGGACCGGACCGGTCAACGCGGGAGGCTGCTCGTCGGCGAGGGCGGCGGCGATCCGGTCGGCGAAGACCACTCCTTCGAGCAGGGAGTTGGAGGCGAGCCGGTTGGCTCCGTGCACGCCGGTTCGGGCGGTCTCGCCGACCGCGTACAGTCCGGCGAGGTCGGTGCGCCCGTCGTGGTCGACGCGGATGCCGCCGGACGCGTAGTGCGCGGCCGGGGCGACGGGGATGAGGTCGGTGACCGGGTCGATGCCGTGGGTGCGGCACGAGGCGAGGATGGTGGGGAAGCGGCGTTCCCACTTGTCGGCGCCGAAGTGGCGGGCGTCCAGGTAGACATGGTCGGCGCCGGTTTCGGCCATGGCCCGGGCGATTTCGCGGGCGACGACGTCGCGGGGGGCGAGGTCCGCGAGCTCGTGGACGCCGCGCATGAAGCGGCGGCCGTGCACGTCGACGAGGAACGCGCCTTCGCCGCGGACCGCTTCGGAGACGAGGGGCTGGCGGCCGCGGGCGTGGGCGCCCAGCCACAGCACGGTGGGGTGGAATTGCACGAATTCGAGGTCTTGGACGCGTGCTCCGGCGCGCAGCGCCAACGCGAGACCGTCTCCGGTGGACACTTCCGGGTTGGTGGTGGCGGCGAACACCTGTCCCATGCCTCCGGTGGCGAGCACAACGGCTGTGGCGTGGATTGCGCCCACGCCGTCGCGTTCGCCCTCGCCCATGACGTGCACGGTGACCCCGGCGACCCGGCGCTGCCCCTGGGTGTCGACGCCGACGAGCAGGTCGGGGACGAAAGCGTGTTCGATGAGTTCAATGCGGTCGCAGGCGCGGACCGCTTCGACGAGGGCGCGTTCGATCTCCGCGCCGGTAGCGTCCCCACCGGCGTGTGCGATGCGGTGCGCGCGGTGGCCGCCTTCCCTGGTGAGGGCGAGGTCCCCGGTGTCGGTGCGGTCGAAGACGGTTCCCTGGTCGATCAGCCAGTGCAGGGCTGCGGGGCCTTCGTCAACGAGGATGCGGACCGCGTCTGGGTCGCACAGCCCTGCCCCGGCTTCGATGGTGTCCACCAGGTGGGCCCACGGGTTGTCGCCGGGGTCGACGGCGGCAGCGATCCCGCCTTGTGCCCACCGGGTGGAGCCGTTGGCGATGAGGTCCTTGGTGACGAGCACGACCCTGCCTGTGGGGGTCCGCTCGATGTAGCGCAGTGCGGTGCTGAGCCCTGCGATCCCTGATCCGACGATGACCACATCGGTGTGTGCGGTCCAGCCGGGCTCTGGTGCGGTCAGCCGCAGCGGTATCGGGGCAGGGCTCGCGTTCACAACGAAGCTCCCTTGCGCGGTTGTTGAGGGTGGTTACAGGGTCAGCGGAACGTTATCAATCAGCCTGGTCTCCCCCACCCACGCGGCTACCGCTAGCACTGCGTCGCCCCGGTAGTCGTCGCCCACTTCGGTGAAGGTGGTGGGGTCGACGAGGGCCAGATAGTCGACGCTGACCGGGGGTGTGGCGCGGGCTGCTTCGCTGAGGATGGCGCGGGCGGCGGCAAGCACTGCGGCGGGGCCGGAGGAGGCGGCGTCTGCCCCGGCGAACAGGGCTTTGGACAGGGCGAGCGCGCTGGCGCGCTCTTCAGCGCTCAGGTAGACGTTGCGGCTGGAGGTGGCCAGACCGTCGGGGTCGCGCACGGTCGGTGCAGCCACGATGGTGACGGGCAGGCACAGGTCGCGGACCATGCGGCGCACCACGGCCAGCTGTTGGGCGTCTTTTTGGCCGAAGACCGCCACATCCGGGCGGATGAGGTTGAACAGTTTGTTGACGACGGTGAGCACGCCGTGGAAGAAGCCGGGGCGGAATTCTCCTTCCAGGACTCGGCCCATGCTTCCGGGGTCGACGGTGACGATCTGTCCCAGGCTGTCGCCGTCCGCGTCCGGGTACATGACGTCCACGGTGGGCGCGAAGACCACGTCCACTCCTTCTTCAGCGCAGACGCGCAGGTCGTGGTCGAAGGTGCGGGGGTAGCGGTCGTAGTCTTCGTTGGGTCCGAACTGCAGCGGGTTGACGAAGATGCTGACGGCTACGGATTCGGCGTGTTCGCGGGCTTGGGCGATGAGGCTGCGGTGCCCCGTGTGGAGGGCTCCCATGGTGGGGACCAGAGCAAGACGCCCCAGCTGCGGGCGCAGGGCCTGGATTTCTTCGGCGGTACGGGTCACGACCGGGGTTTTGTGTGCGGAGGCGGTCGATTGAGTCACGGCTGGTCTCCGTTGCTCGGGAAGTTGGGCGTGTCAGGTGAGGACGTCGAGGAGCCGTTCGGCGTCCTGCGGTCTGAGCAGACCCGCCGCGAGCGCGCGGTCCGCGGTGAGGCGGGCCAGCGCGAGGTAGCTCGCGACGCTCTCCGGTGCGTGTTCGCGTAGTTGGGCGAGATGCGTGGCGACGGTGTCGGCGTCTCCACGCATCACCGGCCCACTGAGGCCGTCGATGCCGAGGCGTAGCGCGTTGTCCAGGGCTGCGCCGAGGAGTGGGGCGAGCATGCGGCCGGGGTGGTCGACCCCGGCTTGGGCGAGGAGGGACGCGCTTTCGGTGACGAGGGTGACAAGGTGGTTCGCACCGTGGGCGAGGGCCGCGTGGTAGAGCGCCCGGTATTCTTCGGCGATCCACACGGGTTCGGCCCCCATTTCCATGACGAGGGCCTCGGCGATGGGGCGGAGCGATTCGGGTGAGGTGACTCCGAAAGAGCAGTTGGCCAACCGGGTGAGGTCTTCGTCCCGGCCGGTGAAGGTCATGACCGGGTGGAGGGCGAGCGGGAGTGCCCCGGCCTGGGTGAGGGGGGCGAGCACGCTGTAGCCGTGTGCGCCACTAGCGTGCGCGACGAGTTTTCCCGTGACGGTGACACCGGTGGCAGCGAGTCCGTTGGTGAGCGGAGCGAGGGCGTCATCGGGGACGGTCAGCAGGACCAGGTCGCTTTCCGCGATGACGTCGGCGGGTTCGAGGATCCGGGCGTGGGGCAGGCGGGCGGCGACCCGCTGCCGTGACGCCTCGGAGATCGCTGCGGCCGCGACGACGCGGTGTCCGGCGCGTTCGAGTGCCGCACCGAGTGCTGACCCGACCCGGCCCGGGCCGATGACCCCGACGGCGAGCCGTGCGGGGCGCTGCCGTGTGTCATGCGCCGTGTTCATGGCATTCGTTCCAGTCCACTCGGGTACCGGACTTGTCGACGGCTGGGTGTGTTCGCGAGGTGGTCTCCGAAACGGTGGCTGTGGCCTCGACTCCGGAACGGTCCGTCAGACACGCTCTAGGTTACTTGCCGGTTGCGTCCCGGTGACACGTGGGGGCGGGCCTCCGGAACCACGACAACGGCCGACACCGACCGGAAGGTCGGCGTCGGCCGTTCAGCGGATACCACCAGGATTGTCCTGACGCCGATGGGGCTGTGCGGGCCCCATGTCACCGCAAGCTAGGGGTGCGGGTGTTAGTTGAGGACGGCGGCGCCGGAGTACCAGCAGCCCGCGTTGGCGAAGCCGAGGATGGCGATCGCGTTGCCGCAGACGTTGACCGGCACGTTGGCGTCGACGACGAGCTGGTTGCCGCCGAGGATCGATCCCTTTCCGGAGGTGATGATGTCGTCTCCGGAGTGGGCGAGGGCGGTGCCCGTCAGGCTCAGGGTCGTGGCGGCGGTGACAGCGGCGACGGCGAGGATCTTCTTCAGCACGTTTCTTCCCTCCAGAGGGTCGGGGGAATAGGGGGGCCCGACCCATTGACGATGGGTGTTGTGGCGAACACTTGGTGTGTTCGGGCTCCATCTAGCCACATCTTCCGCCGCTTTGTGGCCCATTTCGCGAATGTGAATAACTAAGCGAATCTATTCAGTGACTGTTTGTGGCTGACATGTCGTGATTTGGTACCGAAAAACTCCACACCACCACCCCGTTTGTGTGCCATAGATCACTTTCCGCTGGTGGGGCGGTTACTGGGCTCCTGATGCGAAATCCCCGTCCCTGTCGGGCTTTCCGGGGCGTGCCCCGCCGCACGCGGGCAGCAAACTTCAGACCGGTTCCCCTCGAATGGCCCACCGCTCGGGCCCTCCGGTCTGGGCACGGGCCTGCCGCGCCAGTGCCGTAATCCGGTCCAGTGTTTCCCGCGCCTCCGCCAGCTCAAGCTCCGGGGCACGACCACTCACCGGACCGGCCGGGACCTCCACTTCGACGACAGCGGTACCGCGCCGCTGCTCCAACGGCCCCATCCGCAGCCGCACCGCCTGGATCCGCGCATACGGCACGACCTCCACGATCCGGCAGAACCTGCCGCGTCGGACCACGAACAGCGCGTCGTCCATGCCCAGCTCCTCGGAGCTGCCTTCCCGCGCCCCTGGGCGGAACCGGACCGTGTCCAACCCATTCCCGGGCAGGAAACCGCGCAGCAGCTCGTAGGCGAGCGCTCGAGGCACCACCGGCAGCAGCGTCGTCGAGTCGACCTGCCGCTGCCCTGCGTACCCGGCGATGTTCGCCTCGACCCGCACCACCTGCAGCCACCGCCACAGCAGCGGCTCGACGATACGCACTGCCTGCACCCGCCCCGGCGGCACCGTCTGCATCCGCGCCTGGAACACCCCGTAGCGCACGCGCAGCCCGTCCGGGGAGAGCGAAGCGTAGAAGTCGATGTAGCGCAGCAGCGGCCCCACGAAACCGTGGACCAGCCCGAGCAGGAGCGGCACCGCCCCACCCAGCACGCCCGGCTCGTCGAACGCCCACCCCACCGCAATCAGCGCCCCGAACAGGGCGAAAGCCACCAAAACCGGGATGCGGAACGTGAGCGCGCCGATGAGCAGTGAGAACCGGAGCTGGTACAGCGGCATCTCCGGGGCTTCCGGGAGGTGCTCTGACAGCCCGGCCGCGGCCGCCAAGAGGGCCGCGCGCAACCGTTCCGCCTTCCGCCGGCCGAGATAGCGCAGCCGGACTTCGCCGTGGTCTCCCCCCGCAACCTCGACCCGCAGCTCAGAAAGCCCGACGACCTGCATGAACAGGGGGCGGACCACGTCTACGGCCTGGAGGCGGCTCAACGGGACTTCCCGGACGCGCTGCCGGAACGGGCCGGTGCGCAGGATGAGACGCTCCTCGTGCACTTCGAAACGGGTGTAGTACCAGGACACCACGGACACCATGAGCGACCCCAACGCCACCACCAGCAGCGCCAGCAGGAGCCAGCCGATCCCCAGCGGAAGCAGCAGCGGTCCGGGAAGCGCCAGGAACACGAGCGTGACGATCGCGGCGTTGAGGACGACCGTGGCCCCGTGCAGCCGGTGGGAGCCGGCCGTGATGTCCTCCGTTGCCCCGGTGGGCATGCTGAGCTTAGGCTGCGGCCATGTCCACCCCGGACCGAAAGACGGCGGGGCGAACACCGGCGCCCCCTGCGGCGGCGGTACAGGGCTGTGGGGGCCGCTCCACGGCGCGGAGGCAGGCGGCCTCCCCCACGGGCCGGGGTGCTGCGCCGGACCAGGGTGGGGAGGGTACGCCCCCGCAGGCGGGGGCGGTGTCCGGTGCCCCGGCGCCCAGAACGGTCCGGGAGGCGACACCGGGGGAACGTACGGACGTCCCTGGGTGATCGACGTCGCTGGGAACGCGGGCGCGTGGGCGGGCGCGAAGCGCGGCGCCCCCGGGTGGCGGGGCGGTTCGGCCCGCTGCTCGGCTCCCGGCTGCGGGGAGGCGGCCGGAGGATGGTGGCTGCCGGGACTGGCAGCGGTTGCGGACGGCGCCTGTGCCTGGCGGACCGCGGGCGTCCCCCACAGCGGGGTGCGTCCCCGCTGCGGCGGGGCTGGAGGCGGGCTGGGCGGCGGGGGCGGGTCAGGCGTCGCCTGCTCCCGGTCGGACGCCGCCGCATCCTCGCCGGCGTCGGGCTGTTGCGGCCGCTGAGCCGGGCTGGCAGGCCCCTCTTCCGGGGAACGCCAGGAAATCCGTCCCGCGGCATCGCGAAGCTCGGAGAACGTCCACGCCGCGATCGGCCCGGCGGTCTGGTCCTCGTCTTCGTCGTACTCGTTGGGCGCGGTCACCTCGCGCAGCGGAGGCGCGTCCACGGGGGACAACCGGTCTTCGGAAACGCTGCTCCCCGCATCGGTGGACTCGCCGCTCGCCTCCTGGGGCGGATCCAGTGGTTCCGGTTCCGGCAGCGGCTCTTCGGTGTCGACGCTGTCCTCACCAGCCGGGTCGACCTCCGGAAGCGGCTCGGGAACCGGCAGGTCGCCCTCGTCCCCCAGGTGGGTGTCCTGGTCCCAGGCACGGTATTTGTGGTCCTGGTCTGCTGTGCTCTCCTGTGGCCGCTGTGCCTTCGGGTCGTGTCGTGGATCAGTCACGACTCACAGCCCCGTAGGGAAGGTCTCACCGCGTTCAGCCAGCCGGTCCCGCAGCGCGGCGGCATCCACCAACCGCAACCCGGGGATGCGCATGTCAGCGGTGCTCGCGGCCGTCCGCACCTGGACCGTCGCGATCCCCAGAGCCTGCTCCAGCAGGTTGGCGGTGATGTCCACTACCTGGATCCGGCCGTACGGGATGACCAGCAACTGCCGGATCACCGTGCCGAACGTCAGATAGAAGTCGCTGTCCCCCTCGGCGTACCCCCACGACAACCTGGTCCGTTCCGCGGTGGCCCAGGAAACCACCATGGCGAGCAGGACTAGGGCGGCCACGGCCGCCCCCACCGCCCAGTGCAGCCACATGCCTACGGCAGTACCACCCAGGGCAGCGACCGGGACGGCGAGCAGCGCCGCGAGAATCCTGCGGTACCGGGTGAACGCCGGATCCAACCGGTGCCACTCGGATCCCACGGGTGCGGCGAACGCCCGCTCCAGGGGAGACCCCGGCTCCTTCGGCAGCACGGGGGCCGCCAATCGCGGCATCTTGGATGATTCGGCGAAGTCCACCATTCCAGTCAACCACCCCCGAACGGGCCAACCCCTGCACTGAGCGATAAATTACTCACCGTCTGTCGGTCAAACCGGTCGTGGAAGAGCTCTGCTACCCACTGACCTGGTTGTTTTCATTGCTGTCCGGTGGCACGCGGCAGGCGTACTCCAAAAACACCGCGGCAAGCACCAGCAGCAGTCCCGACAAGGCGGTACCGCCCGCAATAAGGGCGTCCGCTCGGGCGTGCGGACTGTGCAGCCACTCCAGCAGCGCCACAGCAAACCCGGTGAACCCCCCGCAGGCGAGCGCACCGAGCAGCACACTGGCTTTCGCGAACGCCAGCAGCCGCGCCGCGCTGAGCGGCTCGATAGGCTCCGTCCCTGGTTCCCCGCGGATCCGGCGGCGCACCTGAACCGCTGTGATCAACTCCCCGAGCGCCAGCAGCGCCAGCGTAGGAATCGCCGTCCACGGCAGCAGCACCAGGCTGGAGTAGGTTTCCCGCACCACCAGAAACACGATGGTCCCGGTGACCGCGGCAACCGCCAGCGGCATCCGCCAGCCGGTAGGACGTATCCGGCCGTTGCGGCCGTTGTCGCTCGGGGAACTCACCGTGGCACCCGCAATACCAGGTCGTCGCGTCGCCGCACTTCCTGGTCGGCTACCCCCGCGAGCAGGTCGCGGACGGCTCCCCGCCCAGGAAGGACAGCGGCAGGGTCGATGTCGGCCCACGGGCGCAGCACGAAAGCGCGCTCATGAGCGCGGGGGTGCGGCAAGGTCAACTCCGGGTCGGTGCGGACCAGCGCCGCATAGTCGATGATGTCCACGTCCAAGGTGCGCGGCCCCCAGCGCACGTCGCGGACCCGGTGGAACTCTTTTTCCACCTGCTGGGCGCGGGCCAGCAGCGCCTCCGGGGCGAGCACGGTTTCCGCCACCGCTACCGCGTTGAGGTAGTCGTCCTGTTCCGGGCCGCCCACTGGAGCCGTCTCGTAGACCGGGGACACGGCCAGCAGTCGCAGCGCATCGGGGTCAGCGAGCGCATCGAGCGCGCCCTGCAGCGCGGCCAGGCGGTCCCCCAGGTTGCTGCCCAACGCCAGCACCACGCGGCTGGCCTTGCTCCAGTCGGTACTCACCCGCGCCTCCGGGAAATGGTGACGGACACGTCGTCGAACCGGTGTTGGATCGGCGCTTCAGGCTTGTGCACCGTGACGTCGACCGCCACCACCCGGGGGTCGGTCAGGCACACGTCGGCGAGCCGCTGGGCAAGCGTCTCGATCAGGTTCACGGGCTCGCCCTCAATCACGTCGACCAGGCGGCTGCTCAGTTCGCCGTAGTCGACCGTGTCCGTGAGGCTGTCAGTCCGCGCGGCCGGACGCGTGTCCACACCCAAGACCACGTCCACGACGAACTCCTGCCCCTCGTGCCGTTCGAAGTCGAACACCCCGTGCCGGCCCCGGGCCCGGAGCCCGCGTATCGCGATCCGATCCAACGGTTCGAACGTCTCAGTCATGCGCCCTCGAGGTCCTCTTGGAGGATCACTGGCGAAGCGTGGTGCGACCACATCCGCCAGCCCTGCTCGGTCTCCACGAACAGGTTGGTAGCCACCACCCGGCCGCCCGCAACGAACCCGGGCTCGTCGTCCTCAGCGGTCAGCACGTTCTCCTCGCAGGTGACCATGGCGATCGTGCCGCTGACTCCCACGTGGGTTCCGGTGAGCACGTACTGGATGTACGGGATGTTTGCCATGACCAGCGACCAGGCCCGCATGATCTCGGCGCGTCCCCGCAGCATCGGCCAGCCCGGGTTGACGCAGACAAGGTCGGGAGCCTGCCCTTCTTCAGCCCACACGCGGTCCATGAGATCGATGTCGCCGGTTTCGATGGCCTGGTAGAAGTCAGCGTTGACCGCGGCCACCCGCTCCTCGATCTCTTGCCGGGACCTCACTGGCCGCCCCGCACCCGGGGGATCTCGGCGCGCCCGTCGATGAGGGCGGTCCCGCCGCTCCGCCACGCTTGGGCGACGCGCACCGCGTCCGCGTTGGGGCGCACCTCGTGGACGCGGACCGCCCAGGCGCCGTGGAACGCAGCCAACGCGGTCACGGCGACCGTGGCGTCGTCGCACTCCGTGAAACTGCGCGGGTTGCCGTCCGCGTCGCTGAGCAGCCGCCCTAAGAAGCGTTTGCGGGATCCGCCGATGAGGATCGGGCGGCCCAGCTGGGCGAAGCGGTCCAGGTGCGCCAACAGCGCCCAGTTGTGCCCCTTCTCCGGGCTTTTCGCGAACCCCAGCCCAGGGTCGATGATGATCTGGCCCGGGTCGACCCCCTCATCAACCACGGCCGTCATGCGCTGCTCCAGCTCGTCGTAGACCTCTTGCACGACGTCGGTGTACACGGCGCGTTTCTGCATGTCATGACTATGCCCACGCCAGTGCATCAATACATAGGAGACACCGGTGGACGCTACGAGGCGGGCCATCGCCGGGTCCGCCATCCCCCCGCTGACGTCGTTGACGAGCACCGCGCCCGCGTCCACGGCCGCCGCGGCGACCTCCGCGCGCATGGTGTCAACGCTGACGACGACTCCCTGCCGGGCCAGTTCGGTGACCACCGGCAGCACCCGGCGCAGCTCCTCGTCCGCGGGGACCCGCTGCGCACCGGGCTGTGTGGACTCGCCGCCCACATCGACGATGTCCGCGCCCTCCCCGACCATCCGCAGACCGTGCTCGATCGCCCGACCAGCGTCGAACCATCGGCCACCGTCGGAGAACGAGTCAGGGGTGACGTTGACGACCCCCATCACCAGGCAGCGTTCTTCGACCGGAAGACCGGGAAGTTCCTTTGTCGTCGCCATAGTCGTCAGCCTACAGATTTCCCGCCAGCGTCCAGGTTTTCTGGCCTTCTCCCCGGTATCTCCCCGGTCGTGCCCGGGGCGCGGGTCAAGTTTCCCTCAAGGAAACAGCGGAGCTCACCGGCGTCCCAGGATGAGGTCCATCGCCTCGGCGCGGGTCTTGTAGCTCTCCCGGAACGCGCCGCGCACCGCGGACGTCACGGTTTTCGCCCCCGGTTTCCGCACACCGCGCATGGTCATGCACAGGTGCTCGGCTTCGACGACCACGATGACGCCGCGCGGCTCCAACCGCTCCATCAACGCGTCTGCGACCTGCGACGTCAACCGCTCCTGCACTTGGGGGCGGCGGGCGTAGATGTCGACGAGACGGGCCAGTTTGGACAGTCCGGTGATCCGGCCGTCCGTGTTGGGGATGTACCCCACGTGCGCAGCCCCGTAGAAGGGGACAAGGTGGTGCTCGCACGTGGAGTACAACTCGATGTCCTTGACCAGCACCATCTCTTCGTGGTTGGCCTCGAACACCGTGGTCAGCACGTCCTCGGGGCGCTGGCTGAGCCCAGCGAACTGCTCCGCGAAGGCCCGTGCGACCCGGGCCGGGGTCTCCACGAGACCGTCCCGATCCGGGTCCTCGCCGATAGCCAGCAGGATTTCCCGCACCGCTTTCTCGATCCGCGGCTGGTCGATCCCCGCGGGGGCGAGACCCGCGTCGGTATCACCAACCCGGTATTCGTACTCAGTCACGGTCTGCTCCAGGATTGGCGTCTCCCGGACCGGCCTTGCGGTCGTGCTTCTGTTCCCAGCTCAGTTCGCCGGCGGTGTTCGCCTGTCCGTTGCTGCCCCCGACGAGGTCTTCCACGTCCTTGGGGCCCATCAGGGCGAGCTCCTTGGGGGTGAGGACCGGCGGCTTGTCTGAGGGGATCCGCTTGCCGTACCCCTTGTAGGAGCCGCGGGACGGGCGTTTACGCACCGGGGCGAAGATCTCCAGGACCTCCTCCTTGGACAGGGTCTCCTTGTCCAGCAGCTGGAGCACCAGCTCGTCGAGGACGTCCCGGTATTCGACGAGGATCTCCCACGCTTCGTCGTGGGCGGCTTCGATAAGGCGGCGCACTTCCTCGTCGATGAGGGCCGCGATCTCCTCGGAGTATTCGCGGCTGTGCGCCATCTCCCGGCCCAGGAACGGTTCGGTGTTGCTGTTGCCGAACTTGCGGGCACCGAGCCGTTCACTCATGCCGTACTCGGTGACCATGCTGCGGGCCAGGTTGGTGGCCTTCTCGATGTCGTTGGCCGCGCCGGTGGTGGGCTCGTGGAAGACCAGCTCCTCGGCGGCACGTCCACCCAGCATCATGGCCAACTGGTCCATCATCTCGGAACGCGAGGTGAGGAATTTGTCCTCGGTCGGCAGCGACATGGTGTAGCCGAGGGCACGGCCGCGCGGCAGGATGGTGACCTTGTGCACCGGGTCGGCGTTCGGCAGAGCGTGGCCCACCAGGGCGTGCCCGCCCTCGTGGTAGGCGATGATCTTCTTCTCCGCCTCGGACATGACGCGGCTCTTGCGCTCCGGCCCCGCGATGACGCGGTCGATGGCCTCCTCCAAGGTGGCCATGTCGATCTGCTGCTTGCCGCGGCGGGCCGTCAGCAGGGCCCCCTCGTTGATCACGTTGGCCAGGTCGGCACCGGTGAACCCGGGGGTGCGCCGGGCGATGACGTCGAGGTCGACGTCGGGGCCGAGCGGCTTGCCTTGGGCGTGCACCCGGAGAATGCCTTTGCGGCCCTCCAGGTCGGGACGGTCCACGACAATCTGCCGGTCGAAACGGCCGGGGCGCAGCAGCGCCGGGTCGAGGATGTCCGGACGGTTCGTCGCGGCGATCAGGATGACCCCGCCCCGGGAGTCGAAGCCGTCCATTTCCACGAGCAACTGGTTGAGGGTCTGCTCGCGTTCGTCGTGGCCGCCGCCCATGCCGGCGCCGCGGTGGCGGCCAACCGCGTCGATCTCGTCGATGAAGATGATCGCGGGGGCGTTGGCCTTGGCCTGCTCGAACAGGTCGCGGACCCGGGAGGCGCCCACACCGACGAACATTTCGACGAAGTCCGAACCGGAGATGGAGTAGAACGGCACTCCCGCTTCGCCTGCGACAGCCCGGGCCAGCAGGGTCTTACCGGTACCGGGCGGACCATACAGGAGCACACCTTTGGGGATCTTGGCGCCCAGGCTCTGGAACTTCCCCGGGTTCTGCAGGAAGTCCTTGATCTCCTTGAGCTCTTCGATCGCCTCGTCTGCTCCCGCCACGTCAGCGAAGGTGGTCTTGGGAGTGTCTTTGGAGATCAGCTTTGCCCGAGACTTGCCGAAGTTCATGACCCGGGAGCCGCCGCCTTGCATCTGGTTCATGATGAAGAAGAAGACGGCGATGACCAGCAGGAGCGGCAGGAAGCTGAAGAGCAGGGATAGCCAGATGTTGTCGCCGGGAACCTCGACGTCGTACGCCTCCAGGTTGCCGCCCTGGTTGGCGCGGAGAGCTTCGGCCAGCTCAGCGCCCTGGCCGTCCACCCAGTAAGCCTCATACAGCTTGCCGTCAACGGTGGTCAGCTCGATGCGCTGGTCCTTGTCAATGATCTTGGCATCCCTGACCTGGTCCTGCTCGATCAGGGTGAAGACCTTCGACGTGTCGGTCTTGACGTGTTCGGGTCCACTGCCCCATCCCATGAACTGGGAGGTCACCAGGAGCATGAGCAGGATGGCAATGAACCACAGCCACGGTCCACGGTACAAACGCTTCAGATTCATCGATACGGAACCCCGCCGGGCCCGTCCCTTCTAACAGCGGTCCCTCCGAATACCGCCAGAGGTGTCGGTTGCGTCGGCGGTCCGGGGCGACGATCCGCTGTCGTACCGGACCGTGCCGCGCGACACGGCACCTCATGCCGACCGCCGGAAGCGGGACCTGTCGGACATGTGCTCCCTACAATGATGCCGGGATAATCGACGGTACACCCAGCCCCTGCCGGATCACTCAGGTGATGCGGCAGCGCGCCGGAGTTGTCCCGTCATGGACGCAACGCTCAACGGCGCCTCCGTTGTTCCCGCCCCGGGTCGCTTCCGGAACGAGACCTGCCTCTCAGCCGCGAATCAGTCGTCGTACACGTGCGGGGCGAGAGTCGCGATGAACGGCAGGTTGCGGTACTTCTCGGCGTAGTCCAGGCCGTATCCGACGATGAACTCGTTGGGCAGGTCGAAGCCGACGTATTTGACGTCCAGGTCGACGTTGAACGCCATCGGCTTGCGCACCATGGTGCAGATCTCCACCGACGCCGGGTGTCGCGATTTGAGGTTGCCGACCAGCCAGGACAGGGTGAGCCCGGAGTCGATGACGTCTTCGACGATCAGCACATTGCGCCCCTGGATGTCGGTGTCCAGGTCTTTGAGGATGCGGACGACACCGGAGGAGGTGGTCCCCGCCCCGTAGGAGGAGACCGCCATCCAGTCCATCTCACAGGGGTGGTGAAGTTCGCGGGCCAGGTCGGCCATCACCATGACCGCGCCCTTGAGGACACCGACGAGCAGCAAGTCCTTTCCTGCGTAGTCGGCGTCGATTTCGGCTGCCAACTCCCGGGTGCGGGTCCTGATCTGTTCCTCGGTGACCAGGATTTTGTCCAGGGCGGAGCCCATGTCCTTCGCGTCCACGCTTCAGGTCCTCGCTGCTCAGACGGGGAGTTCTTGCTGGATTCAAGGATAAACGGACCAAACGTCGGCATTTTCGTCCCCCTCCGGACAGGAGGAGCGTACCGATTCGGACAGTACTCCGTCGCACCGTACCGTGCACAACTCTCCCTGCCGGCGGCCGCTCAGTCAGCGGAGACGATGATCTGCCCGTCGTGTCTTCGGCCCCGCCGGGCTCCGGGAAGGTCGACGTGGCTCTGCCCCCGCCACTCGGTGACGAGCCGGTCCAACGCGAAGACGTGCTCCGCGGTGAGGGCGCCCGCGGGGCATCCCGCGGCTAGGGCGATGCGGCGCAGCAGGCGGGTGCGGATCGCGCGCGGCAGGCCCGCCAGTCCGGCGGCGTCCAAGGCGGTCGGCCCCCGTCCCACCTGCTGCTGGGCCTGGTCGGCCCACGCATCAAGGGCATCGGCGTCGTCGCGCAGCAGGGTGGCGGTCCGCGCGAGGGCTTCGGTGATCCCCGGCCCCAGGACGCGTTCCAATACGGGCAGGGCCTCGTGGCGGACCCGGGAGCGGGTGTAGGCGGGGTCGGTGTTATGCGGGTCGGACCAGGGTTCGAAACCCATGAGCGACGCCGCTTCGTGGACGGT
The DNA here is from genome assembly GCF_001592045.1 of Thermobifida fusca NBRC 14071 = JCM 3263. Taxonomy (GTDB): domain Bacteria; phylum Actinomycetota; class Actinomycetes; order Streptosporangiales; family Streptosporangiaceae; genus Thermobifida; species Thermobifida fusca. The sequence goes on along the minus strand of NZ_BCWB01000038.1, from coordinate 15,576 downwards.
GCGCCGGTCCACGTCCAGGAACGGGCGCAGATAGCGGCCGGTGCGGGTGGCCATGGCCGCCAGTGAACGCGCCCCGGATCCGCGGGCGAGCCGCAAGAGCACGGTCTCGGCCTGGTCGTCGCGGGTGTGCCCCAGCAGCACCGCGGCTGCCTGGTGGACGTCGGCGGTTTTCTCCAGGGCCGCGTACCGGGCGCTGCGGGCCGCGGCTTCCGGTCCCCCCGCCGTGCCGACGGTCACCGAGACCCGTTCCACGGGGTCGAAGCCGAGGTTACGGAGGAGCGCTGCCACAGTGTCGGCGCGTTCCGCTGAGCCTTCCTGGAGTCCGTGGTCGACGGTGACCCCGCCAGCGCGCAGGCCGAGGCGGGGGGCGACGAAGGCGGTGGCTCCCGCGAGCGCCAGCGAGTCAGGGCCGCCGCTGCAGGCCACGAGCACCAGACTGCCGGCGGGCAGGTCCCGCAGCGCGCGGCGTACCGCGGTGCGCACCAGCGCGACAGGAGGCGGCGGTCCGCTCACACGTGCTCCTGTTCGTGGTTACTCGGTTTCGGGCTCCTCGCCTGGGGTGAGCGGGAGCGGCGGGTGGAGGACGCGGGTGATCCATGCCTGCGGGTCGCGGATCTCCGCCAGGGTGGGCAGGGTGTCGGGCGACTCCCAGACCCGGTTGAAGTTCGCCATGCCGACGCGGGCCACCACGGTGCGCACGAAGGCCGCGCCTTCCTCGTACTGCTTCAGTTTCAGGTCGAGGCCGAGCAGTTGCCGGATGGCTTTGTCGATGCGGTTTCCGCCGTGGCGGCGACGCTGGAAGCGGCGCCGGATCTCGGCGACGCTCGGCACCACTTGCGGACCGACCGCGTCCATCACGTAGTCGCCGTGGCCTTCAGCCAGGGTCATGACCGCGGTGATGCGGTCGAGGATCTCACTCTGTTCTTCGGTTTGGAAGATGTCGATGAGGTTGGCTTCGTTGCCGCGGATCACCTCGGCGACGGCTTCCCCTACCGCGCGCAGCCGTTCCACGAAGTCGCCGGCGCTCAGGTGGGAGGCGCGCAGGTAGTCGGTGATGAGTTGCTGCACGTAGCCGCGCAGCCACGGGTTGGCGGTGAACTGGGTGCGGTGGGTTTCTTCGTGCAGGCACACCCACAGGCGGAAGTCGTGCGGGTCGACGTCGAGTTCCTGCTCTGCCTGCACGATGTTGGGCGCTACGAGGGTGAGGCGGCCGGTGGGGGCTTTTCCTTCAGGGTCGGGCGGCAGGAACAGTTCGTACTGGCCGAGGACTCGGCCGGCGAGGTAGGCGAGGACCGCGCCCAGTTGCGCCCCGGTGACCCGGGAGCCAACCGCCGTGGTGATGGTGCCCACCGGGGAGCTGCTGAGCGTGGAGGGGCCGAGGGCCTCGAGGACCGGGTCGAGGACGACCCGGAAACCGTCGACGTTCGCCCTGATCCACCCCGGGCGGTCGACGATGGTGGCGGGGCCCGCCGGTTCGAGACTGGTCAACCCCGTGAAATCACGCACATGGGTCTGTGCGATCACGGAGAGTTCTCGCAGTTGGGCCACTGCTTGCCGGGCCTCAGCGAGACTGATGTTCGGACCGGGCCGCACGAGGCGCACACCGGTGTTGACAGCTACGTCCCAGTCGATCAAAGTCACCTTTTCACCGTACCCACTGGGTCCCCGCTCATTAGGGATCAGCGAGTATTTCGGGGTTTTCTCCACGGACGCCTGTGGTGTTGCGGAGCGTGACCGCTGCGAGGCCGGGTCTTGTACGCCGGGGAAGCCTTTTGTCACGCTTGCGCTATCGAACTGGTGTTCGAATAACGGTTATGCTTGGCGGCATGGCCGAACGACGGTTGCCTGAGGAGTGGCCCGCGGGGGTGCACCCTTATTGGGCTGAGGATTTTCCGCAGAGCGCGGCGGAGTGGCTGCTGGGCCTGCTTCCCGCCGACTACCGAATCCACGGGGTGCTGCGCAGGTATCCGGCGGCGCTGTCCGCGCTGGCGGTGCGCTATGTGCGGGCGGAACTGGCCGCGGCCCGGGAAGGGTACCGGGCCGCCCCGGACGACCTGGTCGGTCTCCTGCCCCGGGCCGCGGTGGAGCAGGTCAGGGAGGTCTACCGCGCGGAGGGCAGCCGCCTTGCGCGCACGCTCCGCGCAGTCGAAGCCGTTGATCGCGCCTTGCGCTCCATCAGTCCTGGACCGTCCGGTGAATCCCAGGTCAGGCAGTGACCCGCACCACGACGGCGGGTTCGGAGCCGGTGTTGACGAGCTGGCGGCCGTCTACTCCGCCGAGCACTCGGGTGCGGCCCGCTACCAGTTCTTGCACCGCCAGCAGCCGACCGTCGCTTCCGATGATCACCGCGTGCATCCGGCCGTGGACCACCAGCAGCACATCACCGTGCACGGGGGCGGTCGGGCGGGCGGCAGGCAGGGTGACGAATCCGTTGGGGGCCAGCGCTACCACGCTCATCCGCATTCGTCCAGGCACCCGCTGCCGCACCGGGCGCGGGGGACGCTGCCACTGGCCGTACTGCCGCGGCCACAGCTCGGGCTGGGCGAGGAGTGCGGCGGCGCGCCGGGCCGCGGTGGTCAACTGGCCCACGGTCGGCACCGCGCGGGCCGCGAGATGCGCGTAGCCGCTAGCTTCGCCGGCCATCACGATGTCCCCGATCCCTTCCGGGGAAACGGTGATCGTTTCGTTGCGTTCCGTGACGGACGTAGTGGACGAAGCGGAAACAGTGGGCATACCGGAGAACATGGGCGGTGGTCCTTCGTGAAGTTCAGTCAGCCCCCGCAATGCCGAGCGGGGTGCGATCAGGCAGAGAAATGGCTCACGGGAGCCCGGTTCGCGCGAGGATGCGTGAGAAGACGCACGCGGGAGAGCCGCCGCACGAGGGCTCTGCAACCGCGGTGCGGATCAGTCGATCAACAACAACACGAAGGAACCCGACACAGCGCACTGGCCACCCGCTGGAAGACCACTGGGGCCTGACGAGCGAGAGCTGTGTGGAACATGACCGTGCGCGTACGCATGTGGTTAAGCAGATCAACCTTGGGGTGCGATGTCAAGTCACAGGCGGCGAGCTGGAAAAGTGTCTCCTTGAGGCCTGGAATCGCCGCACCCGGCCTGTTTACGGAGAAGTTGTGTTTTTGGAGGGGCTAATGGTGACATTGGGCTTTGCCGAAAAGACTGATGTTGGGGTTGCGTAGGCACCGCAGCCGGACAGCGAGGGCGCTCCACCCGCCGGGACCGCGCCTCGGCTTTCGGGATCCACACCGGAGGTGAGACACCACGTGGGATATGGCGGAAACTCGCACACCGAGAACCTCAGGACCGTGGCGGTCGTCCCCGATTCCCTAGGCGCCCAGGTCACACGCTTCGCGATCCGGTCCCTCGTCGCCGTGGCCTCGGGGGTGATGGCCGCCGGATTCCTCGGCTGGCGGGCAGGCGCCCTGGTCGCGGTACTGGTCGCGCTCAGCTACCTGCTGTCCGCCACTCTCGCCCCTCACCTGCGCGCCCCGTGGGGAAGGGGCCGCCTGCTGCGTGCCTTGCACCGCAACGGTTACCACGTGGTCCCCTGTGACCAGTCCCGCCATGTGGCGATCGGCGCGGGAGGTGTCTACCTGCTGGAGACCCGGACGTGGCGGCACGTGGTCTCCCGGGACGGCGACACGATCATGCTGGGCACGCTGCCTGCACGGCGTGCCGCGGAGCGGATCAGCGCTCACGCGGCCCGTTTGGAACGCTCCCTGCACTTGGCGGAGAACTGGCCGGGAGTCAAAGTGACCCCGGTGATCACGGCTGCCGGACGCATGCCGGAACCGGTACTCCACGTGGGCCGCACGATCATCACCCGGCCCCGACAGGTGGTGGAGTACCTCTTGGCGCAGCCGACCATCCTCGACCCCCAGGATGTGACCGGTATCGCCCAGCGTTTCACTGCGTGCCCCGTCCCCTAGCGGGTCTGTCTGCCCGCCGGGCGCGGCCGTGCGGAACCGCGGTGCGGCCCGGACCGGCTTTCTCGGCAGGGGCACCGCACGCCACGGCGGTTTCCCCTGCCGGAGGAGTGCCGCGTGTCCCGGCCAGGAGACCCGTGGCTGGACAAGCCGTGCGCACCGCTCGGCTCTCCCTCCAGTGCGGTGCGCCCCGCGAACGGGGCCTACCCAGCAGCCCTGCACCGGGTAGCGGGACAGCCCGTGTTCCCCTCCCGTCGGGCTCCCCGCATGGTCCGTGTCAGGAAGCTGAGTGGAACGGTCGCCCCGGAAGCAGACGGCGCGCGCCAACCGCGCGGCCCGGGGCAACCAGTGCAGTCCACGGGGATTCCGCTGCCGATCACGGTCCGGCGCCCGGGTTTCCCTGGTCCGGGCTGATCGCTGAAGTCCGTACGAAGGTGGCGCTGGCCGCTGCGGCGGTGCATGGCATCGCCCGCCTGGACGTGTGCGGAGGGTCTGGTGTCCGTGGCCTGCCAGTCCGGTGGTCCAACCGTGGGGTGAGGCGTCTGTCAGGACCGGTGGCCTTGTGTCGCGACGACCGCGCCACCGCCGTCGGCTCCGGATCAGTCCAGTTTGAAGTACGCGCCGTGCTGCTGCCCGCTCTCGGCGGCGCGCTTGATGGAGTTCTTGATCTCCTGTTCCGCTTCGTGCCGGCCGACCCAGATGGCGCCTTCCACTGACTTGCCCGGCTCCAGGTCCTTGTAGACGGTGAAGAAGTGCTGGATCTCCAGCCGCTCAAACTCATTTACGTGATGAATATCACGCAAATGTTCCATGCGGGGGTCCGTCGCGGGGACACAGAGAACTTTGTCGTCTCCCCCGGCTTCGTCACGCATGCGGAACATGCCGATGGCGCGGCATCGGATCATGCAACCGGGGAAGGTGGGCTGCTTGAGCAGCACGAGGGCGTCCAACGGGTCACCGTCGTCACCCAGGGTGCCTTCGATGAAACCGTAGTCGGCAGGGTAACTGGTCGAGGTGAACAGCATGCGATCCAGCCGGATACGGCCGGTCTCATGGTCCATCTCGTACTTGTTTCGCTCTCCCTTAGGGATTTCGATCGTGACGTCGAATTCCATACTGTTCTCGGCTCCCCTGACGACTAATGTCGCCATAGTTCACAAGTTTTCGCGACGCCGACGGAAGGCAGGTACCGGGAGTGCGGAACGATCGACTCTGGGCTCTCCTCACCTTGGCCTTGCTCACCCTATTTGTGCTGACCACCGGCCTGGTCGCCCGCGACGTCATCGCCGCGCGCCCACCCGAGACCGTGCCTGTTCCCGTCGCGGTCGCAGAGGCGGTGCCTCTTCCGGACGCCGCGAATGCCGAGACCGTGGATCCGGCCCGACTCGCGGATAAGCTTGATGATCCCATGTCGCAGTCGGGCATCGGTGAGGGGCTCTCCGCATATGTCATCGACGCCGAGACCCACCAGGAACTCTACGCCCGCGATGCCGACGAAGGACTGGTGCCCGCCTCCACCACGAAAGTCGTCACCTCGGTGGCGGCGCTGCACGTGCTCGGCCCGGACGCGCAGATCCACACGGACGTCGTCCAGGGGGCTTCGCCGGAAGAGATCGTTCTGGTCGGCGGCGGCGACCCCACTTTGACCGAGAACGCCGACCCGCACCGCTACCCCCGGCTGGCCAGTCTCGAAGAGCTCGCCGAGCAGACCGCGGCGGCCCTGTCGGAGGCGGGGGTGACCGCGGTGCGGCTGGGCTATGACACGTCGGCTTATGCGGGTGAGCCGCTCGGCCCGGGCTGGAAGCAGGGCTACATCGACGAGGGCAGCACCGCATCGGTGCACGCCCTGATGGTGGACTGCGGGTTGGCCCGGGTCATCGACGAGTGCGGGCGGATCGACATCCCCGTGGAGAGCAAGTACGGTCCGCGGGTGGCTGATCCGCCGTTGGCGGCGGCGGAAGCGTTCGCCCGCAAACTGGATGAGGCCGGAATCAGTGTGCTGGAAACCCCGCAGCCGACCCAGGCGCCTGCGGGCGCGGAACTGCTGGCCCGGGTGTCGTCTCCACCGATTTCCGCGCTGGTGGAGAAGACCCTGATGGACAGTGACAACAATGTCGCGGAGGCGCTGGCCCGCCAGGTGGCGATCGCGCAGGGGGAGGAGCCCAGTTTTGCGGGCGCGGCCCGAGCAGTGATGGCGGTGATGGACGAGCTGGGTGTGGCGGGTGTGCAGGTCAGTGACGGCAGCGGCCTGTCGGTGGACACCCGGATCACTAGCAAGGCGTTGGCGACGCTTCTGGTGTTGGCCGCTGATCCGGAGCGGCCCGAGCTCTACCCGGTCCTTTCCGGGTTGCCGACCGCGCACAGCACGGGAAGTCTGAGCGCCCGGTACGCGCCGGAGAGCGATGCGGCCTCAGGTGCGGGGCTGGTCCGCGCCAAGACTGGAACTCTCAACGGGGTCAGTTCGCTGGCGGGAACCATTTACACCGCTCAAGGCCGTCTCCTGGTGTTCGCGTTTGTCGCAAACCATCCGAGCGCGACGGGGGCAGCCCTTGACCGTCTTGCCGCGGCCGTCGCGGAATGCGGGTGTTGAGCGTCGAAGTGTGCGGGACCGCAGGCCAGGGAGGGCTTGGTCTTCGGGGGGAGGAGCGGTTCTAGGCCGCGGTGGAGAGTCGGGGGGCGAACATCGCGTTGAGGAGGGCGGCTGCGCCGGAAGGATCGTTGGCGGGGTGGGTGACCGTTGCTCCGTTTTTGTCGCTCCAGATGAACTTGCCGTCACAACACCACACGTTGAGTCCGCAACGGGTGGAGATGAAGGCCACGTCCGAGGAGCCTGCCTGGTACCAGGGTTCGGCCCAGGTTTCGCGGAGTTCGACGAAGAGCGCTTCTACCGAACGGTCGGCGCGAAACCCGTGCCGAGGGAGACGCCGGATTCGAGCAGATTCCGCAAGTTTCGCCCGATAAGTCCGCGGATTGTTCAGACGTGGATGACTCAAGGTTTCTCCTGCTGGCTGGCGTAGTCGCCGCTGCGCTGCGGCACTCCTTCCCCTCTTCAGCGGCCACTGGCTGTGCCCGCCCGGTCGTCTCGCCTCCAGATGGCGGACAACCCGAGGACCACCCTTCTTTACGAGGAACAGATCTCTCCGTTACCTCTTAGTGATCCTCGAAACCGGGATGCTAGCAGCATCTCCCCCGCCACTGGAGCTACTTTGAGCTGTAGGCCATGTCACATTGTGATCTTCTTGCAACCATGACATGGTGTGTTTTTTGCCCAATCATTGCCTGATTTGCACCTTTCAGGCGCTGCCGCACACCCGTTGCTCCCGCCAGCAGCCAGGATCACCCACCTGGACCCGCAAGGCTCCCCTGCCTTCTGTCCCGCGCTGAGTCCCGCACCCGTGTATCCCGCTCTTCCGCATACCGGCCGCGTTTTCGGGGAGCTCCACCGAGGCTGAGGGTGACCGGAGGAGTACGATCAGCGCTGTTTTGGGCGCGAACAGGAGAATGATGACTCTGGAACCACCCCTGCGAAAAAACAGAGAAAGATCCGATCATGGGATCGATTCGGGAGGAGGCGAGCCTTCCGGCGGTCTCCGCGCCTGGCTGGTCTGGGGCACCGCCGCCACCGTCTACCTCCTCGCCATGTTCCATCGCAACGGGATGAGCGCGGCCGCCCTCCACGCCCAGGAACGCTTCGACATCGGTCCGGCCCTGCTCTCCACGCTACCGATGGTCCAGTTGGTGATCTACGTCCTGCTCCAGATCCCCTCCGGACTGCTCGCCGACCGGCTAGGACCGCGACGCTCGCTGCTCATCAGCCTGGGCGTCATGGCCGCAGGCACGGTCCTGTTCGCCGTCGCCCCTGACGCGCCCACTGCCATCGCGGGACGCATCCTCATCGGCGCAGGCGACTCCCTGGTCTTCCTCAACACCATCCGGCTCGCCGCCCTGTGGTTCCCCCGACGGCACTACAGCCTGGTCAGTGCGCTCACCGGCCTCGCTGGCGGCCTCGGCCAGCTCGTCAGCGCCGCCCCGCTGTCCGCCCTGCTGACCGCCTTCGGCTGGGAAGTCTCCTTCCTCAGCGCAGGAGCGGTGAACCTCGTCGTCGGCGCGCTCGTGCTGCTGGTGATCCGCGATCGCCCCGACGGCCGCCGCGCCCAGACGCACGCCCTCCTGTCGATGCGGGAAAGCCTGGCCGAAGCCCTGTCGCACCGGGGCCCCCGCGTCGGCATGGCCGCCCACGCCGTCATCATGGTGCCGTTCACCGTGCTCGGCGTGCTGTGGGGCTATCCCCTGCTCGAAGAGGGCTACGGGCTTTCCTCGCACACCACCGGCGTGCTGTTGACCGGGGCGATGCTCCTGCCCATGTCTCTCGTCCCGTTCCTGGGACGCATCCCCGGGCACTACCCGCGCGCCCGCAAGCCGATGGGACTGGGTTTGGCGTGGACCGTCACCCTGGTCTGGCTCGGTGTCGTGCTGTGGCCGGGCGGGCTGCCGCCGCTGCCAGTCATCGCGGGGGTGATCCTGGTGAGCGCTTTCGCCTCGGTGCTGGCCCCGTCGATCTCGTTCGACTACGCCCGGGACGGGCTGCCAGAGCAGCGCACCGGTGCCGCCTCCGGCCTCGTCAACATGAGCGGCTTCACCTCGGTGATGCTGGGCGTGGTGGGCGCGGGCATCGTGCTCGACCTCGGCCTGTCGTTCCAGGCCGCGTTCGTGCCCATGACACTGCTCTGCCTGGTGGCATCGACCGCAATGACGCTGCTTCTCCGGAACAGGCGGAGTCGTGCCGCTAAGAAATAGCGCCCCAGCGCTGCGGACCGCCGTGGAAAAGAGAGTCAGCGCACGCGCACGCACAATGCAGTAGCGACCGCCGCAATCCCTTCGCCGCGACCGGTGAAACCCAGGCCGTCGGTTGTGGTCGCAGCACAGGACACGGGCGCGCCTACCGCGGCGCTGAGCACTTTCTCTGCCTCGTGCCTGCGCGGCGCGAACTTCGGCCGGTTGCCGATGATCTGGATGGCGATATTGCCGATCTCATAACCGGCCGCACGAACACGTTGGGCGGCCTCGGTCAGCAGCGCCACTCCGGACGCCCCGCGCCAGCGGGGGTCGGAGGTGCCGAACTGCGAACCGAGGTCGCCCAGAGCACACGCCGAGAAGAGGGCATCGCAGGCGGCATGAGCCGCGACGTCACCGTCGGAATGCCCGCTCAGCCCCACCTCGTCAGGCCATTCGAGACCGGCGAGGAAAAGCGGACGTCCCGTTTGGAAAGGGTGAACGTCTGTTCCGACGCCCACCATCGGCAATTCACGAATCACATCTGTGTTTCTTGTGTTCGTTAACCGGCGAGAACCTCGTCGAGAAGAGCCTCGGCTTTATCCTCATTCGTCTTCTCGGCGAGCGCCAGTTCACTCACCAGAATCTGTCGGGCTTTCGCGAGCATGCGCTTTTCTCCGGCGGAAAGACCGCGCTCCTTATCACGCCGCCAGAGGTCCCGAACGACTTCTGCAACCTTGTTGACGTCGCCGGAGGCCAGCTTTTCGAGGTTTGCCTTGTAGCGCCGAGACCAGTTCGTGGGCTCCTCGGTGTGCGGCGCGCGCAACACCTCGAAAACCCGATCTAGACCTTCTTGACCAACCACGTCGCGGACGCCGACTTCCTCGGCATTGTCCGCGGGAACACGTACCGTAAGATCACCTTTGTCGACCTTCAGAACGAGGTAAGTCTTTTCCTCGCCCTTAATGGTCCGTGTTTCGATAGCCTCGATTCGAGCAGCCCCATGATGGGGGTAGACAACAGTGTCGCCGACCTTGAAAGTCATGTGACAAGTACCCCTTCCGCTACTACCAGGATACCACGAACTCGTCCCTTAACGCACCTATCGGATTTATGAATACGCAGGTCAAAGCCGCAATCACCGGCTTGACAAAGCAAGCTTGAGTAGCTGTCGAAGCATCGGAAAAACTCACGGGACACTCACCAGAGTCCGCTTCTCCTGATAGCGGTGGGAAACCCCCATTCTACCCGCGACCCCCCAAGTCGGCCATGGGTACGCCCAAGACAGGGCCATAGTCCTCCTACGATCCCGTCATCCCCTGTCCAGAAGCCCTTGCGAGGCACGGACCTCCCGAACAATTCGGGAGCAGAACCCCGGCCGCCCCACACGACATGGGCGAGCCCGGCCCTCTCGCGGCCGAACTCGCCCACTCCCCGTAGCAAAAAACCAGTAAAAATCCCGGCAACTCGCGGCGGGACGAGGTGGCACAGCCCATCTCCCGAGCCAGCCCTGCTCGGCCCCCCTGCTCCTGGCTCCGAAACATCCCGTCGCGGAGGAGCCGCGGTACTTCCCACCCCGGTCCGCTCCTGTTGCCGCCAGCCGACACCCATCACCCCGCTTCAGGGTCGGCGCAGCACGATCAGCCTTCCCCGTAGGAGTCCTTGGGCCGTTCCCCCGTCACCAGGTAGACGAGGTTGTCGGCAACGTGGACGGCGTGGTCCCCGAAACGCTCGTAGAACCGGCCTGCCAGGGTGACGTCCATCGTGGCTTCCACCCCGTACTCCCACTTCGACGACAGGATGCGCTCCAGCAGCTTGCGGCGGAGCCGGTCCATGCGGTCGTCGTCCTTGTCCAGTTCCCGGGCGGTCTCCACGTCCCGGTTCGCGACGACCTCCCCCGCTTTGATCACCAGCATCTCCGCCTGGTGGCCCATCTCCAGGACGATCGAGCGCAGCTCGGCCGGGATCGCCGAATCGGGGTACCTGCGCCGGGCGATCTTGGCGATGTGCACCGCGTGGTCCCCCATCCGCTCCAAGTCACCAGACATGTGGAGGGCGGTGATAATAGTGCGGAGGTCCTGCGCCACGGGCTGCTGCCGTGCCATGAGCGCCATGGCGCTGCTTTCGATCTCGTCGTTGAGGGTGTTGAGTTTTTCATCCCCCGAGATGACCTCTTGGGCCGCGTCGAGGTCGGCGTCCAGCAGTGCGGTGGTGGCGCGCGCAATCGCGTGCCGGGCCAGCCGGGTCATCTCGATCAGCCGGTCAGAGAGAGCGTCCAGCTCCTCGTGATAGGTGTCGCGCATGTCCTCAATCGTTCCAAGGGGTCTGTGAATCACCGAGGAATCCCCGGTGAACTCTTGAAAAAACTCCGCTCTACCAGCCCACCTTCCGGGTAGCGGCCCGTTCTGTCCGCTTACGATCGAATTGTGGAAGGGGAGCTGCTGGCCGCGATCGCGGGACTTGTAGGGCTCGTGACAGGAGTCGCGGCCGGTCTAGCGTTCCGCATCAGCGAGTCAAGCCATAGCCATACCCCCGATCCGGCCCCGCAATCGAGCCTCCCTCCCGGGATCGCCGAAGTACTTGCCGCACTGCCCTCGTCGGCAGTCGTCCTGGACTCCACCGACCGGGTGCTGCGCGCCAGTTCTGCGGCCCGGGCCTACCGGCTCGTCAGCGGTGACGAACTCGTCATCGGGGAACTGCTCGCTCTGGCCCGACAGGTCCGCAGAGACGGGGTGATCCGCGAAACCGAGATCGAAGTGTCTGTGCGCAGGTTCGGCCCTGACTCCACCACTTTTGCGGTCCGGGTCGCCCCGCTCGGCGCAACCGGGTTGATCCTGGTCCTGGCCGAAGACCAGACCGAGCGCCGCCGCGTGGAAGCGGTGCGCCGCGACTTCGTCGCCAACATCAGCCACGAACTCAAAACCCCGGTCGGCGCACTCTCCCTCCTCGCGGAGACGATCAACGACGCCAGCGACGACCCGGACGCTGTGCGTCGCTTCGCTTCCCGGATGAAACACGAGGCGGACCGGTTGACCAGCCTCATCCAGGACTTGATCACCCTCTCCCGCATCCAGGGAGCCGAACCCCTCTCCGAACCCGTCGAAGTCGCGGTGGATACCGTGGTGGAAGAGTCACTGGATGCGGTGCGTACCGCCGCCGACACAAAAAACATCGAACTGGTCTCCGGTGGCGCCGAAGGCGTCACCGTCATGGGTGACGAGGGCCTGCTGATCACCGCGCTGCGCAACCTGGTCGCCAACGCCGTCGCCTACAGCCCGGCGAACACCCGCGTCGCGGTGACGGTGCGGACCACCGACACCGCGGTGGAGATCAGTGTCGCTGACCAAGGAATCGGCATTCCCCCACAAGACCTGGAACGCATTTTCGAGCGCTTCTACCGAGTGGATGCGGCTCGAAGTCGGGCCACCGGAGGTACCGGCCTTGGCCTGGCCATTGTGAAACACATCATGACCCTGCATCGCGGGGAAGTGACAGTGTGGAGCAAAGAGGGCGAGGGGTCGACGTTCACCTTGCGTCTCCCCCGGTCCGAGACCCCGGAGCCGCCAGGCTCCACTGCCACAAGTGATCAGGAGGCAGCACAGTGACGCGTGTACTCGTCGTTGAAGACGAGGAATCCTACAGCGATGCCCTGTCGTACCTGCTTCGCAAGGAAGGCTTCGAGGTCGCCGTTGCCCCGACTGGAACGAGTGCTCTAGAGATCTTCGACCGTACCGGTGCTGATCTCGTCCTTCTCGACCTGATGCTGCCGGGCCTGTCCGGTACCGAGGTGTGCCGCACCCTGCGACAGAAGTCTAACGTCCCGGTGATCATGCTCACCGCCAAAGACAGCGAGATCGACAAAGTCGTCGGTCTCGAACTGGGTGCAGACGACTATGTGACCAAGCCCTTCTCGTCGCGGGAGCTGGTGGCCCGGATCCGCGCGGTGCTGCGCCGCCGCACCGCGGACGACACGGTGCTGCCCAGCGTCCTGGAAGCCGGGCCGGTCCGCATGGACGTGGAGCGCCACGTGGTGACGGTGCGCGGGGAAAACGTGCAGCTTCCTCTCAAAGAGTTCGAGCTGCTGGAAGTCCTGCTCCGCAACGCCGGCCGGGTGCTGACCCGTCCGCAACTGATCGACCGGGTCTGGGGGGCCGACTACGTGGGGGACACCAAAACCCTCGACGTCCACATCAAGCGGCTGCGCGCCAAGATCGAAACCGATCCCAGCAAACCGCAGCACATCATCACGGTCCGGGGCTTGGGCTACAAGTTCGAGCCCGAACCGGCTACGTGACTGCCGCTGCGAGCAGTTCCAGCACGCGCAAGGCGGCCGGGTCCACGGGGGCTCCGGCCGCCTTCGCGTCCACTGCTCCGGACTACTTGCCCTGGTTCTTGACCGCTTCGATGGCCTCTTTGGCCGCCTCGGGGTCCAGGTACTCGCCGCCCGTCTTCCGCGGAGTGAAGTCGTCGTTGAGCTCGTACACCAGCGGGATACCGGTGGGGATGTTGAGCCCGGCGATGCTCTTGTCGTCGATGTTGTCCAGGTGCTTGACCAGGGCGCGCAGCGAGTTGCCGTGCGCCGCGACCAGCACGGTGCGTCCCGCAGCCAGGTCGGGGATGATCGCGTCGTACCAGTAGGGCAGCATCCGCCGCACGACGTCTGCCAGGCATTCGGTGCGCGGCATCAGCTCGGGGGGCAGGGTGGCGTAACGCGGGTCGTTGTGCTGCGAGAACTCGCTGTCTTCGGCGAGCGGCGGCGGAGGCGTGTCGTAGGAACGCCGCCAGATCATGAACTGCTCGTCACCGAATTCGGCGCGGGTCTGCGCCTTGTTCTTTCCTTGGAGGGCGCCGTAGTGGCGTTCGTTGAGCCGCCAGGAGCGCTTGACCGGAATCCAGTGCAGTCCGGCCTCCTCAAGCGCGATGTTGGCGGTGCGGATGGCCCGCTTCAGCAGGGAGGTGTGGACCACATCGGGGCGGATTCCCGCCTCGGCCAGCAGCCTGCCCCCGCGGCGGGCTTCCTCTTCGCCTTTCGGGGACAGGTCCACGTCCACCCAGCCGGTGAACAGCCCTTCAGCGTTCCACACGCTTTCGCCGTGGCGCAGCAGAACCAGAGTCGACATGTGTCTCAGCCTAGCGACTCGCCCTGGCCGCCCACGGCGGAGGGCAGCGAATGGTCTACGCCAATTTTCCTAGGTTTCACCGGGCGCACCCGTCGTCAGAGCCCTGCTCCACCAGGTGGCGGAAGGCTTTCAGGTTGCGGCGGCTCACGCCGCGTTTGGTGCGCCATTCCCACTCCTTGCGGATCGCCGTGGCGAACCCGCGTTCCAGCGCCGGGTTGAAGTTCTCATCAGAGTAAGAGAGGAGGCACCCCAGCAGCCGGTCCACTTCCTGCGGGGTGATCCCGGCCAGCGGCAGCCGCCCGGTGATGTACACGTCGCCCACGTCGTCGGCGGTGAAGGCCATGCCGTACATGTCGGAGTTGCGCCGCATCAGGTAGCGGTAGAACTCGCCTTCGTTCTCGTCTGGCCGCCGGCAGAAGAAGCTCTTGATCAGCAGACTGTGTCTGCCAATGTTCAGCCACACCAGAGTCTTGAGCTTGCGCTCGCCCGGCAGGGTGACCAGGAAGGCGTCGGGCCGGGGCCGTTCGTACTCCAGTTCCGCTTCTTTGAGCGCTTGTTCGATCGCCTCGGCCGCGTCGACCTGTTCCTGTGTGGGCATACGGTCCTCTCTCGGTCGTGTCGTCCTGGGTGGGCTGTTCTCGTCGCCGTCCTCGCCTTCAGCGCACCGGCGGGGGTCACCGGCACGGCACGGTGAGTCGGCACTGGTGGAGGGCGTCGCGGTAGGCCGCCAGCAGCCCGTCCACGGTCGACTCCCAGCTCAGCCCGGAGGCGTGGTGGATGCCCGCGGCTCCCATGCGTTCCCGCCAACGGGGTTCGGTGATCATCCGGTGCAGCACGTTGGCGTAGTCGTGGGGGTCGTGCCCGTCGATGAGCACTCCGGAGACGCCGTCGCGCACCGCGGTGGGCAGGCCGCCGACGCGGGCCGCGACCACGGGAGTGCCGCAGGCTTGAGACTCCACTGCTACCAGACCGAAGGACTCCGAGTGGGAGGGCACCACGGTCACGGTGGCTGCCCGGTAGTAGTGGACGAGCTCCGCCCGTGGGCAGGGCGGTTCCAGGCGGACCAGGTCAGCGATGCCCAGGGAGTCCGCCAAGTCGGACAGCAGCCAGGGCTCCCGGTAGCCGGTTCCGGACTGGCCGCCGACTACTGCGACAACGAGGCGGTCACGCAGGCTGGGGTTGAGCTCCAGGAGGCGGGCAGCGGCGCGTAGCAGCACGTCGGGGGCTTTGAGCCGCTGCACTCTGCCGACGAACAGCAGCAGGATGGTGTCCTCGGGCAGGCCGAGACGGCGCAGCGATTCGGCGCGCGACCCGGGGGTGAAGGTCGTAAGGTCGACCCCTGGGAACACGGTGGAGACGCGCGAGGGGGAGGCGCCGTAGTAGTTGATGAGCTGGGCTGCCTCGTCGTCAGTGTTGGCGATGAGCCGGTCGGCGAGGGCGACCAGGGCGTCTTCTCCGCGTACTCGTTCCTCAGGCTCGGGGGTGTCGCCTTCGGCGAGGGACATGTTCTTCACCCGGGCCATGGTGTGCATGGAGTGCACGAGCGGCACGCCCCATTCCCGGGCGACGGGCCATCCGGCCTGGCCGGAGAGCCAGTAGTGGGTGTGGACTAGGTCGTAGCTGCCGCCGAGGTGCTCTGCTTCGGCGCGCAGCATGCCGTGCACGAACGGGCACAGGTAGTTGATCAGGGCAGTTTTGTCGAGTGTGCCGTAGGGGCCCGCCGCGATGTTGCGGACGGT
>NZ_BCWB01000037.1 GCF_001592045.1 Thermobifida fusca NBRC 14071 = JCM 3263 | reverse complement strand
GGGCGGGATATGTCGGCGTTCCCGCCGAAAGCCAAGGTAAGGAGCCGAGGTGGCCAGTCATACCAAAGAAGATGAACAGGCGGTGAACGTGGGGATGAGTGACGCTAAAAGTAGTTCGTCCCTCTCATAGAGTTTGGGTGAACGAGGTGCGTTTTGAGAATTTTGCCCCTTTCTGGCCTGCGGTGACGGCGGAGCGTGCACTGTTCCATCGCTGAGCGTGCACCCCTGGCCGCGCCCGCTCACCGCTCCTCGGGTACCCGCCCGTACATGACGTCGCTCTCCCACAGTTCGAAACCGAGCGAACGGTACAACTGCACCGCGGGACGGTTCTCCTCATCCACGTACAGCAGCACCCACGGCAGCCCGCGGTCCCGCAGATGGTGCAGGCCCCGCAGCGTCAGCACCCGGCCCAGCCCGCTGCCCTGCCAGTCTGGGTCCACCCCCACGACGTACACCTCGCCCACCGGCTCCCCGTCGGTGAGCCCGGCCCCGTCGTCGTGCACTTTGGTCCAGTGAAAACCCGCGATGCGGCCGCTGCCCCGGTCCACCGCGACGAAGAAACCCTCCGGGTCGAACCACGGCTCCTGTTCGCGCTGCTGCAGGTCCTCCAAGGTAAGAGCGCCCTGTTCGGGATGGTCAGCGAAAGCGCGGGCGTTGGTGCGCAGCCACTCCTGCTCGTCCACCCCCACCCGAAACGTCCGGATCTCCACCTGCTGGGCGACCTCGGGACGCAAGGCAGGCTCGGGCAGCGTGGCAGCAGGAGCCGAATCCGTGCCTCGCAGCGGCAGCCGCATCTTCCACAGCGCACGCATCCGCTGCAGGCCGGCGGAAGCGGCAAGCGCCCGCGCCGGCGCCAAATCGCCGTGCGCCCACACCCGCAGGCCGCGCGCATCCGCATGCGCCCACAGCTCGTCCAGCAGCCGCCGCCCCAGGCCGTGCCGCCGCCACTGCGGTGCCACCGCTACCTCAGCCGAATCCGGTTCCCCCGGGGAGACCTCGGCGAACGCACAACCGGCGAGGACTCGGCCCTGCTCGGCGTCGACGTAGGCCAAGTGGAAGCGCCCCCGGCCGCGGGCGCCGTGCCGGACCCGCAACAGGGTCTGCTCCGACAGCGCGGCAACACCGTCGGCGTCCCGCACCGCCTCGGCCAGGGCGAGCACCGCCGCGACCTGCTCAGGGCTCAGCGTGTCAGTGGTGAGGATGTGGCTCATGGCACGAGCCTACTGAGCGTCCCCCGCCCTGCTGCGCGGCCGGGTCACGCCTGGTCAGCGCTTGCGGCGCCGCCCCACGTAGCTGTGCCGGACCCGCACCCGCCGGACCGGGCCCAGCGGAGTGGCCAACAGCAGCAGGAGCATCAAGACCAGCAGCAGGATGAACGGGGTGAGCAGCGGGTCGACCGGCCCCTCCTGGGAGACCGGGGCCGCCCCGTCCTGCTCGCTGTTCTCCTCGCCGGGAGTGACCATCGGCAGCTCGGCGTACTCGTCGCTCGGCGCAGCCAGCTCGGGCAGGTGCGCGGTGTCGGTCGGCAGCCCAGGAGGCGAGGACGGGCCGCCCGCAGCACTCTGCGGCGGCAGCGTCGACACCGGGCTGTGGGGGATCGGGGACTGCGGCGACGAGG
The DNA here is from genome assembly GCF_001592045.1 of Thermobifida fusca NBRC 14071 = JCM 3263. Lineage (GTDB taxonomy): Bacteria > Actinomycetota > Actinomycetes > Streptosporangiales > Streptosporangiaceae > Thermobifida > Thermobifida fusca. The sequence goes on along the minus strand of NZ_BCWB01000037.1, from coordinate 131,162 downwards.
AACGCGGAGACGGCGTGGCTGAAGGCTGCCCGCTCGGGCTCGACGGCGTAGCGGAGGGGTGTGGTGGAGGAGGCGGGGTGGACGGCCGCTCCGGAGGCACAGGTGCTGTCGGCGTCGCCGACGGGGATGGTGCGGGCACGGACGGCGACACCGTGGGCGTCGGGGTGGGCTTCGGCGTCAACTGCGGCACCCGCAGCCAGGCGCTGACCCGCGCCGTTCCTGTGAGCGGCGTCTCCAGGCAGGACTCGTCATCCGCGGACGCTGAGGGCTCCGGGGCTTCGCACGGGGCCGGGTAGGAGTAGGCGATCTCGACTTCGATCCGGATCTGGGACTCTTCGGGCTCGCCTACCACGCTTCCGACGACCTCGGCCTCAGCAGTGTCCCCCGGGGAGAGGACCTCGGGGAGGTCGACCACGGCGAGGTCCGTCACGTCAGAACTGTCCGCTGTAGCGGTCGCTTCGCTGATCGTGACCTCAGCGGACTCGAGAGTGTTGCGGACCGAAAGCGGGAGAGAGAACGCGGTGCCCGGGAGAGCGGAGCGGCTGGACAAGTCCAGGTCGAGTGTGGCGTCAGCGGAGGCAGGCAGGGTGGGCACCAGGAGGCACCCGATAAAAGCCGCACCCACGGGGACTCCGAGCCAGGCGCGCCGCCGTGGACGGGACACGCGAGCCTTGTCCATCCCAGGGGGCATGGGGACGGCCCTCCTCGATCACCAAACCGCGTGCTGCCAACCGTGTGAACAGGCACGTTCCCGACAGCAAGGGAAAAGGAACGCTACCTCACCGTGAAACGGTCAGTAGCGTGAAAACTGGCGCGTACCATCCTAAGTCTTTTAGGCGTCGAAAACGACCCCTTGGGGTGACCGGTTGATCGCGTGTCGTAGGCGGGGAGGGCCGTACTGTCCGGCCCTGACCCGCCACGTGCGGTTAGAGCTGGTGCGGGGCGAGCGAACGCTCCGGTTCCGCCATGCGAGGCATCGCCGCGTCGCTGTTGGACTTGGCCGCGGGGTCCATGACGAAGCGGTAGCCGACGTTGCGTACCGTCCCGATCAAGGATTCGTACTCGGGGCCGAGCTTGGCGCGCAGCCGCCGTACGTGGACGTCGATCGTCCGGGTCCCGCCGAAATAGTCGTATCCCCACACCTCTTGGAGAAGCTGCGCGCGAGTGAAGACCCGACCCGGGTGCTGGGCCAAGAACTTCAACAGCTCAAACTCTTTGAAGGTGAGGTCGAGGATGCGGCCGCGCAACCGGGCGCTGTACGTGGCTTCGTCGATGACCAGGTCGCCGCGGCGGATCTCGTCGGGGTCGTCGGCGCTGTCGGCCCGGCCGATCGCGAGCCGCAGCCGCGCCTCTACCTCAGCTGGGCCCGCGGTGGTGAGCAGGAAGTCGGTGACCTGCCATTCAGGGGTCAGCGCGGCGGCACCGCCTTCCGTGAGGACAGCGATGAGCGGGCAGTCCAGGCCGGTGGTGTTGAGGAGGCGGCACAGGTTGCGGGCCGCGACAAGGTTGGTGCGGGCGTCGACCAGGATTGCGTCCACCGGGGACCCGGCTGCGTTGTCGGGACCGGGGGTCAGGAGGGCGCTCGCCTCGGCGGGTGCCACACGCACCGAGTGCAGGAGCAGGCCCAGTGCAGGCAGGATCTGATCGGATGGGTCGTTGGAGTTGGTGAGTAGTAGAAGGTGGCTCATGTGCCCTTCCCGTCGCCCATGAACGGTGCGTACGAAGGCCCCATTGCCCCCGACAAGAATGCGTAGTGGAAAAATTGCCTCCGAGGAATACAAGGATAATCCGTTGACCTCTTGCGGGACGGTGCGGTACTGGGCCGCGGCGAAGGCGGCCGCAGGTCGGCACGAGGAGACCTTCACCGCAAGCACCCTGAGCGACCTGCTCGAACAGGTGCGCCAGAAATACGAGGGAAACGCGGCAATGCTCGCTGTTTTAGCGCGTTCCTCGTTTTTGGTGAACGCCACTCCGGTGGGCGTCCGGCCCCATCACGAGGTGGTTCTCGAACCCGGGTGGATTGTGGAAGTGCTTCCGCCGTTCGCGGGCGGATGATTCCGCGCGGCAGCCGGAAACAGCAGGGAGTAGGGAGGACGAGGGGATTGGCGTCGGCGTCGAACCATGCCAAGAAAAGTGACAATCCTCACGTGGTCACCATGCTGGGGAAAGCAGGGTGCCACCTGTGTGAGGAAGCGCTCGCCGTGATCGCGCGAGTCTGCGCCGAAACGGGGGCCCGGTACGAGGTCCGCGACCTCACCACAGCCGACGACAAGGAGAAGGAAGAGTACTGGGACAAGATCCCGGTCATCTTCGTCGACGGCAAGCAGCACGACTTCTGGCGGGTGAACGAGCAGCGGCTGCGCGCCGCACTCCTTGAAGAACGTGCCTGAGTGTGATACCCGACCCCACTTTGTTCACCCTTTCACAAGGGCGTAACCTGAGGGCAAATTCTTTCGAACCGATCATGTGACGGGTGCCACAGGAACCTCTCCTCGGCACCCGCACTCGGTCAAGGAAAGTCCCGCAATGCCGATGTCGCCCAGGAGCGCGCACCTGTGACCAGCCGTCCGTCACGGCCTCGGGATAGGGGTATCCCAGAGGCGACAGTCGCCAGACTCCCGCTCTACCTCCGTGCCCTCCAGGCGCTGAGCGAGCGGGGAATCCCCACGGTGTCGTCCGGGGAACTCGCCGCGGCGGCGGGGGTGAACTCGGCCAAGCTCCGCAAAGACCTCTCCCACCTCGGGTCCTACGGCACCCGCGGAGTCGGCTATGACGTCGAATACCTCATCTACCAGATCTCCCGCGAGCTCGGTCTCACCCAGGACTGGGCCGTGGCCATCATCGGCGTCGGCAACCTGGGGCGCGCCCTGGCCAACTACGGAGGGTTCGGAAACCGCGGATTCCGTATCGCAGCGCTTCTCGACGAGGCCCCTGACGTGGTGGGCTCCGAGGTCGCCGGACTGACCGTACGGCATATTGACCATCTAGAGAGCGTTGTCCGCAGTGAGAAGATCGCAATCGGGGTGATCGCCACTCCCGCGTCAGCCGCGCAGCGGGTGTGCGACCGGTTCGTCGCGGCCGGCGTCACCAGCATCCTCAACTTTGCTCCAGTGGTCCTCAATGTGCCCGAGCATGTGGATGTGCGTAAGGTCGATCTGTCCATTGAGCTCCAGATCCTGGCCTTCCACGAGCAGCGCAAGTCCGCACGAGACCAAGGAAAGGACTGGGTGGACGTGCTGGAAGCCTGAGAGCAGGTGGCCGCCAGGCGGGCGTTCGAACGGACGCGCATAAGGAAGGGAGCGTTGCGAAAACGATGGCTGCATTGGAGTGCGGATGAGTGTCCTCGCCCTAGGGTTGAGCCACCGGAGTGCGCCCGTGACGCTGCTCGAACGGGTAGCGCTCAGCGGTGAAGTACGCCTGAAACTCATGACGGAGATGGTCAACACCTCTGCCGTGAACGAGGCGATGGTGGTCTCCACCTGCAACCGCACCGAGGTCTACGCCGACGTCGACCAGTTCCACCCTGGGGTCGCCGCCATCTGCGAACTCCTCTCCCAGTACACCGGCGTCTCCCAGGAAGAACTCACCCAGCACTGCTACGTGCACTACGAGGAGCGCGCCGTCCAGCACCTGTTCTCCGTGGCCTGCGGCCTGGACTCCATGGTCGTCGGCGAGGGCCAGATCCTCGGCCAGGTCCGCAACGCGCTCAAAGACGCCCAGCACGTCGGCACGCTCGGAAGGGTCCTCAACGACCTCGGCCAGCGCGCCCTGCGCGTCGGCAAACGCGCCCACACCGAGACCCGCCTGGACAAGGCCGGAGCCAGCATGGTCAGCTTCGGGTTGACCGTCGCCGGACGCTTCCTCACCCCCGATCGCGAACCGCAGCCGTCTGCCGCTGCAGCGGTCTGTCCGGTCGACGGCGACACCGGCGTCGAGGTCAGCGCCGCACTGCCTGACCCCCAGCTCCTCACCGGGCGCCGCATCATGGTGCTGGGCGCCGGGTCGATGAGCGCCCTGGCCGCCAACACGGTGGCCCGCCACGGCGCCAGCACGATACTCATCGCCAACCGCACCTTCGACCGGGCGCAGCGGTTGGCAGAATGCCTCACTGAAGGCTACGAGTCGGTCCGCAGCAGCGCGGTGCCCTTCGAGGACGCCGCCCGCCACCTCGCCGACATCGACCTGGTGATCTCCTGCACGGGAGCGCAAGGGATCGTCCTCACCGCCGAGCAGGTGGCTGCGGGCGGCGACCGCGCCACCCGCCCCCTGGTCTTCCTGGACCTCGCACTCCCCCACGACATCGACAAGGCCGTGCGCAAACTGCCCGGCGTCCACCTCGTCGATATTGAAGAGCTCCGCGACGCCGCTGAAGACGGCACCGCGACCGGACAGGTGGCCGACCTCACCGCGGTGCGCGACATCGTGGCCGAGGAGGTCGCCGAATACCAGGCGGTGCGCAGCGCAGAACGGGTTGCCCCCACCGTGGTCGCGCTCCGCAGCAAAGCCCAGAAGGTGGTGGAAAGCGAACTGGAACGTTTGAACGGGCGGCTACCCGGTATCGATGACCGCACCCGGGCGGAAATCACCCGCACTGTGCGGCGCGTCGTCGACAAACTGCTGCACCAGCCCACGGTGCGAGTGAAACAATTGGCGACCGGCCCTGAAGGGGCCGTCTACGCCGAGGCATTGCGCGAATTGTTCGACCTCGACCCGGCAATCCCGAGCGCGGTAGTGAAACCCGGGACCGCTCTCGGCGAGGAGAGATGATATGTCCACCACACCGGCCAGGCTCGGCACCCGCCGCAGCACTATGGCCACCAACCAGTCCCGCAGGGTCGCCGAGATCCTCACCGCACGCACCGGAGTACCGGTCGAACTGGTCCTGATCACCAGCTTCGGCGACATCACCCGCGCGCACCTGACCCAACTGGGCGGCACCGGGGTTTTTGTGAGCGCGCTCCGCGACGCCCTGCTCGCCGGCGAGGTGGAGTTCGCCGTCCACTCCCTCAAAGACCTGCCGACCGCCCCCACTGAGGGGATCGTGCTCGCCGCCGTCACAGAACGGGACGACCCGCGGGACGCCCTGTGCGCCCGCGACGGCCTCAAGTTCGCCGACCTGCCCCCCGGCGCCACGGTGGGCACCGGGTCGCCACGCCGGGTCGCGCAGCTCGCCGCGCTCCGCCCCGACCTGCGCTACGTGCCGATCCGCGGCAACGCAGAGACCCGGCTGGGCAAAGTCGCTTCTGGAGAACTCGACGCGGTCGTACTCGCCTACGCCGGACTGCACCGGGTGGGCCGCCTCGACGACGTTACCGACGTCTTCGACGTGGACCAGGTCCTGCCTGCCCCCGGCCAGGGCGCGCTCGCCGTCGAATGCCGCACCGCCGACTTCACCGGACCGTTGCGCTATCTCACCGCGGTCGACCATCTCCCCACCCGGGCCGCGGTCACCGCGGAACGTGTCATCCTGGCGGAACTAGAAGCCGGATGCGCCGCCCCGGTGGGCGCCTACGCCGAGTTCGTGGCTGAGGATCGCCTCCGCCTGCGCGCCGCGGTCGTCGCCACGGACGGCAGTCAGGCTGTGCGCGCCGAGCAGACCGTCACCGTCACCGAATTCCCCGACGCGGTCCAGGCGGCCACCGCACTCGGCCGCCAGCTCGCCCACGACATGATCGAGCAGGGGGCCGATCAGATCGTGGCCGACGCCGCGGCGGGAAGAGGAGAGAGCTGACACGAGTCCCGCCGAAGCCAGGGACGCGGACAGGTGAGAAGAGGAGCGAAGTGAACCCGCAGACTGAGACCCCGGCTACCGGGGCCGAGCACGCCGCCAAGCCCGCCGCCGGTCACATCGCGCTGGTGGGTGCTGGACCGGGCGACGCCGAGCTGCTGACACTGCGGGGCGCCGCGCTGCTGGGTCAGGCCGACGTCGTCCTCACGTTCCGTGAACCGCCGCATCTTGCCCGGCACCGGAAAGGGCTGCTGAGCCACTGCCGCCCTGACACGGTCATCGTCGACCCGGACGAGTACGGGGACAGCGGTGACGCGTTCGCGCTCTCCAAGGCTGCGCAAGGACTGCGTGTCGTCCGCCTCTACCCGGGCGACCCGCTGCTGAGCGGCCAGGGCGCGGCTCTTGCCGAGGCTGCCAGCGACGCGGGGATCGAGTTCGAGATCGTGCCGGGGCTCTCCTCGATTACCGCCGTCCCTGCCTACGCGGGAACCGAGCTGCTGCCGCACGGCACCAACGAGGTGCGGATCCTCGACGCTGCCGACACTGACGTGGACTGGGTCAACGCTGCGCAGAGCAAGGCGACCCTGGTCGTGCTCCACCCGGATGCGCCCACCGAGGACGATCCGGACGCGAAAGGCCCCGGCCTCGACCGGATCTGCAAGACCTTGATCGCCGGCGGTCGGCCCGACACCACACCGGTCACGGTGACCCGGATGGGGACGACCACCTACCAGACCACTATCACCTCAACCCTGGCCCGGCTGGCGGCCGATCTGAAAGCCGCCGACGCCAAGGGGCACACCATCCCCCGTCCGTCGCTGCTCATCGTCGGGGAAGGGGTGGCGCAGCGCCAGAAGAAGCTGTCCTGGTTCGAAACCAAGCCCTTGTTCGGCTGGCGGGTCCTGGTGCCGCGCACCCGCCAGCAGGCCCCGGCCCTCTCCGAGCAGTTGCGCAGCTACGGCGCGGTACCCGAGGAGGTGCCGACGATCTCGGTGGAGCCGCCGCGCACACCGCAGCAGATGGAGCGGGCGGTCCGCGGCCTGGTCACCGGACGCTACCAGTGGGTGGCGTTCACCTCGGTGAACGCGGTCAAAGCCATCCGGGAGCGTATCGAAGACTACGGTTTGGATGCGCGGGCTTTCGCCGGGGTGAAAGTCGCCGCGGTCGGGGAGCAGACCGCGGCCGCGCTCCGCGCCTTCGGCATCCACCCGGACCTGCAGCCGCCGGAGGACAAGCAGTCCGCGGCCGGGCTCGTTGAAGTGTGGCCGCCCTACGACCCGGATATCGACCCGATCGAGCGGGTCCTGCTGCCCCGCGCCGACATCGCCACCGAGGTCCTCTCCGAAGGCTTGGTGAACCTCGGCTGGGAGGTCGACGACGTCACCGCCTACCGGACGGTGCGGGCCGCACCCCCGCCCGCACCTATCCGCGAAGCCATCAAGGGCGGCGGGTTCGACGCGGTGATGTTCACCTCGTCCTCCACGGTCCGCAACCTCGTCGGGATCGCGGGCAAGCCGCACGCCACCACCGTGATCGCCGTGATCGGGCCGGAGACCGCGAAAACCGCGGAAGAGTTCGGCCTGCGTGTCGACGTCCGCGCGCCGAAGGCGTCGGTGGCAGCGCTGGCCGAAGCGCTCGCAGAGTTCGGTGCCGCCCAGCGGCAGGCGGCGATCGAAGCGGGCAAGCCCGTGCTGCGGCCCAGCCAGAAGCGCCGGGGGCGTCGCCGTAAGAACCTCATGATCTGATTCAGGACAGGAGAGAACCCGTATGACGGCCCGTTTCCCGCTGGCGCGACCGCGGCGGTTGCGCACCACAGCCGCGATGCGGCGGCTGGTCGCGGAGACCCGCGTCCGGCCCGAAGAGCTCATCCTGCCGATGTTCGTCAAGGAGGGCATCGACGCGCCGCAGGAGATCAGCTCCATGCCGGGCGTCTACCAGCACACCCTGGACAGCCTGCGGAAGAGCGCGGAAGAAGCGGTCGAGGCCGGGGTCGGCGGGATCATGCTGTTCGGGGTTCCCGCCGTCAAGGACGAACGCGGGTCAGCAGCCGACGACCCCGACGGGATCGTCCAGGTGGCGTTGCGGAAACTCACCGCAGACCTGGGCAATGCGGTCGTCGTGATGACCGATCTGTGTTTGGACGAGTACACTTCGCACGGACATTGCGGAGTGCTCACCGAAGGGAACGAGGTCGACAACGACGCCACCCTGGAGCGGTACGCCTCCATCGCGGTGGCCCAGGCCGAGGCCGGCACGGATGTGGTCGCCCCCAGCGGCATGATGGACGGCCAGGTCGGGGCGATCCGCGCCGCATTGGACGGGGCCGGGTACACCGGCGTCGCGATCCTCTCCTACGCTGCCAAGTACGCTTCGGCGTTCTACGGACCGTTCCGAGACGCCGCCGAGTGTGCACCGCAGTTCGGTGACCGTTCCAGCTACCAGCAGGACCCGGCCAACGCTAAGGAGGCGCTGCGCGAGGTCGAGCTGGACCTGGCCGAAGGAGCGGACATGGTGATGGTCAAACCGGGGCTGGCCTACCTGGACATCGTGGCCAAGGTCGCCGAAGCCGTCACCGTGCCGGTCTCCGCCTACCAGGTCAGCGGCGAGTACGCGATGGTCGAGGCAGCAGCCCGCAACGGCTGGCTGGACCGGGAGCGAGTGATCGTGGAAATCCTCACCTCCTACCGGAGGGCGGGAGCCGGACAGATCCTCACCTACTGGGCTACCGAAGCAGCGCGGCTCTTGCGGTGACCGGACCACGGACCACTCCCCGGCGGCTCACACGGGTGCTGAGGAAGCCGGAATCAGCCCCGACACCCGCGGGCCCGACCGTACGGATTCCCGCGCCGGATGTCGGTGGCCGGCACGAGAGGTGATGGGGGATTCATGGTCGGTGTATTGGGCGGCAGACTCAGGCGCCGTCGCCAGAAACGGGCTGCCATGGTCGATGCCGCGTTGGAGTACGCGGCCCTGGGATGGCCGGTATGCCGGGGTGCCCAACCCAACCGGGAGGGGCCGCGGTCCTGTACCTGCGACCGGCTGGGCTGTCCGGCTCCGGGAGTCCACCCGATCAGTGCCGCGTGGGCGATGGAGGCCAGTACCGACCCCGACACGATCCGGCGCTGGTGGTCCGCCACCCCTGAGGCGAACATCATCCTGCCCACCGGACGGGTCTTCGACGTCCTCGACGTGCCCACCAGTGCCGGGGTGATGGCCATGGCCCAGATGGACCGTGCAGGGCTCACCCTCGGCCCGGTCGCGGTCCTGGACTCCGAACGGTATCTGTTCTTCGTCGCCACCCGGTCGCCGATCGACGAAGACGAATGGTGGTCGTGCCGCCTGGACTGCTTCCCCGAGACAGTCGAGGACATGCCGGGGCTGCGCTGGCACTGCCGCGACAGCTACATTCCCGCGCCCCCGTCGCTGCTGCCTTCCGGACGGACCGTCGAATGGATCCGCTCCCCCTACGGACGGTCCACCCCCGTGCACCTGCCCGACCCGATCGCGATGCTGGACATCCTCGCCGACGTGTGCGGCCCCACGTCGTAGCCGTCCCTCCCCGCGTCCCACCGCGCCGAGACGCAGCGGAAAGGAGCAGGGGACCCGTGGCGATGGTCAAGCAGGGCGCCACGTGGTGAGATGGTCGTCGCTGAGCCCGTACTGCTCCTGCTGGGCGGTGAGCCACCGCGCGACCCGTGCGGCGAGCGGGCCGCCATGCCACCGGCGCAGCCACGGCAACAACTCGTACACTCCGGCAAGCAGGGGAATGACCTGCTCCCGCGACCAGTGCCCGGCCCGGGAGTCCACGAGCCAGATGAGGACTTCGGCCCGCTGTGCATCGTCCCAGCCAGCCCAGCCCACCACCATCGTGGGATCGTCGGCGAACACCACTCCCGGATAGGACACGAACCGTTCCCGGGGAAGGTCGAGCCTGCCCCGGTTGGCCCAATAGGACCGTGCCCGGAAGTCCGCTGCCGCATACGTGGGGGGCGGTGGAACGGCTGCCCGCTGCCCGGTGCTGTCCTCTTCCTGCTGGGCCGCCCACACCTCCTGCCAACGCGCGTACTTGTGCAGGCCCGCTGCCCGGTACCGGTAGGCGGCCAGGAAGGGGACGTGCTGGTCGGCGACGAGTTCCGCGAGCACGTCGGCCAGGCGGGCCTCGGGCTGCCCCAGGTATTCGTCGGCGTACCACTCGGCGACCGCGGCGACCGCGTCCCGGTCGGGGGCGCGCAGCAGGCGCTCAGCCAGGTCAGCAAGCGACCGGGGCCGCGGTACTTCCCGGCCGTCCTGAGCGTCGAACCACAGGTCGCGCTGTTCGCACCGGGACAGCAGCCAGTGCCGCAGCGCAGCTCCTTGCCGCTCCTGCCATGGCGGGCAGTGCCAGCGGCGCTTGTAGTCGGGGCTTTCCACGAGCGCCAGGTCGCGGCGTTTTTCGATGAGGTCGATGCGGGCTTCCACCACCCGGCGGTACTCTTCCGGCCAGTGTTGGGGGAGCTCGGTGACCGGGGTGATGGCGTTGCGGGCGAACCAGGTGGTGGCGGAGTCCCCTACCGCGATCTGGCGGGCGAGGACGATTTCGAAGGCCCGTTCTCCGGGAGCGATCTCGGGAATCCGGGCAGGGTCGGGGGCGAGCACGGCGGCAGCCTCGCTTTCGGAGAGCAGCCCGTAGAGTCCGTAGACCTGCCAGTCCAGTTCTTCGTGGAGCGCGACCATCCGGTGCCGGACGGTTTCGGAGGCGCGGCGGGCTTCAGCGAACCGCTGCCGAGTGGGTACTTCGCGGTCCGCGAGGGCGACCGGGTCCCAGGCGGCGGCTTGCCGTGCGAGCGTGTCCAGGCTCCGCCCGGGCTCGACGGGCAGGTGGGCGGGGAGCGGAAGGTTCCGCATCCGGGCCGCAGTGAACCGGTGGCGTTCCTCCCAGGATTCTTCCTGCGGGTCGCGCCAGGCCCCGCGGGGGTCCCGCTCAGGGTCCTGTTTGAGCCAGAAGCACACCGCGGAGGAGTTGAGCACTCCCAGCAGCCGCAGGTAGTCGTCTTCGGTGGCGCCCTCGGGGAGTTGCAGGACGGGGGCGGTGTGCCGGAGCACCATGCCGCCGCGGACCAGCGCGACGTGGGGGTGGGTGGCGGTCTCCGCGTAGGCGAGCAGCAGAGGGGCACGGTACCGGCCGGTGTGGAAGGCCGGGTACGCGTACCACAGCGGGCTGTGCTGGTCGGGGGTGCTGCTCTGGTCGGCCCGGCTGCGCAGCAGGGTCCGGTAGGGCCAGAGGAAGCGTTCCGCTTCGGGGGAGAGCTCCGGGGCGAGTGTTGCTGCCACGTACGGCCACAGGGAGACGACCGGGTCACTGATGTGGAAGTCTCGGATGGCGTCGCCGTCGGCTACGGGCCGCCGGTAGGCAGGGCTGATCCCGGCCCGGCGGAGGACGTCTTCGCCGACCATGGCACAGCAGTCGTCGCGGAGCCGCGCCATGGTCCCGATCTCTGCGACTCGGTCGCCGAGGCGCCCGGGGGCGGTGTCCAACTGCCGCCGCAGTTCGTCGGCGCCGTCACCGTTGAGCGACCACGGGTGGGCGATCCGCAGGTCGCGGTCGCTGTTACGGACCCGCACCCAGGAGGTTTCGATCCCGGGACGCTGGATGTTCTCCACGATGGAGCGCCACACCATGCCCTGGGCGGGGTTCTCCGGCGGGACGGGTTCCCTGCGTACGCCGAGGACTTCGCGGATTGGGTCAGCCCAGCCGCGGTCGGTGTTGCGGCCGACGACGATGGCGGTCGGAGCGGTGCGGCCGGGGATGACCGCGCCGGAGGTGTCGACGACGTGGGTGAGTTTCACGGTGCGGCCGTAGAAGTCTTCAACGAGCCGCCGGCCGAACTCGCGTCTGAGAAACGCACTGGGAGCGAACTGTGCCGCGAAACCCGCGCGTTCTCGGCTCGCCAACTGGAAGATCCGCTGCGCAAACGGGATGACCAGCGGATACGTCCCTGAGCATACGTCGTAGCGGGAACGGTAGGCGACGTTGTCCTGCGGGTCGCGTACCGGGACGGCGGGCGGACTCGTCACCACCACGTGGTAGCTGTTGCGGCCAAGCAGGTCGACGCGCCGCACCAAGTCCCCGATGTCTTCAGTGGTGTAGGTGAACACCCCGTCGGCGTCCAGGCTGTGGTCGGGGGGTGCGGCGTTCCGGCCATGCAGTAGCGCATCGCCCACCGCGATGTGGACGGGAAAGTCCGGGGCTTGGTCGAGGCGGCGTGCCCCGGTCTCCCGGAGCACGGCAATGAGCAGGCGGAACCGGGCGATGTTGGCCGCGAACGGGTTCTTGTCGCAGCCGTGGACCGAGTTCAGGGCTTTGCGGACGAGCTCCCACCGGTCCGCGCCGGGGCCTGCGGCCGCGCGGTTCCGGGCCAGGATGCGGGTGAACAGTCCGAGGAGGAACTCGCCGCTGCCGCAGGCCGGGTCCACGGTCCGCAGCCCGCGGTGCCGCCAAACGGGGGCGCCGGAGCTGTCGTGCACGTCGAGTTCGGGGTCCAGGCCGAATTCGTCGATCGCCGGTTCCAGGGTGAGGTCGAGCAGGAAGTCCACGACGAAGTCCGGCGTGGGCAGCAGGTCGTCGGCGGCGCGCGCCGACTCGCTGAGCTCTTGGTACAGCTCGGCGAGGAACCGCGTGTCCAGGTCAGGGTCGGTGAAGTCGTGGATGAGGGTGCCGTCGGGGCCGCGGCGGCGCCAGAACTCGAGCAGGGAGCCGATCGCTTCCACCCCAGGGGTGAGCTGCCACAGCGGGTTGTAGGAGCGGCTGAACAGCCCTTCAGTGGTGCGGTGGCATTTGGCGAGGTGGACGAAAGCAGAGATCAGCCAGTCGCGGTCGTTGAGGTTGGGGGTGGTGGCGAAGAACGCCCGCTGGCGGGCTTGGGCGGCAGCCAGCCGGTCGCCTGGGCCGGCGATCCAGGGCTGTTCGACGAGCCCGTTGTCTTCGCAGAACCGGACGAACAGCGTGCCGAGCACCCAGGCTGCTGCCACTTGGGTGATGCGCTCGTTCCGCCAGTCGGTGTAGGGGGCTGCGGTGCGTTGTGCCTGCCGGGCTGCGCGGTACTCCGTCTCTAGAACGGCCGCGTACTCGTCTTCTTCGCTGCGGGAGTGGAGGTCTTCTTCCAGAAGCGTGACCTGGTGACGTAGTTCCGTGAGTAGCTCACCTCGGTCTTTGTGGTCGGCCACCGCGCCTCCCTCGATGATTCGCTTCGGCTCTCCAGGCACACGCGCTTTTCATCCTGCCAGGTGCAGGCCTATGAGCAGGGGTGGAATACGAGATTCAGCCCCAGGTGAGGCTGCTGCCTACCAGGGCGGGGCATTTATGCCGAATCCGGGCGGGATGCGACCGGGTTTCGGGGCGGAAGAGGTTGGTGCAGGGAAAATCGCGAATCGACCCACGTGGCCAACGTGGAGGGGTAACATTCTGAAGCAGAGCATTCACCGAGCGTTGCAACTCGGTGTGTGCGGGGCCGTGTGGACAGTGGAGTCGCAAGGCGCTGGGGAGTGGTGACAGCCGTTTCCCACGGCTGCGGCGCCTGGATGAACGCGCCTGAACTCGGGTGGGCGGGCATCCCCGGCATGTCCCGTCCACCCGCCGCAGACGGGTCGTGTCCCGGCGTACCAGGGGGAGATGGAAAAAAGGGGGGCACGTCGGGACACGACCTCTACCAACACCGTCGTTACCCGTGAGGGCAGGGTTGACGGATGTCTCCCACCGGTGGCCACCGTGGTGGTCACCGGTTCCCTCACCGGCACGGGGCTGGCTGCCAGGTCAGGGCAAAGACAGCTCTTTGGCGCTGACGACGATTCCGTCTTCGTCGCTGTACAGCCATGCACCCGGAGTGAATACTACTTGACCGAAGGCAACATTCACGCCTACTTGGCCCGCGCCTGCCTTAGCGGACTTGCGGGGGTTGGAGCCCAGCGCCTTGATGCCGAGGGACAGCGTGGCCAGTTCGGCGACGTCGCGGACCGCGCCGTTGATCACCACTCCTGCCCAGCCGTTGCGTTCGGCAGCCCGGGCGATCATGTCGCCCATCAGCGCAGACCGCAGGGAGCTGCCCCCGTCGACGACGAGCACCCGGCCGTCCCCGGGCTGGTTGAGGACTTCTTTGACGAGGGCATTGTCTTCATGGCACTTGATGGTCTGGATGGGGCCGAAGAAGGCCCGTACCCCGCCGAACTGGCGGAACTGGAGCTCGCAACTGGCGAGTTCGTCACCGTAGGCGTCGATGAGGTCGGCAGTGGCGAAGGGTGTGGACATCGCGTCCTCCGCGGTTGTCGATAGCGGGGCCGGAATCGGTGCGGGAAGCCCCGGAAGCGTGGACGCGTCTTAAGTTACCCTCCGGTTTACTGCGTCCTTGCGGCCGGGTCGCCGCGACCGTCCCGGCCCGAGGCAGCACGGCGGCACGCCGTTCCCCGAGGGGGAGCCGCCGCGCAGTCGGCGGGCCGGAGCGCGGGCCCGGCGGGCTCAGGAGCGGTTCTCCTCCCACCGGCCAGGAAGCGGGCCTTCCGAGTAAGTCGTTCACCCGATCGGCAAGCGGCGCGCCTGATCCGCGACACGGCCGGATCCACCTCAGGGCCGCCCGAGAAACCATGCGCCGCGGCTTTTCCACAGCAAAGAGGGGCAGGTCATCCCGCATCGCGGGGCCTAGACGGCGGAACGCCCCCGATCAGAACGGGCCCGAGGACACCCGCATCGGCAGGCTACCGACCACAACACCCCTATTCCGGTCTTCCATTGGCCGAAATATGGTCGTCTGTTATTGCTGTCTGCTCAGTTCTCCACCGAAACCGGGTGCAGCTTGGGGACCAGCTGCCTCGCCACAGCAGGCCCGTTCGGGGGCGTGAAGCTTGCGGAACCCCCTCGCGAGTTCCGCGGCCCTGGAGAGCCGCGGGACAAGGCGGAAGGCACGCCGCCACCCGTCGAATGTCCCGGTGACGGTTCCAGGCCGAGGGCTGACAGACTGAAAGCGTGGCTACTCATCTGAAATCGCATGAGCTGTTCAACCGTGCCCGATCCGTCATCCCCGGCGGGGTGAACTCCCCGGTCCGGGCGTTCAAAGCGGTGGGCGGCACGCCTCCGTTCATGGTCTCCGGTAAGGGCCCGTACCTCACCGACGCCGACGGGAACACCTATGTGGACCTCATCTGCTCGTGGGGGCCGCTGATCCTCGGCCACGCCCACCCCGCAGTCGTTGAGGCACTGGCGAAAGCAGCCGCCCAGGGGACGTCCTACGGGGCGCCGACCGAAGCCGAGGTGGAGCTGGCAGAAGAGATCGTGTCGCGCACCCCGGTTGAGAAAGTGCGGCTGGTCAACTCGGGCACCGAGGCCACGATGTCCGCGATCCGCCTGGCCCGCGGGGCCACCGGGCGCGCCAAAGTGGTCAAATTCGCCGGAAACTACCACGGCCACGTGGACGCGCTGCTGGCCGCTGCCGGATCAGGGGTGGCCACCTTCGCCCTCCCCGACTCGCCGGGCGTGACCGGGGCCAGCGCAGCAGACACCATCGTGCTGCCCTACAACGACATCGCTGCGGTCGAAGCGGCCTTCGCCGAAGCCGGCGACGAGATCGCCTGCGTCATCGCCGAAGCCTGCCCCGCCAACATGGGTGTGGTCCCGCCCCGCGACGGTTTCAACGCCAAACTGCGGGAGATCACCGCCCGCCACGGGGCACTGCTCATCCTCGACGAGGTGCTCACCGGGTTCCGCGTCAGCCCGTCGGGATGGTACGGCCTTGAAGGAGTCGCCCCGGACCTCATGACCTTCGGCAAGGTCATGGGCGGTGGACTGCCCGCTGCCGCGTTCGGTGGACGCGCCGACCTGATGGACCAGCTCAGCCCGGAGGGCTCCGTCTACCAGGCGGGCACCCTGTCAGGCAACCCGCTGGCCACCGCCGCCGGCCTTGCCACCCTGCGGAACGCCACACCCGAGGTCTACGCGCACATCGACGCTGCCGCGGCGCGGGTCTCCGCCGCGGTGAGCGAGGCGCTGACCGCTGAAGGGGTGCCGCACCGCATCCAACACGGCGGCAACCTGTTCACGGTGTTCTTCACCGACACAGAAGTCGTCGACTTCGACGGCGCCCGCGCGCAGAACACCGCGCGGTACGCGGCGTTCTTCCAGGCGATGCTGGAGCAGGGCGTGTACCTGCCGCCCGCCGCATTCGAAGCGTGGTTCTTCTCCGCCGCGCATGACGACGCTGCCCTGGACCGGGTCGTCTCCGCGCTTCCTGCCGCGGCGAAAGCAGCCGCCCAGGTCGCCTAGCGGCACGCCACACCGACAGCACCCCTCGGCCCCGCCGCTCCGGGGCCGGGGGTGCTGTTTCCCTGTGCCGGAGGAAAGGCACGGGCGCTGCCCGGGCAGCAGCGCGGACGGGGTGCCGCGGGCTGTGGACGGTACGGCGAAGGGCCGTGGTCAGTCCACTTCCGCCCGAGTTGTGCCACAGTGGGAAACGGGTCAGGAACGAACCAGAAGGAAAACAGTCCGGCATATGTCCACGACCACCGTCATCCACCTGCTCCGGCACGGTGAAGTCCACAACCCCGAGGGAATCCTCTACGGCAGACTGCCCAACTTCCACTTGAGCGAGCGAGGGCGGCAGATGGCCGAACTCGCGGCGAAGTGGTTCACCGGGCGCGATATCGCGGTGCTGTACTCTTCGCCGCTGGAACGGGCCCGGGAGACTGCGGAACCCATCTCTGCCGCGTTCGGCCTGCCGATCACCGTGGACGAGCGGCTGGTGGAGGCGGCCAACCATTTCCAGGGCATGGCCTTCACCTCGCGTTCGATCGCCAACCCGCGCACCTGGCGCAGGCTGTACAACCCCTTCCTGCCCTCGTGGGGGGAGCCGTACCGCAAAATCGTGCAGCGGATGAACGAGGTGATCGGCCAGGTACGCAAAGAAGCGTGGGGCCGGGAAGCGGTGTGCGTCAGCCACCAGTTGCCCATCTGGGTGACCCGGCGGGCAGCAGAACAGCGGCGCCTGTGGCATCGGCCGGACCGGCGCCAGTGCAACCTGGCGAGCGTCACCTCGCTGACCTTCGAAGAGGAACGGCTGGTCGGCGTCTCCTACGCGGAACCGGCGGCTTCCCTCTACCCGGGCAGCTCCTCGGTTCCGGGTGCCTGAGCACGAGGCTTTCTGCCCTAGCCGCGTTCGGCCAGCGGCGGAAGCGGGTACGCTAGCCCTTTGGGCAACCGCCTCGGTTGGGGCGGCTCGCCCGGTGCCGCGCCCCGGCGGGGCGTCCGGCGCCTTCGAGACGGCGGGCCGGTCCCCTGTCCAAAGTCGCCCGTCGTGTCATGTCTCTGTCCGTGTCAAACCGAGGTGGTGATCCCATGGGGTCAGTTGTTAAAAAGCGTCGCAAGCGCATGGCGAAGAAGAAGCACCGCAAGCTTCTGAAGAAGACCCGCATCGCACGCCGCAACAAGAAGTAGGCTTTTCTGTCTCCGCGGACGCCTGACGGCGCCGACCCCCTGCCGGCCCCCAACGGCACGGCGGCCGGGCGACGCGGAGAAGAACCTCGCTACTGCCGCCAGCCAGTCGAAGGAGTCTCGATATGGCCCGCGTCGTGCTCGTTACCGGGGTCTCCGACTATCTGGGGGCCAGGGTGGCTACCGCGCTCCAAGACCATCCCGAAGTAGCCCGGGTGGTCGGGGTGGACTCGGTGGAACCCGAGCACCCGCTGGGGCGGGCGGAGTTCATCCGGGCTGAACTGCACGACGGCAGCCTTGCCGAGGCCGTCCAGGATTCCGGTGCAGACACGGTGCTGCACCTCCGGCTGGCTCTCGCACCGTCGCACAACGGGCGGGAAGACAGGACAGGCAACGGGGTCCTGGGCACGATGCAACTGCTGGCGGCCTGCCAGCGGTCTACGACCGTGCGCAGGCTTGTGGTGCGTTCGACGGTCGCGGTCTACGATTGTCTGTCCGAGCCAGGGCAGTCGGTTCCAGAAGCGACGAAGGCCCGGGCACGCAAGGCGGCACGGGCCCGCCTCCACGAGGCCATGGAAGCCGCCAAAGCGGAACGCTACGTCCGCGGCCTGGCCCGCCGCCGTCCCGACCTGTCGATCGCGGTGCTGCGCTTTGCCGATCTCATGGGCCCGTCGGTGGACTCTCCGCTCACGCGCTACCTGGGGCGGCGCTGGGTGCCGGTGCTCCCCGGCCACGACCCCCGGATGCAGTTCCTCCACGAGGACGACGGGGTGGAAGTGATCCGACGGATGGCGCTCGTCGATCGGGAAGGCGTGTTCGACGTGGCCGCTCCGGGGACGATCCCCTTGTCACAATGCCTGCGCCGGACCGGGCGGTCCATGAAGCTGCCGATGCCTGCCCCTGGACTGCGCGTGCTGAGCAGTCTGGCAGGCCGCGACCGGTTGGCCTACTCACCGGAGCAACTGCGGCGCTTGGGCACGCCCCGGATGCTGGACTGCACTGAGGTCCAGCGGGTCCTCAACTGGTCTCCGACCTACACCTCTCAGGAGGCCTTCGACAGTTACGTGGCTGCCTGGGCGGCGACCTCGCGTGTGCTTTCCGTGCGCCGGCGTCGCCCGGCACGCAGCACCTGAGCGGCGTAGCGGCCCGGTACGGGCTTTCTCTCCCCGCGTTCTCAACCGCGTCGACGATTCCGGAGCAGCCCGACGAGGGCTCCTCCGGCCAGGGCGCCTGCCATGGCGGACGGCAGGCCGACGGTGAGGGCGGTGCGGTGCCTGCGGAAGTCGTGCACCGGCCAGCCGTGCGCTTGGGCGTGCCGATGCAGAGCGTCGTCCGGGTTGACCGCGTTGGGGTGGCCTACCAGGGACAGCAGCGGAAGGTCGTTGTAGGAGTCGCTGTAGGCGGTGCACTGCGCGAGGTCGAGTCCTTCGAGCTTCGCGAGCTTGCGGACCGCTTCGGCTTTGGCAGCCCCGTGTAACAGGTCCCCCACGAGACGCCCCGTGTACACCCCGTTCACTGATTCGGCGACCGTGCCCAGCGCTCCGGTCAGCCCGAGGCGGCGTTTGATGATGTCGGCGAGTTCGACCGGGGTCGCGGTGACCAGCCAGACCCGCTGTCCGGCATTGAGGTGCCGGTAGACCAGCCGCCGGGCCCCTTCCCAGATGCGGTCGGCCACGGTCTCGTCGTAGATCTCCTCGCACAAGGCGACGAGGTCGGAGACCTTGCGCCCGGCGACGAACGCGAGCGCCGTTTCGCATGCCTCGTTGATGTGATGCCGCTGCTCCGCCCCGCTGAAGCGGAAAACGAGCTGCCCCCAGCCGAAGCGGATCAGGTCGCGGGTGGTGAAGAGCTTCCGTGCTGCCAGTCCGCGGGCGAAGTAGTAGAGCGAGGCGCCGCGCATCAGCGTGTTGTCCACGTCGAAGAAGGCGGCGGTGCGGTCGAAACTGGGCGAGCGCGGTACCGGAGAGGAGAGTCGGGTCGACGCCGTGACGGAGGCCGCTCCGGTGAATGCGGTACGGCTGGGGCCACGGTCTCGGAGACGGCTCCACATGGAACTGAGCCTACGGCCCGAGATGCCGGATGAGTCCGTCATAGCAGATCCCCACCTATGATGAGTGAGGTAAGTCACAGATACCTGTTAGGTGTGACCGTTATGCGAGAATGATCCCGCTCTTTTGGTGGTCCGTTCCGGGAACGAATGCTCGTTCCGCCCGGAAAGTGCAGCATCATTGTCGGGATGGTCGAGGTAGGACTTGCATTCGTTTGCGCCCTGGTGGCGTGGAGCGCCACCGCGTCACTCGGTGTGCGCGCATACCGGTACCCGGACATCGCCACCATCGCCTGGGCGGTCTCCGCGACGGCCACCGCGATCGCGCTGAGCGCGGCGTTCCCCGCGGCGCTGCTGGACTTCTCCAACGCCACCTTCCGGCTCCTGCACATCGGGATCGGGCTCATCGGCCCGCTCTTCCTGGGCTGGGGCGCCATCGAATACACGGTGGAGTCGCCCCGCGGACGGTTCGGCACCCGTCTCGTCGTCACCACGCTCACCATCGTCCCGCTGGTGATCCTCACCATGGACCGGTTGCGTGGACGCTACGACACCAGCTACCCGGCGGCGGCCGACCACTACGACGTCATCCCGATGTTCGTCCTCACCCTCGTCCATCTCTTCGTCCTCGTGGCGCTCATCACCGGGGCGGCCCTTGCTGGAGTGCGCCTCTCCCGGGACCCCGAACGAGGACAGCGCGAACTGGGCGTGGTGGGGCTGATCGCGCTGGCAGCGCTTCTGGAGATCCTCGTCAGCCGGTTCGGTCTCGGCATCCTCGGCCAGCTCATGATGCTCGGTGCAGTATCCGCCCTGTGGGCTGCGGTGCACCGGGCCAGCGCCCCCGCCCGGCGCGGAGGACGGCGCCGGGTCCGCGACCACGACGAGGACGACTTCTTCGACGACGAGATTGACGACGAGGACGAGGAGGAAGAGCCAGTGCGGCGCAGACGGCGCAGGGCCGACTACGACGAGGACGACGAAACTCCCGCCCGGGGTCGGCGGAGGAGAAGCGAATACGACGACTACGAGGAAGACGGGGAGCCCGCACCGCGTTCCCAGGTCTCCCGACTGCAAGGCATCATCACCATCTACACGCTCCGGGAAGGCCACGAAGACCTCTTCGACGCCTGCGTCGCCGACGTCGTTGACGAAGTCGCCCGCCAGGAACCCGACACCCTCCTGTACGCCTGCCACACAGTGGCCAGCTCCCCCCAGCAGCGCATCGTCTACGCCATCTACCGCGACCGGCTCGCCTACGAAGAACACGAACAGCAGCCGCACGTCATCGACTTCGCGCGGCGTTCCGCCAGGTACGTGGTCGCCACCAACGTCATCGAGCTCTCCCTGTCCGGTGCGGTGGCGGGCGAGCGGCTGCTCGACATGCTCATGCCGGAGTAGAAGCGAGGGAGCCGAGCAGTGCCGGAGACAAGGTCATCCTGTGCGTTTCCTCAAAGTTCGCTGGGATACTCCGGTGCAAAACCAGGCCAACAGGACGAGTGCAGTAATCTCCTACCGATACCCGCGTCCGGTGCGTTATAAGCGCAGCGCGGCTCGCCGAATCGACGGAGTGTTCTGGAAACCCGATGAGAAAGTTCCTCGTCCTCCTGATTTTCCTGCTGGTGCTGCTAGCAGTCGCCGACAGGGGGGCGCACTACGCGGCAGAGAGCGAAATCGCCAAGCGGATTTCCTACCAGTACGAGATGGCGGCCAAACCCGAGGTCACCATCGGCGGCTTCCCGTTCCTCACCCAGGCCATCGGCGGGAACTATCAGGAGATCCACGTGGTCACCGGCGCGATGACGGTCGAGGAGGTGCAGGTCGACCGGGTCGATGTGACACTGACCGACGTCCAGGCGCCTTTCGCTGACCTGTTGACGGAACCCAGGGTGGTCGCCGGGGGAGTCGAAGGCACCGTGCTGCTCCCCTACAGCGAACTGCAGAAGCGACTGCCCCAAGGCATCGTGATCGAGACCGCTAACGGAACGCCGCGCATGTCCGGCGACCTCGCCTACCAAGGGTTCAGCGTCTCGCTCTCCAGCGAATTCCGCATCGAGGTGAACGGCGACGAACTCACCGTCACCCCGGACAACATCGAATTGGGCGAGGAATTCGTGCCGGTGAGCACCGTGGAGAGCATGCTCACGCTCACCATGAAACTGCCCCGGCTCCCCTTCGACCTCGAAGTGACCGGGGTCGAGCTGCTGCCCAACGGTATCCAGGCGACCGCCGTGGGGAGCAACGTGCCGATCGTCGGCAGCACACCGCAGGAATAGCCCGCAGCAACGTCTGTGTCAGGGCCGCTCACGCAGGGCGGCCCTGCTGCGTTTCCCCTGTGAAACAACCCACCCGTGACATTCCCCGCTTAAGCACGTACCATCGTCTGCGTGACTCTTCTGACAGATGCGCTTTTGACGAAGCGACGCGCTATCGACTTCTGCCGTGTCGCCACGGCGCTCTGTCCCCTTGCCCGTTAGAGCGCAATCGCTCACGGCCGCGCGGCTGTTTTCCGCCGCCCCTCTCCGTTTCCCCCACCGTTGCGCACCGAGCCGACTGCCCTGACGCGGGCAAGCGCCGGCTGCGCTGAGCACTACGTCCGATCCGATCCGCAGACAACCGCTGGCCGCAGCAGACTTCCCAGATCACCAGCATTCCGTGCCGGCAAGTATGCACACCGTCTCAGAGCGGTAGAACGCACACTAAGGAGGTTCCCCATGAGCCGCGCCGACGTCCTTGTGGACGCCGACTGGGTGGAGGCTCACCTGGACGACCCGAACGTCGTGATCGTCGAGGTCGACGAGGACACCTCGGCCTACGACAAGGGCCACATCCGCAACGCGATCAAGCTCGACTGGAGGAAGGACCTCCAGGACCCGGTCCGCCGCGACTTCGTCGACAAGGCCGGGTTCGAGGCACTGATGTCCGAGCGCGGTATCGCCAACGACCACACCGTGGTGCTCTACGGCGGCAACAACAACTGGTTCGCCGCCTACGCCTACTGGTACTTCAAGCTCTACGGCCACGAGAAGGTGCGCCTGCTCGACGGCGGCCGCAAGAAGTGGGAGCTGGACTCCCGCGAGCTGGTCACCGAGGTGCCGGAGCGCCCGAAGACCAACTACGTCGCCAAGGAGCAGGACACCTCCATTCGCGCCTTCCGCGACGAGGTCGTCGACGCGATCGGCAAGAAGGCCCTCGTCGACGTCCGTTCCCCCGACGAGTTCGTTGGCAAGCTTCTGGCCCCCGCGCACCTGCCCCAAGAGGTCTCCCAGGTTCCCGGCCACATCCCCACCGCCCGCAACGTCCCGTGGGCCAAGGTCGTGAACGAGGACGGTACCTTCAAGTCCGACGAGGAGCTCCGGAAGCTGTACGAAGAGGCCGGGGTCGACCTGGACAAGGAGATCATCGCCTACTGCCGGATCGGTGAGCGCTCCTCTATCGCGTGGTTCGCGCTCCACGAGCTCCTCGGCCTGCCGAACGTGAAGAACTACGACGGATCCTGGACCGAGTACGGATCTCTGGTCGGTGTTCCGGTGGAACTGGGAGAAGCCAAGTGAGCACTTGCGGAGCCCCTGCTGGAGGGGTGGCACTCGCAGACGTCAACGTGGGGAACCAGGCAGTCATCCAGGGCCGGGTGACCCGGGACGGCCAGCCGCTTGCCAGCGCCTACGTACGTCTGCTCAACTCCTCCGGCGACTTCGTCGGCGAGGTTGTGACCAACGAGGAGGGCACCTTCCGCTTCTTCGCCGCGGACGGCGAATGGAAGGTGCGGGTGCTGGCCTCCGGCGGTTTCACCGCTGAATACACGGTGACTGCCGAGGTCGGCAAGGCCGTCGAACTCAGCGTTCAGGCCTAGCCAGCCCGTTCTCGTTGACCTTTCCTCCACCGGTGGCGGCAGGCGGGTCCCCTGCCGCCACCGGTGACGTTCTTCTGCGGCAGTACCGCGGAAAGCCAGTATCCGCAGAGCCGGGGCTGTGCGCGGTCCCGCCGTTGCCGCCCGCGAAAGTGCCGCGTTCTGTCCTCATGAACCGGACGGGGCGTGCGGTGCTCCTGCTGCCCCGCCCCGAGCGGCACGACCGCACTGCCACCGGGGCTGTATGCCCCAGCCGAAGGGACCCCAGCGCGCACCCGCGCAGCGCGCAGACCACGTTCTGACCAGCGTTGTCCTCGCCGCTCGCCCCCGGGTAGCCCCAGAGCCGTCCCCGTATTTGGCCGCACCGCCAAGGGCGCATCCTTACCCAAAGGGGAGCAATGAGGGGACTATGCCGACAACAGGAGTGAAGCTAGGCTCTTGGCCATGCGTGACGCAGACATCGTGCACGCGATCGCGAAGGACGAGCGGGACGGGCTGAGCGCGGCGTACCGGGCCTACGCCGACCGCCTCTACGACTACAGTCTGGTCACGCTTGACGACGCTGAAGCCGCCGCTGACACGGTGCACGACGTCTTCCTCATCGCACGCGAACAGATCGCCCGCTTGCGGGACACCCACGCACTCCGCCCCTGGCTCTATGCGCTCACCCGTGCCCAATGCCACCGGGCATTGCGTCTCCGCGACGGCCATCCACCTCCCGACCTGCTGGACGGGCACCCCTCCCACGCCACCCTGTCCCCCGACGATCCCCGACTCCTCCTCCACGAAGCCCTCTGCGGTCTTCCCCCGCACGAACGCGAAATCCTCCACCTGACCGTGCGACACCAGCTCGCAGGACCAGAACTGGCCGCAATTCTCGGGACCAGCCGCAGGCGCGCCGACGCGAGAGCCGCTGCAGCGCACGCGAGTTTTACCGACGCGGTCGGCGTCCTCCTCGCCGTCCGGCGCACAGAAGCGCACTGCCCGGCGCTGCGCACCCTCCTCCAGCCGTGGGACGGCGGGCACCTCACTCCGGCGTGGCGCAAACGCATCACCCGCCACCTGAGGACGTGCCCGGACTGCGACCGCACCCGAGCGGCCCTCCCCGCCCCCGACGCACTGCGGGACGCCTTCCCCCTCACCGCGCCGCCCGCGTTCCTCCACGACCAGCTGTTGACCAACGCTTTCGACCCCGGCCTCGCCGCCCACCACGCCGAGTTCGCCGCCCAAGCCGGCCCGTACCGGAACGACGGCTTCCCCGCCACCGGCGGCCCTGCCGAGGAGACCGCCCTGCCGTGCACTCGGCTGCCCGCCGTCCTGACCCTGGCCGCCGCCCTCCTGTTCCTCGTGCTCATCGGCTGGGCCGCGCTCCCCCTCCTCACCGCTGTGGTGACCGGAAGCACCGGCGTGGAAGCAATCCCCGTCGTCTCACTCGAACCCGCCGAGCCGCCCAGCCCTGCCTCCTCCCCGCACAGTTGACCCGCCCGGCGCTGCCCCGCAGCAGTCGGCCGCCCAAGGCCGCAGCGCAGAAGCGGGGAGCGTGGGGGTGCTTTCCACAAACCTGTGACACCATGGCTACGAATTGGCCACGATCGTGTCTATCGCCTGAGGACTCGCTAGTTTGTCCCCTCGTAGCCGGGTGGGAGGTTGTGAGCGGTGCCCGACGACCGAGCGGAGCGGAAACGGCCGGGCAGGCCTTTTCTCGGTTGGCGCTACCAGACCCTGGTCCCCCCGCCAGGGCCGCCGCCGCGCCGCCCCACGCCCCCGGAGCGGGTCGACTACGACCTTGATTGGGAGAAGGCCAGGCTCCGCGCGGAAGCCGAGACCAACCGGCCGCTCCTGTTCGGACTGTGCCTGCTCGTCCTCATCGGCACCGTGCTGCTCCTGCTGACCATCGTCGGGGTCATGCCGCTCCTGCTCTCCCTCGTCGGCTGTCTCGCCTGCCTGGCCGTGGCCTTTCCCGTCCTGCTCATGCTCATTCAGAGCCGCAGCGACATGGGGGAACTGTTATCCCGGGAGCGAGCGAAAAGACGCGCGGAACAGGAACGCCGAGAACGAGAGCTCTGGGAGCGCCAGGAAGAACACGCCGCCCGATACACCGAATGGCAGCACCGCAAACGCGTCTATGAGGCCCAGCCCCGCTGGTATGCCGTGGAAATCCCCGAAGGCACCCAGCGGGTAGCCGCCGTGGGAGGAGCCGAGGCGGGATGGTCCGCGCTGCTCACCACGCTCGGAGCCGCACTGATCAAAGAAGGCGGCGACCTCACCGTCGTGGACCTGTCGGGGCGCGCGGTCGCCGAACAGTTCGTGTCCCTCACCCAGCGCTGCGGCCTCATCCCCCGGATCTGGGTGCTGCCCGCCGACCTGCCCCGGGTCAAGATCGGCGCTCACCTCAGCGCCCGGCGCCGTGCCGCCATCCTCGCCGCCACCGCCCAGGCCGTGGAGCCCGGGGACGAAATCGCTGCCCGCCGCAGCATCCTGGAACGGATCTTCGCTGTCCTGGGCAAGGACGCAGAAATCGTCCACGTCGTTGCCGCCCTGGGACTGCTCGCCCTCCCCGACGACGGCGACACCGCCGACGATCCGGCCCACCTCCTGCTCACCCGGGAAGAACGCGAAAAACTCCGCGCCGCGTTCGCCGACGAGCCTGACGTGGCAGTCCGCGCTGCCGCGCTGCACCGCGCCCTGCTCCCCTTCGAAGGACTGGGGATCAAGGCGGAACGCGAGCCCTATGCCCAGGTGAAGATCATCGCCACCGACCGCAGCGTCGGAGAGTTCGCGGAACGCGCCTACGGAACCTACACCGTCGAAGCGCTGAGCACCCTACTGGACCTGCGGGCGGCCCGCGGCAAACCGGGACGGCCGTGGGCGCGCATGATCATCCTGTGCGGCGCTGATGCACTCCCCGAGTGGGCGGTGCGGCGCCTGAGCGACGCGGCAGCGCGACTCGCCACCGGAGTGGTGCTGCTCTACCGGCGAGCCAGCGAGAACGCCCTGGCCCAACTGCGCGCCGACGGAACCCTCCCCGTGGTCATGCGCCAACCGGACGCTGCAGCAGCCGCGGCCGCCGCAGCCTTCCTCGGCGCAGACCACGCGGGGCGGATCCACCGCCTCACCGAGATCGTCGGCACTGCTCTGGACGGCGCCACTGCCGACGGGTACACCACCGATGCCTCCTACCAGGTCACCGCGGCCGCACCGGTCCGCTACGCCGCGAAGTCCATTGCTCCGCTGACCCTGGCCCGGCACATCCGCTCCGCCACCGCCTGGGGGAACGCCACCGGGCAAGCCGCCGAACACGACACCCTGTCCGCCGAGTCGGACACCGACCGGATGACCACCCAGAAGTTCGACGTCTACGGGCTGCAGCACCTGCCGCCCACCGCCATGATCATCCCCGAGCGGGGAGACGCGCCGATCATCGTCGACGCCAACCCGGGCATCCTCACCCTGCCCACCGCCACCCTGCAAACCGTGGCGGACGCCACCGCCCTCACCGAACAGGCCCTCGCCGACGTGGGCGCAGACGAGGTCGTGGCCCACATCGGCCCGCCCCCGGAGCGGCTCGACTGGCGGCGGTCCGCAGGGTGAGGGCGCGCACTACGCCGCGGCCAGGAAACCCGACAGCGCGGCACAACCGGATATTTCCCGCCTCAGAACCGTGCAAGAGTGTGTTCCCGCAGTGTTTCGGACATATGAAATTAAGAGCGACCCGAGGTGTGATGACGGTTTGTCTCCCCG
The DNA here is from genome assembly GCF_001592045.1 of Thermobifida fusca NBRC 14071 = JCM 3263. Classification (GTDB taxonomy): domain Bacteria; phylum Actinomycetota; class Actinomycetes; order Streptosporangiales; family Streptosporangiaceae; genus Thermobifida; species Thermobifida fusca. Next base: position 104,350 of record NZ_BCWB01000037.1, on the reverse strand, counting down.
CCAGGGCAATAGGCTTGAGCTGCCGCCTGTAGCGAAGGCGTTGTGCATTTCTTCTATCGAACGTTGTGGGGATCAATGAGCGAACTTCCCTTGCGTGCCCAGCTTGCTGCCGCGCTGGGTAGGGGTGCGGCCTCGTTGTCCCGGGCTACCGGACGCGGCGACGGCTCGGTCATCGGGGGGCGAATCGCGCTCAAGGTCGAACCGAACCTGCTTGCCGAACTCGCCCGTGGACGTCGGATCGCCCTGATCAGTGCCACCAACGGAAAAACCACCACGACCAGACTGATCGCTGCAGCGCTGCGCGAGATCGGTGAGATCGCCACCAACGAGCACGGCGCGAACATGCCGACCGGTCACATCACCGCGCTGGCCAACAACCCCAAAGCCCTGATCGGCGTTCTCGAAACCGACGAAAAATACTTGCCGCAGGTGCTCCGGGAAACCAACGCGGTCGTGGTCGTGCTGATGAACCTGAGCCGCGACCAGATGGACCGCGCCTCCGAAATCAACCTGCTGGCCAAGAAATGGCGGGAAGCACTAGCAGCCAGCCAGGCGCACGTCGTCGCCAACGCCGACGACCCGCTGGTCGCCTGGGCAGGGCTTGCCGCGCCCCACGCCACCTGGGTGGCGGCCGGGCAGCGGTGGAAAGAAGACTCGTGGTGCTGCCCCGAATGCGGGGGGCACCTCAAACGCGACCCCGACCCGCACTGGGAGTGCCCCGAATGCGGCCTCAGCCGGCCGTACACCACCTGGTCGCTGGACAACGCCACCGACACCGTCACCGACCCGGAAGGGAAGACGCACCGGCTCCAACTGCGGCTGCCGGGTGACGCCAACCGTTCCAACGCGGTGATCGCGCTGGCCACTGCCGCCGCCTACGGGCTCCGCCCCGAACAGGCACTCCCTCGGATGCGGGAGATCGAGTCGGTGGCCGGGCGCTACACCTCCATCGTCACCAAAGGGGTCGAAGTCCGGCTCCTGCTGGCGAAGAACCCCGCTGGATGGCTGGAGTCGTTCGCGATCCTGGACCCGCCCCGGGTGCCGGTCATCCTCTCCGTCAACGCCCAGGTCGCCGACGGCCGCGACACCTCGTGGCTGTGGGACGTGGACTACACCGTGCTCCGCGGGCGCCGTGTCTTCGTGATGGGGGAGCGCCGCACCGACCTCGCCCTGCGGTTGGAGACCGACGAAGTGCCCTTCGAGATCGCGGACAGCGTCGACCAGGCGCTCACCCGCCTCAAAACCGAGCAGCCCGACATCACCAAGGTCGATGTGATCGCCAACTACACCGCGTTCCAGCAGATCCGCACGGCCTACGGACGAGTCCAGTAGAAGGGGAGCCCATGAGCGACACCAGCAGCACCCTGCGGATCGTGTGGATTTACCCCGACCTCCTCAGCACGTACGGCGACCGGGGCAACGTGCTGATTCTCCGGAGGCGCGCCGAACTGCGCGGCATCCCCACCGAGGTCGTGCGGGTCCACTCCAGCGACCCGGTCCCGGAAGAAGGGGACGTCTACCTGCTCGGCGGCGGGGAAGACCGGCCGCAGATCCTCGCCGCGCAGCGGCTGCGCGCCGACGGCGGCTTGAAGCGGGCCGCGGAGCGGGGAGCCGTCGTCTTCGCGGTCTGCGCCGGATACCAGATCATCGGCGAAACCTACGGTGACGACCAGAACAACCCGCTGCCCGGCGTGGGCATCCTCGACGTGCGCAGCGGCCGCGGAGACACGCGGGCGGTGGGGGAGATCGTCGCCGACGTCGACCCGGCGCTCGGCGTGGGGCGGATCACCGGCTTCGAAAACCACCAGGGCCGCACCGCGATCGGGCCCGCGGCCCGGCCCCTGTCGACCACGGTGCGTGGGGTCGGCAACGACGGCACCACCGAAGGCGCCTACCAGGGCACCGTGATCGGCACCTACCTGCACGGACCGGCGCTGCCCCGCAACCCGGCCCTTGCCGACCTGCTGCTGCGCTGGCGGGTCGGCGAGATTCCGCCGCTCCCGCCGTCCTGGGGCGAGCGGCTCCACGAGGAGCGGCTGGCCGCCGCGCTCTAGGCGGGCAACGAGAAAGGACCGTGCCGCAGCGGCACGGTCCTTCGTGTTTCCTCTCGGTACACCAGGGGTTTAGGCGGGAGGCATACCCCAGACCAGGGTGCCGCCGAGGTATGCGGTGATCACCTCGCTGAGCTCCCAGTCAGTGTTGGTGCCGCGGCTGTAGTCGTCGCTTTCGTCGAAGTTCGCCCAGTTCGCGGTGTGGATCCGGCCTTGGAGCTCGGTGCTCGCCCCGGGAGCGAGGCTGCCGCTGAGGGTGAGCACCAGGGAGGTGTCGGCGCCCGGAGCCGACAGCGACGTGAAGGACGCGTTGACGTTGGCGCAGCCCACTTGAGCCCAGTCGCAGGTGAACTGGAGGGTACCGCCGGGCTCGTTGGTGAAGTAGTAGTGGATTTCCACGTCAGCCAGGTCGACCGTGCTGCTTCCGGTGTTGACCAGACGCAGCCCCGGCGCGATCTGGCTGTCGTCGGCCGCAAGACTGTTGTTGCGGTAGTAGACCTCGAGCGCACCCGTGGGGTTGGCGGGCGGCTCCGTCGGCTCCGTCGGCGGCTCCGTGGGCTCCGTCGGCGGCTCCGTGGGTTCCGTGGGCGGCTGGCTCGGTCCGCCCCCGCCGTAGTACTGGTTCAGCGACACACCGGTGGTGGAGCCCACCCCGCCCAGCGGCACATCGTGGTCCAGGCCGACGAACTTGCCGTTGGCGTCCTGCCACAGCGCAGGCTTGAGGAACGCGTACTTGGCCTCGTCCCAGGTTGTCCAGTCGTAGTTGAGCAGGCCGCCGGTGTCACCCGAGTTCGGGTTCAGCGCCCAGAAGGTGTGGTGCAGCTTCTCGTCGATGATGAGCGAGCGCAGCGCCGTCATCCACTTCTCGTTGTCGCCCCCATCCAGGAAGCCGCCCCACTCGCCGATGAGCAGCGGAGCGATGTCGTCTTCGTGGATGTAGAGCCAGTTGGGACGCCACACGTCCTCGGTCAGGGTCTGCCGGTTCCACTCGCCTTCGAACCAGGGCTGCTCGAACACGCTGGGACCGTAGTCGTGCGGCGAGTAGACCAACTGGTCCTGGTGGGCGCCCAGGTCGACGGGGTGGTCGGCGACGCCGCGCAGGTTGCCGCCCCACCAGGTGGAGTAGTAGTCCCGCCCATCGGTCGAGGACCAGTCCTGCCCATCCTTGGGGTAGATCTCGATCCCCTCGCACAGGATGAGCATGTTCGGGTTGATCGCGAGGATGCGCTTACCGGCGGTCTCGCAGACGTGCTTGAAGTTGTCGATGTCCGTGGAGCCGTCCCACTTGGCGCGCGGGGTCTCGTTGGCTTTGCCGTGGGGCTCGTTCTTGATGTCTGCGGCGACGATGGTGTCGTTGTTCTTGTACCGCTCGGTGACCCACTCCCAGGCCGTGTAGAAGTCCTCGGTGGTGATATCGCCCTTGTACCAGACCGGGTAGTAGTGCCCGGAGTTGTCGGCCTCCGCGCTGTGCACGTCAAGCATGACTTTGAGGCCGTACTCTTCGCACAGTTGCAGCCAGTAGTCGAACACTTCGAGGGTGTTCATCCCCGCCAGTTCGGGGTTGACGTACTCGTTGACTCCACTCGGTCCGGCCTGGCCGTTCTTCCACTCCAACAGCAGTTGGGTGCTGATGGGGACACGCACGATGTTGATGCCGCGCTCGGCCATCGCACTGGTGATGTCCTCGATGTTGGCGGCCCACAGCCCGTGGAACATCCGTTCGCTGGTGTTGAAGCCGAACCAGTTGGCTCCGGTGAGCCACACCTCGTTGCCCGCGGAGTCCACGATCCGGTTGCCGTCCGTGTGCAGCCAGTCAGCGGTGCCTGAGGCGGCTGCGGGGGAGGAAGTCAGGGGGATAAGAGCAGACGCTCCGATCGCGATCGCGGCTGCTCCGGCACGCAGTCGTCGCGTCAGGGGGGTCATTCTGCCCACTGCCGGTAGTCCTTTCGGGGAACACGCCTCCGCAGAGGCGTGGGGGGACGAAAAGCGCAGGGTGCGCTCCCGAATGGAAGGAGAAAACTTCAGTGGAGCCAGGAGAAGATTCAGGAAGAGTTCATTCACCGTTCGCCACTTTTGTGGCGCGGATCACCATAAAGCAGGGGGTGGAGAGAAGTCAATGTACCGTTACCGCAAGTAACAACCCCTGGGATGTCCCCCGGCGACGACCCGAAAGAGAACAGACATCCCCGCCTGCGACGTGTCCGGGCGAGAACCGCGCACGCTGCGCACGGCCTGCCACCGCCCCTTCCGACAGCTCAGCGCCGCAGCTCAGGGAACGCGGTGCGCAGCGCCTGCCCCAGGTCGGTGACCTCCACGACGGTGAGCCCTTCCTCGTGGACCGCATCGTCGGCCCCGGCCGGCACGATCGCGGTCGTGAACCCCAACCGCCGCGCCTCCTGGAGCCGTCGCGGCAGGCTGCTGACCACGCGCACGTCACCGGCCAGCCCCACCTCGCCGATAGCGACCATGCCGGGCGGCAGCGCCATATCGGTGTGCGACCCGGCCAATGCGAGCGCCAGCGCCAAGTCCACCGACGGCTCCACGAGACGCACCCCGCCCACCGTGGAGGTGTAGACGTCGGCCGCACCCATGCGCAGGTTCACCCGCTTCTCCAGCACCGCCAGCACCATCGCCACCCGCGCGGCATCCAACCCCGAGGTGGCGCGGCGCGGCTGCGGCAGGGCCGTGGGCGCCACCAGCGCCTGCACCTCGGCAATCAACGGGCGCCGCCCTTCCACGGTGACCGTGACACAGGTCCCGGGAACCGGCTCGGTACGCCGGGTGAGGAACAGGCCGCTCGGATCTGGCAGCCCCACGATCCCCGAGTCGGTGAGCTCGAAGCAGCCGATCTCATCGGTGGGGCCGTAGCGGTTCTTGACCGCGCGCAGGATACGCAGCTGCGAATGCCGGTCCCCCTCGAACTGCAGCACCACGTCCACCAGGTGCTCCAGCACCCGCGGGCCCGCAATCGAACCGTCCTTGGTGACGTGACCCACCAGGACTGTGGCGATGTCGCGTTCTTTCGCCAACCGGATCAGTCCCGCAGCCACCTCGCGGACCTGGGTCACCCCGCCCGGGGTTCCCGGCGCCTCGGGGACACTCATGGTCTGCACCGAGTCCACGATGAGCAGGCGAGGCATCACCTCGTCCACGTGCCCGGCAACCGCAGGAAGCTCTGTCTCCGCAGCCAGGTAGAGCTTGGGCGCCAGCGCGCCTACCCGTTCGGCGCGCAGCCGCACCTGCCCCGCCGACTCCTCGCCCGTCACATACAGCACCGGGCCCAGCGCGGCATAGCGTGCCGCCACCTCCAACAGGAGGGTGGACTTGCCCACTCCCGGCTCACCGGCGAGCAGCAGCACCCCGCCGGGAACCATCCCGCCCCCGAGGACCCGGTCGAGTTCCGCCAGTCCTGTGGGTGTGGCCTGGGCCGCTTCCACATCGATCTCAGCGATAGGCCGCGCGGGCGTCCCCGCCCGGATCGGAGCCACCCCGCTCGCCGCAGAGCCGGCAGCCTCCTCCACCGTGCCCCACGCCTGGCAGCCTCCACACCGGCCCACCCACTTCGGAGCGGTCCACCCGCACTCGGTACACCGGAACGTCCGTTTCGCTGCCCGTGCCATACCCGCACGCTATCGCCTGTCTGGCACCGGCTGGAACACACCGGGCCGGCCTGGGGAGAACCCGGTCCCCGCAGAGTCGGCCGGGAATCGAACCAGACGGCGCTGTGCACCGTCAGACAAGTACGCCCGAATCAACCGGGCGCCGCATCGGAGGACAACGTCCATGGCCCCCGCTCCCCAGGTTTCCGCACCGCGGTCCCGGCAGCTCGCTCCGGGACCGCCCCGGGCTGCAGCGCGGGACGCTTGCGTGCCTGGGCTGCCCTGCCCCACCGCGGGCGGGACAGGGCGCGCCGGCACGGCCCGGGGACAGCAGTGCCGCGGACAGCCGCGGCTTTCCGCCTCGCCGGTCCGTCCCCACCTGCCGGCAGGGGGCGAGAAGTATGCTCCGGGTGTGCGAGGCTGGGGCGTGTACCGTGGCATAGGGCAGAGTCCGCACACACGCCCACGCCGCTTCGGCACGTCACCGGCGCGGTTTTCCCCCGACCAGCCCCCGCGCCCCCACCGCGGAGCGTTGCGGCAGCATCCCAGTGCCGCATCCCACAACCAGCACACGAACCCCCGCCCCACACCCATGGTCCGCCTGCTCCGCCGACCCGTCTCCCAGGAACGGCGGGACGGTGCTCCGCTTCACTGGGGAAGGAAGGGAATCGCTTCGCGGCACGCGTTGTTCCCCTGGATGACCCTTACGACGACGCGGGGATGTCCGCAGCGGCCTGGCAGCGCAGCGCGCCGCCCCACGGGCCACTGGTGCGGCAGGGAATTTCACGACGACAGCACGTATGGTGGTTCAAGTGAACGCTATCCAGGTTCCAGACGCCCCCGTCGTCCTTTCGACGGCGTCGGTGTACCCGGAGAAAACTCCAGCGGCCTTCGAAATCGCCGCTGAACTCGGCTATGACGGCATCGAAGTCATGGTCACCGCAGACCCGGTCAGCCAGGACATCGACATGCTCCGTCGGCTGTCGGAGTACCACCAGATTCCCATCACCGCGATTCACGCCCCGTGCCTGATCTTCACCCAGCGGGTGTGGGGGCGGGACCCCTGGATCAAACTCATCAAATCGAAAGAGATGGCGGAAGCGCTGGGCGCAACGACCGTTGTGGTGCATCCGGCGTTCAAATGGCAGCGCGAATACGCCCGGGAATTCGAGTCCGGCATCCTGAAGATGCGGGACGAGACCGACGTGATCTTCGCGGTCGAAAACATGTACCAGGTGCGCATGCGGGGCAAAGAAGTCGTCCCCTACGCGCCGAGCTGGAACCCCTTGGACCGCGACTACCCTAACGTCACCCTGGACCTCTCCCACACCGCCATGTCGCAGTCGGACGCCATGGACATGGCGCGGCAGCTCGGCGACCGCCTCTCCCACGTGCACCTCGCTGACGGCGTCGGCGGACAGAACTTCGACGAGCACCTGATCCCCGGCCGCGGCAACCAGCCGTGCGCGGAACTCCTGGAACACCTCGCCAACAACGACTACCGCGGCCAGATCGTCCTGGAAGTCAACACCCGCAAGTCCGACCGGGAGACCCGGCTCACCGAACTCGCCGAAGCCCTCGCGTTCACCCGCCTCCACTTCGCGCGGAGCGTGCCGCCAGAGCCCCGCAGCGAACAGCCGGAACGCGAACAGATCGTGGTGCGCTCGGTGCCTGCTCCCGCCCTGCGTGTGTTCTCGGTCCACAGCGACGGCACCGTCAGCACCGATTGACCGGCACCGGTACCAGATCGCGCCCCTCTCCCGCATGCGGCCTTCGGCACGGGGCTGCCGCGGATTTGTAACCGTGCCGCCGCTCCGCCCGCAATATCCTCGCACTGGACGACCGGCGGGGCGCGCCGACACCGGGCCGCCACCGCGGTGAGCGGTGGGGCCGGGACAGCCACGGCACGGGACGGATGCCGACAACCCCCGCCCTGACCGGTCCACCGCCCACTACTGGGCAACGTGAGAAGGGTGTGACTCCATGATCGCGATCATTGGGGCAGGGCGGATGGGTGAAGCCCTGCTCGCCGGAATCCTCCACACCGGGCGGGACGCCGCGGAGGTGCTCATCAGCGAAGCGCGCGAAGACCGCGCCGCAGAACTCTGCCAGCGCTACGGGGTCGCCGCCGCCTCCCCGGCCGAAGCCGCCGCCCGCGCAGACACGCTGCTGCTCGCAGTCAAACCGCAGGACATGGTCGCGGCGTTGAACGAGATTGCCCCGGCACTGCCCCCCGGGCGCCTGGTGATCTCCGTAGCCGCCGGAATCACCACAGCCGTGCTGGAAAAGCACCTTCCCGCGGAGACCGCCGTGGTCCGAGCCATGCCCAACACCCCTGCCCTGGTCGGCCAGGGGATGACCGCCATCGCAGCCGGAACCCACACCCTTGAGGAGCACCTCGACCGCGCGGAGACCCTGCTCCGATCGGTGGGCGAGGTCGTGCGCGTACCGGAGAAGCACCTGGACGCGGTCACCGCCCTCTCCGGAAGCGGCCCTGCCTACTTCTACCTCGTCGCGGAAGCGATGATCGAAGCCGGAGTGCTCCTGGGGCTGCCGCGGCCGACCGCCGAGCGGCTCGTCACCCAGACCGCGGTGGGCTCCGCGGCAATGCTGCGCGACTCCGGGGACCATCCGACCCTGTTGCGGGAAGCAGTGACCTCGCCCGGGGGAACGACCGCCGCTGCCCTGCGGGAACTCGAACGCCACGGCCTGCGCAGCGCGTTCGCTGACGCGGTGGAAGCCGCGTGCCGGCGGAGCGCGGAACTCGCTGAAGGCTGAGGCCAGCAGGCGGATTGCGGGGTCCCCTGCGCTGCCACGCAGGCCCGGTCAACTACTGTGGTGAAGAACACTGTCACCGAGGGGGAGGGCGCATGGCTTGTTCACTGCGCATCGCATGGAATGACGGGCTGACCAGCTACAACTTCGGCCCGCAGCATCCACTTGCGCCCGTCCGGGTCGAGCTGACCATGGAGCTCTGCCGCCGCCTCGGCGTGTTCGATGCGCCCGGTGTCTCCTTCGCACCGGTCGAGCCTGCTGACGACGCCCTGCTGGAGCTTGTCCACAGCCGCGACTACATCGCTGCCGTCAAGCAGGCAGGGAAAACCCTGGAACCCAACATGAAGTACGCGCTGGGCACCAGCGACAACCCGGTCTTCCCCGACATGCACGAAGCGTCCGCCCTGGTTGCAGGCGCGTCCGTGGCGGCGGCGCGCGCCGTGTGGCAGGGGGAGGCGGAGCACGGCGCGAACATCGCGGGCGGCCTGCACCACGCCATGCCCAACAAGGCCTGGGGATTCTGCGTCTATAACGACGCCGCGGTCGCCATCGCCTGGCTGCTGGAGCAGGGCGCCAAACGGGTCGCCTACGTGGACGTGGACGTCCACCACGGTGACGGGGTGCAGGAGATGTTCTACAACGACCCCCGGGTGCTCACCATCAGCCTGCACGAGTCCCCCCTGACCCTCTTCCCCGGCACCGGGTACCCCGAGGAGATCGGCGGCCCGGACGCGGAAGGCTATGCGGTCAACGTGGCCCTGCCCGCGGGGACGAACGACGCCATGTGGCTCCGCGCGTTCCACGCCATCGTCCCGCCGCTGCTGCGCGAGTTCCAGCCGGAGGTGCTCGTCACCCAGCAGGGCTGCGACACCCACACCCTCGACCCACTGGCCAACCTGACGCTCAGTATCGACGGGCAGCGCCGGACCTACGAGGCCCTCCACGAGCTGGCCAAGGAGACCGCCGCAGGGCGCTGGGTGCTGCTCGGCGGCGGCGGATACGAGCTGGTGCAGGTGGTGCCGCGTGCGTGGACCCACCTGCTGGCCGAAGCCGCGGGCACCCCGATCGACCCGGAGACCCGCACCCCTGATGAGTGGCACGAGTTCGTCAAGGAACGCACCGGCGAGGTCCCGCCCCTGCACATGACGGACGGGCGGAAAGCCGACTACGTCCCGTTCGAAGCGGGCTTCGACCCGGCGGACGCGGTGGACCGCGCGATCCGGGCGACCCGGGCCGCGGTGTTCCCGTGCCACGGCATCGACCCGATGATGTGAGGCGGCCCGCCTGCACCCCGAGGCGGGCCGGCCAGCGCAGGGGAGGCGTTCCAGCCGCACCGGAAAACGGTGCAACGGGCGGCGGAATCATCGACAATGGTCCGACAAAGGCCGATCAGTGCTGGCTTGACCGGAAAAAGAAATAAAGGGGGTCTGTCTTGAAGCCGCCCTCCCGTGCGGAACTCATCGACTATTTGGTGACGACCGGTATCGCCGGTCAGGTCGCCACTCCGCGGCAGAACAACCTCAAGCACTACCGGCGGCTTGTCGAAGGAGACCCCTACCACCAGTTCGGCCTGACCTTCCAGCGGAAGTGGACGTTCTCGGACGTGCTGGCGCTCATGGCGCAGCGCTGCGGCGTGGTCGCGGACGAAGACTACGTGCAGGGAATCGACACCATCGACCCGGACCGCACGGTCGACGCCCTCGAGGTGGTCGCGGAGCGGCTCGCGCAAGCCGCACGCGACCGCGAACGCATCATGGTGGCCACCGGGCACCCCAACAATCTGGCCGAGCTCTACCGGGCGTGGAAAGATGTGCTCGTCGACCACGGGTGCACGGTGGTCACGGCCGCGGCCGGCTACTCGTATGACGCTCCTGGTGGACCCCCGCCGACCCGCCGCACCCTGGTCTGGCGCGACGACGTGGGTATGGTGACGGACGGCACAGAACCCCAGCACAGTCACCACCCTTTTGCGATGCGGGCGGTACTGGCCCAACTGTCTGAAACGGGTGGGCCATGGCCGCAGTTGGTCATCGCCGATCACGGTTTTGCTGGCGCGGCAGGTGAGGCTGGAGTGCCGACGATCGGGTTCGCCGACAGCAACGATCCTGCGCTCTTCCTGGGCGAACATGAAGGAAAACTTCATGTCACGGTGCCGCTCGACGACGGTTATGTTCCCGACGAGTACCGCCCGCTTTCGGACTACGTTATTTACCGCGCCGGGCTGGCCTGAAAATCGTTCCCCACGCTTTCCCACCGCAAAAAAGACCGGGAAAAGAGCAGATCATCCCATGAGTTTTCGCGGTGCGTCTCATGGTGTACCCACAGGCCAAACCTCGCCCTCCGGCCTGGGGCAGCGATAGTGACCGAGAGCGAAAAACACCCTTCTAATGACGTGACCCGAGATTTACTCTGAGAACGGACGGATCGAAAGTTGCTGGGTGACACGTGAGCGCGACCGGACGAAAACGGGAGGACGGTCGCGTTCAGGTGACAACGCGGGTGCACGTCCGGGAAAGAGAGCGTCGGGACATGAGCGGGAGCAAGGGATCACTGGGCGAAGTACGGTTCTTGACGGTGGCCGAGGTGGCCGCGATCATGCGCGTCTCCAAAATGACGGTCTACCGCATGGTGCACTCCGGAACGCTGCCGGCTATCCGGGTGGGGCGTTCCTACCGGGTGCCCAAGCGTGACGTGGACAACTACCTCCGCGAGGCGTTCGTCCACGCGGGCTGAGACGCGAACTATGTGGGGGCGGCGCAGTCTGCGCCGCCCCCACATAGTGTCCGAGCGGCTAGCCACGGGCCCGCGCAGCGGTCACCAGGGCGTCTACTACACTTCGTCGTTGTTGATGCATTGTCTGCCGCATCCCGCTGACGAGGTTCTTCCGCGATGCCCTTCACCAGACCAGGCCCCCGAGTGCGCGCTGCCGCGCTCCGCGGTCTTGCCGCCGTGGCGGTGCTGGCTGCCCTGGCCGGTTGCGCCGAGGAAATCGACACCGGGGCGGCGACCGAAGATGACCGCTACATCTCCGGGGACGGCTCCAGCACGCTGTTCCCCTCCGAAGACCGCGAACAAGCGCCCGCAGTCGAAGGAGAAACCCTCGACGGGGATCCGGTGAGCCTCGCCGACTACTCCGGGGACGTCGTCGTCATGAACTTCTGGGCCAGTTGGTGCGCCCCCTGCCGCGCGGAGACGCCCGTCCTCAACGAAGTCAACGCCGAGCACGCCGACCAAGGGGTGAGCTTCCTCGGCGTCAACATCAAGGACAACCGCACCGCTGCGCAGGCGTTCGAACGCAACCAGGACGTCTCCTACCCGAGCCTCTACGACCAGTCAGGCGAAATCCCGCAAGCCTTCCGCGACACGGTCCCCCCGCAGGCGATCCCCAGCACCCTGGTCATCGACCGGCAAGGGAGGATCGCAGCCCGGGTGATCGGCGCTACCAACTACAAGGAGCTGACGGAACTGGTCAGCACCGTCGCCGCCGAGGACGCTGATGTCCAGTGATTGCTGAGACTGTCCTCTCCGGATCCCTCTTCCTCGCCATTCCGCTGGCCGCAGCCGCCGGACTGGTCTCCTTCCTTTCCCCGTGCGTGCTGCCGCTCGTTCCCGGATACCTCTCGTACGTGACCGGGCTGACCGGGGCCGACATCGCGGCGCACCGGCGAGGAGAAGTGCACACCACCACAGCCGACGGCCAGCGCAGAGTCGCCACAGTGGACGACCTCATGGCCTCTCGCCGGTGGACCATGCTCGCCGGCAGCCTGCTTTTCATCGCCGGCTTCACCGCGGTTTTCGTGGCCGTCGGCGTGTTCGTCGGCGGGATCGGCGGGCTGCTCCTCGACTACTCCGCGGTCATCACCCGCGTGCTCGGGGCGCTGACCATCGTTCTAGGGCTGGCGTTCATGGGCCTCATCCCCGGGTTCAACCGCGAGTTCCGCGTCCACCGGCTTCCCGGGGCCGGTCTGGCCGGGGCCCCGCTGCTGGGCATCCTGTTCGGCCTGGGCTGGACCCCGTGCATCGGCCCCACCCTGGCCGCGGTACAGTCCCTCGTCTTCATCGAAGGGAGCGTGGGCCGGGGAGCGCTGCTGTCGCTGAGCTACTGCCTCGGCCTGGGCCTGCCGTTCGTGGCCGCGGCCCTGGTCTACCGTAGAGCGCTGGGAGCTTTCGACTGGGTCAAACGCCACTACCGTCTCGTCACCAGCGTGGGCGGCGCGATGCTGGTCGTGGTGGGCCTGCTGCTCGTCACGGGCCTGTGGACCGACATCACCGCCGTCATGCAGGGCTGGACCGCGAACTTCACCACGGTGATCTAGCAGTGACCCCAAGCCAATCGAGCACGGTGACCGAACCGCAGCAGGCGCCGCCCGCCGCACCCGCGCTGTCCCCCCTGGGGTGGGCGCGCTGGGCGTGGCGGGTGCTGACCTCGATGCGCACCGCGCTCATCCTGCTCTTCCTGCTCGCCCTGGGCGCGATCCCGGGTTCACTCCTGCCCCAGCGAGGCGTCAGCGTCGAAGAGGTCCAGAACTACTTCCTAGAGCACCCCGACCTCGCCCCGGTGCTCGACCGGTTCTTCCTGTTCGACGTCTACTCCTCGCCCTGGTATGCGGCGATCTACCTGCTGCTGGTCGTCTCGCTCGTGGGGTGCGTACTGCCCCGTGCGGGAGCGCACTACCGGCTGCTGCGGGCCCGGCCGCCGAAGACCCCGCGCCGCCTTGACCGGATGCCCTATTCGGCGACGTTCGAGACCGACGCCACCCCAGAGCAGGTGTTCGCCGAAGCACGAGGTCTGCTGCGCGGGCATCGGATCGCCGACTACGGCGACTCGCTATCCGCCGAGACCGGCTACCTGCGCGAGACCGGCAACGTGGTCTTCCACCTGTCACTGGTGGGCCTGCTCGTGTCGGTGGCGTGCACCGCGTTCTTCGGCTACCGGGGCAACGTCCTCCTCATCGAAGAGGACGCGTTCGCCAACACGCTGACCTCCTACGACGCCTTCTACCCGGGAATCGCGGTGGACTCGGCCAAGATCCAGCCGTTCTGGATCCGGCTCGACGAATTCGAAGCCTCCTTCGTGGAGGAGGGCGGGATGGCCGGCCAAGCCGCGAGCTACCGCGCCGACCTCACCTACCGGGAGCACCCGGACGCCCCCGAAGAGTCCCACATCCTGGAGGTCAACCACCCGCTCCGCGTCGACGGCGCCCAGGTCTACCTGCTCGGCCACGGCTACGCCCCTACGTTCCGGGTCACCGACGCCGACGGGCACGTGGTCTTCGACCAGGCGGTGCCGTTCCTGGACCGCGGAGACGGCAACTTCACCTCCGACGGGGTGGTGAAAGTCCCCGACATCGCCCCGGAGCAGCTGGGCTTCACCGGGGTGTTCCTTCCCTCAGCGGCCACCGACGACAACGGCGACCTCGTCTCGGAGTTCCCGGACGCGCGCAACCCCATGGTGGTGCTCAAGGGCTTTGTCGGCGACCTCGGATTGGACAGCGGCAACCCCCAGTCGGTGTACCAGTTGTACACCAAGCGCATGGAGGAGATCGGCGACTCTGCTCCGTTGGCTGTAGGCGACCGCTGGGAGCTGCCCGGTGGCGCCACGATCGAGTTCACCGGGTACCGCGACTACGTCACTCTGCTGGTCGCCAGCGACCCTGCCCGACCGTATGCGCTGGCCAGCGCGGTGGCGGCGGTACTGGGGCTGCTGTGCACCCTGTTCGTCCAGCCGCGACGGGTATGGGTCCGTGCCCGCCGCGGAGCAGACGGGCGTACCGTGGTCGAGATCGGCGGGCTTGCCAAGACCGAGGGGGCCGCGCCGCTGCGCCGGTTCCACGAACTGGCCACCCAGTTGAACCAACGGCTGCGGCGTTCCGACTGCCAAGCAGACATGGAGAAGGAGTAAGCGGTGCACGTTCTCGCGGCAGGCAGCGCGGTCGACCCCGCGCTGTCGAATCTCAGCGACAACCTTGTCCTCGGGATGATCCTGGTCTATGCGGTCGCCCTGTTCCTCTTCGTGTTCGAGGCAGCCTACGGACGCCGCCAGTCGCTGACCGGCACCCGCCTGGTCGCCGTCGGCGCCTCGGAAGCGGAGAACAGCGACCTGAAAGTGAGCCTGCGGGAACAGGAGCCCGAGGCCAAAGCGTCCCGCCACGTGGTCGGCAAGATCGGCATGGCCATGACCGCGGTGGGCCTGCTGCTCAACCTGGCCCAGATCGTCACCCGCGGCCTGGCAGTGGGACGCTGGCCGTGGGGCAACATGTTCGAGTTCGTCATCGCGATCTGCCTGTGCGGGGTGGCGGCGTTCCTCTTTGCCGCGATGCGTTACCGGGCCCATTACCTCGGTGCGTTTGTGCTGGTCCCCGTCCTGCTGCTGCTCGGTATCGCGGTGCGTTGGCTGTACTCGGAGAGCGGCCCCGTGGTCCCGGCGCTGGACTCCTACTGGATCGCTATCCACGTTTCCGCGCTCATCCTGGCGACCGGGGCGTTCATGGTGTCCGGGTCCGCGACGATCACCTATCTGCTGGCGCGACGCACCGAAGTCAAGCAGGCGCTCGGCCAGCAGGTGAGCGCGATCGCCGCCAAGCTGCCCAGCGCGGAACTGCTGGACCGGATCGCGCACCGCATGATCGTGCTGGCCTTCCCGCTGTGGACGTTCGGGGTGATCGCCGGGGCGATCTGGGCGGACGAGGCGTGGGGCCGCTACTGGGGCTGGGACCCCAAGGAAGTGTGGTCCTTCATCACCTGGATCGTGTACGCCGCCTACCTCCACGCGCGTGCCACAGCGGGCTGGCAGGGCCCGAAAGCCGCGTGGATCAGCCTCATCGGCTTTGGCTGTCTGCTGTTCAACTTCTTTGGGGTGAACTACCTGTTCAGCGGATTGCACAGCTACGCCTGACCGGGAGCGGGGCCCTGGGGTGCCGGGGCGCCCACGGTAGAGCGTCGGCAGAGTGAAGGCCCGCCCTCGGCTCACTCAGGGCGGGCCTTCACCATGCCGTGCGTGCTCAATCCTCCGGGTTGATGCGTTTGTCGAGTCGCCGCAGGAACTCGGGGTCGTCGTCTGGGCCCAGTGGACGGTTGCGCCCGGACGGCCGGTGGAAATCCGAGGGGTCCAGATGGTCGGCGGAGGAGACAGGCACCGAGGAGGAGACCGCTGTGCCGGGATGCGTGATGGGACGTCCGAGGAAGAGCCACAGGAGCGGACCGATCACCGCAAATAGCACGATGACGAGTAGCCAGATCACCTTGGGCAGGTTGCGGACTTCCTCAGCGGGACAGGTGAGCGCGTCGAAGAACGCGTACACCCAGAGCACGATCGTGAGCAGCGTAATGAGGCCACCGAGCCAAACCATGTCTTCCAGCCTATCCGGGTGTGACCTGGATGTGCGGGTGCGGACCACCACGGAGCGGGGCCGGTGCCATCGGGACGAGAGCCCAGAGTCTTCGCTGGTCAGTGCGAGGATTCAGGAGTCTCCCCGTGGAGCAGTGCGCGGACTTCGGACTCCCGGAAGCGGCGGTGCCCGCCGGGGGTGCGGATACTGCTGATCCGGCCGGAGGCGGCCCACCGGGTCACGGTCTTAGGGTCGACGCGGAAGAGGGAAGCGACCTCTCCCGGGGTCAGCAAGCGTTCCGTTGTTCTTTCCACCTTCGCCATCCCCCTTTACTCCCATCCCGGATGTGGTACGGGCGTTTAGTCCCCTAGTGTGCATGAGTCGGGCTGTTTCCTCCTTAGTTTTCGGAAAGATGGGAGGCAACGTGGGCGAGGGCGGGCAGATGTGATCGTAACGTGATATCCCCCTCAGGGGTGTCTTCTTTCTCAATCTCGGCACAGAAGATGAACACCGCCTTATCTGGGACAGGGGTCCGTGTCCGCAGGAAAAACCGCCCTTTAGGCTGGGGTGGAGAGGGACGATGCACGGTCGAGGACTGGGCAGGACCTGCTGGAGGGGCGGAGGGCACAGCCGTGAACCGCTGCCCCAGGGGCGTGCCGGGTCTTCACCGGGACTTTTCTGTGAACCGCCCGTTGTGAGGCAGTTTCATGCGTAACTTCATTGCTTATACCGCGGCCCGGGTGCTGCTCTTCGCGATCGCTTTCGGCGTGGTGTATCTCCTGGGCGCCCGCGAGCTGCTCGCGGTCATCCTCGCTCTGGTGATCAGCGGCCTGCTGAGTTTCGTGCTGCTCTCCCCGCAGCGCGACGCGCTCTCCGCCTCACTGGTGCGGGGGATGGAACGGATGCGGAGCGTGGGTGAGCGGCTCGATGCCGGGGCCAGCAGGGAAGACCACTTGCAGCAGGCCCCGTCACCCGGGAGTGCGTCCGGCAGTACCGCGGTGGAGCCGGGCCAGGCGGAGCAGCGTTCTGCTCCGGGGGAGACACCGTAGGGAGGACGGGCCGCAGGACCGGAACGCAGCACCCTCTAGGCTGTGCACCATGATCCGTGCCGAACTGGACAAGGACCCCCGAGACGTCGCCGCGATGTTCGACAGCATCGCGGACCGCTACGACCTGCTCAACCGGGTGCTCTCCCTGGGGCGGGAACGCTACTGGCGGCAGGCCACTGTGGCTGCGGTGGACGCCTACAGCGGCGAGCTGGTGCTCGACCTTGCGGCCGGGACGGGAACCTCGTCGGAATCCTTCACCCGCCGGGGTGCGCGGGTCATCGCCTGCGACTTCTCGTTCGGCATGCTCCGGGTCGGCGCTGAACGCCGCGGCGGTGCGTCCCGCAAGGGGGTCACCGTGGTGGCCGGGGACGCGCTGCACTTGCCGTTTGCGGATCAGACGTTCGACGCTGTCACGATCTCGTTCGGGCTGCGCAACGTCCACGACGTGGACCGGGCGCTGGCCGAGCTGCTGCGGGTCACCAAAGTCGGCGGCCGACTGGTGATCTGTGAATTCAGCCACCTTCCGGTGCAGCCGCTCGACCGGATGCTGGGCTGGGGGATGAAGATCGGCCTGCCGTGGGTGGCGCGCCAGTTCAGCGACAACCCGGACGCTTACGCCTACCTGTCGGAGTCGATCGCGGCCTGGCCGGACCAGGCTGGGCTCGCCCGGAAGATCAGCGCGGCCGGCTGGTCGCGGGTCGCCTGGCGCAATCTCACGTTCGGGGTGGTGGCGCTGCACCGCGCCTACCGCGAGCGCTGAGGCGCCGTACGTGTGTCTCTGCTCACCTCCGCGTCCCCGGACAAGGAGGTTTTTCTGTGGCGCAAATCACTACTCATGGTAATGGTAGTATCACCATGAGTCTTCGGTTTTGTTAAAAAGATCCCAATTTGAGCTTTTTGTGAACTTTGCCGAGACTGTGTCCTGTAACCGGCACACCGGTCAAAAGTGAACCGCCGCGCTGTTACCTGGTTTTTAAACCCCTAGGTCAGGGCAGCGCGACCGAAACCTCACCAACAGGGACCTGGGGTCGCTCGTGTGGCTGGGAAGGTCTAGACTTCGCATTGAAGACCTTGTGAAGCACTTCACAAGGGGGCGAGTTTATTCCCCTTTCTGGGACAGCCACAAGCTCGAACCCCAGTGTGAAACCGCGCCGAGCAGTCAGGACCATCCGTGAGCCAGACAGCACCGACCCCAGTCACAGACACCACGGTTCCCCACGAGGAAGCCGACGTCATCGTCGTCGGAGCAGGCCCGGCAGGGAGCACGGCAGCCCACTACCTGGCCACCGCGGGCCTCGACGTCCTGCTGCTGGAGAAGACTGCTTTCCCGCGGGAGAAGGTCTGCGGAGACGGCCTCACCCCCCGTGCAGTCAAACAGCTCGTCGCTATGGGGATCCCCATCAACGAAGAAGACGGCTGGATCCGCAACCGCGGCCTCCGCATCATCGGCGGCGGAACCCGACTCGAGCTTCCCTGGCCTGAACTTTCGGAATACCCCGGATTCGGTCTGGTACGCACCCGCTACGACTTCGACCAGATCCTCGCCCGCCACGCCGTGAAAACCGGTGTGCGGCTCCTGGAACGCACCAACGTCACCGCGCCCATCATCGACGAGCGCAGCAACCGCGTCGTCGGAGTCCAAGCCAAAGACGCCGAAGGCCGCATCCGCTCCTTCCGCGCACCCCTCGTCCTCGCCGCCGACGGCAACTCCTCGCGCCTGGCGATCGCCCTGGGCATCCGCAGACGCGACGACCGCCCCATGGGCGTGGCCGTCCGCACCTACTTCACCACCCCCCGGCACAACGACGACTACCTGGAGTCCTGGCTGGAACTCTGGGACACCACCGACGGCAAGCAGGTGCTGCTCCCCGGCTACGGCTGGATCTTCGGAGTCGGCGACGGCACCAGCAACGTAGGCCTGGGGATCCTCAACTCCACCCCCGCCTTCCAGAAGATCGACTACCGCAAACTGCTGCGCCGCTGGACGCAGAGCATGCCTGAAGAGTGGGGGTTCACCGAGGAGAACCAGAAAGGACCCATCCGCGGCGCCGCCCTGCCCATGGGCTTCAACCGGACACCGCACTACGCCCGTGGCATGATGCTGGTCGGTGACGCAGGAGGCATGGTCAACCCCTTTAACGGCGAGGGCATCGCCTACGCGATGGAAGCAGGTCGGATCGCCGCTGACGTGGCGGTCCAGGCGCTGAGCCGTCCCACACCGCGGGACCGCGAACGCACCCTGCTGCGCTACCCGGAGATCCTGCGGGATACCTACGGCGGCTATTACACGCTGGGGCGCTACTTCGTGAAGCTGATCGGCAACCCCTACTTCATGAAGTACGCCACCAAGTATGGTCTCCCGCGGCCCCTCCTGATGCGCTTCACCCTCAAGATGCTGGCGAACCTCACGGAACCCAGCCACGGCGACGCGCTGGACCGGCTCATCAACGGCCTGTCCAAGATCGCGCCCGCCTCGTGAGACAACTCAGGAGACCCATCCCGCGAGAACGGCAGGACATGAACCTCTTCCGTGCACAACACCAAGGGAGCGGCTAGCCGATGGAGCTGTACACCCCCATCTTCGTACTCGGCGGTATCGGCGCTGCCTTCGTGATCGTCTCGATGATCGTCGGAGCGATCGCCGGGCCTAAACGCTACAACCGCACCAAACTCCAGGCCTACGAGTGCGGGATCGAACCCACTCCCCAGCCCGTGGGCGGCGGTCGGTTCACGATCAAGTACTACCTGACGGCGATGTTGTTCATCGTCTTCGACATCGAGGTCATCTTCCTAGTGCCCTGGGCGGTGCACCTCGACGCGCTCGGGATCTTCGGCCTGGTCGTGATGATCCTGTTCCTCGTCAACGTCTCGATCGCCTACGCCTACGAATGGCGCCGCGGCGGCCTCGAATGGAACTGATCCGCATGACCAGCCCGCACCTGATCCCCAGTCGTCCCACTGAGACTGCAGAACCGGAAAGGGGGTTCGACTGATGGGCCTCGAAGAGAAGCTGCCCAGTGGAGTCCTGCTCACCACGGTCGAACAGATCGTCGGTTTCGTCCGCAAGACCTCCATGTGGCCCGCGACCTTCGGCCTTGCCTGCTGCGCCATCGAGATGATGGCGGTCGGCGGCCCGCGCTTCGACATCGCGCGCTTCGGTATGGAGCGCTTCTCCGCCACGCCTCGCCAAGCGGACCTGATGATCGTGGCCGGCCGAGTGAGCCAGAAGATGGCCCCGGTGCTGCGCACCATCTACGACCAGATGGCGGAGCCCAAGTGGGTCATCGCCATGGGCGTATGCGCCTCGAGCGGCGGCATGTTCAACAACTACGCCATCGTGCAGGGCGTCGACCACATCGTGCCGGTGGATATCTACCTCCCAGGTTGTCCGCCGCGCCCTGAGATGCTGTTGGACGCCATCCTCAAGCTGCACGACAAGGTCCAGAACACCAAGCTCGGCGTGCACCGCGAACGTGAGATCGAGGAACTGGAGCAGCGACGCCTGCGGGCGCTGCCGCTGATCCAGCAGACGGAGGAAGCCACCCGATGACCTCCAACGGGCAGCAAGGCAAGCCTAACCTACCAGAAAAGGACAACCTTCCCAGAGAGCTGGGGACGCAGCGCATCAATTCGCCGATCGCCCGCATGGGCATGTTCGGTGCCAAAACCACCGGCGACACGTCCGGCTACGGACGGCTGCGCGTCTACCGGCACGTGCCCGCCGCCGCCCAGCGTCCCTACAGCGACCCCAGCGACCCGCGCACGGCCTACTTCGACGAAGTCGCCGACGCGCTCGAACGCTCCCTGAAAGAGATCGGGACACCCTACGACACCGCGATCAGCCGGGTCGTGGTGGACCGCGGCGAGATCACCTTCCACGTGCAGCGCGAACACCTGCTGGACGTGGCCACCCGGCTGCGCGACGATCCGGCGCTCCGTTTCGAACTGTGCCTGGGGGTCACCGGGGTCCACTACCCCGAGGATGAGGGCAACGAACTGCACGCCGTCTACGCGTTGCGCTCCATCACGCACAACTACGAGATCCGGCTCGAAGTGAGCTGCCCCGACTCGGACCCGCACATCCCCTCGATCGTGAGCGTCTACCCCACCAACGACTGGCACGAACGAGAGGCCTGGGACTTCTTCGGGATCATCTTCGACGGCCACCCCGCCCTCACCCGTATCCACATGCCCGACGACTGGCACGGCCATCCCCAGCGCAAGGACTACCCGCTGGGCGGAATTCCGGTCGAGTACCGCGGGGCCAAGGTTCCCCCGCCGGACCAGCGGAGGTCGTACGCATGACCACTCCAACCGAGACCTACGTCGATGCCTCCGGAGGCGACTGGGACGAGGTGGTCGCCGCGGCCCAGCGGAGCCAGACCGACCGTCTCGTCATCAACATGGGGCCCCAGCACCCCTCCACCCACGGCGTGCTCCGGCTCATCCTCACCTTGGACGGCGAGACCGTCACCGAGGCCCGAGTCGGCATCGGCTACCTGCACACCGGTATCGAAAAGAACATGGAGTACCGGACGTGGACCCAAGGCACCACGTTCGTGACTCGCATGGACTACCTCACGCCGCTGTTCAACGAGACGGCCTACTGCCTGGCAGTGGAGAAGCTGCTGGGCATCACCGACCAGGTCCCGGAACGCGCCAACGTCATCCGCGTGATGATGATGGAGCTGAACCGGATCTCCTCCCACTTCGTGGCGATGGCGACGTTCGGCATGGAGCTGGGCGCCACCACCGTCATGACCAACGGGTTCCGGGAACGGGAAATGGTCCTGGACATCTTCGAGATGGTCACCGGGCTGCGCATGAACCACGCGTACATCCGCCCCGGCGGCGTGGCCCAGGACCTTCCGCCCGGCACGGTCGGGAAGGTGCGCGAACTCCTCACCGAGATGCCCAAGCGGCTGAAGGACATGCGCAAGCTTCTCGACGCCAACCCCATCTACCTGGCCCGCACCCGGGACGTGGCCTACCTGGACGTCACCGGATGCCTCGCGCTGGGCGTCACCGGCCCGATCCTGCGCGCCGCGGGCCTGCCCTGGGACCTGCGCAAGGCCAAGCCCTACTGCGGCTACGAGAACTACGAGTTCGACATCCCGGTCTCGGACGGTGCCGACGTCTACGCCCGCTACCGGGTGCGAATGGCCGAGATCGAGCAGAGTCTCAAGATCATCGAGCAGTGCCTGGACAAGCTCAAGCCGGGCCCGGTGATGATCGAAGACCCCAAGATCGGCTGGCCCGCCCAGCTCGCCCTCGGCCCCGACGGCATGGGCAACGCGCCGTCCCACATCGCCCACATCATGGGCAAGGGCGGCTCCATGGAAGCCCTCATCCACCACTTCAAGCTCGTCACCGAAGGCTTCCGGGTGCCCCCGGGCCAGGCCTACGCAGCGGTGGAAAGCCCCAAGGGCGAACTCGGCTGCTTCGCGGTCAGCGACGGCGGTCCCCGCCCCTACCGGGTGCACTTCCGGGACCCCTCGTTCACCAATCTCCAAGCTGTGGCGGCCATGTGCGAAGGCGGTACCGTCGCCGACGTCATCGCCGCTGTAGCCAGCATCGACCCCGTGATGGGAGGCGTGGACCGATGAGTACTCCCCCCAAGCCCAATCCGATCTTCAGCGGGGAGAACCGTGCCCGCCTGGAACTCGACGCCAAGGAGATCATCTCCCGTTACCCCAAGGCGCGCTCGGCACTGCTTCCGCTGCTGCACCTCGTGCAGTCGGAAGAGGGCTACGTGAGCAACGACGGCATCGCCTTCTGCGCCGAACAGCTCGGCCTCACCACCGCAGAGGTCACCGCGGTCGCCACGTTCTACACCATGTACAAGCGCCGCCCAGTCGGTGAATACCACGTGGGCGTGTGCACCAACCCGCTGTGCGCGGTCATGGGCGGCGATGAGATCTACTCCGCGCTCAAGGAGCACCTGGGTGTAGAGAACGACGGGGTCACCGAGGACGGAAAGATCTCCCTGGAGCACGTGGAGTGCAACGCCGCCTGCGACTTCGCTCCCGTGGTCATGATCAACTGGGAGTTCTTCGACAACCAGACCCCCGAGTCGATGAAGAAGATCGTCGACGACCTGCGCCTGGGCAAGGACGTCAAGCCGACCCGCGGCCCCAACCGCCTGTGCACCTGGAAGCAGGCCTCCCGGGTCCTGGCAGGGTTCGACGACGGCCGCGCCACCGAGGGCCCGCAGGCCGGAGAACCCTCCCTGGCCGGGCTCCGGCTGGCCAAGGAACGCGGCTGGCAGGCACCCGACCCGGCAGACACGGCTGCCGCGGCCGATGAGGAGGGGACCAAGTGACGACGCTGACCCCCGTGCTGTCCCGCAACTGGGACCGCCCGGACTCCTACACCCTCGACGCCTACCGGGAGAACGGTGGCTACGAGGCGCTGCGCAAGGCCCTGACCATGGAGCCCGACGCCATCGTCGAGATGGTCAAGGCCTCCGGCCTGCGCGGCCGCGGCGGTGCCGGCTTCCCCACCGGGATGAAGTGGGGTTTCCTCCCCAAGGACAACCCCAAGCCGCGCTACCTCGTCGTCAACGCCGACGAGTCTGAGCCCGGCACCTGCAAAGACATCCCGCTGATGATGGCCAACCCGCACGCGCTCATCGAAGGCGTCATCATCTCCGCCTACGCGATCAACAGCCACCAGGCCTTCATCTACGTCCGCGGGGAGGTCCTGCACGTCATCCGGCGGCTGCGGCACGCCGTCGCCGAAGCCTACGAGGCCGGGCTGCTCGGTAAGGACATCCTCGGCAGCGGCTTCGACCTCGACGTCGTCGTCCACGCCGGGGCGGGCGCCTACATCTGCGGTGAGGAGACCGCCCTGCTGGACTCGCTCGAGGGCTACCGCGGCCAGCCTCGCCTCAAGCCGCCGTTCCCCGCCGTCGCAGGTCTGTACGCCTCACCCACCGTGGTGAACAACGTCGAATCCATCGCCACCGTGCCGAGCATCGTCGCCAACGGCGCCGAGTGGTTCAAGTCCATGGGCACGGAGAAGTCCGCCGGCTTCGGCTTCTTCTCCCTGTCCGGCCACGTCAAGCGGCCCGGCCAGTACGAGGCCCCGCTCGGCGTGACCTTGCGCGAACTGCTCGAGATGGCCGGCGGTATCCGCGACGGGCACCGGCTCAAGTTCTGGACCCCCGGTGGCTCCTCCACCCCGATCTTCACCGAGGAGCACATCGACATCCCCCTGGACTTCGAGTCGGTCGGCGGAGCGGGCTCCATGCTCGGCACCCGCGCGCTGCAGATCTTCGACGAAACCACCTCGGTCGTCCGGGTCGTGCGCGGCTGGATCGAGTTCTACGCGCACGAGTCCTGCGGCAAGTGCACTCCGTGCCGCGAAGGCAACTACTGGATGGTCCAAGTCCTGCGCCGTATCGAAGCAGGCAAGGGGACCCAAGAGGACATCGACACGCTGCTCGACATCTGCGACAACCTGCTCGGGCGCTCCTTCTGCGCGCTCGGGGACGGTGCGACCAGCTCGGTGACCTCGGCGATCAAGTACTTCCGGGAGGAGTTCATCGCGGGAACCCACACTCCCGCGTGGGAGCTGTTCCCGTACCAGCGCACCACTCGCTGGGCGAATGAGTCCGTGGAAGAGGACGCCTGATGACAGTCACGACCAACACCTCCGCGGGCGGATCCCCCGCAGTGCCGCCAGAGGACCTCGTCACCGTTACCATCGACGGTTTCGAAATCCAGGTTCCCAAGGGCACCCTGCTGATCCGGGCGGCCGAACTGCTCGGCATCCAGATCCCGCGGTTCTGCGACCACCCGCTGCTCGACCCGGTCGGTGCCTGCCGCCAGTGCCTGGTGGAGATCACCGACATGGGCAACGGGCGCGGCATGCCCAAACCGCAGGCCTCCTGCACCATCACCGTCACGGACGGCATGGTCGTCAAGACCCAGCTGACCTCTCCGGTGGCGGAGAAAGCTCAGCGCGGTGTCATGGAGTTCCTGCTCATCAACCACCCGCTGGACTGCCCGATCTGCGACAAGGGCGGTGAATGCCCGCTGCAGAACCAGGCGCTGTCCCACGGGCAGGGCGAGAGCCGGTTCGTCGACGTCAAGCGGACCTTCCCCAAGCCGATCCCGCTGTCCACGCAGATCCTGCTGGACCGGGAGCGCTGCATCCAGTGCGCCCGCTGCACCCGCTTCTCCGCGCAGATCGCCGGTGACCCGTTCATCGACCTGATGGAACGCGGCGCCAAGGAGCAGGTGGGCATCGCCGAAGGACAGCCCTTTCAGTCCTACTTCTCCGGCAACACCGTGCAGATCTGTCCGGTCGGCGCCCTCACCGGAGCCGCCTACCGGTTCCGCGCCCGCCCGTTCGACCTGGTGTCCACGCCCAGCGTCTGCGAACACTGCGCGTCCGGCTGCGCCCAGCGCACCGACCACCGGCGCGGCAAGGTCACCCGGCGCCTGGCCGGGGACGACCCCCAGGTCAACGAAGAGTGGAACTGCGACAAGGGCCGGTGGGCGTTCACCTACGCCACCCAGCCCGACCGGCTCAAGCACCCGCTGGTGCGGGACGAGGACAGCCGCGCCCTGGAAGCCGCGTCCTGGCCGGAGGCCCTCCAGGTGGCCGCCCGCGGCCTGGCCGCCGCCCGCGGCCGGGTGGGTGTGCTCACCGGCGGACGGCTCACCCTGGAAGACGCCTACGCTTACGCCAAGTTCGCCCGGGTCGCGCTGCACACCAACGACATCGACTTCCGGGCCCGCCCCCACTCGGCTGAGGAAGCCGAATTCCTCGCCGCCCGGGTCGCCGGGCACGGCATCGAAGTCACCTACACCGACCTGGAGAAGGCGCCCGCCGTCCTCCTCGTCGGCTTCGAACCCGAAGACGAGTCGCCCATCGTCTTCCTGCGGCTGCGCAAGGCGGCCCGCAAGAACGGCACCCGAGTGTTCTCGATCGCGCCCTACGCCAGCCGCGGCCTGACCAAGACCAACGGAACCCTGATTCCCACGGTTCCCGGCGGTGAGGCCAGCGCCATGACCTCCCTGGGCACGGTGGCCCCCGAAGCGCTGGAAGCCCTGCACTCTCCGGGCGCCGTCATCCTGGCCGGGGAGCGGCTTGCTGAAGTGCCCGGGGCACTGTCCGCGGTGGCCCGCCTCGCCGACACCACCGGTGCCCGCCTGGCCTGGGTGCCCCGCCGCGCCGGTGACCGGGGAGCCATCGAAGCCGGTGCGCTGCCCAACCTGCTGCCGGTCGGCCGTCCCGTCACGGACGCGGTCGCCCGGGCCGAAGTCGCCCGCGTTTGGGCGGTCTCCGACCTGCCGGCTACCGAGGGCCGCGACACCGCGGGCATCCTCGCCGCCGCAGCAGCCGGAGAGCTCGACGCCCTGGTCATCGCAGGCGTCGACCTGGACGACCTGCCCGACCCGGAGGCAGCCCGAGCCGCTCTGGCGAAGGTGCCGTTCATCGTCAGCCTGGAACTGCGGGCCAGCAACGTCACCGACCGCGCCGACGTCGTCTTCCCGGTCGCCGCCGTCGCCGAGAAGTCCGGCACGTTCGTCAACTGGGAAGGCCGCGGCCGCCCGTTCGGCACCGCGCTGCAAGTGCCCGGAGCAATGTCCGACTTGCGGGTGCTGGCCGCGATCGCCGACGAAATGGACGTCCACCTGGGCCTTCCGGACCCGGCCGCTGCCCGGCGGGAACTCGCCGAACTCGGCGCCTGGAAGGGCACCCCGCTGCCCACCCCGGTGGTCCGCCCCGCCGACGTCGCTATCCCGCAACCCGGCCAGGCGGTCCTGGCCACCTGGGACCAGTTGCTCGGCCAAGGACGGATGCAGGACGGCGAACCGCACCTGGCGGGAACCGCCCGGCCCGCCGTCGCCCGCCTCTCGGCTGCCACCGCCGCCGAGATCGGCCTCGCCGACGGCCAGACACTGCGGGTCGAGGGACCGGCCGGAGCAGTGCGCCTCCCGGCCGTCATCACCGAGATGCCGGACCGTGTGGTGTGGCTGCCGACCAACGCCGCAGGCTGTGCCGTCCGGCGCGACCTCGGCGCGAGCACGGGGACCGTGGTGTCCCTGGCCGTGGACAACGGCACACCCGTCGAGACCGCGACGAGTGCTGGGAGTGAGAAGTGACACCGACGACTGTCGTCAGTGCGGCAGCTCTGGACGCCGAACCGGGGCTGGACGCCTTCGGCAATGATCCCTGGTGGATCATCCTGATCAAGGCCCTGGCCGTGTTCGTCTTCCTCATGCTGTGCGTGCTGATGATGATCATGGCCGACCGCAAGGTCATGGGCCGCATGCAGCAGCGCCACGGCCCTAACCGGTTCGGTCCGTGGGGGCTGCTGCAGTCCTTGGCTGACGGTGTGAAGCTGTCCCTGAAGGAAGACCTCATCCCCCGCACCGTCGACAAGGTCATCTACATCGCCGCCCCGATGATCGCCGCGATCCCGGCGTTCTTCGCCTTCTCGGTGATCCCGGTGGGCCCCGAAGTCACCATGTTCGGGGTGGAGACCCGGCTGCAACTGACCGACCTGCCCGTGGCAGTCCTGCTGGTCCTGGCCACCGCCTCCCTCGGCGTCTACGGCATCGTGCTCGCCGGGTGGGCCTCGCGGTCGCCCTACCCCCTCCTCGGAGGCCTGCGGGCGTCCGCCCAGGTCATCAGCTACGAGATCGCGATGGGGCTCTCCTTCATCGCGGTGTTCATCTACGCGGGCACGCTCAGCACGTCGGGAATCGTCGAAGCGCAGCAGAACATCTGGTTCGCCGTCATCCTCTTCCCGTCGTTCGTGATCTACCTGATCACCATGATCGGGGAGACGAACCGGCTGCCCTTCGACCTGCCGGAGGGTGAGGGCGAGCTCGTCGGCGGCTTCATGACCGAGTACTCGTCGATGAAGTTCACCATGTTCTTCCTCGCCGAGTACGTCAACATGGTCACCGTCTCGGCGATGAGCGTCACCCTGTTCCTCGGCGGGTACCTTGCGCCGCCGCCGATCACCACCTTCTGGCCGGGCGCCAACGAAGGCTGGTGGCCTGCGCTGTGGTGGCTCATCAAGTTCGTCTGCGTGATGTTCCTGTTCGTCTGGGTCCGCGGCTCCCTGCCCCGGGTCCGCTACGACCAGCTCATGAAACTGGGATGGAAGATCCTCATCCCCATCCAGCTGGTCTGGATCACTGCGGTCGCTGTCATCCGGGTGCTTAACAACCAGGAGTACCCGGGCTATGTGACGGCGATCGTCATCGGCGTGTTCGGTCTGCTGGTCTTCCTCGGACTGTGGGCGTGGAGCCGTGCCGCGGCGAAGGCCAAGGCGCAGGAGGCCGCCGAACACGAGGCCGAGCTGCGGGCACGCCGGGAGAACCCGATGTACGGCGGATTCCCCGTGCCCCCCATGATCGCTCCGCACTACGGCACCAGCGTGCTTGCGGAGGAACCCCGTTACCAGCCGGCCTCAGCCCCCAAGCGTGAGGAGGTTTCCGGTGCTTGAGTGGCTCAATCCCGTCAAGGGGTTCGGCGTCACCTTCCACACCATGTTCAAGAAGGTGCCGACCGTTGAATACCCCGAGGTCAAGGCACCCACGATGCCCCGCTTCCACGGCCGCCACCAGCTCAACCGCTGGCCGGACGGCCTAGAGAAGTGCATCGGCTGCGAACTGTGTGCTTGGGCCTGCCCCGCCGACGCCATCTACGTCGAAGCGGGGGACAACACCGAAGAAGAGCGGTACTCCCCGGGTGAGCGCTACGGGCGCGTCTACCAGATCAACTACCTGCGCTGCATTCTGTGCGGGCTGTGCGTCGAGGCGTGCCCCACCCGAGCGCTCACCATGACCAACGAGTACGAGCTCGCCGACGACAGCCGCGAAAGCCTCATCTACACCAAGGAGCAACTCCTCGCTCCCCTGCAGCAAGGAATGGAGGCGCCGCCGCACCCCATGCGGCTCGGCGAGACCGAGAAGGACTACTACCGGCTCGGACGTGACGACAACGCGGCGGCCCGTGCCGACGAGCAGAACAGCGAGGCTGTTCAGTGAACATCGTTCCGCTTCAAACAACGGCCGCCGCCATTGGCGGCGGTGAGACCGCGACCTTCTACATCCTGGGCTCCATCGTGGTGCTCGCCGCGCTCGGAGTAGTGTTCAGCCGCCGGGCTGTCTACTCCGCGCTCATGATGGCCGTGGTGATGATCGGCCTCGCCGTCTTCTACGGGATCAACGAGGCGCCGTTCCTGATGGTCGTGCAGATCGTCGTCTACACCGGCGCCGTGCTGATGCTCTTCCTGTTCGTCCTCATGCTGGTGGGCGTCAGCTCCTCCGACTCCCTCGTAGAGACGATCCGCGGGCACCGGCTCCTGACCGCGGTGATCGCCCTGTGCTTCCTCGTCCCGCTCGTCAGCGGGCTGAGCAGCATCGTGGCGGGTGAGCCCGTCGGGTTGAGCGCCGGGGTCGCCGCCGCGGGCGGCAGCATCCCGTGGCTCGCCAGCGAGATCATCTACCGCTACGTCATCGCCTTCGAAGCGACCGGGGCCCTCCTCATCACCGCGGTCCTCGGCGCCCTGGTGCTGGCCCACGCCGTCCGCACCAAGAAGAAGCGCACCCAGAAGCAGATGTCGATGGACCGGATCCGCAGCGGCCACCCCACTCCGCTGCCCGGACCGGGCACCTACGCCCGGCACAACGCCATCGACATGCCCGCGCTGCTGCCTGACGGGTCGGTCTCGGAACTCTCGATCAACCCGGTGCTGGCCGCGCGCAACCCCGAGGACCAGCACGGGGTCCCTGAAGACATGAGGTACTCGATCGGCGCGATCCCCGAATCGGGTGGTCGACCGGACGCACAGGCCTCCAACGGCGACGAGCAACGGGAGGACGAGAGCTCGTGGACCCGATGAACTACATCGTGCTCGCGGCGATCGTGTTCACCATCGGCGCCGTGGGCGTCCTGGTGCGGCGCAACGCGATCATCGTGTTCATGTGCGTGGAGCTGATGCTCAACGCCTGCAACCTCGCTTTTGTCGCCTTCGCGCGGATGCACGGAGGCATCGAAGGCCAAGTGATCGCGTTCTTCGTGATGGTGGTCGCTGCGGCCGAGGTCGTGGTGGGACTGGCCATCATCATGCAGATCTTCCGAACCCGCAGGTCCGCGTCGATCGACGACGCCAACCTGCTCAAGAACTAGGGCGGGGGCACGACGACGATGACGTCCACGCTGGCCGCCGGCGGGTACGCGGCCACGACCGCGGCCGACGGCGGGGTACTCTCCTACGCCTGGCTCATGATCGCCCTGCCTCTGCTGGGCGCGGCCGTCCTGCTGCTGGGCGGCAAGCGCACCAACGCCTGGGGGCACTGGCTTGCCATCGCGGCAGCGCTCTCCAGCTTCGTCTGGGCGGTCCTGAGCCTCGGACAGCTTTTGGGACGCGCTCCGGAAGAGCGCAGTGTCACAGTCCACGTCTACCAGTGGATCAAGGTCGGCACCTTCGACATCGACCTGAGCCTGCTCATCGACCCGCTGTCGATGACGTTCGCACTGCTCATCACCGGTGTGGGATCGCTCATCCACATCTACTCGGTGGGCTACATGGCGCACGACGAGAACCGGAGGCGCTTCTTCGCCTACCTCAACCTGTTCGTCGCAGCCATGCTGGTGCTGGTCCTCGCCGACAACTACGCGGTGCTGTTCCTCGGCTGGGAAGGTGTCGGCCTCGCTTCCTACCTGCTGATCGGGTTCTGGCAGCACAAGCCGGCAGCAGCAGTCGCCGCCAAGAAGGCGTTCCTCATCAACCGGGTCGGCGACATCGGCCTCCTCGTCTCGATCATGCTGCTGTTCACCACCTTCGGCACGGTCACCTTCCACCCCGTGTTCGAGTCGGTGGACGGCGCCGGCCGCGGGCTCATGACCGCGGTGGGACTGCTGTTGCTGCTGGGCGCCTGCGGTAAGTCGGCGCAGCTTCCGCTCCAGGCGTGGCTGCTCGACGCGATGGAGGGCCCCACCCCGGTGTCGGCGCTCATCCACGCCGCCACCATGGTCACCGCCGGTGTCTACCTCATCGTGCGGTCCGGACCGATCTTCGAAGCCGCGCCCACTGCGCAACTGGTGGTCACGATCGTCGGTGCGGCCACCCTGCTCGCCGGTGCGATCATCGGGTGTGCCAAGGACGACATCAAGAAGGCGCTGGCCGGTTCCACCATGAGCCAGATCGGCTACATGACCCTGGCCGCCGGCCTGGGACCGATCGGCTACGCCGCCGCCATCGCCCACCTGGTCACGCACGGCTTCTTCAAGGCCGGGCTGTTCCTCGGCGCCGGGTCGGTCATGCACGCCATGAACGACGAAGTCGACATGCGCCGCTACGGCGGCCTGCGCACCGTCATGCCGGTCACCTTCGCCACCTTCGGCGTCGGCTACCTCGCCATCATCGGCGTGCCGTTCCTGTCCGGCTGGTGGACGAAGGAAGGCATCATCCAGGCGGCGTTCGACTCCGGCGGCCTCACCGGCCAGATCCTGGGCTGGGTCACCGTGCTCGGCGCCGGGCTCACCGCCTTCTACATGTCGCGGATCATGTTCCTCACCTTCTTCGGTACGAAGCGCTGGGCTAAGGACGCGAATCCGCACGAGTCCCCGGCTGTCATGACGGTCCCGATGATCATCCTGGCCATCGGCTCGGCGGCACTCGGCGCGGTGCTGGTGGTCAACTACACCCTCGCGAACTTCCTCGCGCCCGTGGTGGGTGCCCCCGCGCACGAGTTCGACCTGGTCCACATGCTGACCAGCCCGTACTCGCTGGCCGCGCTGGTGCTCATGATCGTGGGTGTGGCGTACGCATGGGTGCGCTACGCCAACGACAAGGTCCCGGTCACGGCACCCAAGGGCAACTTCATCACGGTCGCCGCCCGGGAGGAGCTGTACGGCAACGCCATCAACGAAGGCCTGTTCATGCGGCCCGGCCAGCAGCTCACCAGGGCCACCGTCGCCTTCGACGACCACGGTGTCGACGGTGTCGTCACCGGGATCGCCCGTTCGGTCCGCGCAGCCTCGGAGAACCTGCGGCTCACCCAGACCGGGTTCGCCCGCAGCTACGCGCTGACCATGCTCTTCGGCGCGGCCGTCGTCGTGGTCACCACGTTGGGGGTGAACCTTGCGTAGACACCCCGACTCCCGCCGCACACCAGACCAGCAGGTGAGGATCTGAACCAATGACCATCCCCTGGCTGACACTCGCGATCGCGCTTCCCGCGCTGGGATCGCTGATCGTGGCACTCATTCCACGCGAGCGGGTGGAACTCGCCAAACGGGTCACCCTGGCCTGCACGCTGGTCGTGCTCGCCATTGTCGGCGCGATGGCGCTGAACTTCGACCCGAGCGGTGACCGCCTGCAGTTCACCGAGGTCCACCCGTGGATCGCGCGCTTCGGCGTGCACTACGCGGTGGGCGTCGACGGCATCGCGCTCACCCTGATCGTCCTGTCCGCGCTGCTGGTGCCGCTCGTGGTGCTCGCAGCCTGGAAGGAGCAGGAGGAAGCCGCAGACCGCGGCAAGGGCTACTTCGCCCTCATCCTGCTGCTCGAAGCGATGATGATCGGGGTCTTCGCCGCGATCGACGTCTTCCTCTTCTACGTGCTGTTCGAGGCCATGCTGATCCCGGTCTACTTCATGATCGGACGGTACGGCCGGGGCGAGGACCGCCGCTACGCCGCGATGAAGTTCCTGCTCTACAGCCTGGCGGGCGGGCTCCTCATGCTGGTCTCGGTGATCGGCGTGTACGCCTACAGCGCGCAGGCCGGCAACGGCACCTTCCTGTGGAGCGAACTGGCCGGACCGGAGGGGCTGCTCGCCGGTGTTGACACTGGCGCAGCCCGCTGGCTGTTCCTCGGGTTCTTCGTGGCGTTCGCCATCAAGGCCCCGATGTGGCCGGTGCACACGTGGCTGCCCACCGCGGCCGGCAGCGCCCGCCCGGGCACCGCGGTGCTGCTCGTGGGCGTGCTCGACAAGGTCGGCACCTACGGCATGCTGCGGTACTGCCTGGAACTGTTCCCCGGCGCCGCCAAGTGGTTCGTCTGGCCGGTGGTCGTCCTCAGCCTGGTCAGCATCATCTACGGCGCGATCGTGGCGATCGGGCAGAGCGACATGCTCCGCCTCATCGCCTACACCTCGGTGTCCCACTTCGGCTTCATCACGCTGGGCATCTTCGCGATGACCTCGCAGGGCCAGTCGGGTGCCGCGCTGTACATGGTCAACCACGGCTTCTCCACCGGCGCGCTGTTCCTCCTCGCGGGCTTCCTCATCGCCCGCAACAACGGTTCCGCGCAGATCGCCGACTACGGCGGCCTGCAGAAGGCGGCCCCGGTGCTCGCCGGAACCTTCCTCGTGGTCGGCCTGTCCAGCCTGGCGCTCCCAGGACTCTCCCCGTTCGTCAGCGAGTTCCTGGTGTTCGTCGGTACCTTCACGGTCCTTCCGGTGCCTGCGATCATCGCCACCATCGGCGTGGTCCTGGCCGCCCTCTACATCCTGTGGCTGTACCAGCGCACGATGACCGGACCGCTCCGGGAGAAGCTGGCAGGGGTGAAGGACCTTTCCGGTCGCGAACTGTGGGCCGTGGCCCCACTCGTCGCCGTCATCATCCTCTTCGGGGTCTTCCCGCAGCCGCTGCTGAACGTGATCAACCCCGCGGTGGAGCACACCATGCAGCAGGTCGATGTCAGCGACCCCGCTCCGGCGGTGGGTGTTGACCAGGCCAGCGGCCAGGAAGGAGCAGACGAATGATTCCGCTGAGCCTGTCGGAGACCACACTTCCGACAGTCACCACCCAGGCGCCCGACCTCGACTACTGGCTGCTGTCGCCACTGCTCGTGGTCTTCGCGGCCGGCGTAATCGGCGTCATCGTCGAAGCGTTCGTGCCGGCACAGCGCCGCTACAGCATCCAGACGGCGCTCGCCATGGTCGCGGTCGGTGTCGCCTTCGTGCTCACCCTCGTTCAAGTGGGTGCGCTGCCCGCCGACAGCGCGGGCCTCACCCTGGCCTTCGCCACCGTGGTGGTGGACCGGCCTTCCCTGTTCTTCCAAGGCGTCATCCTGGCGCTGGCACTGGCCAGCCTGCTGCTGATCGCCGAGCGGCGGGACGGGGAGAGCGCGTTCACCGGGCAGGCCGCCGCGGTACCGGGCAGTGAGGAAGAGCGGGCGCACGTGCTCGCCGGCAGCCAGCACACCGAGGTCTACCCGCTGGTGATGTTCGCGGTGCTGGGCATGCAGTTGTTCACGGCCGCGAACGACTTCCTCACCATGTTCATCGCCTTGGAGGTGATGAGCCTCCCGCTGTACCTGCTGTGCGGGCTGGCTCGGCG
This sequence comes from Thermobifida fusca NBRC 14071 = JCM 3263, assembly GCF_001592045.1. GTDB lineage: Bacteria > Actinomycetota > Actinomycetes > Streptosporangiales > Streptosporangiaceae > Thermobifida > Thermobifida fusca. Next base: position 70,229 of record NZ_BCWB01000037.1, on the reverse strand, counting down.
TCGCCGCCTGTTCTCCCAGGAAGCCGCGCTCAAGTACTTCCTGCTGGGCGCGTTCTCCTCGGCGTTCTTCCTGTTCGGCATCGCCATGGTGTACGGCTACGCGGGCGCGGTGGAGTTCGCCGCCGTCCGCGCGGCGGGAAGCTCCGGCGGGCTGATCGACGGCGGCGAGCCACTGCTGCTCATCGGTATCGCGATGATCGGCGTCGGCATGCTGTTCAAGGTGGGAACGGTGCCCTTCCACAACTGGAAGCCCGACGTCTACCAGGGCGCTCCCACCCCGATCACCGCGCTCATGGCCTCCGGCACCCTGGTCGCCGCGTTCGGCGCCATGCTCCGGGTGTTCTACGTCGCCTTCGGCACCACGGTGGCGCAGTGGCGGCCCATGCTGTGGGTCGTGGCAATTCTCACCATGGTGGTTGCCGCGGTCATCGCGGTGACCCAGCGTGACATCAAGCGGCTTCTGGCCTACTCCTCGGTGGTGCACGCGGGCTTCATCCTCACCGCGGTCGTGGCGGCCAACGCCGACGGCCTGACCGGGGCCATGTTCTACTTGGCCGCGTACGGTTTCACCACCGTGGGCGCCTTCGCCATCGTCACCTTGGTGCGCAACCCCGACAACGGGGCCGAGGCTGGCGACCTGACCCAGTGGGCTGGGCTGGGACGCACCTCGCCGTTCCTGGCCGCCTCCCTGGGCCTGTTCCTGCTCGCCTTCGCCGGTATCCCCTTGACCAGCGGCTTCATCGGCAAGTTCGCGGTGTTCGAGGCGGCGGTGGCGGCTGGAGCGACCCCGCTGGTGGTTGTGGGTGTGCTCAGCAGCGCGGTGACCGCGTTCTTCTACGTGCGCATCATCGTGCTGATGTTCTTCGCGGAACCCGCGGAGAACGCCCCCCGCGTCCTGAAGCCGGGGATCCTCACCGGCACTACCGTGGGGCTCGGGGTTGCGGCCACCCTGCTCCTGGGTATCCTGCCCGGACCGGTGCTGGAGCATGTGATCCCGCAGCCGGCCGCGGAGACGAGCGAGGCGGTTGCCGCGGAGCACACCGCTGCAGATAGTCTCTTTGCTCGGTGAGCAGGAAAGCCTGACACCGGCTTTGGCCATGGATGCGGTGTCGGATAACTTCTGAATCGGTTTGTGTTCGTTTCGGGAGCGCGCGGTACTTCGCTTTCGTGAAGTATCGCGCGCCCTGCTGACAGGTGGAGCTTCAGGTGAGCGGTGCTGTCCCGAGCGGGTTTTTGACGCTGCCGAGTATTGACGAAACGCTCGCCCGGGAGATCCAGGCAGAGCTGGAGCAGGTCGAGAAGGTGCTCCGCGACGCGGTGGCCGAGAGCGACCCGCTGCTCAGGGAAGCAGCCTCGCATCTGCTGGAAGCCGGGGGTAAGCGCTTCCGCGCCATCCTGGTCCTGCTGTCTGCCCGCTTCGGCGACGCAACCAACCCCGACCTCGTCTCGGCCGCGGCCGTGGTTGAGCTGACCCACGTGGCCACCTTGTACCACGACGACGTCATGGACGAGGCCGAGCTGCGGCGGGGGAGTCCCAGCGCCAACCGGCGCTGGGGGAACACGATCGCGATCCTCACCGGCGACTACGTGTTCGCGCGCGCCTCCGAGATCCTCGCTGATCTGGGCACCGAGGCGGTCCGGCTGCAGGCGCAGACCTTCGGCCGTCTGGTGCGCGGCCAGATCCTGGAGACCGCGGGGCCCCGCCCCGGCGTCGACCCGATGAAGCACTATCTCGACGTGATCGCGGACAAGACCGCGTCGCTGATCGCTTCGTCGGCCCGGTTCGGTGCGATGGTCGGCAACGCCGACCCCGAGGTGGTGGAGACACTCACCCGGGCTGGGGACGCGCTGGGGATGGCCTTCCAACTGTCGGACGACATCCTGGACGTGGCGAGCGAGACCGAGGAGTCCGGGAAGACGCCCGGCACCGACCTGCGGGAGGGTGTGCTGACCCTGCCGATGCTGTACGCGCTGCAGGGCACCGAGCCCGAGCATGCGCGTCTGCGGTCTCTGCTGGGCCGTCCGTTGAACGACGAGGAGGCCGCGGAGGCCTTGGCTTTGCTGCGCGCCCACCCGGCGATGGACGAGGCGCGGGCGGACTTGGCAGCCTGGGGGGAGCGGGCCCAAGCGGAGCTGGCCACCCTGCCGGAATGCCCGGCCAAGACCGCTTTCCTGGCCATCTGCGACTATGTGGTCAACCGGAAGGGCTGATCCGGAGCCGTCCAGTCGGTCACTTTATGCCCTTTTCTAGGTATATGTCGGGCAATATCGCGGATCACTCCGGGGGAGCCGGGTAGCCGATCCCTAACCGCTGTCCTGCCGGTGCGGCAGCGCGGTGAACGGTCGCCTACGGCGCCGGCAACAAGGGAGTTGATTCGCATGGCACCCCGGCTTGGAATCCAGGAACTGATCGGACACAAGCTGATCGACCAGGACGGCCACAGTGTCGGCAAGATCGGACAGGTCTACCGCGACGACCAGACCCAAGAACCGACGTGGGTGACGGTCCATACCGGGATGTTCGGCCACCAGGAAAGCTTCGTTCCGCTGGTTGGAGCCGAGGTTACCGAACAGGACTTGCGTGTCCCCTTCTCCAAGAAGATGATCAAGGACTCGCCCCGGTTCGAGACCGGCGGCCACCTCTCTCCGGAGCAGGAAGCCCAGCTCTACGAGCACTACGGGGTGCGGCCTAAGGTCCCGGGCCCGCGCGGCGACGTCGAGGGGGTTGCCGAGCAGGAGCGCGCCCAGCAGAAAGAGGAGACGTCCATGACGGTCTCCGAGGAGCGCGCCCGGATCGGTGTGGAACGGACCGAGAGCGGTCACGCCCGCGTCCACAAGACCGTGGAGCGCGAAGAGTTCGAACAGGACGTCCCGGTGCGCCGGGAGGAGCTCCGCATCGAGCGGGAACCCGTGACCGGTGAAGAGCAGGCCGCCGCGACGGACCGGATCGGCGAGCAGGATCAGGAGATCACCCTGCACGAAGAGCGTGCGGTGGTCGGTAAAGAAGAAGTCCCCGTGGAGAGGGTGCGCATCTCCAAGGAAGAAGTCACCGACACGGAACGGGTGAAGGGCGAACTCCGCAAGGAGCACCTCGAAGTCGAAGAGGAGGAAGAGGAAGGACCGTGAGCGTCCCCCTGTGAAAGGGGACGCCGCGGACGGGCGGCTGCCGCCTCAAAGGCAGCCGCCTTTCCCGTCTCAACTAGCCGCAGTTTCCTCGGCTTCCTCAGCGACAGGGGCTGACGGGGCAGGGCGGGGGGTGTGGCGTGCGTGGCGGAGCATGTCGACGACGAACACCACGAGCGCGGTCCACACCACGGCGAACCCGATCCACCGGCCAAGTGACAGGTCCTCCCCGAAGACCAGCCAGGCGATGAGGAAGTGCATCACCGGAACCATGAACTGCAGCAGCCCGACCAGGGTCAGCGGGATGCGGTGCGCTGCCGCGCCGAACAGCATGAGCGGCGCCGCGGTCACCACTCCGGCGCCCACCAGCAGCAACGCGTGGAGGGGGGAGACCGAGGTGAAGGTGCCGGTACCGGTCACTTCCAGGTAGACCGCGCCGCCCAGCGCAGGCAGGAACAGGACCGCGGTCTCCGCGCTGAGGCTCTCCACCCCGTCCAAGCCCACGAACTTCTTCAGCGCGCCGTAGACGGCGAAGGAGAACGCCATGGCCAGCGCCAACCAAGGCAGGGAGCCGTAGTCGACGGTCAGCACGGCTACGGCGAGGACGCCGAGCAGCAGTGCGGCCCACTGGCCTGGGCGCAGCCGCTCTTTGAACACCAGCAGCCCTAGCGCCACGCTCACCAGCGGGTTGATGAAGTAGGCGAGTGCCGATTGCAGGGTGTGCCCGGTCGTCACGGCGGTGATGAAAGCGCCCCAGTTCAGGGAGATGAGTGCGGCCGAGGCGAGGAGCAGCAGCAGGCGCCGCGGGCTCCGCAGCACGCCGCGGATCCACTGCCAGTTCCGCTGCACCAGCAGCACCACGAGCGTGACAACCAATGACCAGATCATCCTATGTAAGAGGACCTCAAAGGCCGTGGCAGGCGGGGTCAGCAGCGGCCAGTAGAGCGGCAGAAAGCCCCACATGAAGTACGAACTGGCGCCATAGAGCACACCCTTGCGGAAATCAGACATAGGGGTCAGATTACGAGAAAGATTCGCCGCGTTGTATCCGAACGACCGCCATCCAGCGCAGATAGCCTGAAACTATGTTCGGTTTTGTGAAGACAGACATGGTCGACCCGGCCAAGGCGTTGCCCGGCCGCGACACGCCGATGCCGGTCCCGGAACGCCACGAAGTGCTGGGCACCCCGCTTGCTCCGCCCTACCCGGAACACGCGCAGCTCGCCGATTTCGGCATGGGCTGCTTCTGGGGGGTGGAACGCATCTTCTGGCGGCTGGGAGCCGAGAACGGCATCATCACCACGGCCGCCGGGTATGCGGGCGGCTACACCCCGAACCCCACCTACGAAGAGGTCTGCACCGGCCGCACCGGGCACGCCGAAGTAGTGCGGGTCGTGTTCGACCCCGAACGCATCTCCTACACCGACCTGCTCAAGGTGTTCTGGGAGAACCACGACCCCACCCAGGGCATGCGCCAAGGCAACGACGTGGGCACCCAGTACCGGTCGATCATCCTCTACCACAACGAGGAGCAGCGGGCCGCCGCGGAAGCCAGCCGGGACGCCTTCCAGCCGGTGCTGACCCGAATGGGATACGGGCCTATCACCACCGAGATCGTTCCAGCCACCCCGTTCTACTTTGCCGAGCCCTACCACCAGCAGTACCTGTCAGAGGCGAAGAACCCCCACGGCTACTGCGGGGTGAGCGGGACCGGCGCTACCTGCCCGGTCGGTGTGGCCCGCACCAGCGGGTGAGGCCCGCAGGGTCGAGCGCCTCACGCAGCACACCCGGCACACCAGGGACCTCACCCGGACACGGTGCAGCGGCGCAGGCGAGGCACGCTTCGAAGATGCCAGCGCCCACAGGGGGAAGGACGCATCAGGGAACGCCGATGTGACACGGCGGGCATGGGCGGGCTGTCGCCGCGCTCGCAACGCCGCGAAACCCGCGGCGCAGGGGGCGGGAAGCGCCTGATACCTGGCCTGGACGACAGGCGGGGCCCGTGGCAGGCCTGTCCGCCGCGGCGGGACAGGGCCGGGTCAGACCCTGTCCCCTCCGCAGCTCACCACTGCTGCTGGCCGTATCCGGGGTACTGCTGGCCATACGGGTAGGGCTGCTGGCCGTAGCCCTGCTGCCCGTAGCCCGGGTACGGCTGCTGGCCGTAGCCCTGCTGCCCGTGCGGGTACGGGTAATTGGCGTACGGGTCCTGCTGGTAAGGCTGCTGCTGCCCGGTGTGCGGCTGCTGCTGGCCCGTGTGCGGTTGCGAGGCCTGCTCCGCGGCAGCCTGCTCCTGCTCGGCTTGCGGCTTAGCTTCCTCAGCGGGACGGAAGATGCACAACTGGGCGGGGTCCCCGTTGCTGTCCTGGCTGTAGGAGATCTGGTCCAACCGCCATCCGGCTTCCTCGATCCCCTCAAGGATGCGGGTCAACCCGGGGCGGACGCTGCTGGAAGGCTCGTCGTAGGCGTTGACGCGCAGTTGCACGACGAACATGCGCCGCTTCTGCTGCGCCGCCACCTTGGCGTGCTCGACGACAGTGCTGTCCCTCACAACCTGTGTGACGCCCATCTCTACCGTCCCCATCTGCCCTTGACGGGCGGTGCTCCACGTCCGTCACCCTCCCCGCTCTGAGTGCGGAGAACGCGGACTACCTCACCATGATGCCTTTTCTGCCTTTTGAGAGCCACCAGAGAGCCCGAGAGTTCGCAGCAATTACCGCACCCGCTTGCTACCGGCTCACCGCAGCGACCGCTTCGCTGATCGGCGTTTCCCCGCCAACCACTTCCAGCACTTTGCCGATGGTGCCGGGCGCGTCCAAGAGCGCCACGAGGACCGCAGCCACGTCGTCCCGCGAGATCGTGCTCCGCCCCACTCCGCTAGGAGCCAGCCGGACCTTCCCCGTGCCCGGGTCGTCCGTCAACCGCCCCGGACGCAGAATCGTCCAGTCCAACTGCTCGCTTCGCCCGCGCAGATCGTCGTCGGCGGCTTTCTTCGCCCGCAGGTAGGCTGCCCACACCGGGTCCGCATCCGGAGCAGGCCCCTCGTCCACGCCCATCGCGGAGATCATGAGGAAACGACGGGCCCCCACCAGAGACGCCGCGTCAGCCGTCAGAATCGCGGCAGCCCGGTCCACCGTGTCCTTGCGCGCGGCCCCGCTGCCCGGGCCAGCCCCGGCAGCGAACACGACCGCGTCCGCACCCATCATCTTCTCCGCCACCTGGGTGACGGTGGTCGCCTCCAAGTCGATGACGACCGGTTCCGCGCCGGCCGCCCGCACATCGTCGGCATGGTCAGGGTTACGGATAAGGCCCACCGGGGTGTCGCCGCGCTGGGCCAGCAGCCGTGCCAACCGCAGGGCGATCTTGCCGTGTCCTCCAGCGATGACAATACGCATGACCGAAAGGCTAGTACGCGGCATGGCGCACTCGACGGCATCCCCGGCACAGCAGGCGGGCACGGCCCTCTAAACGCCTGTGGGCGCGCACCGCACGGATGCGCGCCCACACACGGGAAACCGCGACTACTTGATGGTCCAGGTGTCGCTTCCCGCGAGGAGCTCCATCAGGTCACCCTCACCCTGCGTGGCCCGGGCCTGCTCGATCTGCTCGGCCATGGCCTCCTCGTAGGTGGGGGCCTCCACGTCACGGAACACGCCGATCGGCACGTGTTCGAACGCGGGTTCGTCCAGTTGGGCCAGAGCGAACGCGTAGGAGGGGTCAGCCCGGTGGGCGTCGTGCACCACGAGCTGGTCCTCGCTCACGTCAGCAAGGTCGACCACGGTCAACCGGCCGTACTCCCCGAAGACCACGCCCCGGTCCTCGCCGATCTTCAACGGCTGGCCGTGCTCCAGGCGCAGCACCCGGTTGTCTCGCTCGCCAGGCTCCTTCACGAGGGCGAACGCGTCGTCGTTGAAGATCGGGCAGTTCTGGTAGATCTCCACGAAGGAGGTCCCCGGGTGGTCCGCGGCGGCGCGCAGCACCTCGGTCAGGTGCTTGCGGTCCGAGTCCACGGTGCGCGCCACGAACGTCGCCCCGGCACCCAGCGCCAACGCCACCGGGTTGAACGGGTTGTCCAGCGACCCCATCGGCGACGACTTGGTGATCTTGCCCGCCTCAGAGGTGGGCGAGTACTGGCCCTTCGTCAACCCGTAGATCCGGTTGTTGAACATCAGGATGTTGAGGTTGACGTTGCGGCGCATCGCGTGGATGAGGTGGTTGCCGCCGATCGACAGGGCGTCGCCGTCACCGGTGACCACCCACACGCTCAGATCCGATCGGGAAGCCGCCAGCCCGGTAGCGATGGCCGGGGCGCGCCCGTGGATCGAGTGCATCCCGTAGGTGGACAGGTAGTAGGGGAACCGGGACGAGCAGCCGATACCGGAGATGACCACGATGTTCTCCCGCGGCACTCCCAGCTCGGGCAGGAAGCCCTGGAAGGCCGAGAGGATGGCGTAGTCACCGCACCCGGGGCACCAGCGCACCTCCTGGTCGGACTTGAAGTCCTTCATCTTGTAGGTGGTGTCGCTGCGCGGCACCAGCTTGAGACCGCGGAACACGGCTCCGTTCTTCTCACTCGGCACGGTCGATGACCTCCTGGAACACGCCCGCCAGTTCGTCGGACTTGAACGGCAGACCACGCACCTTGGTGTAGCTGATGACGTCGACCAGGAACCGGCCGCGCAGCAGCAGAGCCAACTGGCCCATGTTGATTTCAGGCACCACCACCCGCTCGTAGCGCTTCAGCACCTCGCCCAGGTTGGCGGGGAAGGGGTTGAGGTGGCGCAGGTGGGCGTGGGCGATTTTGGCCCCGGTCCGGCGGACCTGGCGCACCGCAGTCGCGATCGACCCATAGGTGCCGCCCCAGCCAAGCGCGAGCACGGTGGCGTCACCCGTGGGGTCGTCCACCTCGAGCGGTTCGATGTCGCGCGCAATCCCGTCGATCTTGGCCTGGCGGGTGCGCACCATCAGGTCGTGGTTGGCCGGAGCGTACGAGATCTCACCGGTGCGGTCGCTCTTCTCGATACCGCCGACCCGGTGCTCCAAGCCCGGCGTGCCCGGCACAGCCCAGGGACGGGCCAAGGTTTCCGGGTCGCGCAGGTACGGCAGGAACTCGCCGTTCTCGCCGTTGGGCTCCCGGGCGAACGCCACCTCCAGCTTCGGCAGCTCCGAAAGCTCGGGGATCCGCCACGGCTCCGAACCGTTGGCCAGGTAGCCGTCGGACAGCACGATGACCGGCGTGCGGTACTTGGTGGCGATCCGCACTGCCTCGATCGCGATCGCGAAGCAGTCGGAGGGCGAACGCGGCGCCAGCACGGGCAGCGGCGACTCGCCGTTACGCCCGAACATCGCCATGAGCAGGTCGGCCTGCTCCGTCTTGGTCGGCAGGCCCGTGGACGGGCCGCCCCGCTGCACGTCGATGATCACCAGCGGCAGTTCAGTCATCACCGCGAGGCCGATCGTCTCGGCCTTCAGCGCCATACCGGGACCCGACGTGGTGGTGACCCCCAGAGCGCCGCCGAAGGACGCACCCAGTGCGGCACCCACACCCGCGATCTCGTCCTCGGCCTGGAATGTGCGCACACCGAACCGCTTGTGCTTAGACAGTTCGTGCAGGATGTCCGAGGCCGGAGTGATCGGGTAGGAGCCGAGGAACAGCGGCAGACCGCTCAGCTTCGACGCGGCGATCAACCCGTAGGACAGCGCCAGGTTCCCGGTGATGTTACGGTAGCGGCCGGCGGGCAGGGCTGCCGGTTTGACCTCATAGGAGACCGCGAAGTCCTCAGTGGTCTCGCCGAAGTTCCACCCCGCTTTGAACGCCGCGATGTTGGCGTTCATGATCTCGGGCTTCTTCGCGAACTTCGTCTGCAGGAACTTCAGGGTGCCCTCGGTCGGACGGTTGTACATCCACGACAGCAGCCCCAGAGCGAACATGTTCTTGGCTCGCTCGGCGTCCTTCTTAGAAATGTCGAAGGACTCCAGCGCCTTGACCGTCAGCGAGGTCAACGGCACCGGGCTGACTTTGTAGTCGGCCAGGGACCCGTCTTCCAGGGGGTTGGTGGTGTAGCCGACCTTGGCCAGCGCGCGTTTGGTGAATTCGTCGGTATTGACGATGATGGTGGCGCCCTTGGGCAGGTCTTCCAGGTTCGCCTTCAGCGCCGCCGGGTTCATCGCGACCAGCACGTCGGGTGCATCACCCGGGGTCATGATGTCATGGTCGGCGAAGTGGAGCTGGAAGCTGGACACACCGGGCAGGGTCCCAGCCGGGGCGCGGATCTCCGCCGGGAAGTTCGGCAGGGTAGATAGGTCGTTGCCGAACGACGCGGTTTCCTGAGTGAACCGGTCGCCGGTCAGTTGCATACCGTCACCGGAGTCTCCGGCGAAACGGATGATGACACGGTCGAGTTGTTGGATCTCTTTGGGCACTGAGATCGCCGACCTCCTAAGGAAGTCGCCACGCTGCACGCGGCGGCTTGGGGTTGCCTCAGTCTCACCGTGGCGAGGAGTGGCTGGGTTCGTCACGGCTCAGTCGCTGTCCCGGGGTGAAGGGTCACCCCAAGTGCGGTCGGCGACGCTGCCGTGGCCGCACTTGCCTTCTAGGCTTCGGAGGAGAAGCCTACGCGTACCGGGAACAGAGACATGTCACAAGGATGGGGGTTGGGGGTGGCGGGCCAGGTCGATGGCGCCGTCTTCGGCTGTGGCCCCGGTGTCAGGGGCGACACAGACCGCCGTTGATCCTGAGCAGGTCCACATGCCGTCGCCGGACGAGGGTGCACCCGCTGCTGGGACGACGAGTAGTGAAGATCACAGAAAAACTATAGATGATCATAGTTTGCGCGTTGGGGGTGGGGTGGGCAGAAAGACGCCCCTTCCTCCCCTGGTCCGGGGAACGTCGCAGCAAGGTCTGGACGTTGGTCACGGTGTACTGACCGAGCAGGTGGGCAGGGCCATCCGAGCATGGAGGGGAGTGGGCGTGCGGCACAACGCGCTCCGCGCAACAGCGCTCGTGGTCGGTCTCTCCATACTGCTGATCATCCTGGGGTGGGTGTGCGGAGGGATCACCGGAATCAAGCTGGGGATCGTCATCGTCGCCCTCGTCAACGGCCTCATCTACCTCTTCGGCGACACGATGGCGCTGCGGGCGATGCATGCCCGCCCCGTCAGCGAAATCGAACAGCCCGAGCTGTACCGGATCGTCCGTGAGCTCGCCACCGAGGCACGCCAGCCCATGCCTCGGCTGTACCTGTCGCCCACGAAAGCCCCCAACGCGTTCACCACCGGGTGGAACCGCCGCCGCGCCGCACTGTGCTGCACCACCGGGCTCCTGTCCCTCCTCAACGAGCGCGAACTCCGCGGGGTCATCGCGCACGAACTCACCCACCTGCGCAAAGGCGACACCATCGTGGGTACGGTCGCCGCAATGCTCGCGTTGAGCATCACGTCCCTCACCGCGCTGTCCCTGCTGCTGCCTTTGGCCGACTCTGACGACGAGGACGGGCACGACCTGCTCCAAGGACTGCTCTTCCTCGTGGTCGGCCCGATCGCCGCCGCGGTCATCCGCGCCGCAGTCGGCCGCGCCCAAGAATACGCGGCGGACGAGGCGGCTGCCCGCCTCACCGGGGACCCTATCGGCTTGGCCAACGCCCTGCACCGGATCGAAGTCGTCTCCCGCGTCCACCCGCTCCCCGTGCACCGGGGGCTGCTCACCTCGGCACACTTGATGGTCGCCCACCCCTTCGCCGGCCAGCGGGAAGGGCGGATCTTCGCGGTGCACCCGCCGACCCGGGAGCGCATCCGCCGGCTCCATGCCCTCGCTCAGCGGTGGAACTGTGAATAACTCGGGGTGCCCGAGCCGGTGCACTACACCGCGGCCCCGACACCCCTGCGTCTGCCTATCCGGCTCGGTCCGCACCGGGGCCTAGCGGAAGTTCACGAACTGCAGCGCCACATCCAGGTCGCTGTTTTTCAGCATGGCGATGACCGCCTGCAAGTCGTCCTTCTTCTTCGAGCTGACCCGCAGCTCATCACCCTGGATTTGGGCCTTGACCCCCTTGGGGAACTCCTCTCGGATCATCTTGGCGATCTTCTTGGCGTTCTCCGGGCTGATGCCTTCCTTCAGCGTGATCGGCAGGCGGTACTCCTTGCCGGACACCTTCGGCGTCTCGGGCACGTCCAGGATCTTCAGCGACACACCGCGCTTGACCAGCTTGCTCTTGAAGACGTCGAGCGCCGCCTTCGCCCGTTCCTCCGAGTTGGACTTGATCTCTACCGCGTGCTCACCGGCCCACGAGATGGTCGACCCTGTCCCTTTGAAGTCGAAACGCTGGGACAGTTCCCGGCTGGCCTGGTTGACTGCGTTGTCCACCTCCTGCCGATCGATTTTGGAGACGATGTCGAAGCTGGATTCGGCAGCCACGTCTGCTCGCAACCCCCACATTTCCTGGGCCAGAGACTCTCGGTCCGGCCGGTAGACGGCGATCAGGGCGGGCCGGGCAGTGGTGTCACGGCCCAGCCGCAGCAGTGACAGAGCTTAGCCCGGAGCCTCTCCGAATATCCCAGAGCGCGAGGGAAGCGGGATTCGATTTCGTCTCTGGGCCACTGTCCGCTATCCTCATTCATGCGTGAGGTCACAGAGGCCACCACGCCCAAGGCAGGTTGCCCGAGCGGCCAAAGGGAGCAGACTGTAAATCTGCCGGCGTTAGCCTACGTAGGTTCGAACCCTACACCTGCCACAGGTCGCAGAAGCGGTCTTCACCAGGGACAACCCTGGAAGAAGGCCGCTTTTGCCGTCTTCGGGCACGGTTCAGCGCTCTCCGGCCGGTGCATCCCGGCACCTCTGGCAGACACCTGAGCCCGGTGGAATTCCCGACCGTATCGCGGGGAGCGAGCCAGATCTCAGCGGATTCGGGAGGCAACCGCCCCGGGAAATCTCTAGTCTGCTGTGATGTGGGTGACTCAGTGATCCGGGAGCCAGCAGACCGACGCGCGAAACCGCCGTACGGGCGCGCCGCCGTGCTCAGATTGGCTTCCTGGTTTGACCAGGCCGACGCGGCCACGGCCCACCGCCTCTTCACCGCCGCGTTCTCCCTCTACCCCGCGCGGCACCTCAGCGGCAGCACCGAGGAGACCATCGCAGTGGCCGCCAGTTGGTGGGATGTTCCCCCCGCGGACACGTCAGCGGTCCGCCCCGCCCGAGGCGGGGCTCTTGCCCCGGCAGAAGACCACAGCGCCCAACAGGTGCGCCTCCGCGACACCGCAGAAGCCGCGGCCCACTGGCGGCGCTCCGCTGCTGAGGAAGTGCGGTCCCGTCTCGCCGAACTGACGCCCCGCACCGGCCGTATCACCCTGTCCCAGGCGGCGCTCGGAGTGCTCGTGGAGCTCCTCACCCGTGCCCTCGGCTCCGGCGACGCCACGGCCGCCCCAGTCAGTGCCGGCGACCTCGAACTCGACATCCGGCTCCATGTGCGCCACGATGCCGATGCCGTCCTCGTGCTCAGTGAGGACGGCGGCGACCTCACCCTCACCGGGCTGCGGCTGTGCGCCACCCCTTACGCCCGCACCGAACCCGAGCACGGCAGCGACGCCGTAGCGGACACCGACACGGAGCCCCACACCCCCGTCCCGGCAATGAGTGGGTCGGACGACGCCGACAACCTCGCGGTGTAAGCAGCCGCCACCCGCTCCTGTCTTCGCAAGCACTCCCACCCCGACCAGGAAGGTGACGCCAGAACGTGGCCGCGAAGGAGGACATCGCGCTCACCATTGAGCGTCAGGCTGCGGCCCGCCGACTACTGGCGGACCCCCTCATCACCGTGCACAGCCATCCCGAGGATTTCGCGCTCGTCCAAGCCCACTCCGACTGGCTCGTCCGCCAGTTCCGGCGCGTGCTCGGCTACGAGCTGCTCATCGCCGACGACCACGCCAGGCTGGTGAAGACCGGGCTGGTCCACACGGTGACCACCCCACTGCTCCGCGACAGCGGCGCGCCGTTCACCCCGCGCGCCTACACCTATATGGCGTTGACTCTCGCGGCCCTGCCCGATGCAGGTCCGCGCACCACCGTCGCCGAGCTGGCTGCGGGGGTGCGGGCCGCTGCCGAGGAGGCCGGGCTCGCCCTCGACCCCGAAGCGAGGCTGGGGGAGCGCCGCGCTTTCGTCGCCGGGCTCACCAGACTCGTCGGATGGGGGGTGCTCACCGAGACCGGGGGACGGCTCGCCGACTACGCCAGGGACGGCACCTGCGAAGTCGCCCTGGCCGTCAACCACGGGATCGCCGCGCACCTGCTCGCCCACATCCCGCACACGGCCACCCCGGAGGAGTTCGTCAACCTGGTCCAACGCGACTCGGTCTCCTCCGACGAGAAAGCCGCCGAACTCACCCTGCGCCGCCTGCTCGCGGAAACCCCGGTCGTCTACCGGGAAGAGCTCAGCACGGTCCACCGGGTCCAGCTCGCCCGCCACCAGTGGCGGGCCGCAGCGGAACTCGCGGATCTCCTCGGCTGCGACCTGGAGATCCGCGCCGAAGGCGTGGCCCTGATCATGCCTGCAGAGGCCATGGATGACCCCCGGGAAGCCGTCCATCCCACGACCTTCCCCGGAAAAGGACTGGTGAGCTACTCCGCCCTGGTCCTGCTGTCCCGCCTCGTCACCATGCTCGCCCCGCCGCCGTTCAGCCACGGGATTCCGATCCCCGCGGAGCTGCTCGACACGGAACTCGCCGCGGTCGTTGACAACGTCCACCAGTGGTCACACACTGCCCACAGTCACGTCCCCGACCCTGACGATCTCGCCGAACGCATCCTGACCCTGCTCCACGACAGTCGACTGCTCGACCGTGTCACCACCGACGACGCGCCTCAACGCCTGACCGAAGGGTGGCGACTGCTCGCCGCCGCCGCACGCTACCGCGACGCCGCTTTCGCCCGGAGCGATGCCGAATGAGCGACCACGGTGCGACAACCACCCGCACGACAAAAGAGACATTCCCGATCATCTCTTGCATCCGGGACAATGACCCCATCCCCGGAGCCCTGCCTATCCGGCACGGTGGGCCCCAAGACGAGCGGTACGGAGTGGAGGACGGCCGATGAGACAGGACACCACCCTCCCCAAGCGCTACCGGCTCGAACGTGCCGGGATCCACAACGTCTGGCAGTACGACAACCACATCTTCGAATTCGGGGACGGGCGCCTGCTCCTGCGCGGACGTAACGGGGCAGGGAAATCCAAAGCCCTGGAAATGCTGCTGCCCTTCCTCCTTGACGGAGACGCCCGCCGTCTCGACACCACCGGCACCAGCCGGACCAGCCTGCGCTGGCTCATGCTGGAAGGGCGCACCGCCACCGAGACCGGGGACACCACCGCCACCCAGACCGACACCACCACGCTGGGCTACCTGTGGGTCGAATTCGCCCGCCGCGGCGACGACGGCCAACCGCAGCGGCGCACCCTCGGCGCCGCAGTCCTCGCCGTACCCGACCAGCCTGACGCCCGCCCGATCTTCTTCGTCACCGACCGCCGCGTCGGCGACGATCTCACCCTCATCGAGGGCGGCCGCCCGCTGCCCATCGAACGCCTCCGCGCCGCGGTCGGCCCCGACAACTGCTACGACACCGCCCTCGGCTACCGCACCAGGGTCATGCGCGACCTGTTCGGCCTCGACGACCCCATGCGGTACCGCAACCTCATCCACCTGCTCTACCGGCTCCGCCGCCCCACCGTCGGCGAACGCCTCGAAGCCGGCGAACTCGTCTCCGTACTGTCCGAAGCCCTCCCCCCGATGGACGACGCCGTCCTCGACGAGGTCGCCCGCAACATCGCCGACCTGGAAAGCGCCCGCGCCCGCCTCACCGCGCTGCGCACCGCCCACGAGCACGCCACCGCCTTCCTCACCGACTACCGCGGCTACCTGCACGGCGTCCTACGCCAGCAGGCCGCGGCGGTACGCGAGCAGATCACCGCATTCGAGGAACGCGACGCGGAACTCGCCCGGCTCGAAGCCGAACTCGACACCCTCGTCTCCGCGGAGAGCAAGGCACAAGAGGAACGCGACCGCCTGCGCCGCACCCGGGACACCGCACACTCGGACGCGGCGACCCTCACCGCAAGCGCCGCGCACCCGCGGCAGGCCTTGAGCCGGGGAGAACGCGAAGCCCGCTACGCCGCGGTAGCCGCCTACATCCGCGCCGCCGAAGCCGCCTGGGTCGCCAGCGAACACGCCCGTTCCGCGGAATCCCAGGCCCACCACCGCATCGACCGCGACTGCGCCGCCATCGAACGCGGCATCGGGGGACTGCGCCGCCTTCACTTCGGTCTCCGCGACGCCGCGCGCGCCTCCGGCATCGACCCTGCCCGCCTCGGCGAAGTCCCCCAGCCGGTCCGGGTCACCCTCGCCCCCCGGGAAAGCGTCACCCAGGTCAACCTTGAAGGGCTCGAGCAGGCCGTGGAACGCCCCCCGGTGCAGGGACTCGAGATAGACGCGCTGCGGCGACGGCTCGCCGACCTCCACGACCGGCTCACCCACACCGACGCTGCCGCCGCCGAGCGCGAAACCCTCGTCGACGACCTCTACCAGCGCGCCCTGGAACTGGAAGCGGCCGAACGCCGGGAAGCCGACCTCACCAGCGAAGCGGAATGGGCGGACAGCCACGTCGAACAAGCCCGGGAACGGGAACGCTCCGCCATCGACCAGGTCCGCGAAGCCAGCGACGACTACGCTGCCGCCGTCCGTGAATGGTGCAACGCCCTGCGCGCCGCTGCCCCGGACGACGCCGACATCGAAGGGGCGTTGGACGCTTTGGAACAGCGCGTCGAGCCTCCGCTCGACGAAGACTTGCGCGTCCTGTCCGCGGATCTGCCGGAAACCGTGCTCCACGAGGCCCACGCGGTCGTTGAACCGCTCCTCGCCCAGGTGCGCCACACCCGGGACGCAGCCCTCAGCGAGGAGCACGACCTCGCCGCGGAACTCGCGGAACTCGCGGAGCGCCGCGCAGACGAGACCGCCCCCGTCACCGCGCCTCGTCCGGCCTGGGCCACCGCCCCACGGGACGCTGACGCCGGCGTTCCCCTCTACCGCGCGGTCGACTTCGCCGACCATCTCTCCCCTGAGGAGCGGGCCGGGCTCGAAGCCGCTCTGGAAGCCTCCGGCCTGCTTGTCGGACTTATCACCCCCGAAGGGACAGTCGTCGACCACGACACTAGGGACCTGCTGCTCAGCCCCACCGCGGCGCTCAGCGGCCGTACCCTGGCCGACGCTCTGGTTCCGGTCGAGGACGAGTCCGTGAAAGTCGACCGTGCCGCGGTCACCGCACTGCTCTCCTCCATCCGCCTGCTCGGCGACGAAGAATCCCCCGCGCCATCCGGAGACGGATCGTCCTGGTTCCAGCCCGCTGACGCGTCTTCCGGAGCAGAGAACTACGTCTCCCTCGACGGGCGCTGGCGGCTCGGCGTCGCCTGGGGACGCCACCACAAGGCCACCGCCGAATACATCGGGGAGGAGGCCCGCGCCCAGGCGCTCGAACGCCACCGGGCCAAAGCTGAACGGCGCATCGAAATGGCGGAGGCGCTGCTCGCCGAAGCCCAGGAGCGCCGCGCCGAGATCGACAACCGCTACGAGAGCCTGGTGCGGATCAACCGGTCCGTCCCCTCCGGCGCCGACCTTGCCGCGGCCTGGGCCGTGCTGGACGAGGCCCGCACCTGGCTCGCCGCGACCGTCCGCGCCCACGCCGCGGCCCGCGCAGCCGCTGACGCAGCCCGCAGCGCCGCCCTCGAACAGCGGGCGTCGCTGGCCGAGCTCGCCCTGAAACACCAGCTCCCCGCCCACTACGAGGAGCTCGCCCGGATCCGCGGGGCCCTGGGGGCGCTGCGCGTGCAGATCTCCGCGGCCCACCGGGACTTGGAGATCCTCGCCGGACGACTCGAGGACTACCGGCGCCACGTCGCCGACTGGAAACGGGCCCGGGAAGCCCGCATCGTCGCCGAGGACGCGGCCAGCGCCGCCATCAACGACATGATCACCGTTCGGCGCGAGACCGAGCTCACCGACCGGGCCAGCGCCGCCGACCCGGCGCAGATCGAGAACGCGATCGAACAGGTGCGCTCCCGCGCCCACACCGCGGACGAGGCCCTGCCCGCAGTCGAACGGGACGCCCAACGCATCCGGGACGAGCGGGTCGCGGTCGAGACCCGCCACAGCGCTGCCACGGTGGAACGCGCCGAACAGGCCCACCGTGCCTTGGCCGCCGGAGCGCGGCTCCGAGCCATGCTCGCCACTCCCACCGGCGAAGTCGACCAGGGACTGCTGGCCGCGGCAGGACTCCGTGAACTCGCTGAACCTGAGGGAGCGCTGGCCGCCTACGATGCAGCGGAATCCGACCCGGAGCGCAGCGACGACCTCACCAAGCGCATCCGCGTCCTCGACACGCTGATCAGCGCGATCGAGTCCGGACTCGACCAGAGCGACACGGATGTCGACGACAGCGGCATCTTGCGCGGCCACGAGGAGCTGCACCGCGGCCTCGCCGCAATTCCCGCCGTGGCGGCCCGCACCGAACTCACCGAACCCGCAGGGGTGAAACGGGTCACCGTCCACGACGATCACGGCACCCACGACATCGTCGACTACGCCGAGCGGCTGCGCACGCGGATCACCGAAGCGGAAGAGACCGTGGCGGCCCGCGAAGAGGAAGCCTACGAACGGCACCTCCTCGGGGAGCTTGCGGGACACCTGTCCCGCCAGATCAGCGAGGCGCGAGAGCTCATCGACGCGATGAACAGCGTCCTGGGGGAGGTCACCACCTCCCAAGGTCTCGGGGTGCGTCTGGAGTGGACGCTCGCTCCTGATGCGGACGAGGACATCCACGCGGTGGTGCCGCTTTTGGAACGCCCGGCCGAGGAGCGCACCCGCGTGGAGACCACCCGGCTCCGCGACGCCCTGCGCCGCTGCATCGAGGCGATCCGCCGCCTCGACCCCACAGCGACCGGAAGCGCACAGTTGCGCGCCGCGCTGGACTACCGGTCCTGGTTCGCCTTCACCGTCTACGTCACCGACGCCGCCCACCCGGAACGGGAGCGGCGCCTCACCCACCGCACCGCGCTCAGCCAGGGCGAACAGCGGGTGATCGCCTACCTGGTGCTGTTCGCTGCGGCAGCAGCCCAGTTCAGCGCGCTCGCCGTCCACGCCCCGCAGACCCCCCGGCTGATCCTGCTCGACGACGCGTTCGCCAAGGTCGACGAACCCACCCACGGCCGTCTGCTGGGCATGCTCGTCGAACTCGACCTCGACTTCATGCTCACCTCGGAGCGCGTCTGGGGCTGCTTCCCGAACGTCCCCAAGCTCAACATCTACGAATGCCTGCGCGACCCGGCGGAACCCGGGATCGCCACCTTGCACTTCACCTGGGACGGCAAACGGCGCCGCCTCAATGGAGTGTGATAAAGATCGCTTCTTGCCTGCCGTGGTGGGGCGAGGGCGAAAGATCGTGGAGTCGGGGTCGCGGGCGTTTCCCGCCCACTGTCCCGGCTCCCGGGCACGGGGCCGCGGCACGATGGGAAATTCGCCCGCTATGTCCTAATCTGCACAGGCGAGGCCACGAACGGAGCAGGTGTGGTGACGACGGTGACGACCTCCCAGGGATTCACAGCGGAGCCTTCACAGCCGAGGTCGACAACCTCCCCCTTCTACGCCTTAGGGGAGCGGTTGGCCCAGTCGCCACTGGACCCCACGGCACGCCGATGGGTCCTCGCCGCCATCCACGGTGACGACGCGCTCGCCGCCTGCCTGCGCGGGGAACAAGTCGACCTCCCCCTCCCGTCCTCCGGACCGGCGCCGGCGCAGCCGCGGCACCTCCGGCACTGCTATCTCAGGCGAGTCCGTGTCCAAGGCTTCCGTGGCATCGGCCGCGCCGCCACCCTCGAATTCCCGCCCGGCCCCGGCCTCACCGTGATCGTGGGCCGCAACGGATCCGGGAAATCCAGCTTCGCCGAAGCAGTAGAGGCCGCTCTTACCGGCCGTAACCTCCGCTGGGAAGCCATGCCCACGGCGTGGCGGGACGGCTGGCGCAACCTGCACTGCGACGACGTGACGGAAATCACTGTCGAGTTGCAGCGGGTGGGCGAGGAAGGAGTGACCCGGGTCACCCGGGTGTGGACCGGGGAGAGCGTCCGCTCCGCCCGCGGCGAAGTAGTCCTGCCCACCGGGGACGTCGGCGGCCTCGCCAGCCTCGGCTGGGGAGAGGACCTCGCCCGGTACCGGCCCTTCCTCTCCTACGACGAACTGGGTCGCACCATCACGGGACGCTCCGCCGAGCTCTACGATACGCTGACCGCGCTGCTCGGACTGAGCGAACTCACCGAGATCGAACGCCGACTGGCCAAAGCGTGCGACCGGCTCGCCAAAACCACCCAGCGCCCCGCCCACGACCTGCCCTACCTCCTGGACCAGCTGCGCGCCAGCAACGACCCCCGGGCCGCCACCGCCGTCGAACTGCTGACCTCCTCCTCGCTCGACCTGGACCGGTTGGCCGCGATCGCCGCCGACAAAGGGCCCGCCGACCCTGCCCAGCAGGTCGTGCTCCGCCGCCTGCGCCGTCTCGCAGTGCCCGAACGCTCCCTCATCAACGACGTGGCCAGCGAGCTGCGCGGCGCCGCGATGGAGCTCGCCATGACCGCGGGGACCAAAGGGGACCGGGCACGCAGCCTGGTGGAGCTGCTCCGCCAGGCACTGGACCACCACGAGCGCTACCCCGCTGAAACCGACTGCCTGACCTGCGGCGCCCCCAATGCGCTCGGCCCGGAGTGGGTCAACCGCGTCCGCGCGGAGATCGCCCGACTGGAACCCATCGCCGCGAGCACCGCAGACGCCTACCAGCGGGCCGAAACCGCCCGAGACCAAGCCCGGTTCCTCATGGCCCCGCCGCCCTCGTGGCTGCCGCCGGAGAGCGAGCTGGGCCAGATCTGGGCCGAGTGGGCGGCCGGGGCGGAGATCACCGACCTCACCCAGTTGGCCAACCACCTGGAAACCGTGGGGCGGCGGCTGCGCTCCGCAGCGATCGCCGCGCGCAAGGCCGCCACCGAGCAGCTCACCGATCCCACTGACGGCTGGGCGGGCCTCGCCGAACAGTTGGGCGCCTGGCTCGAGGACGCACGGGAGGCCCTCACCGCGCGCCAGCGCTTGGAGCCCGCCCGCCGGGCCCTGGACTGGCTGTCCGCGGTCGCTCGCGAGATGCGCGCGGAACGGCTCACTCCCTTGGCCGCCCACGCCGAGAAGGTGTGGGCGCAGCTCCGCCAGGAGCGCCACATCGACCTGACAGCGCTGCGCCTGGTGGGCCGGGGAGCACAGCGCCGCGTCGCGGTCGACGTGAGCGTGGAGGGCATCGACGGGCCGGACAGCGCTCCCGGGCTGCTCAGCCAGGGCGAGTTCCAGGCCCTCGCGCTCTCCATCTGCCTGCCCCGCACCCTGGTGCCGGGCAACCCGTTCGGTTTCCTGCTGCTCGACGACCCGGTGCAGGCGATGGACACCGAGACCGTGGAGGGACTGGCCACGGTCTTGGCGGAGGTGGGCCGTCACCGGCAGCTCGTGGTCTTCACCCACGACACCCGCCTGCCTGATGCGCTGCGCCGCCTCAACCTGCCTGCGGATATCCGGACGATCCACCGCGACGCCCTGTCGAACGTCTGGGTGACCCCGCACTGATCTCCGAGATGGAACCTGATCTCCAGGATGAGCGGTCCATAGACCCGGTAACACGTCCGATGACCTGCGGATATAGTGAGAAGGGAGAGGGCGGGCAGCGCCTAGGGTCCTGGCCGCGGCGAGATTCGAGAGCAGTGCGCCGGGCTTCGAGTTGGCAGAGCACCCCGGAAGCGATGTATATTCGAATCAACGCGAAGGGCGGACCCCAAAAGGGGGAAGCCAACAGAGCGTGCCCCTTTAGCTCAGTCGGCAGAGCGTCTCCATGGTAAGGAGAAGGTCTACGGTTCGATTCCGTAAAGGGGCTCCACGATTGAGGTCCGGTCCACGCACGTGGTCGGTCGTCAGACAGGCCACTCGCCGGCCAGGTCAAGAGCCGGTGTCGCTGCTGGTGGACCGGATTCTCGATTCAAGGCGGAGTAGCTCAGTCGGTAGAGCAAGCGGCTCATAATCGCTGTGTCGTCGGTTCGAGTCCGGCCTCCGCTACTACCTGCGGGACCCCCGGAAACCGGGGACGAACGCGGGTTTTTTCAATGTCCGTTGTCGCTCAGTGAGAAAGGCACTCCACTGTGGCTGCCACCGACGTGAGGCCGAAGATCACCCTGGCCTGCCAGGAGTGCAAGCACCGCAACTACATCACCCGCAAGAACCGTCGGAACACTCCCGACCGCCTCGAGCTGAGGAAGTACTGCCCCAACTGCCGTACGCATCGGGAGCACAGGGAAACCCGCTAGGTCGATATCCCGCAGGCCGCCAGCGCTCAACAGTGGAGCGCGGCCCAGCAGCGGTCGTGGTGGATCTTCAGATTCCGACCGGACGCGGTCTGGACTTCCCGGTAGCCCAGTGAGCCTGCCCGCTCACTGGGCTACCGGTGTGTTGGCCCTGTCCCAGTTCCGGCACGACCCGGCATGATGAGACCCCACGGTGTGACAAGTGAAGGACGTCGATGGCGATCAACCGCGACTATCTGGGACGGGCATACGAGCTCCCCGAGCCCTATGAGGTGACCCGGGTCAAGATCCGCGAGTTCGCGGACGCGATCTCGGACCCGAACCCGCTCTACCGCGATCCTGCCCACGCCAAAGAAGCCGGGTACACCGACGTCATCGCGCCTCCCACCTTCCCCATCATCCTGAGCATGGAAGGTGCGGGGCAGGCTATCGCCGACCCTGAACTGGCCCTGGACTTCTCCCGGGTGGTCCACGGGGACCAGCGGTTCCGCTACAGCCGCCCCCTCCAGGCCGGGGACGTGGTGACCTGCCGCACCACGATCACCGACATCAAATCCCTGGCCGGCAACGAGATGCTGACCTTGGAAAGCGAGATCGCCACCACGGCCGGGGAACACGTCGTCACCTCGGTCACCATGCTCGTGGTACGCGGCGATGCACCGTCCGGGACGTGAGTGAGGAGCAGCCCAGATGACCACTGTCCGGTATGCCGACGTTGAGGTGGGCACGGAACTGCCCGAGCGGACGTTCCGGGTGCGTCGCAGCGACCTCGTCCGCTACGCCGGAGCCTCCGGCGACTTCAACCCCATCCACTGGAGCGACCGGGTCGCCCGCAACGTGGGACTGCCCGGTGTGATCGCGCACGGCATGTTCACCATGGCCCAGGCCGGCCGCGTCATCACCGACTGGGTCGGCGACCCTGGCGCGGTGGTGGAGTACGGGGTCCGCTTCTCCGCTCCTGTCGTCGTCCCGGACGACGACGAGGGAGCCGAACTCGTGGTCGGCGGAACCGTCACGAAGAAGCTCGACGACAACCAGGTTGTCGTCACCATCACCGCCCGTTCCGCCGGCGCCAAGGTCCTGGCGCGCTCCACCGCCGTGGTGCGCCTGCCCTGACTGTTCCGGGCCCTGTGCCGCACCAGGCTGCGGCACAGGAGGTTTCCGCTCCCAGACCCACAGAGGTGCCACCCGTGACCACCAGCTTCGCCCGCAACGTGCCGCTCGCCGACTACACCACGCTCGGGCTGGGCGGCCCCGCCGCACGCTTCTGCTCCGTGGCCAGCACCGACGAACTGATCGCGACCGTGCGGGACGTCGACCGCAGCGGCGACCCGCTGCTCGTGCTGGGCGGCGGCAGCAACCTGGTGGTGGCCGACGAAGGGTTCGCGGGCACAGTGATCCAGGTGGACTCCTCCGACCTCTCCTACACCGAAGTCGACGACACCGTCGTCCGCGTGCGCGTTGACGCCGGGATGGAATGGGACTCCTTCGTCGCCCGCTGTGTAGACGAGGGACTGTCCGGAGTGGAAGCCCTCTCCGGTATCCCCGGCCGGGTCGGCGCCACCCCCATCCAGAACGTGGGCGCCTACGGCCAGGACATCAGCCAGACCGTGGTCGAAGTCACGGTCTACGACCGCGCAGCAGACCGCACCAGAGTGCTCTCGGCCGCGGAGTGCGGGTTCGCCTACCGCACCAGCATCTTCAAGGGCCGCGACCGCTACGTGGTGTGCGACGTGGTCTTCGAACTGACCCGGTCGAAGCTGAGCCGTCCGATCAGGTACGCCGAACTAGCCCGCAGCCTCGGCGTTTCCCAAGGCGACCAGGTACCGCTCGCGGACGTCCGCGACGCCGTGCTGTCCCTGCGCCGCAGCAAAGGCATGGTGCTCGACCCTGCGGACCCGGACACGCGCAGCGCAGGATCGTTCTTCACCAACCCGATCCTGTCCGCCGACGAGTTCGCTCGGTTCACCCAGCGGGTCGCGGAAGTGCTCGGTCCGGAGGTGACCCCACCCGCCTACCCGGATGGCGAC
Source organism: Thermobifida fusca NBRC 14071 = JCM 3263 (assembly GCF_001592045.1). Classification (GTDB taxonomy): domain Bacteria; phylum Actinomycetota; class Actinomycetes; order Streptosporangiales; family Streptosporangiaceae; genus Thermobifida; species Thermobifida fusca. Next base: position 46,663 of record NZ_BCWB01000037.1, on the reverse strand, counting down.
GGCCGCGTGAAGACGTCGGCCGCCTGGCTGATCGAACGCGCGGGCTTCCCCAAGGGGTACGGCACCGGACCGGTGGGCATCTCCACCAAGCACACGCTGGCGTTGACCAACCGGGGCGGCGCCACCACCGCCGACCTGCTGGCCCTGGCGCGTGAAGTGCGCGCGGGCGTGGCCCGCGTATTCGGGATCACGCTGGTCAACGAGCCGGTCATGATCGGCGTCACCCTCTGAACGGGGAGCACCGCGGCCAGGCGGACGCGGCAGCGCGCCGCCAGGCCGCTCCTGACTGCCCGCGGACACTTCCCCCTCGAGGCTTTCTGCTCCGCGGCCTTTTCCCGCCGTGGTCTTCCCCTGACCCCAGGACACCCCCTGCCCTGCCGCGGACAGAAAGCAGACCGCCTCCGCGCCCCCGCTGCACCCCCCGACCACGGGCGATAAAACCAACACATCTCTTGGCCTGAGCCAAAAGAAAAATAAGGCGCACCGAACTCTTTTGTTTGCCTGGGGCCCGATTTAAAAAAGCCATTCCAATGAATTGCCCTCTCGAATTCTCTTCACTACGGTGGATGCCGTGCAGAGGGGAGTAGTCCTTGCGCTGCGTGGGCACTCCACCGGCTCTCACCAGGAGTGGCCTGGATCACGCGGGTGTATATTCCAGCGGACAAACCCCTCGAATGCTCGGGTGTTTTCGGGATGAAGAGCGGTATTCACCTTTCTTCTTCCCGAAAATAAAAATGAGGGGCGGAATTAATGGCTTTTCTCGGTGCTCTGGGCATGAGCACGGCCGTGGTCCTCGTCGCCGAAATGGGGGACAAAACCCAATTGGTGGCGATGTCCTTGGCCAGCCGCTACCGGATCCGCACCGTCCTACTGGGGATCACCGCGGCCACGGTCGTCGTCCACGGCATCAGCGTGCTGCTCGCCGAGATCCTGGGCATGGCCCTGCCCCACGACTGGCTGTCCCTCATCGCCGGCCTGGCTTTCCTCGGCTTCGGAGTGTGGACCCTCCGCGGCGACGAACTCACCGACGCTGACGAAGCACGCGCGGCCACGCGGCCCACCCGTTCCGTGTTCCTCACCGTGGCCATGATCTTCTTCCTCGCCGAACTCGGCGACAAGACCATGCTCGCCACGGTCACCGTCGGCGCAGACCACGTGGGCATCCCCCTGTCGTGGCTGGCGGTGTGGATCGGCTCCACCGTGGGCATGGTCGCGGCGGACGCTCTCGGGATCGCGCTCGGCGCGCTGCTGGGGAAGAAGCTTCCAGAGCACGTCATCCGGATCGGGGCGGCCACCCTGTTCTTCCTCGCCGGCCTGGTCATGGTGGTCCAAGGGCTCGGCCAACTCGTGCTGTCCACAGCCTGAGGAGAGGGCCCGGCCGGCAGCCTCACCCGCAGGGCCTAGGAGCGGGCGGGCGGGGCTGCCAGCCAGGCGTCCACTCCGGCGAGCATCTCCTTCTTCCGCGCCTCCGGGGCACCGGACGCGCGGATCGACATCCGGGCCAGTTCGGCCAGCTCCGCATCAGAGAAGCCGAAGACCTCCCGGGCGATGTGGTACTGCTCGGCCAGCCGGGGACCGAACAGCAGCGGGTCGTCGGCGCCGAGCGCGACCGGCACCCCCGCGTCGAACAACCGGCGAAGCGGGACCTCCTCGAGCTCGTCGACCACCCCGAGACTGACGTTCGAGGTCGGACACACTTCGAGGGTCACCTCCTGCGCGGCCAGCCGCTCCACCAGGACAGGGTCTTCGACCGCGCGCACCCCGTGCCCGATGCGGTCGGCCTGCAGCATGTCCAGGCACTCGCGCACACTCCGCGGCCCGCTCAACTCCCCGCCGTGCGGCGCCAGCAGCAGGTCGGCCCGGCGCGCAATCCGGAACGCGCCCTCGAAATCCAGGGCCCGCCCGCGCCGCTCGTCATTGTTCAACCCGAAAGACACGACCCCGCGGCCCGCGTACTGGACCGCCAGCCGGGCCAGGGTCTTGGCGTCCAGCGGATGCTTGGTCCGGTTGGCCGCCACCATCACCCCGATCCCCACCCCGGTCGCCGCCTCCGCAACCTGCGCGGCGTCCAGGATCAACTCGAGCGTGGCGGTCAGACCACCGAAACGGGACGCATACCCGCTGGGATCCACCTGGATCTCCAGCCAGCCGGCACCGGCAGCCCGCTCGTCCTCGGCGGTCTCCCGCAGCAGCCGGTACAGGTCGTCGGGGGTTTGCAGCACCGAACGGGCGATGTCGTAGAGCCGCTGGAAGCGGAACCAGCCCCGTTCGTCGGTGGCACGCAGCTTCGGCGGCCACTCCTCGACCAGCGCGTGCGGCAGGTGCACCCCGTGCTTGGCTGCCAGCTCGATCAGGGTGGAATGCCGCATCGAACCGGTGAAGTGCAGGTGGAGGTGGGCTTTGGGAAGTTGTTCGATGGGACGTCTCATGACACAAGGGTGCCGTAAAGCGTCTCCCAATGGTGCCCAATGAAACGAAAGAAGCCGTCCGCCTCGAGGACGGACGGCTCAGCTGGTACGGCCACCTGCCCCGCACAGCCGCGAGGCGCCGCACCTGACGCCGGTCAGTGGGCTTCGCTCAGCAGCTTGGCGATCCGGCTGACCCCTTCGACCAGATCGGCGTCGCTCAACGCGTAGGACAACCGCAGGTAGCCCGGAGTGCCGAACGCCTCGCCCGGGACCACCGCGACCTTGGCGTGCTCCAGGATCAGCGACGCCAGCTCGCTGGAGGTCTGCGGACGCTGACCGCGGATCTCCTTGCCGAGGATCTCCTTGACCGACGGGTAGGCGTAGAACGCGCCCTGGGGCTCGGGGCACACCACACCGGGGATCTCGTTGAGCATCCGCACAATGGTCTGCCGCCGCCGGTCGAAGGCCTGCTTCATCTCCTCCACGGCCGACAGGTCGCCGGAGACCGCTGCCAGAGCCGCGGCCTGCGAGACGTTGGCCACATTGGAGGTGGCGTGCGACTGCAGGTTGGTCGCAGCCTTGACCACGTCCACGGGGCCGATGAGCCAGCCGACCCGCCACCCGGTCATGGCGTAGGTCTTGGCCACCCCGTTGACCACCACGGTGCGGTCGGCCAGTTCCGGAACTTCCACCGGCATCGAGGAGAACCGGGCGTCCCCGTAGACGAGGTGCTCGTAGATCTCGTCGGTGAGCACCCACAGGTTGTGTTCGAGGGCCCACCGGCCGATCTCGCGGACCTGCTCGGGCGAGTACACTGCGCCGGTCGGGTTCGAGGGGGAGACGAACAGCAGCACCTTGGTGCGGTCGGTGCGGGCCGCCTCCAGCTGCTCGACCGTGGCCAGGTAGCCAGTGGACTCGTCGGTGACCACGTAGACCGGGGTTCCTCCGGCCAGCCGGATCGATTCAGGGTAGGTGGTCCAGTAGGGCGCGATCACGATGACCTCGTCGCCCGGATCGAGCAGCGTGGCGAACGCCTCGTAGATCGCTTGCTTGCCGCCGTTGGTGACCAGGACTTGGTTCGGCTCCACCCGGTAGCCGGAGTCGCGCAGCGTCTTAGCCGCGATGGCTTCCTTGAGTTCGGGGAGGCCTCCCGCCGGGGTGTAGCGGTGGAAGCGCGAGTCGCGGCAGGCGGCGACCGCTGCCTCCACGATGTAGTCGGGCGTGGGGAAGTCAGGCTCCCCGGCGCCGAAGCCGATCACGGGATGCCCAGCGGCCTTCAGGGCCTTGGCCTTGGCGTCCACCGCCAGGGTCGCTGACTCGGAGATACCGCCGATGCGTGCGGAGATACGAGGTCGGTCAGTCATGGCTCCATCGTTCCATGCCTGCTTCCGGAGTTTGATACTCCGGTAGGCCGACGGGAAAGGACGAAAGTCACCCGGGTGTCACTCTCCGCTGCACCTTGCTTACCAGCGATAACGGAATCCGAGTTGGTTATAGGCACAGAGTTGGCATAGACTCTGGCCACTGATAGCCGGTTCGCAGCCGACGACTGCGGGCTATCTGGCCGTGGAAGCCGGTAACCGGTTATCGTGTAGTCAGGCATGGCCAAGGGCAGTAGCTCAATTGGTAGAGCACCGGTCTCCAAAACCGGCGGTTGGGGGTTCGAGTCCCTTCTGCCCTGCAAACGAGACTCTGAGAGCAGAGTGTCCCGAGCCCTAAGGACCTGAGGTGGCACAGACTGACACGGGCGCCAAGAGCGGGGAGCGGAAGCGTCGTACCGGTCCGGTGACCTTCACCAAGCAGGTCGTCGCTGAACTCCGTAAGGTCCGCTGGCCAACTCAGCGCGAACTCTTTACCTACACCGTTGTGGTCATCGTGTTCGTGCTGATCATGATCGGCTATGTGTCCCTCGTGAACTTCGGCTTCGGCGAAGGCGTCACCTGGCTGTATGGCCTGGTGGGCCAGGCAGCCTAACCTGGCATATCCGAGGTCGGCACGGTCAGAAAGGTCTCATCGCCTCGGGTGAGACCATAAGCTGACAGTGCTGGCCTCTTGTGTTTTCGAAGCCAGTAGTGAGCGCTTAATCCGACGAGAGAAAGAGCAGCCGTGTCCGAGTCCCCACTGACCTCTGACGACCTCCCCAACGAGGAGCGGGATCAGTCGTCGGCGGAAGAGACCGGTCCGCGTGCCGAGCAGGCGGAAGCTGCTGAGGTTGCCGACGAAGTCGAGGCCCAGGAGAGCGACACCTCCAAGGACCAGACTCCCGAGCTCGACCCGATCGAGGAGTTCAAAGCCGAGCTTCGGCTGCTGCCCGGCGAATGGTACGTCGTGCACACCTACGCGGGCTACGAGAACCGGGTGAAGGCCAACCTGGAGAACCGCACGCAGTCCCTCAACATGGAGGACTACATTTTCCAGGTTGAGGTGCCTACGCAGGAGGTCACTGAGGTCAAGAGCGGCAAGCGACAGCAGGTCACCGAGAAGGTGCTGCCCGGCTACGTGCTGGTCCGCATGGAACTCACCGACGAGTCCTGGGCGGCCGTCCGGCACACGCCTGGCGTCACCGGTTTCGTGGGTCTGTCGAACCGCCCTGTCCCGCTGAGCCTCGACGAGGTTGCGGAACTGTTGGCGCCCGAGCCCGAGACGGAAGAGGAGCAGGCGAAGAAGGAAGCCGAGCCTCGTGGCGAGGTCGAATACGAGATCGGCGAGTCAGTCACCGTGATGGACGGTCCCTTCGCCACGCTTCCCGCCACCGTCAGCGAGGTCAACCCCGACACCCAGAAGCTCAAGGTGTTGGTGTCGATCTTCGGGCGGGAGACACCGGTGGAACTGGGATTCAACCAGGTCTCCAAGATCTGACAGTTCGCTTAGACTTGACGGGTCCACCTCGGTGGGCCCGTCATGCACTGGCCCGTAAGGCTGGAAGACGACCGAACGGTCCCCGCGGTCACCGAGCCGCCCCCGCCACGTTCCGGGGGCAGGAAATCCCGGCTGCCCTGCCCTGGGCCGCCGTGTGCCCCGCTACGCAGGCGGGGCGAGGGGCCATGATCAACCCGAGATGTAAGACAAGGACCCGAAATGCCTCCGAAGAAGAAGCTTGCGGCTGTGGTTAAGGTCCAGCTTCCCGCTGGTCAGGCCACTCCGGCGCCGCCTGTCGGTACCGCGCTTGGTCCGCACGGCGTCAACATCATGGAATTCTGCAAGCAGTACAACGCTGCTACAGAATCCCAGCGCGGCAACATCATCCCCGTAGAAATCTCTATCTACGAGGACCGCTCCTTCAGCTTCGTCACCAAGACGCCTCCGGCGCCTGCGCTGATCCTCAAGGCCGCCGGGCTGGAGAAGGGGGCCAGCACGCCGAGCCGCAGCGTCGCCGGTTCGATCACGCGGGACCAGGTCCGCGAGATCGCACAGACCAAGCTCCCTGACCTGAACACCACCAGCCTGGAAGCCGCCGAGAAGATCATCGCCGGCACCGCCCGCTCCATGGGCATCGAAGTCAAGTAGTCAGGCGCCTTCCGGCGACTGTCTTTTTCTCTTTGTTCCTCCGTGGCAGGGCCAGGCGCTGGCCCACACCACAAGCCTTTCCCAGGAGTACCCGTGAAGCGCAGCAAGAGCTACCGCAAGGCGGCTGAGCAGATCGACCGCACTCGGCTCTACACGCCCGCCGAAGCTGTCCGGTTGGCCAAGGAGACCAGCACCGTCAAGTTCGACGCGACCGTCGAGGTCGCTATGCGGCTGGGTGTCGACCCGCGTAAGGCCGACCAGATGGTGCGCGGCACCGTCAACCTGCCCCACGGCACCGGCAAGACCGCCCGGGTCCTGGTCTTCGCTGCCGGTGAGCGTGCCGAGCAGGCCCGGGCCGCAGGCGCCGACTACGTGGGCGACGACGACCTGGTCGAGCGGATCCAGCAGGGCTTCCTCGACTTCGACGCGGTCGTGGCCACCCCCGACATGATGGGCAAGATCGGTCGCCTGGGCCGCATCCTCGGTCCGCGCGGCCTCATGCCCAACCCGAAGACCGGCACGGTCACCATGGACGTGGCCAAGGCGGTCTCCGACATCAAGGGCGGCAAGATCGAGTTCCGCGTCGACCGCCACGGCAACCTCCACCTCATCATCGGCAAGGTCTCCTTCGACGAGCAGAAGCTGCTGGAGAACTACCTGGCCGCCGTCGACGAGGTGCTGCGGCTCAAGCCGTCCGCTGCGAAGGGGCGCTACATCAAGAAGATCACCTTGACCACCACGATGGGCCCTGGTATCCCGGTCGACCCGAATGCCACGCGTGAGGCGGCGAAGGCTGCCTGACGTTTCAGCGCAGAGGTGGTAACGGGCGCACTCGACACTGTCGAGGCGCCCGTTTTCTGTGAATTGCGCCATATATACGCCGCTAGGTGGGATGCGCGATCTGGGCAATGTCCTGGCACGGTGCAGCTTCCGCCCTAGCGCTGGGGCAGAACGGCGGGGCGGGCAGGTGCCCGGAGCTGCGGCTGAGATGGTGTGGGCAGGATCCCGTTCGACTCGGCTCTGCTTATCGCCTAGCATGGAACACTGCCGAAGACCGCTGGTCGTCACCCGTGAGGTGGCCTAAGGTCCCGCAACAGTCGGGCGGCCCGCGCAGGTTGCTGTGAGCTTCCGGATCCGTGACGTGGTCCACCGCGTCCGCGATCCTGGGCCCCGCTGCGCTTGTGCCGGGGCTTTATTCTTTCGCGACCGCGCTGCTCGCCGCACGGGGATCTCGACCGGTGTTCACCGTTGGAAGGAGACCCATGCCGAGGCCGGATAAGGCAGCAGTGGTCGCCGAGCTCAAGGAGGAATTCCAGACCTCGAGCGGCGCCGTGCTGACCGAATACCGCGGGCTCACTGTTGCGCAGCTCACCGAGCTGCGTCGCAGCCTCGGCCAGAACGCACGCTTCCGTGTGGCGAAGAACACGCTGACCAAGATCGCGGCCAAAGAGGCCGGCGTGACGGACAGCGAGGTCCTCGACCTGCTCAAGGGTCCCTCCGCCATCGCCTTCGTCAAGGGCGACGTGGTGGAGGCAGCCAAAGGGCTGCGTGACTTCGCCAAGGAGAACGCGGCGCTGGTGATCAAGGGCGGCCTCATCGACGGCAAGCCGATGACGCCCGAAGAGATCACCAAGCTGGCCGATCTCGAATCCCGCGAGGTGCTCCTCTCGAAGCTTGCTGGCGCGTTCAAGGCCAAGCAGAGCCAGGCTGCCGCCGTGTTCCAGGCGCTGCCGTCCAAGGCTGTGCGGCTGGTCCAGGCGCTGGCGGACAAGCGAGGGGAGTCTCAGTAGACTCGCGGCCTTCCCCGCGGTGGGGGAGGTTCCGCATCTTCTGTCCGTGGCCGGCGCAGTCCGCGTCGGCGTTGCAGGCTCGGTGCCGCGTCGCAGAGCGCGGCTGCCGGTAGAGAAAGAGAGATCTCAACCATGGCGAAGCTCAGCCACGAGGAGCTGCTCAGCGCGTTCGAGGAGATGACTCTCCTGGAGCTCTCCGAGTTCGTCAAGCTGTTCGAGGAGAAGTTCGACGTCACCGCTGCTGCTCCTGCTGCGGTGGTTGCCGCTGCTCCCGCCGGTGGCGGTGGCGGCGAGGCCGCTGTTGAGGAGGAGAAGGACGAGTTCGACGTCATCCTCGAGTCCGCTGGCGACAAGAAGATCCAGGTCATCAAGGAGGTCCGCGGCCTCACCAACCTGGGTCTCAAGGACGCCAAGGACCTGGTCGACAGCGCCCCCAAGCCGGTGCTGGAGGGCGTCAACAAGGAGACCGCGGAGAAGGCCAAGGCTGCCCTCGAGGGTGCCGGCGCTACCGTGACCCTGAAGTAAGCCTTTTTCGGCTATGGCGGGCGGCTGCCCCTTGCGGGGCGGCCGCCTTCGTTGTTTTCTGGGCTGCGGCACGGGGAGCGTGTCCGGGAGCGCCTGCGTGGCCGGCGGCAGGGGAGAACACGACAGTGGGCCAGAGAGCCCTCTACCACGATTGTGTGATTTAAATCACGATCGCGTGGATGGGTAGTGCAGCGAGGCGAGGGGCAGCGGCAACCCCGAGGGTGAGTCGGGGCGCGGTACCGGGGCGGTGCCGTGCTGACCGTGCCTTCTCGTGCGGCGGCGTCCCCCGGTGGGGCCGGACGAACCGGGAAGCTGGCAGAGAAGTGGGGATTTCTTGACGACACCGTGAACTTTTCTTCTTTCCCCGATGTTGATTAGCTCACACCTCTTAGGGGCTGTGTATCCTCTCACTCTGCCGGAACTGGTCGGAATGCCCTCTCTGGGCTTGACGAATCGGCCCGCAACAGGGATGCTGCCAGATGTCTTTGAGTGGCCGCGAGGCACACTGGTGGACAGCGGTGTAGCATTCGGCTACACTGCCCTTTTGCGCTGCCCTTTGACGTTTCCTGTGGAGAGTCCGTGTGTCTGCGGGCTTGATCCTCAACTGACCTAGCCCGGCCCGCACGGTTCTCGCACCCGTAGATCCACCCCTGTCTGGTGGCTCTTCGGCATTGGAACGTCCGGCGTGCGCGCGCATCAACCGCCACAAGCCTTCGGAAGGACCCCTGTTGGCAGCCTCGCGCATCGCCTCCGCTAACGCCCTTGGTCCGAACCGCGTTTCTTTCGCTCGCATCAAGGAACCACTTGAGGTCCCGAACCTCCTTGCCCTGCAGACCGAGTCCTTCGACTGGCTGCTCGGCAACGAGAGGTGGCGTGCCCGAGTCGAAGCGGCCCGCAAAGCCGGCCGTAAGGACATTCCGGAGCAGTCCGGCCTGGAAGAGATCTTCGAAGAGATCAGTCCGATCGAGGACTTCTCGGGCACGATGTCGCTGTCGTTCCGCGACCATCGGTTCGAGCCTCCCAAGTACTCCGAAGAGGAGTGCAAGGACAAGGACATGACCTACTCCGCCCCGATGTTCGTGACGGCGGAGTTCATCAACAACGACACGGGTGAGATCAAGAGCCAGACGGTGTTCATGGGCGACTTCCCGCTCATGACCGCCAAGGGCACGTTCATCATCAACGGCACCGAGCGTGTCGTCGTCTCCCAGCTTGTCCGCTCGCCTGGCGTGTACTTCGACAGCCAGATGGACAAGTCCTCCGACAAGGAGCTCTACGGGTGCAAGATCATCCCGTCCCGTGGAGCCTGGCTGGAATTCGAGATCGACAAGCGCGACTTCGTCGGTGTCCGTATCGACCGCAAGCGCAAGCAGGCTGTCACCATCCTGCTCAAGGCGCTGGGCTGGACCACCGACCAGATCCTGGAACGCTTCGGCGAGTACGAGTCCATCCGCGCCACCCTGGAGAAGGACCCCACTGCGGGGACCGACGACGCGCTGCTGGACATCTACCGCAAGCTCCGCCCGGGCGAGCCTCCCACGAAGGAGGCCGCGCAGGCTCTGCTGGAAAACCTGTACTTCAACCCCAAGCGCTACGACCTCGCCAAGGTCGGCCGCTACAAGATCAACAAGAAGCTGGGGTTGGAGATCGACATCACCCAGGGGACGCTCACCGAAGAGGACATCGTCGCCACCGTCGACTACCTCGTCCGGCTGCACGCCGGGGAGAAGGAGCTGGTGCGTCCGCACGGCACCTTCCCGATCGAGGTCGACGACATCGACCACTTCGGTAACCGCCGGCTGCGCACCGTCGGTGAGCTCATCCAGAACCAGGTCCGCCTGGGGCTGGCCCGCATGGAACGGGTCGTCCGGGAGCGCATGACCACCCAGGACGTCGAGGCGATAACGCCGCAGACGCTGATCAACATCCGTCCGGTCGTCGCCTCCATCCGGGAGTTCTTCGGCACCAGCCAGCTCTCCCAGTTCATGGACCAGACCAACCCGCTGGCCGGCCTGACCCACAAGCGCCGCCTCTCCGCGCTGGGACCGGGCGGTCTGTCCCGTGAGCGGGCGGGCTTCGAGGTCCGCGACGTCCACCCGTCGCACTACGGCCGCATGTGCCCGATCGAGACACCGGAAGGCCCGAACATCGGCCTCATCGGCTCGCTTGCGGCCTACGCCCGGGTCAACTCCTTCGGGTTCATCGAGACCCCCTACCGCAAGGTGGTCGACGGCCGGATCACCGACGAGGTGGTCTACCTCACCGCGGACGAAGAGGACCGGTACGTCATCGCCCAGGCGAACACCCCGGTCAACCCCGACGGGACCTTCGCGGAGTCCCAGGTGCTGGCACGCCGCAAGGGCGGGGAGTTCGAGTCCGTCGCCGCGGAAGAAGTCCACTACATGGACATCTCCCCGCGGCAGATGGTGTCGGTCGCCACCGCCATGATCCCGTTCCTGGAGCACGACGACGCCAACCGGGCGCTCATGGGCTCCAACATGCAGCGTCAGGCGGTGCCACTGCTGCGTGCCGAGGCCCCGCTCGTGGGTACCGGTATGGAGTACCGCGCGGCCACCGACGCCGGCGACGTCATCCTGGCGGAGAAGTCCGGTGTCGTCGAGGACGTCACCGCCGACTACATCACCGTCCTGGCCGACGACGGCACCCGCAAGACCTACCGGGTCCACAAGTTCCGCCGCACCAACCAGGGCACCTGCTTCAACCAGCGCCCCATCGTCGAAGAAGGCCAGCGGGTCGAGGAAGGCCAGGTGCTCGCCGACGGACCGTCCACCGAGGCCGGTGAGATGGCGCTCGGCAAGAACCTCCTCGTGGCGTACATGTCCTGGGAGGGCCACAACTACGAGGACGCCATCGTGCTGTCCCAGCGCCTGGTCGAAGAGGACATCCTCTCCTCGATCCACATCGAGGAACACGAGGTCGACGCGCGCGAGACCAAGCTGGGCCCCGAGGAGATCACCCGCGAGATCCCCAACGTCAGCGAGGAAGTCCTCGCCGACCTCGACGAACGCGGCATCATCCGCATCGGTGCCGAGGTCGTCGACGGTGACATCCTCGTCGGTAAGGTCACGCCCAAGGGTGAGACCGAGCTGACCCCGGAGGAGCGCCTGCTCCGCGCGATCTTCGGGGAGAAGGCCCGCGAGGTCCGCGACACCTCCTTGAAGGTGCCGCACGGTGAGTCCGGCAAGGTCATCGGTGTGCGCGTCTTCAGCCGCGAGGAAGGCGACGAGCTTCCTCCGGGCGTGAACGAACTGGTCCGCGTCTACGTGGCCCAGAAGCGCAAGATCACCGATGGCGACAAGCTCGCCGGACGGCACGGCAACAAGGGTGTCATCGCCAAGATCCTCCCCAAGGAAGACATGCCCTTCCTGGAGGACGGCACCCCCGTGGACATCGTGCTCAACCCGCTGGGTGTGCCTGGCCGGATGAACATCGGCCAGATCATGGAAATGCACCTCGGGTGGCTCGCGAAACACGGGTGGAAGGTCGAAGGCGACGACGCCGAATGGAAGCGCCGGCTGCGTGACATCGGGGCACACGAGGCACCGCCCAACTCCAAGGTCGCGACGCCCGTCTTCGACGGTGCCCGGGAAGACGAGATCAGCGGTCTGCTGAGCTGCGTCCTGCCCGACCAGGACGGCGACATCCTGGTCAACAAGTTCGGCAAGGCCAAGCTGTACGACGGACGCACCGGCGAACCGTTCAAGGAGCCGGTCGCGGTCGGCTACGCCTACTTCCTGAAGCTGCACCACCTCGTGGACGACAAGATCCACGCCCGGTCCACCGGCCCGTACTCGATGATCACCCAGCAGCCGCTGGGTGGTAAGGCGCAGTTCGGTGGACAGCGCTTCGGCGAGATGGAGGTGTGGGCGCTCGAGGCCTACGGCGCTGCCTACGCCCTGCAAGAGCTGCTCACCATCAAGTCCGACGACATCAACGGTCGCGTCAAGGTCTACGAGGCCATCGTCAAGGGCGAGAACATCCCCGAGCCCGGCATCCCCGAGTCCTTCAAGGTGCTCATCAAGGAGATGCAGTCGCTCTGCCTCAACGTGGAAGTTCTCTCCCGCGACGGCATGTCCATCGAGATGCGCGACAGCGAGGAAGACGTCTTCCGTGCGGCCGAAGAACTGGGTATCGACCTTGGTCGGCGTGAGCCGAGCAGTGTCGAAGAGGTCTGATTCCGCGATCCAAGAGCAGGGGACGAATTAAGTGCTCGACGTCAACTTCTTCGACGAGCTCCGGATTGGTCTCGCGACCGCTGACGACATCCGTCAGTGGTCGCACGGCGAGGTCAAAAAGCCGGAAACCATCAACTACCGGACCCTCAAGCCCGAAAAGGACGGACTCTTCTGCGAGAAGATCTTCGGTCCGACCCGGGACTGGGAGTGCTACTGCGGTAAGTACAAGCGGGTCCGCTTCAAGGGCATCATTTGCGAACGCTGCGGTGTCGAGGTCACGCGGGCCAAGGTGCGGCGGGAACGCATGGGCCACATCGAGCTGGCCGCTCCCGTCACCCACATCTGGTACTTCAAGGGCGTGCCCAGCCGCCTGGGCTACCTCCTCGACCTCGCACCCAAGGACCTGGAGAAGGTCATCTACTTCGCGGCCTACATGGTCACCTGGGTGGACACCGAGGCCCGCGAGCGCGACCTGCCGTCCCTGGAAGCCCAGATCTCCGTCGAGCGGCAGCACCTCGAGCAGCGCCGCGACTCCGCGATCGAGGAGCGCCACCGCAAGCTCGAAGCCGACCTGGCCGAACTGGAGGAACAGGGCGCCAAGGCGGATGCCCGCCGCAAGGTGCGCGAGGCCGCCGAGCGGGAGATCCGGCAGATCCGCGACCGCGCCCAGCGGGAGATCGACCGCCTCGAAGAGGTCTGGAACCGCTTCAAGAACCTCAAGGTCCAGGACCTCGAAGGCGATGAGCAGCTCTACCGCGAAATGCGGGACCGCTTCGGCAAGTACTTCCGCGGCGGTATGGGCGCCCAGGCGATCAAGGAGCGGCTGGCCAACTTCGACCTGGAGGCCGAAGCCGAGAAGCTCCGCGAGATCATCCGCACAGGCAAGGGCCAGAAGAAGGCCCGCGCCCTCAAGCGGCTCAAGGTCGTCTCGGCGTTCCTCAACACCCGCAACAGCCCGATGGGCATGGTGCTGGACTGCGTCCCGGTGATCCCGCCGGACCTGCGTCCCATGGTTCAGCTCGACGGTGGCCGCTTCGCCACCTCCGACCTGAACGACCTGTACCGTCGGGTCATCAACCGCAACAACCGGCTCAAGCGGCTTCTCGACCTCGGCGCGCCCGAGATCATCGTCAACAACGAGAAGCGCATGCTCCAGGAGGCCGTTGACGCGCTGTTCGACAACGGCCGCCGCGGCCGCCCCGTCACCGGTCCGGGCAACCGTCCGCTCAAGTCCCTGTCCGACATGCTCAAGGGCAAGCAGGGACGGTTCCGCCAGAACCTGCTGGGTAAGCGCGTCGACTACTCTGGCCGCTCGGTCATCGTGGTCGGCCCGCAGCTCAAGCTGCACCAGTGCGGCCTGCCCAAGCAGATGGCGCTGGAGCTGTTCAAGCCGTTCGTGATGAAGCGCCTGGTCGACCTGAACCATGCGCAGAACATCAAGAGCGCCAAACGCATGGTGGAGCGGGCCCGGCCCGTGGTGTGGGACGTGCTGGAGGAAGTCATCTCCGAGCACCCCGTCCTGCTCAACCGGGCGCCGACCCTGCACCGCCTGGGCATCCAGGCGTTCGAACCGCAGTTGGTCGAGGGCAAGGCCATCCAGATCCACCCGCTCGTCTGCACCGCGTTCAACGCGGACTTCGACGGCGACCAGATGGCGGTCCACCTGCCGCTGTCGGCGGAGGCCCAGGCCGAGGCGCGCATCCTGATGCTCGCCACGAACAACATCCTCAAGCCCTCCGACGGCAAGCCGGTCACCATGCCCACCCAGGACATGGTCATCGGCCTGTACTACCTGACCACCATGAAGGAGGGTGCGAAGGGAGAAGGCCGGGCGTTCAGCAACATCGGCGAGGCCATCATGGCCTACGACCTCGGCGAACTCGACCTGCAAGCGAAGATCAAACTGCGGGTCGAGGGCGACACGGTGCCGCCGGTGAACTGGGAGCCGCCCGAGGACTACCAGCCGGGCCAGCCGTACATCCTGGAGACCACCCTCGGCCGGTACCTGTTCAACGAGACCACGCCCGAGGACTACCCGTTCGTCAACCAGCAGATGGGCAAGAAGCAGTTGTCCGCGCTGGTGACCGAACTGGCGGAGAAGTACTCGAAGGTCCAGGTGGCTACCACCCTGGACGCCCTCAAGGACGCCGGATACTACTGGGCGACCCGTTCGGGGCTGACCATCAGCATCAGCGATGTGATCCCGCCGCCGAACAAGCAGCAGATCCTCGACAAGTACGAGCAGCAGGCCCAGAAGATCCAGCGCCAGTACGAGCGTGGTCTGATCAGCGACGACGAACGCCGCCAGGAGCTGATCCACATCTGGACCAAGGCCACGGACGAAGTGGCCAAGGACATGGAGGAGAACTCGCCTCCGGACAACCCGGTCTGGATGATGGTCAACTCCGGATCCCGCGGTAACCCGCTGCAGGTCCGGCAGATCGCCGCTATCCGCGGCCTGGTCTCCAACACCAAGGGTGAGACGATTCCGCGGCCGATCAAGTCCTCGTACCGCGAGGGCCTAACGGTGCTGGAGTACTTCATCTCCACCCACGGCCAGCGGAAGGGTCTGGCGGACACCGCGCTGCGTACCGCCGACTCCGGATACCTCACCCGTCGTCTCGTGGACGTCGCCCAGGACGTCATCGTCCGCGAGGTCGACTGCGGCACTGACCGTTTCCTGTGGCAGGAGATCGGCGAACGGCGCCCCGACGGCACGATTGTGCGCAAGCACAACGTCGAGAACACCGGTTTCGGCCGGACTCTCGCCGAAGACGTGGTGGTCGACGGCAAGGTCATCGCGACCAAGCTGAGCGACACTACCGAGGCGCTGATCGACAAGCTGCTCGCCGCCGGGGTCACCCGGATCCGCATCCGCAGCGCACTGGTGTGCGAGTCCAAGATCGGGGTGTGCGCCACCTGCTACGGCCGCTCCCTGGCCACAGGCAAGCCGGTCGACGTCGGTGAGGCTGTCGGTATCATCGCCGCCCAGTCCATTGGTGAGCCCGGTACCCAGCTGACCATGCGTACCTTCCACATGGGTGGTACGGCGGGTCAGGACATCACCCACGGTCTGCCCCGTGTCCAGGAGCTGTTCGAGGCCCGCGTCCCCAAGGGCGTGGCCCCGATCAGCGAAGTGGAGGGCCGGGTCCGGATTGAGGAGACCGACAAGAGCCGTAAGATCATTGTCGTCCCGGACGACGGCTCCGACGAGGTCAGCTACCAGGTGCCCATGCGGGCTCCGCTGCTTGTCCAAGACGGGCAGCGCGTCGAAGTCGGTCAGCAGCTCGTCCAGGGTACGGTCAACCCGCACGAGATCCTGCGGATCCTCGGCCCGCGCGCGGTGCAACAGCACCTCGTCTCCGAGGTCCAGGAGGTCTACAAGTCGCAGGGTGTCTCGATCCACGACAAGCACATCGAGATCATCGTGCGGCAGATGCTCAAGCGGGTGAACGTCCTCGAGTCCGGTGACACTAAGCTGCTGCCGGGCGAAATGATCGAACGTCCCAAGTTCGAGGAGATCAACCGCCGCGTCGTGGCCGAAGGCGGCCAACCCGCTTCGGCTCGTCCCGTCCTCCTCGGCATCACGAAGGCGTCGTTGGCCACAGAATCGTGGCTCTCCGCGGCCTCCTTCCAGGAGACCACCCGGGTGCTCACCGAGAACGCCATTCACGGTAAGAGCGACCCGCTGCTCGGTCTCAAGGAGAACGTCATCATCGGTAAGCTCATCCCGGCCGGTACCGGTATGCCGCAGTACCGGAACATCCGGGTTGAGCCCACTGAGGAGGCCAAGGCCTCGATGTACTCGGTTTCCTCCTACGAGGAGCCCAGTGAGTACACCTTCGGCCAGGGATCCGGTGAGGCCGTTCCGCTGGAGGACTACGATTTCGGGTCCTACAACAGGTAACCCGGAACGATTGGTGACGTCTCGCTGAGCTGAACGACGGCGGTAGTGCATCTCACAACGGGCAGCACTACCGCCGTCCGTCGTTACCGGTTGACATACTCACTCTGGGAGAATCTGTTAAGCGCGCGAAGCGGTCGGGAGAACAAGCAGTGACGGAGCACGGGGGAGTGCCGGACCGACCAAGTGGCGGACAGGAGCGGTCTCAACGGCAGACGAGTTCCTGGTTTCAGCCCAGCGAGGAGCGGTACCGGACTCAGGCACAGTACCGAGACCCCTATGAAGAGCGGCAGAAGAACCAGGATGGTTCCGTAGACACGGGAGCGTCGGACCGCCCCGACACGCCGTCGGCCCCTCGCTACCCGAACAGCGGCGGCTATCCGGGCTTGGGCGGCTACCAGGGCGGCGCCCCCGGCATGGCCGAACCGTATCCTCCGGCGTTGAGTGGGACAGGACTGTCCGGAGACGCGCAGGCACCGTCGTTGGGCGGTGACTACCCCTTCGACCTTCCTCCCCGTGACCGGGTCCCCTCGTACCGTGACTTTGCGGAAAGTGGGACCGAACGTGCCGCTTCGGGCCAGGACAGGGACCTGGACGACGATTCCGGCCCCGGCTCTGCCTACGATCTCTCGACCCGCTCCTACCGCCCCGAAGACTTGTACCCCTCGGGAACGACCCCCTCCGGTGCGTCGCACTCGACCTTCTCCCCCGGAGTTGAGTCGACCCCGTCAACCCCCCAAGGCGCCACGTACCGGTTGGAGGATCCGACTCCAGGCACCACCTCGGGCTACGAGTTCGGACGCTCGCCATCCTCCCCCGAGTCCGCTCCATCCAGCGGCTCCTCCACCACCGGAACGTGGACGGTGAAGACAGAGGGCGAGCGGGGGGCCACGTACCGGTTGGAGGATCCGGCTCCGGGCACCACCTCGGGCTACGAGTTCGGTCGTCAGCCGTCCGAGCCCGCTGCGGCTGCAGAGCCTTCAGGCAAGGAAAGCGGACCGGAAGGGGCCACCGGTGGCTGGCCGTCGGCTAAGCCGGACAGCACCCTCCCCGGTTACTCCGCCGGTATCGGGAACCCCTACACGCCGTCGGCAAGCAGCACCGATACGGCGCCCGCCGGACAGAGCACGGAGGCTTCAGGAGGGCAGCCCCACCGGCCGCCTGATCCCACGAGCGTGTACCGCATCCCTACCGGAGACAAAGCGCAGTCGCCGCTTGCCCCCAACCGGATCGTGCCTCCCTACCGCACACAGGCCAATGCGCCCTACCCCGGCTGGGGCGGTGCGAAGAGCGAGGACAGCAGTCCGTTGGGCGATGGCGGGGCTTCTGCTGGCAGCTACGGGCCGTCAGGCCAGGGAGAGTCACGTTCTACGGCAGAGTCTTCGTTGGGTGAGTCCACGTGGAGTGGGCTGGGCACCGGAAGCAGTAGCCCGTTGGATGGCAGCGGGGCTTCTGCTGGTGGTGCTGAGTCTGTGGAGCGGGAGGAGCCGCGGTCTGCTGCGGACTCTCTGCTGGGTGAGTCCACGTGGAGCGGTCGAGGCGCCGGAGACAGCAGTCCGCTGGATGACAGCGGGGCTTCTGGTGCTCCGGGCGTTGTGGAGCGGGAAGAGCCGCGCCCGACGTCGGAGCCCTCGTTGGGTGAGTCCACGTGGAGTGGGCTGGGCACCGGAAGCAGCAGTCCGTTGGGCGATGGCGGGGCTTCTGCTGGCAGCTACGGGCCGTCAGACCAGGGAGAGTCACGCTCTGCGGCAGAGTCTCCGTTGGGTGAGTCCACGTGGAGCGGGTTGGGCACCGGAAGCAGTAGCCCGTTGGATGGCAGCGGGGCTTCTGCTGGTGGTGCTGAGTCTGTGGAGCGGGAGGAGCCGCGGTCTGCTGCGGACTCTCTGCTGGGTGAGTCCACGTGGAGTGGGCTGGGCACCGGAGGCAGCAGTCCGTTGGGCGATGGCGGGGCTTCTGCTGGCAGCTACGGGCCGTCAGACCAGGGAGAGTCACGCTCTGCGGCAGAGTCCTCGCTGGGCGGCTCCCTGGGTACCGGCAGTGGAAACACGTGGGCTTTCAGCCGGGATGATCCCCGACTCCCGGACAGCGTGCGCGAGATCGCGGAACGCGCTGCCCAGCGGTCTTCCAGAACCGACACCTCCTCGGACCCCTTGTCGAGCTCGCACGACCCGCAGGCGACTGCGGCGTGGGATTCGTTGAAGACGACGGATTTCACGTCCCGGGATTCCGCGGACGACCGGTGGAACGGTGCTGCCGAGGACTCCACCGACGCCGAGGAGACCCGGCACGACTCTCCTGGTGAGAAGAACACGTCGGAGCAGTCGACTGCGGATCCCCTGCTGGCGATCGCCAACGAGCAGAGCCGGGCCCGCAGCAAGGAACTGGCCTCTCAGAGCGAAGCCGACAACTGGGACCTCGCGGAAGGGATCGTTAAGGAGAACACCGGGGCTGTCCCCCTGCCTCCCGATCTCAGCGAGGAGGTTCTCGAAGGCGACCGCTACGACGAACTGGGGTACGACGGGCGCAGCCGGGACGCGGATTACGACGACCGCGACTACGACGACTACCCGGAGGATCGCCGCTACGACCGGGACGAGGACTACGACAGCGGATGGCGCGGGGAAGGGGACCGCTCCTACGACGACCGGCGTGGTGGGGACGACGAGTACTACGACGACGTCGATGACCGGTACTATCCCGAACCGGTCCGCGATCGGGGTGCTCGCGCCTCCCGGCGGAAGGACAAGATCGCCAAGGAGTTCCCCGGGTTCACCGAGCCGGTCGGCGGGTCAGCCGCGGACTACCCCGGCTACGACAACATCGATGTGTGGCCCGAGACCGAAGGCTTGGCCACCGCGACCTTGTGGCTTGGTATCTTCGCCCTGCTCCCGGGCCTCGGCCTCCTGCCGGCGGTCGTCGCCCTGGTTCTGGGGCCCAAAGCGAAGAAGAACATTCGCGACTCCCAGGGACACCTTGAAGGCGAACAACTCGTCAAAGCAGGTACCATACTTGCGACAATTGGGATTGTTGTGAGCGTGCTCACTGTGGTCGGCTACGTGTTGCTGTTCTGAGTCGGCATGGCATTTCCCCGGCATCAGCGGAGAGGAGAGGTTTACCGAAAATTCGCTGACGCTGGGGAAAAGCGTGTCCGTGGGGACCGAAAAATCAACGCGACCACTCTTGACACGCCGTACACTAGAAGAAGACCTACGGCAGCATGAGGCTGCGGAGTGCGGACACCGGACCAGGTCACCCCGATTTTGACCGGGTGATCGGGGTTCGGTAGTCTCCAACTTCGTGCCCGTGAGTCTACGGGTCACACGTGTGCGCTTTTTGTGTCTGTCCCTGTGCATGCGGGCGACGGGGAGAGCGGCGCGTGACACCTCCTCCCACAACAATCGACCACCGGTCGGGTGTAGTGCTCCACTGTGCTTAGAAACTGGGGCGACACGCCCGAGCGCGGGGGTCGGGGGGAGCGGGAAATCCAGCAGGTCATAGCGCATCCAATGACTATGGAACCGGCGTAGGTCAAGAGGGAAGTACGGAGACGCGGTGCCCACGATTCAGCAGTTGGTCCGTAAGGGCCGTAAGACCAAGGTTTCGAAGAACAAGACTCCGGCGCTCAAGGGAAGCCCTCAGCGTCGCGGCGTGTGCACACGTGTCTACACAACCACGCCGAAGAAGCCGAACTCTGCGCTGCGGAAGGTCGCTCGTGTCCGGCTGAGCAGCCAGATCGAGGTCACTGCTTACATTCCCGGCGTCGGCCACAACCTCCAGGAGCACTCCATCGTGCTCGTGCGTGGTGGCCGTGTGAAGGACCTTCCGGGCGTGCGCTACCGCATCGTTCGCGGCGCACTCGACACGCAGGGCGTTCGCAACCGCAAGCAGGCTCGTAGCCGCTACGGCGCCAAGAAGGAGAAGTAAATGCCGCGCAAAGGTCCGGCGCCGAAGCGCCAACTGATGACTGACCCGGTCTATGGATCGCCTCTGGTCACTGCACTGATCAACAAGGTGCTGCGGGACGGTAAGCGATCCCTGGCCCAGTCGATCGTCTACAACGCTCTTGAGGGTGCCCGGGAGAAGACCGGGCAGGACCCCCTGGTCATCCTCAAGCGGGCCATCGACAACGTGAAGCCCACCCTCGAGGTGCGCAGCCGCCGTGTTGGTGGCGCCACCTACCAGGTACCGGTCGAGGTCCGCGCATCGCGCAGCACCACCCTGGCGCTCCGCTGGCTGGTGCAGTACGCGCGTCTGCGCCGTGAGAAGACCATGACCGAACGTCTGATGAACGAGCTGGTCGACGCCAGCAACGGTCTTGGCGCCGCTGTCAAGCGACGTGAGGACACCCACAAGATGGCGGAGTCCAACAAGGCCTTCGCCCACTACCGCTGGTAACCCCCGCGGGTTTGCCACACGAGAGACCGAGAGAAGACGAGCCCCATGGCTACCACTGCTCTTGACCTCGCCAAGGTCCGCAACATCGGGATCATGGCGCACATCGACGCGGGCAAGACCACGACGACAGAGCGCATCCTCTTTTACACCGGTGTCAACTACAAGCTCGGCGAGACCCACGAGGGCTCGGCGACGATGGACTGGATGAAAGAGGAGCAGGAGCGCGGCATCACGATTACGTCTGCCGCGACCACCTGTCGTTGGAACGACACCACGATCAACATCATCGACACGCCCGGTCACGTCGACTTCACCATTGAGGTGGAGCGTTCGCTGCGGGTCCTCGATGGCGCAGTCGCCGTGTTCGACGGCAAGGAAGGTGTCGAGCCCCAGTCGGAGCAGGTGTGGCGCCAGGCCGACCGGTACAACGTGCCGCGGATCTGCTTCGTCAACAAGATGGACAAGATCGGCGCGGACTTCCAGCGCTGCGTCGACATGATCCGCGAGCGTCTTGGCGCCAACCCGCTGGCTGTCCAGCTTCCGATTGGCGCCGAATCCGACTTCCAGGGTGTCATCGACCTCATCCGGATGAAGGCTTACGTCTGGAGTCCGGACGCCCCCAAGGGCGAAATGTACGACACCATCGAGATCCCGGACGCCTACGCAGAGGCCGCGCAGGAGGGCCACGAGCGGCTCGTCGAGGCTGTGGCTGAAGCTGATGACGAGATCATGGAGCTGTACCTCGAGGGCCAGGAGCCCACGGTGGAGCAGCTCGTTGCCGCGATCCGTCGGGCCACGATCTCCGGTGCCGCCGTTCCGGTCCTGTGCGGTAGCGCGTTCAAGAACAAGGGCGTGCAGCCCTTGCTGGACGCCATCGTCGCCTACCTGCCGTCGCCGCTGGACATCGAGGCGATCGAGGGTCACGACCCCCAGGACAAGGACGAGGAAGTCACGCTCCAGCGCAAGCCCAGCGAAGAAGAGCCGCTGGCCGCTCTCGCATTCAAGATCATGAGCGACCAGCACCTCGGTAAGCTCACCTACCTGCGGATCTACTCCGGGGTGCTCGAAAGCGGCATGCAGGTTCTCAACAGCATCAAGGGCCGCAAGGAGCGGATTGGCAAGATTTACCGGATGCACGCCAACAAGCGTGAGGAGATCACGCGGGTGGGCGCCGGTGACATCGTCGCAGTGGTGGGCCTGAAGGACACCACCACCGGCGAAACCCTGTGCGACCAGGCCAACCCGATTGTCCTGGAGTCGATGACCTTCCCCGCTCCCGTCATCGAAGTCGCGATCGAGCCCAAGACCAAGAGCGACCAGGAGAAGCTCGGTACCGCGATTCAGCGTCTTGCGGAGGAGGACCCCTCCTTCCGAGTGACTACCGACGAGGAGACCGGTCAGACCGTCATCTCCGGTATGGGCGAGCTGCACCTCGAGGTGCTCGTCAACCGGATGCGCGAAGAGTTCAAGGTCGAGGCCAACATCGGTAAGCCCCAGGTGGCCTACCGCGAGACGATTCGCCGCAAGGTCGAAGGCGTCGAGTACACCCACAAGAAGCAGACGGGTGGCGCCGGCCAGTACGGTCGCGTGGTCATCGACCTCGAACCGCTTCCGATCGACGGTGACGGTGACAGCCCGGGCTACGAGTTCGTCAACAACATCACTGGCGGTCGTATCCCGCGGGAGTACATCCCGTCGGTAGACGCTGGTTGCCAGGAGGCCGCCCAGTTCGGTGTCCTCGCTGGATACCCGCTGGTCGGCATCAAGGTGACCCTCCAGGACGGGGCCTACCACGACGTGGACTCCTCTGAGCTCGCCTTCAAGATCGCCGGTTCCATGGCCTTCAAGGAGGCGGCCAGTAAAGCCAACCCGGTTCTCCTCGAGCCGGTCATGGCGGTTGAGGTCACCACGCCGGAAGAGTACATGGGCGACGTGATCGGTGACCTGAACAGCCGGCGCGGTCAGATCCAGTCCATGGAGGAACGCGCCGGGACCCGTGTCGTCAAGGCACTCGTTCCGTTGTCGGAAAT
This sequence comes from Thermobifida fusca NBRC 14071 = JCM 3263, assembly GCF_001592045.1. Taxonomy (GTDB): domain Bacteria; phylum Actinomycetota; class Actinomycetes; order Streptosporangiales; family Streptosporangiaceae; genus Thermobifida; species Thermobifida fusca. The sequence continues at coordinate 23,908 of NZ_BCWB01000037.1, read as the reverse complement.
GTTTGGCTACGTGGGTGACCTGCGCAGCCGTACCCAGGGTCGGGCTAACTACACGATGGTGTTCCACTCCTACGCGGAGGTCCCCTCCAACGTCTCGCAGGAGATCGTTGCGAAGGCCCGCGGCGAATAGCCACGACACCTCACCTGTCCAGCTAAGCAACCTGTACGTCTAGGAGTAATCCAGTGGCGAAGGCCAAGTTCGAGCGGACCAAGCCGCACGTAAACATCGGCACCATCGGTCACATCGACCACGGTAAAACCACGCTGACCGCGGCGATTACCAAGGTTCTGCACGACAAGTACCCGGACCTCAACCCGTTCACGCCTTTCGAGGACATCGACAAGGCCCCGGAGGAGCGCGAGCGCGGTATCACCATCTCCATCTCGCACGTGGAGTACCAGACCGAGAGCCGCCACTACGCGCACGTGGACTGCCCCGGTCACGCGGACTACGTGAAGAACATGATCACCGGTGCCGCCCAGATGGACGGCGCGATCCTGGTGGTCGCCGCTACTGACGGTCCGATGCCGCAGACCAAGGAGCACGTGCTCCTGGCTCGCCAGGTCGGCGTCCCCTACATTGTCGTGGCTCTCAACAAGTCCGACATGGTGGACGACGAGGAGATCTTCGACCTCGTTGAGCTCGAGGTCCGCGAGCTGCTCAACGAGTACGAGTTCCCGGGCGACGAGGTGCCCGTGATCCGCGTCTCCGCGCTGAAGGCCCTCGAGGGTGACCCCGAGTGGGGCAAGAAGATCCTCGAGCTGATGGAGGCCGTGGACCAGAACATCCCCGAGCCGCAGCGGGACATCGACAAGCCGTTCCTCATGCCGATCGAGGACGTGTTCTCGATCACCGGTCGCGGTACCGTCGTCACCGGCCGTATCGAGCGCGGTGTCATCAACGTCAACGACACCGTCGAGATCGTCGGCCTCAAGGACGACAAGATCACCACCACCGTCACCGGTGTGGAGATGTTCCGCAAGCTGCTCGACCAGGGCCAGGCCGGTGACAACGTCGGTCTGCTGCTGCGTGGTGTCAAGCGCGAGGAGGTGGAGCGCGGTCAGGTCGTCATCAAGCCTGGCACCACCACCCCGCACACCGAGTTCGAGGCCCAGGTCGTCATCCTCTCCAAGGACGAGGGTGGCCGCCACACGCCCTTCTTCAACAACTACCGCCCGCAGTTCTACTTCCGGACCACGGACGTCACCGGTGTCGTTACCCTCCCCGAGGGCACCGAGATGGTCATGCCCGGTGACAACACCTCGATGACCGTCAAGCTGATCCAGCCGGTCGCGATGGAAGAGGGTCTGAAGTTCGCCATCCGTGAGGGTGGACGGACCGTAGGCGCGGGTCGCGTCACCAAGATCATCAAGTAGCACGACTCTGGTCGGGCGGTCGGGTCCGTCAGCAACCCGACCGCCCGACACCATGAAGGACGTCATCGGGCTCTTGCGGTGATGCCACCCAGCAGGGAACAGCCCTGTAGCGGTTTCTCAGGTGAATAGAGCCTCAACCGGAAGTTCCTCCGGAGCGCACTGGCCCTTTACGGCGCTGCGTCTCTAGGACACTGACACGAAGGACGAAGGCCACCATGGCGGGACAGAAGATCCGCATTCGGCTCAAGGCCTATGACCACGAGGTCATCGATAAATCGGCCCGCAGGATCGTCGAGACTGTGACGAGGACCGGCGCGCAAGTCGCGGGCCCGGTGCCGTTGCCGACCGAGAAGAACGTGTACTGCGTCATCCGATCGCCGCACAAGTACAAGGACTCGCGTGAGCACTTCGAGATGCGCACGCACAAGCGGCTGATCGACATCATCGACCCGACGCCGAAGACCGTCGACTCGCTGATGCGGCTCGACCTCCCGGCTGGTGTCGACATCGAGATCAAGCTCTAAAGGACGCTGAAGACATGACGACCAAGCAGATCAAGGGAGTCCTGGGCGAAAAGCTCGGCATGACCCAGGTCTTCGACGAGTCCGGCAAAGTTGTGCCTGTGACGGTGTTGAAGGCCGGCCCAGCTGTCGTGACTCGCGTCCGTACCCCGGAGACCGATGGGTACTCCGCGATTCAGCTCGGCTACGGCCACATCAACCCGCGCAAGGTGAACAAGCCGCTCGGCGATTACCTGCGTAAGCACAACCTCACCCCTCGCCGCCACTACGTCGAGGTGCGCACCTCCGACGCCAGCGAGTACACGGTCGGTCAGGAGATCACCGCTGACGTGTTCCAGCCTGGTGAAAAGGTTGACGTCACCGGAAAGACGAAAGGCAAGGGGTACGCCGGTGTCATGAAGCGCCACGGCTTCGGCGGCCTCGGCGCCTCGCACGGCACCCAGCGCAAGCACCGTTCTCCTGGTTCCATTGGTGGCTGCGCCACCCCAGGCCGTGTTTTCAAGGGAATGCGCATGGCCGGCCGCATGGGCAACGTGCGCCGCACCGTGCAGAACCTCACCGTGCACTCAGTTGACGCCGAGAAGGGCCTCCTTCTGGTCAAGGGTGCGGTTCCCGGTCCCAACGGTGGCCTGGTTCTCGTCCGCACCGCCGTGAAGGGGGGCAAGTAAGCCATGGCGACCATCGAGGTCAAGGACCGCGAGGGCGCGGCGAAGGGAAGCGTCGAGCTCCCTGACGAGATCTTCGCGCAGAAGGTCAACATCCCGCTGATCCACCAGGTCGTGGTCGCCCAGCAGGCCGCAGGCCGGCAGGGGACGCACTCCACCAAGACCCGCGGTGAGGTCCGCGGTGGTGGTAAGAAGCCGTACCGCCAGAAGGGCACCGGCCGGGCCCGCCAGGGTTCTGTCCGTGCGCCCCAGTTCACCGGCGGTGGTACGGTGCACGGCCCCAAGCCGCGCGACTACGCCCAGCGGACGCCCAAGAAGATGAAGGCTGCCGCCCTGCGCGGGGCGCTCAGCAACCGGGCGCAGCACGGACGTATCCACGTCGTCAGCGAGTTCGTCCCCGAGGACGTCACCACCAAGCGCACCCAGACTGCGCTGAAGACGCTGCGTAAGATCACCGACTCTGACAAGGTGCTGGTGGTTCTGTCGCGCGAAGACCAGCACAACCGTCTCGCGCTGCGGAACCTCCCCGAGGTGCACATCCTCGACGCCAACCAGGTCAACACCTACGACGTGCTCTACGCCGACGACATCGTGTTCACCGAAGCCGGTTACCAGGAGTTCCTGGCACACGCCAAGGGCAGCAAGATCGCGGCGTCTCAGGAGGACGACCAGTGAGGATCCCTGACCCTCGGGACATCATCATCAAGCCGGTGATTTCCGAGAAAAGCTACGGCCTGCTGGACCAGAACAAGTACACCTTCCTGGTCCACCCCGAGGCCAACAAAACCCAGATCAAGATGGCGGTGGAGCAGATCTTCGACGTGAAGGTCACCTCCGTCAACACGATTAACCGGAAAGGCAAGCGCAAGCGCACCCGGTTCGGCTACGGCAAGCGGCCCGACACCAAGCGCGCGATCGTGAGCCTGAAGGACGGCGACCGGATCGACATCTTCGGAGTCTGATCTCCAGCCGTGCCGTTTGAGATCGATTCACACGTAAGGAATGCACGAAAGAGATGGGCATTCGAAAGTACAAGCCGACGAGCCCAGGGCGTCGCGGGGGGAGCGTCAGCACATTCGCTGAGATCACCCGCTCGAAGCCTGAGAAGTCCCTGGTCCGTCCGCTGCACTCCAAGGGCGGGCGCAACGGTCACGGTCGCATCACTGCCCGCCACCAGGGCGGCGGCCACAAGCGCGCCTACCGGCTGATCGACTTCCGCCGCCACGACAAGGACGGTATTCCCGCCAAGGTCGCTCACATCGAGTACGACCCGAACCGCACCGCACGTATCGCGCTGCTCCACTACGTGGACGGCGAGAAGCGGTACATCCTGGCGCCTGTGGGTCTGAAGCAGGGCGACCGGGTCGAGAACGGCCCCGCGGCTGACATCAAGCCGGGGAACTGCCTGCCGCTGCGCAACATCCCCACCGGTACGTTCGTGCACGCGGTGGAGCTCAAGCCGGGCGGCGGTGCCAAGCTGGGCCGTGCGGCCGGAGCGGCGATCCAGCTCCTCGCCAAGGAGGGTGCCTACGCCACCCTGCGTATGCCCTCGGGCGAGATGCGGCAGGTCGAGGTCGCATGCCGGGCCACTGTGGGCCAGGTCGGCAACGTCGAACACGCCAACATCAGCTGGGGTAAGGCCGGCCGGATGCGGTGGAAGGGCAAGCGCCCGAGCGTCCGTGGTGTGGCGATGAACCCGATCGACCACCCGCACGGTGGTGGTGAGGGCCGGACCTCCGGTGGCCGCCACCCCGTCAGCCCGTGGGGTAAGGCCGAGGGCCGGACCCGTAAGAAGGGCAAGCCCAGCGACCGGCTCATCGTGCGTCGGCGTAGCAAGAAGAAGCGGTAAGGAGCACGACTGATGCCACGTAGCCTTAAGAAGGGGCCTTTCGTCGACCACCACCTCATGAAGAAGGTGCTGGAGCAGAACGAGAAGGGCACCAAGAACGTCATCAAGACGTGGTCGCGCCGCTCCATGGTCGTTCCCGAGATGATCGGGCACACCATCGCCGTGCATGATGGCCGCAAGCACGTCCCCGTGTTCATCACCGAAGCGATGATCGGCCACAAGCTCGGCGAGTTCGCCCCCACGCGTACTTTCCGCAGCCACGTCAAGGAGGACCGCCGCAGCCGCCGCTAGCGGACGTCCGGTCAGTTGTGAGAAGCGTCAGGACCCCACGGTGGTGGGGGTGAGATTTCCGTGAGCGAGGGAAAAGCGATGGGAACGAGGGCACAAGCGCGGTTTGTCCGCGTCACGCCCCGAAAGGCCCGCCGGGTGGTGGACCTTATTCGCGGGCTGCCCGCTGAGGAGGCTCAGGCGGTGCTCCGGTTCGCACCTCAGGCGGCAAGTGGACCGGTGGGGAAGGTGCTCGCCAGCGCCATCGCCAATGCCGAGCACAACGACAAGTTGGACCGTGAAACGCTGGTCGTCAGTCGCGCCTGGGTGGACGAAGGACCGACTCTGAAGCGCATTCGGCCGCGAGGCTTCGGCCGTGCGTTCCGAGTCAACAAGCGGACGAGCCACATCACTGTGGAAGTCGCGCCGCGTGACACCGTGGGCGCCGCGTCGGCCAAGAGGAAGGAAAGGACCCGATAGTGGGACAGAAAGTCAACCCGCACGGGTTCCGCCTCGGAGTGACCACCGACTTCAAGAGCCGGTGGTTTGCCGACAAGCTGTACAAGGACTACGTCAAGGAAGACGTAGCCATCCGCCAGATGCTGACTCGCGGCATGGAGCGCGCCGGGATCTCCAAGGTGGAGATCGAGCGCACCCGTGAGCGGGTCCGGGTCGACGTCCACACCGCCCGGCCGGGCATCGTCATCGGCCGCCGCGGTGCGGAGGCCGACCGCATCCGTGCCAACCTCGAGAAGCTGACCAACAAGCAGGTCCAGCTCAACATCCTCGAGGTGAAGAACCCTGAGATCGACGCCCAGCTCGTCGCTCAAGGGGTGGCGGAGCAGCTGTCGAGCCGAGTCGCGTTCCGCCGTGCCATGCGCAAGGCCATTCAGAGCGCGATGAAGAGCGGGGCCAAGGGCATCCGTGTCCAGTGCAGTGGCCGTCTCGGCGGCGCCGAGATGTCGCGTTCCGAGTTCTACCGCGAAGGCCGGGTGCCGCTGCACACGCTGCGCGCCGACATTGACTACGGCTTCTTTGAGGCGCGTACCACCTTCGGCCGTATCGGCGTGAAGGTCTGGATCTACAAGGGCGAAGCGCCGATGACCCGCGCTGAGCGCGAGGCCGCCCAGGCCGCGCAGCGTGCTGCTGGTCCGCAGCGCCGGGAGCGTCCGGGACGCCGTCGTCGTGGCGGCGGCGGAGGCGGCGGCCAGCAGCAACAGCAGGCTGAGAAGGCGACCGCCCAGGCGACCGAGGCCGCTAAGGCCGCGAAGTCCGGGAACGAGGGGAGCTGACGATGCTCATTCCCCGCAAGGTCAAGCACCGCAAGCAGCACCACCCCAGCCTGCGGGGGCGTGCTAAGGGCGGTACGAGCGTCCACTTCGGCGAGTACGGCATCCAGGCTCTGGAGTCCGCCTACGTCACTAACCGGCAGATCGAGGCGGCGCGTATCGCGATGACCCGCCACATCCGCCGTGGTGGCAAGGTCTGGATCAACATCTTCCCGGACCGTCCGCTGACCAAGAAGCCGGCTGAGACCCGGATGGGTTCCGGTAAAGGCTCCCCGGAGTGGTGGGTCGCTCCGGTCAAAGCCGGCCGGGTGATGTTTGAGCTGGCAGGTGTGCCTGAGCCTGTGGCGAAGGAAGCCCTTCGCCGGGCCATCCACAAACTGCCGATGAAGTGCAAGGTCGTGAAGCGAGAGGCGGGGGAGTAATGGCTAAGTCCCTTACCGCCGCTGAGCTTCGCGGTTACTCCGTCAAGGAGCTGACCGAGAAGCTCAAGGAGGCGAAGGAAGAGCTGTTCAACCTCCGTTTTCAGGCCGCTACTGGGCAGCTGGACAACAACAGTCGCTTGCGGATTGTCAAGCGTGAGATTGCGCGGATCTACACGGTGCTGCGCGAACACGAGTTGGGCATCATGCCGCTGGCTGCCGAGGAGTCGGCTGACAAGGCGAAGGAAGCAGCCGAATGAGTGAGAAGACCACGGCACAGGAACGTAACCACCGCAAGGTCCGCGAGGGTTACGTCGTCAGCGACAAGATGGACAAGACGGTGGTCGTGGCGGTGGAGAACCGCTTCAAGCACCCGCTGTACGGCAAGATCATCCGCCGCACCACCAAGTACAAGGCCCACGACGAAGCGAACATCGCCGGTGTTGGCGACCGGGTGCGTCTGATGGAGACCCGGCCGTTGTCTGCGACTAAGCGCTGGCGCGTCGTGGAGATCCTGGAGAAGGCCAAGTAAGGGATCGCCGCTGCGATCTCTGACCCGCCGCGGTGATCGGTTGGTGGAGACCGGTCACCGCGGCGGGGCGGACCAGCTAGCGAGCGCGGGTGATGAGCCCGCGCGCACATATCAGGAGCAGACGTGATTCAGCAGGAGTCGCGACTCAAGGTCGCCGACAACACGGGTGCGAAGGAGCTGCTGACCATCCGTGTCCTTGGCGGCTCGGGCAGGCGGTACGCGAGCATCGGTGACACGATTGTGGCGACCGTCAAGGACGCCCTGCCCGGCGCGGGGGTCAAGAAGGGCGACATCGTCAAAGCCGTTGTCGTGCGCACCACGAAGGAACGCCGTCGGCCCGACGGCTCCTACATCCGCTTCGATGAGAACGCCGCCGTGCTCATCAAGGACGGTGGGGACCCGCGGGGCACCCGTATTTTCGGCCCGGTCGGCCGTGAACTGCGAGACAAGAAGTTCATGCGCATCATTTCGCTGGCGCCGGAGGTGCTCTAGGCGATGAAGATCAAGAAGGGCGACGAGGTTATCGTCATCGCCGGTAAGGACAAGGGTGCCACGGGGAAGGTCAAGAAGGCCCTTCCCAAGGAGCAGCGAGTCATCGTCGAGGGCGTCAACCTCATTAAGAAGCACAAGAAGGCGAACCAGGCGGGTGGCCAGCAGGGTGAGGTTGTCACCCTCGAAGCGCCGATCCACGTGAGCAACGTCGCGCTCCTTGAGGACGGCCGTCCTACCCGGGTCGGCTACCGCTTCAAGGAGGACGGAACCAAGGTTCGGATCTCCCGCCGTACCGGTAAGGAAATCTGATGACGGTCACGAACGAGATCGACGCTCCGCCCATTCCGCGGCTGAAGCAGAAGTACCGCGAGGAGATCATCCCGGCCCTGCGTGAAGAGTTCGGCTACACGAACATCATGCAGGTGCCTGGGCTGACCAAGATCGTGGTCAACATGGGTGTCGGCGACGCGGCCCGGGACGCCAAGCTCATCCAGGGTGCGATCGCTGACCTGTCCGCGATCACGGGACAGAAGCCCAAGATCAACCGGGCCAAGAAGTCCATCGCGCAGTTCAAGCTGCGGCAGGGTCAGCCCATCGGAGCCAGTGTGACGCTGCGCGGCGACCGGATGTGGGAGTTCCTGGACCGGCTGCTCACCCTAGCGCTTCCGCGCATCCGTGACTTCCGCGGCCTGTCGGCCAAGCAGTTCGACGGGAACGGGAACTACACCTTCGGTCTCACCGAACAGGTGATGTTCCACGAGATCGACCCGGACAAGGTCGACCGGCAGCGCGGCATGGACATCACGATCGTCACCACGGCGGCCACCGACGAGGAAGGGCGGAGCCTGCTGCGGCGGCTCGGATTCCCTTTCAAGGAAGACTAGGGGAGTAGGGATGGCCAAGAAGGCGCTGATCGCCAAGGCGAACCGGAAGCCCAAGTTCCGGGTTCGTGCGTATACTCGATGCTCGCGGTGTGGCCGCCCGCGCGCTGTCTTCCGGAAGTTCGGCCTGTGCCGGATCTGCTTCCGCGAGATGGCGCACCGGGGCGAGCTGCCGGGCGTCACCAAGGCCAGCTGGTAGCAAGCAGACTCGTCGGGTCGGCCGGTCCGGCCGGCCCCGGCAGGTATGCGGTGGGGCGTGTGCCCGCCGCTCATCATTGTGTTCACGACCGACCGGACATCACGCGGAACACCCACCCGCCCGATGTCCATGACCACGCGGCAGGTCCTCGGACAACCCGAATAAATCGGGACGCGGGCTCGGGGGAGAGTTCCGTTTCCGGGGAAACCGCAGCGAGGAAAGGGCCAATCGGCCATGACGATGACCGACCCAATCGCAGACATGCTCACACGTCTGCGTAACGCGAACGCGGCATACCACGAGACCGTGGCGATGCCGTATTCGAAGATTAAGGCGCACATCGCCGAGATCCTCCAGAAGGAGGGCTACATCCAGGGCTGGCGTGTCGAAGACGCCCGCGTCGGCAAGAACCTGGTGGTGACTCTCAAGTACGGGCCCACCCGTGAGCGTGCTATCGCCGGGCTCCGTCGTGTGTCCAAGCCTGGTCTGCGGGTGTACGCGAAGAAGGACAACCTTCCGCGTGTCCTCGGCGGACTTGGCGTGGCCATTATTTCGACGTCCAGCGGCCTGATGACGGACAAAGAGGCCAAGAAGAACGGCGTGGGCGGCGAAGTCCTCGCTTACGTCTGGTAACAGGGAGAGATTTCAGCATGTCGCGTATTGGCCGACAGCCGATCTCGGTCCCCAAGGGCGTCGAAGTCACCATCGACGGTAAAGACGTCAAAGTCAAGGGGCCGAAGGGCGAACTCAAGCACACTGTCCCGCCGTCGATCACCGTTACCCTGGAAGACGGCCAGGTAAAGGTATCGCGTGCGGACGATCGACCGCAGACCCGTTCCTTGCACGGGCTTACCCGCTCGTTGATTGCCAACCTGATCGAGGGCACCTCCAAGGGGTACACCAAGACCCTCGAGATCTCGGGTGTGGGCTACCGCGTCCAGGCCAAGGGCCGGAACCTGGAGTTCTCTCTGGGCTACAGCCACCCCATCGTCGTGGAACCTCCGGAGGGCATCACGTTCCGGGTGGAGAAGCCGACCCTGCTGCACGTCGAGGGAATCGACAAGCAGAAGGTGGGCCAGGTGGCCGCGGACATCCGCAGCCTGCGCAAGCCCGACCCCTACAAGGCGAAGGGCATCCGCTACCAGGGCGAGAGAATCCGCCGCAAGGCCGGAAAGGCTGGTAAGTAAGCATGGCGAAGAGGTCGTCGCTTACCCGCAGGGGCGTTTCCCCCCGTGCGGCCGCCCGGGCGCGCCGCCACATGCGGGTCCGCAAGAAGGTTCGGGGCACGCCGGAGCGTCCGCGTCTGGTCGTCACCCGTTCGCTCAAGCACATCGTCGCGCAGATTGTGGACGACACCAAGGGGCACACCCTGGTGTCCGCCTCCACCCTGGAGGCCTCCATCCGCGGCGAGGAGGGCAGGAAAACCGAGAAGTCGCACCTGGTGGGCAAGGTGCTCGCCGAGCGTGCGAAAGCCGCCGGGATCACCGCTGTCGTTTTCGACAGGGCCGGCTACCGCTACCACGGCCGTGTCGCGGCGCTGGCTAACGGCGCGCGCGAAGGCGGCCTGGAGTTCTAGTGATGACTCCTGACAACCGCAGTTTCAACGACGGGAAGAGGAACCACTGATGGCTGCAGCTCCGCGGCGCGGCGCCGGTGGCGAGCGGCGTTCCGGCCGTGACGATCGCCGCGGCGGTTCCGCTGACAAGGGCGTCTCCTACATCGAGCGGGTTGTGAAGATCAACCGGGTCGCCAAGGTCGTCAAGGGTGGACGCCGGTTCAGCTTCACCGCTCTGGTCGTGGTCGGCGACGGCAACGGCATGGTCGGCGTCGGCTACGGCAAGGCGAAGGAAGTGCCCGCGGCGATCGCCAAGGGTGTTGAGGAAGCGAAGAAGAACTTTTTCCGGGTCCCGCGGATCGGGGGCACCATCGTGCACCAGGTCCAGGGAGAGGACGCTGCCGGCGTGGTCCTGCTCCGCCCGGCCGCTCCCGGTACCGGTGTGATCGCCGGTGGTCCGGTGCGTGCCGTGCTGGAGTGCGCTGGCATCCACGACGTCCTCACCAAGTCGCTCGGGTCGTCGAACCCGATCAACATTGTGCGCGCGACGGTTGCTGCTCTGAAGAGCCTGAGCCGTCCCGAAGAGATCGCCGCCCGGCGTGGCCTGCCGCTGGAAGATGTCGTTCCGGCGCCCATGCTGCGCGCTCGCGCGGAAGCCAAGGCGGGGGTGTAGGTGATGGCGAAGCTCAAGATTACCCAGGTCCGGTCGAAGATCGGCGGTAACCGGAAGCAGCACGCCGCGCTTGCCTCCCTCGGCCTCGGTCGGATCGGTAAGTCGGTCATCCGCGACGACCGCCCCGAGGTTCGCGGACAGATCAACGTTGTCGCGCACCTCGTCACCGTCGAGGAGGTCAGCTCATGAGCGAGTTGCTCAAGCTCCACCACCTGCGTCCGGCCCCCGGCTCCAACAAGGCCAAGATCCGCAAGGGCCGCGGTGAGGCGTCGAAGGGTAAGACCGCCGGCCGCGGTACCAAGGGCACCAAGGCTCGGAGCACGGTGCCGGCCGGTTTCGAGGGTGGCCAGATGCCCCTCATCCGCCGGATTCCGAAGCTCAAGGGCTTCAGTAACGCCAAATTCAAGACCGTGTACCAGGTGGTGAACCTGGACAAGCTGAGCAAGCTGTACCCCGAGGGCGGCGAGGTCACCATTGAGGACCTGGTCGCCAAGGGTGCGGTGCGCAAGAATCAGCCGGTCAAGGTGCTGGGCACTGGAGAGATTTCGGTTCCGGTGCGGGTGAGCGCGAACGCGTTCTCCAGCTCTGCCAAGGAGAAGATCCTTGCGGCTGGTGGCAGCGTCACCGAGATCTAGGGGCATCCCTGAGGACGTGTGGGGGCGTCTCATCGATCATGCCCACGAGATTGGGAAGATCGGTGAACGCCCCTGTCCCTTTTTCCGGGGGGTTCTTGGTACGGTGTGCCACCGAGTGTGTTCTTATTGTGAACTTGGTGGTCCACACCAATTGTTCAATGGCTGCTAATGTGCCTTCTGCTTGACTTGACGAGGCTCCGGCTGTTGTGGTCGGGGCCGATGATTACGACGATCCAGGATCGGCCGCGATGTCTCGAATCGGCTGCGCCGTCGACGCCTGGCAGGAGGAGACGTGCTAGGTGCGTTCGTCCGTGCGTTTCGCACGCCTGAACTACGTAACAAACTGCTGTTCACGCTGTTTATCCTGACGATTTTCAGGCTTGGCGCCGTCATCCCCGCCCCGGGGATCGACAGTGTCGCTATTGAGAAGTGTGTCCAGCAGACGGCCGAGACCGGTGCCTCGAATATCTATGCGCTGATCAACTTGTTCAGCGGTGGCGCGCTGCTGCAACTCGCCGTCTTCGCGCTGGGCATCATGCCGTACATCACCGCGAGCATTATCCTCAACCTGCTCACGGTGGTGGTGCCGCGGCTTGAAGCACTGAAGAAGGAAGGCCAGGCCGGGCAGAGCAAGATCACACAATACACCCGTTACCTGACGATCGCTCTGGCCGTCCTCCAGTCCACCAGTGTCATCGCGATGGCCCGGACCGGGCAGCTCTTCCAGAACGCCTGTATACCCGAAGAGTACATGCCCTTCCTCCACACCTCTTACGAGCTGCCGGTCCTGATCATGATCGTGTTCGTGATGACTGCGGGCACCTGCGTCATCATGTGGTTCGGTGAGCTGATCACCGAGCGCGGGGTCGGCAACGGCATGTCGCTGCTGATCTTCACCCAGATCATCGCGGAGTTCCCCGCCGGCATGATGCGCATCTGGAGCGAGAACCCCGCGTGGGTCTTCGCCCTCGTCTGCGTGGCCGGAGTGGTGCTTATCACAGGTGTGGTCTTCATCGAGCAGGCCCAGCGCCGTATCCCCGTGCAGTACGCCAAGCGCATGGTGGGCCGCCGGATGTACGGTGGCAGCTCGACCTACATCCCGCTGAAGGTGAACCAGGCCGGTGTGATTCCGGTCATCTTCGCCTCGTCCCTGCTGTACCTGCCGACCCTGGTGGTCGGACTGCTGGGCGCCGAAACCGACAACAAGGTGGTGGACTTCCTCAACACCTACTTCAACCCGATGGGGAACCACCCGGTTTACCTGACCACCTTCTTCCTCCTCATTGTCGGCTTCGCCTTCTTCTACGTGGCCATTACTTTCAACCCCGCTGAAGTGGCCGACAACATGAAGAAGTACGGTGGATTCATCCCGAGTATTCGCCCGGGACGTCCGACCGCCGAGTACCTGGACTACGTCCTTACCCGGCTGACGACGCCTGGTGCGCTGTACCTGGGTGTGATCGCGCTGTTGCCGATGGTGGCTCTGGGGACTTCCGGGGCTGCCGCGAACTTCCCGTTCGGCGGCGTCAGCATCCTGATCATGGTTGGTGTCGGGCTGGACACGGTGAAGCAGATCGAGAGTCACCTCCAGCAGAGGAACTACGAGGGTTTTCTGCGATAGATGCGCGTTGTACTGGTGGGACCTCCAGGGGCCGGAAAAGGCACCCAGGCCCAGATCTTGGCGTCCAAACTGTCGATTCCGAAGGTGTCCACCGGAGACATCTTCCGTGCCAACGTCAGCGGTGGCACCGAGTTGGGTAAGAAGGCCCAGGCCTATATGGACCGTGGCGACCTCGTCCCTGACGAGATCACCAACGCCATGGTGCGCGATAGGCTGGCCGAGGACGACGCTCGTGCAGGCTTCCTCTTGGACGGCTTTCCGCGCAATCTCGCGCAGGCGGAAACGCTGGACGAGATGCTTGCCGATCTGGGTGTCAAGCTCGACGTTGTCCTCGAGCTCGTCGTTGACGAGGAGGAAGTGATCCGGCGGCTTGCGGAGCGGGCCCGGATCGACAACCGCAGCGACGACAACGAGGAGACGATCCGGCACCGTTTGGTCGTCTACCGGGAGCAAACTGCTCCGCTGGTCTCCTTCTACGAGAAGCGCGGACTGCTGGAGAAGATCGACGCAGTCGGGCCGATCGAGGAGGTCACCCAGCGGGCCATGACAGCGCTGAAAAGCAGAGCCTGATGTTGCGTAAAGGGCGAAACCGGATCGAACTGAAGTCGCCGGCTGAGATCGAGAAGATGCGGGCTGCGGGGCGAGTCGTGGCCCGCACTCTCGACCTGCTGCGCGAGGCGGTGCGTCCCGGGATCAGCACCTTGGAGTTGGACGCCCTTGCCGAGCAGAGCATCCGCGAGGCAGGGGCCATCCCGTCCTTCAAGGGCTATCACGGTTTCCCCGGATCGATCTGCGCTTCCGTCAATGAAGAGGTGGTCCACGGGATTCCGCGGGCCACCAAGGTGCTTGCGGACGGGGACATCATCTCCATCGACTGCGGGGCCATCCTCGACGGGTGGCACGGCGACTCCGCCATCACGGTCCCGGTGGGGACGGTTACCGAGGAGGACCGCACGGTGATGGAGGTGTGCGAGGAAGCGATGTGGCAGGGCATCGCGCAGATGCGTCCGGGCAACCGGCTCGGCGACATCGGGCATGCCATCGAGTCCTACATCGCTTCGCGCGGCAACTTCGGAAACGTCCGCGAGTACGGCGGGCACGGGATCGGCACCCAGATGCACATGGAGCCGCACGTGCTCAACTACTCGCCGCCCGGCCGGGGAATGCGCCTGGTCGAAGGCATGTGCCTGGCGATCGAGCCCATGGTCAACCGCGGCACCCGGCACGTCCACCTGCTGGAGGACGGGTGGACCGTGGTGACACGGGATGGGAGCCGCTCGGCGCACTTCGAGCACTCGGTGGCGATCACAGCCGACGGCCCCCTGGTGCTCACCGCCCGAGAGGAGAACCGGGAGAAGATCGCCTCGCTCGGATTCCCGGATCCCGGTTTCTGAACCGCAGTGCTGAAGCAGTGCTGAATTCGTGTGGGCCGCCTCCTTCCCAGGCGGCCCACACGAATTTTCAGCCGCGGTCTTTGCTCCTCCTTGCCACCGGACCGTAGCGTGAAAAGGACAGAGCGGCGGAGGAGGTGTGGTGGCGGAGTCCAACCCCCATGTCCGGGCTTCCGACGCGGATCGGGAGCGTGTCGCCGAACGCCTCCGGGAACATTGCGCGCAGGGGCGCTTGGACGAGGAGGAGCTCGCCGAGCGGATCGCGCAGGCGTACCAGGCGCGGACCCGGGGCGAACTGGCCGCGCTCACCGAGGACCTGCCCGGCTATGACTTGGCTGATCTTCCTGGGCTGGTGGCGAGTACCCGACACACCCGGGCCCCGGTTGCTGCGGGTACGGCCAGGCGCTGGCTGGTGGGCGGGGCGAGCACGCTGCTCTTCGGCGGTGCGCTGACCGCCTTCGTCTCCTTCGGTGCAGACCTCGTATGGTATGTCGCGGCGATCGGCCTGTGGGCGGTGGCCGTGGTGTACATCACTGTGTGGGGTCAGCGGACGCACCGAGGGTAGTGGGGCGGCAGGCATACCGCGGCGCGGAGCGGCCTGACAAAGACGTTCACGGGAGCAGGTAGACTGAGAGAGCACAACACTCGGGTTGTTGGGTCAGGCTGCCTGCAGAAGCGTCTTCGATCCGCGTGACGTAAGATAGTGCAGTTGACCTGCATTTCAGTGGTCAATTCCTGGTCGGGCGCCGGATCATTCCACACTCGGAGAGATCCGCACCCGTAGCCCCCGTGTTCACGGGGCCGATTCCAGAAGCGTGGAGGATATGGCTAAGAAAGACGGCGCCATCGAGATTGAGGGCACCGTTATCGAGTCCCTGCCCAACGCTATGTTCCGAGTGGAGCTTGACAACGGGCATAAGGTTCTGGCTCACATCAGCGGAAAGATGCGGATGCACTACATCCGTATTCTTCCCGACGACCGAGTTGTTGTGGAGCTGAGCCCGTACGATCTCACGCGCGGGCGCATCGTTTACCGCTACAAGTAGCTTCTCCGCTCGCGTCCACCGTTCCGCGGTCGACGCAGGTGGACCCAGAACCCGGAGTGACGATGAAGGTTAAGCCGAGCGTTAAGAGAATCTGCGCGAAGTGCCGAGTGATCCGCCGTCACGGCAAGATCAGGGTGATCTGCGAGGACCCGCGGCACAAGCAGCGCCAGGGTTAATCCAGTCCTGGCTTTCTGACATAGGAGAATCAGTTCGCCGGTGACGACATGTGTCGGCCGGCATTGCAGTGTGAAGAATCCCGTTCCTATCCCGGCGGAGCATTGTGCCCCGGGACCACCCCCGGTCGGAGGCCGGGGCCTCGTCGTTGGGCGGCGAGAGGGCACGGGAACGGGAAAGACCTCCGCGACATAGAAGGAGTACGCCCGATGGCGCGCATCGCCGGCGTCGACCTCCCCCGGGACAAAAGGGTGGAGGTCGCTCTTACATACGTCTACGGCATCGGCCGGAGCCGCGCGGCCGAGACTCTGGCCAACACCGGGGTCAACCCCGACACCCGCGTCTACCAGTTGACCGAAGAGGAGCTGGTCAAGCTCCGCGAGTGGATCGACGCCAACTACAAGGTCGAGGGTGACCTGCGCCGCGAGGTTGCGGCCGACATTCGGCGCAAGATCGAGATCGGCTGCTACCAGGGTATCCGGCACCGCCGCGGCCTGCCGGTCCGCGGCCAGCGCACGCAGACCAACGCACGGACCCGCAAGGGCAAGAAGAAGACCGTGGCCGGAAAGAAGAAGGCCGGTCGGAAGTAGTCCGTTCGGGCCCCGCCATTCGGGCCCGATGCCAGCAACGGATCGATGATCTTGGGAGTAGGGAATGCCGCCTAAGAGCCGTCAGGGCGCCGGGCGCAAGGTGCGCCGCAAAGAGAAGAAGAACGTCGTCCACGGGCACGCGCACATCAAGAGCACCTTCAACAACACGATTGTGAGCATCACCGACCCGACCGGCGCGGTGATCTCCTGGGCCAGTGCCGGACAGGTCGGGTTCAAGGGGTCGCGGAAGTCCACTCCGTTCGCCGCGCAGATGGCTGCCGAGGCCGCCGCACGCCGCGCGCAGGAGCATGGGGTGCGCAAGGTCGACGTCTTCGTCAAGGGTCCGGGCTCGGGCCGGGAAACCGCGATCCGTTCGCTGCAGGCGACCGGGCTCGAGGTCGGCTCGATCCAGGACGTCACCCCGGTTCCGCACAACGGCTGCCGTCCGCCGAAACGGCGCCGGGTCTGATTCGCGTTCCATACGCCGCCTCCGCCGCGTAAGACCGGGCGGAGGGGCGGACCGGCAGTTGCTAGTTAATGGTCCCGCAGGCCGCGGGGCCGACCAGTGGCCGTCATATAGCGGGCGGCCGTGGGAGAGATAGGAAGAAACGGACCATGCTGATCGCTCAGCGTCCCACCCTGACCGAAGAGCCGATCTCCGAGTTCCGCTCCAAGTTCATCCTTGAACCCCTGGAGCCGGGCTTCGGCTACACCATCGGGAACTCGCTGCGCCGCACCCTGCTGTCGTCGATTCCCGGTGCTGCCGTGACCAGCATCCGCATCGAGGGTGTTGAGCACGAGTTCACCACCGTGCCCGGCGTCAAGGAGGACGTTACCGAGATCATCCTGAACCTCAAGGGTCTCGTGGTGAGCTCGGAGCACGACGAGCCGGTACTGATGTACCTGCGCAAGCAGGGACCGGGAGTGGTCACCGCCGCCGATATCGCTCCGCCTGCCGGGGTCGAGGTGCACAACCCGGAGATGCACATCGCGACCCTGAACAGCAAGGGCAAGCTGGAGATGGAGATGACGGTCGAACGGGGCCGTGGCTACGTCTCCGCCGCCCAGAACAAGCAGCCGGGGCAGGAGATCGGCCGGATTCCGATTGACTCCATCTACTCTCCCGTCATGCGGGTCACCTACAAGGTCGAGGCGACCCGTGTCGAGCAGCGCACCGACTTCGACCGCCTCATCCTGGACGTCTGGACCAAGCCGGCCATCCGGCCTCGCGACGCGGTGGCCAGCGCGGGCAAGACCCTGGTGGAGCTGTTCGGGTTGGCGCGGGAGCTCAACGTCGACGCCGAAGGCATCGACATGGGTCCCTCTCCCACGGACGCTGCGCTGGCCGCGGATCTGGCACTGCCGATCGAGGACCTCAACCTCACGGTCCGCTCCTACAACTGCCTCAAGCGCGAGGGTATCCACACGGTCGGCGAGCTCGTCGCTCGCACCGAGCAGGACCTGCTGGACATCCGGAACTTCGGTGCGAAGTCAATAGAGGAAGTCAAGCAGAAGCTGAGCGACATGGGGCTCGCGCTGAAGGACGCCCAGGGCGGGTTCGACCCGGGGAGCGCGGCCGGTTCGTACGGTTCCGACCACGACCAGTCCTACGTCGAGACTGAGCAGTACTAGACCACAGACCCCCGGCTGGTCCGGTCCAGCTCAGGACTGGGGCGGCCGCATCAAAGGAGAACACCATGCCTACGCCAACGAAAGGGCCTCGGCTGGGCGGAGGCCCGGCACACGAGCGGCTCATGCTGGCGAACCTGGCGACCGCCCTGTTCCGGCACGGTCGCATCAAGACCACGGAGGCCAAGGCCAAGCGTCTGCGCCCCTACGCGGAGAAGCTGATCACGCTGGGGAAGCGCGGTGACCTGCACGCTCGCCGCCAGGTCCTGACCAAGATCCGGGACAAGGCGGTTGTGCACGAGCTGTTCACCGAGATCGGCCCGCGCTACGAGAACCGCAACGGCGGGTACACGCGGATCACCAAGATCGGCAACCGCAAGGGCGACAACGCGCCGATGGCCGTGATCGAGCTGGTGGAAGCCCTGAACAAGCCGGCGACGGGCAGCAAGCGGGCGCAGACCGAGGAAGCGGCGAGCCAGGAACCCGCCGCTGAGGCCGGCAAGCAGCCCGCGGAGGGCGCCACCTCGGTGCAGACCGCGGAGGCCGCCGACGCTTCTCAGGCTGAAGGGGAAGCGGAGGAGAAGTAACCTCCCCAGCCTTCACTCGTGTGATGGTGTGAATGCCCGGTTCCCGTCAGGGGGCCGGGCATTTGTCGTGGACGGAGACAGGAACAGTGACGGACGAGACTCTGACCCGGCTGAGGTTAGACATTTCCTATGACGGCACGGACTTCTCCGGGTGGGCGGAGCAGCCGGGAAGGCGCACCGTCCAAGGGGAGCTCCAGGCAGCACTGGCCCGGGTGCTGCGGATCCCCACCCCCCAGTTGACCGTGGCGGGCCGCACGGATGCGGGAGTGCACGCCCGCGGCCAGGTGGCCCACGTGGACGTGCCCGCGTCCGTGTGGGAGGCCGAGGGGGAGCGGCTGCTGCGCCGCCTGGCCGGGGTGCTGCCTCTTGACGTCCGGGTGACCGCGGTAGCCCCGGCACCCCCGGGGTTCGACGCCCGGTTTTCCGCGCTGTTCCGCCGCTACGTTTACCGGGTGAGCGATGCCCCGGGCGGGGTGGATCCGCTGCGCCGCCACGAAGTCTTGTGGCACCGCCGCCCCTTGGACGTCGACCGGATGAACGAGGCTGCGGCCGCCCTGCTGGGCGAACACGACTTCGCCGCCTACTGCCGGAAACGGGAGGGAGCGTCCACGGTCCGGGAGCTCCAGCGTTTGGAGTGGCGGCGGGAGAGCGAGCACGTGTACGCGGCCACGGTGCAAGCGGACGCGTTCTGCCACAACATGGTGCGCGCCCTAGTGGGGGCGCTGCTCGCGGTGGGGGACGGCCGTCGTCCCCCGGAGTGGCCTGCTCAAGTGCTCCGGGCCGGGGTACGCGATTCGGCGGTGCACGTGGTGCCGCCGCACGGCCTCACGTTGGAGGAGGTGCGCTACCCGGCGGATGAGGAGCTGGCCGCACGGGCCGCGGCGACCCGCAGGTTCCGGGTCTTGGAGCGGGCCGCAGAGTAGCCGCGGCCCGGGGGTGCCACGGCCGCGGCACCCCCGGCAGGGTGGTTGCAGGGCCTACTGCACGGCCCGCTCGCCCAAGGGGGCGAGAGCCAGGTCAATGAAGTGGGCGCTGATCTTCTCCAGCTCCGGGTCTTCGTTTTCCGGGGTTCGGCCGTCTGCGTTGGCAGCGAGGGAGAAGACCACGTAGCGGCCCCACACCGCGCTGGCCACGTGGCCGCCGGCGATGTCCATCCGCTCGGCCCCGCTGCCTTCCTGGCCGGCTAGTCCAGCGAACCACAGGGTGTTTGCGGGGTCTTGTGCTTCGGCTGCTGCCTGCGCGCCGTCGGAGTTGGCCATCGCGGCCACCCCGACGGTGACAGCGCGGGTGCCGTCCTCGTTCGCGTAGGTGGCCCGTACCACTTGGCGGCAGTCGTGCTCGGTGAGCACCGCGGCGTAGTCGCCGTGCGCGGTGGTGTCGCACCGGTCGGTGTCGTCGGTGAGCAGGAGGCTGAAGGTTTCCCCGTCGATGTCGACGGTCTCTTCCGCGAAGAGCTCCCCGGCTTTGAGCGGTTCCGGATCGGTGGATTCGTCGGAGACGAGCGAGACGTCGTAGCCGCCTTCCGGCGAAGGGGCGGCGGACTCGGAGCCGCCTCCTCCTGAAGCGAGCAGGAACGCGCCTCCTCCGGCAACGAGGAGGAGAGCGACGAATCCAGCGCCGATGAGGAGCGGACGCGCCGGGAAGCGGCGGCGCTGGCTGTCCACGTAGTCGTCGTACTCGGACAGGTCCATTTCCGCGGTGCTGGCCGCCGGCTCCGATGCGGCGACCTCGTCCCGGAACATGGGCCGACCGCCGAAGATGTCGTCCCGCCCAGCCGAGGGCGCGGCTCCTGCGGGCGGCATCGCCTGCGTGGCTGCCGCGTCCACCGGGGGCACCACCTGGGTGGCGTCGTCAGCGACCGGAGGAACGACCTGGGTAGCGTCCTCGGCCCCGGGTGCCTTCCCCCCTGGGGGCAGCACGGTCCCCTGGAGCGGCTGCTCCGTGGGCTGCTGCGGGGGGAAGGGCGCCGTGGGCGGCGGTGATGCCGCAGCCTGTCCCGCCGGAGGCGCAAGAGGCGGCTGGGCGCCGCTGGGGGCATTCCATGCGGCGGGGCCTTGCTGGGGTCCGGAGGGGGCGGCCCCGGCTGGGGGAAGGGGTGGGGCGGCTGGTGGTGGTCCGGCGGGTGGGGCCTGGCGGGGTGGTGGGGCGGGGGGTTGCCCGGGGCCGGGCTGTCCTTGGGGTGGTTGAGGCCCCGTCATCGGCTGGCCTTGCGCAGGACCGGGCTGGCCCTGTGCAGGCTGCGGCCCCGGCGGTACCGGGTGGCCAGGGCCGGGCACCGGCGGCGCCGGGGAAGGCTGTGGCGGCGGGGCGGAGGAACCGCCCTGGGCTGGTGCAGGAAGGCGTGGTTGGGCGCCGCTGGGGGCATTCCATGCGGCGGGGCCTTGCTGGGGTCCGGAGGGGGCGGCCCCGGCTGGGGGAAGGGGTGGTCCGGCGGGTGGGGCCTGGCGGGGTGGTGGGCCGGGGGGTTGTCCGGGGCCGGGCTGTCCTTGGGGTGGTTGAGGCCCCGTCATCGGCTGGCCTTGCGTAGGACCGGGCTGGCCCTGTGCAGGCTGCGGGCCGGTAAGCGCGGGCTGCCCCTGACCGGGGTGCGGGCCCGCAGGCACGGGCTGTCCTTGGGCAGGCTGCGGCCCCGTCGACGCGTGGCCCGGAGCGGGCTGCGGGCCGGAAGGTCCAGGCTGTCCAGGAGATGGCTGGGGTGGACGAGCTGTGGATGGCATAGGTCCTAACGGGGATTGCGATTCCAACCCGAGAAGGTCATGGCCTTGGCTGGATGGGGATGATGGAAGGGAAGAAGCAGACCGCGGAGCCTGCGCGGTCTCGTCCGCGCCCTGATGAGGGTCGGCGGGCGGGGGAGGGAACGACGGTCCGAGAGGAGTTGGTCCGTCGGCTGGCTCGTTCGGTTGCGGTGCGATGGGAGACTCCGGATGCTGTCCTGGGGCGGGGAGTGGAGCCGCGAACGGCTGAACCCCGCCGCGTGCTTCGTCACGAATTCCGTATTCTCGCCTGTTCAGAATCGGTCGCGAAGCCGCGAACCGGACCAGGGGGGCGAACAGTCCTGTCGGAGCGTCGCACGTTCGAGCGGACACACCGCCAGGGGCAGAACAGAAGAAACGAGGAGAGCGGTGCGGGGTTTCCCCGCTCACACGCTATCCTCATGTGATAAGGCGGTGGCGACACTGCCGGCACCATCCTAGTCAGTGCTTTCCGCAGTGGACCGTTCCACCGTCCGGTTCCCCTGGGGCAGAGCACCTGACCTCGAATTGACGCGCGTGGTGGTGTGATCGACCCGGCGGGTCGGGACCGGTGACAGTGCGCAAGCACTCGACGGTCAAGGCATAATGAGAGTGGAGTAATCGCGCATCGTGCGCGAGCCTGGTCGCCCCATGGCATGCCACGAGAGCCATGGGGATTTTGACCGTGGCCTGCGTGCGGGTTACGATTCTCTGTCGTTGTGCGTTGAGTTGCCGTGGGTACCCACCAGACCTCGTTGGGCGCCGATCACGCATCACCGTCTGCGCACTCAAATCTATCGAAGAGTTCCGGGACACCCGGAGACTGTTCGGTCCAGTAAGTACGAGTTTGCCGTCTCGCACAGAGACGGACACCGCCGACTGAGAAGGCAATACGATCGTGCGCACATTCAGCCCCAAGCCCAGCGATATTCAGCGTCAGTGGCACGTCATCGACGCCTCCGATGTCGTGCTCGGCAGGCTGGCTAGTCGCGTTGCCACGCTGTTGCGCGGCAAGCACAAGCCGTACTACGCGCCCCACGTCGACACCGGTGACTACGTGATCGTCGTGAACGCCGACAAGGTGGTGCTGACCGGTAAGAAGCTGGAGCAGAAGCGGGCCTACCGTCACTCCGGCTACCCCGGCGGCCTGCGTTCCATTCCCTACAGCGAACTGATGGCGAAGAACCCGGCACGCGCTGTAGAGAAGGCGGTCAAGGGCATGTTGCCGAAGAACTCTCTCGGCCGTCGGATGGCGAAGAAGCTCAAGGTGTACGCCGGGCCGGAGCACCCGCACCAGGCCCAGAAGCCGGTGCCGTACGAGATCACCAAGATCAAGCAGCCCGCGTAGGCGTCGCGAGACTAAGGAAGTACGAGGAGAACCGTGGTCGAGCCCACCGGCATCGAAGACGTTCAGGAATACGACGAGAACTCCGAAGAGTACCCGGCCGAGTACACCACCGAGACTCCCGAGACGGTCGGCGAGACATACATCCCGACGGCGGTCGGCCCCTCTCTGGGAACGGGCCGCCGGAAGACCGCTGTCGCGCGCGTCCGTGTCGTCCCGGGCACCGGTGAGTGGAAGATCAACGGCAAGTCGCTTGAGGAGTACTTCCCGAACAAGGTGCACCAGCAGCTCATCAAGGAGCCCTTGGCCACTCTGGGTTTTGAGGGCGCCTACGACGTCTTCGCACGCCTGAACGGCGGTGGCACCAGCGGCCAGGCCGGTGCGCTCCGTCACGGCCTCGCCCGCGCACTTGCCGCCATGGATCCCGAGCACAACCGTCCGCCGCTGAAGAAGGCCGGCTTCCTCACTCGGGACGCCCGGAAGGTCGAGCGGAAGAAGGCCGGTCTTAAGAAGGCCCGCAAGGCGCCCCAGTACTCCAAGCGGTAGTTCTTTTCCGACTTGGCGACCACGTTATTACAACGTGGTCACGATTGGACGTGTCCCACGGGGAACAGGTCCTAGGCCCGCACTGATGACTCGTTGTCTCAAAAACGAGTGGTCAGTGCGGGCCATAGTCGTTTCTATCGGCATTGGTGCGCTCTCGCCGCCACATACTGGTGTCCGTAGCGGCGACCAGCGCCATCATCTGGACGAAACGGAGCGATTGGTTCGTGACACGGCTGTTTGGCACCGACGGAGTCCGCGGGCTTGCGGGCCGCGATCTCACTGCTGGACTAACCCTGGAGCTCGCCATTGCGGCGGCTGAAGTCCTCCCAGAGCGAGGCATTCCCGGAAAGCGGCCCCGCGCCGTGGTCGGCCGTGATCCGCGTGCCTCAGGCGAGTTCCTGGAAGCGGCCGTAGTAGCGGGACTCGCCAGCGCCGGGGTGGACGTCATCCGCCTCGGTGTGCTGCCCACGCCTGCCGTGGCTTTTCTGACAGGCGAACTGGACGCGGACTTCGGGGTGATGCTCTCCGCCAGTCACAATCCGGCTCCGGACAACGGCATCAAATTCTTCGCCCGCGGCGGCCACAAACTGTCAGACGAGGTGGAAGACGAGATCGAACGGCGGCTGGGCCGTGCCGTGGCGGGGGCAACCGGCCGGGACGTCGGCCGGGTCACCGACGATACGGACAGCGTGGAACGCTACATCACCCACCTGGTGAACTCCCTGCCCAACCGCTTGGACGGGTTGAAAGTCGTTGTGGACTGCGCCAACGGTGCGGCAGCGGGGATCGCCCCGGAGGCGCTGCGCCGTGCCGGCGCCGACGTGATCGCGATCGGCGACAAGCCCGACGGGTTCAACATCAACGAGGGATGCGGGTCCACCAACCTGGACGCG
>NZ_BCWB01000036.1 GCF_001592045.1 Thermobifida fusca NBRC 14071 = JCM 3263 | reverse complement strand
GGCGGTCCCCGGCGTGGGCGATCCGGACTTTTTTGAGTTCTTCCAGTGTGGAAGCCTTGGCGATAGCCTCGAGCGCTTCATCGCGCATGCGTGCGACCTCGTCCGGGTGAAGCGGCGTCACCTCGACCGGGTCGTAGGAGTGATTGGGTGCAGACATAGGGTGGTTGCCTCGCAATCCCGCGACGTGGGCGGGACGGAATATCGCGGCCCACCGCCGTGCGGCGGGTGGACACAAACCAACGGGGAAGTGCTCGCGAAGCCCGCCGCCGTCGAGTCCGTTACACGAACTCGGGAGTGCCGGCGGGCACGGTAAATCGGAACTCGGCGCCGCCACTGGGCGCACGGCCGACCGTGATCGTGCCGCCGTGGGCCTCGACCAGGCCCTTGACGATGAACAGCCCCAGGCCGGTGCCTCCGCGGCGTTTGCCGCGCCAGAACTGGCGGAAGACGCGCGGGACAGCCTCGGGCTGGATGCCCTCGCCTTCGTCGCGCACCGACACGGCTGCTCCTCCCTTGTACGGCTCGATCACTATCGTGACAGTACCAGCGCCGTGCCGCAGCCCGTTTTCCACCAAGTTAGTGATGATCTGATCGATCTTGTCGACGTCCAGCCACATTTCGGGCAGTGGACCGCGGACATCCAGCCGGAAACGGTCCTCCGGCTCGCCTGCCGCGACACGCCCGGCGATGATGCGGCGGACCCGTTCACCGAGGTCGACCAGTTGCCGGCGCACTTCCATCCGGCCGGACTGGATCCGGGAGACGTCGAGCAGTTCAGTGATGAGCCGTGTGACCCGGTCCGCGTCGGCGTTCACCGTCTCTAACATGAAGATCTTCTGCGTGTCGGTGAGCCGGTGCCACTTGGCCAGCATCGTGGCGATGAAACCTTTGACGCTGGTCAGCGGGGAGCGCAGCTCGTGGGCGACCATGGACACCAGGTTGGCGCTGGACCGCTCCGAAGTGGCCCGGGACGAAGCGTCGCGCAGGGTCACCACGAGCCGGACCACCTCCCCGCAGGGTGTGTCCCGGACGTAGCGGGCGGCCACCATGAGTTCGCGGCCGTCAGGCATCAGGAGTCGCCGCTCCGGCTGGCGGACGCGGATCCGCAGCCCCCCGTAGGGGTCGGTGCACTTCCACCAGTCGCGGCCTTCAGGGTCGTGGAGCGGGAGTACATCGCGGAAATCTTTGCCGAGGGCGTGGTCTGCTGGCACCCCGGTGAGACGGGCTGCCATGCGGTTGAAGGTGATCACCCGGCCTTGGTCGTCTGCGACCACCAGCCCGTCGGGAAGGTCCTCGGCCGACAGCAGAGCCGCACACCCACCATGGTCACTGACTGTCGCCTGGCCGCTACTCACGACCGCCTCCCAAGCCCTCTGCACACGTTCCTGCCGCTTGCTCTAGCGGCACAGTCCTGGTTATGCACCGCCAGTGTCCGACGCTCCCCGGGACACCGCTCCCGGAAAGGTCGTTACCCGCTGGTCGCGGCGGCTACGCGCGCGGCACGTCTCCTGACGTACCGCAGGCACGGGGGCGGGGGTGTCGCCGGACCGCGGGGCTCCGAGACGAGGAGCGTAGCGGTACCCCTAGGGAACCGGGCAAGCCTCCGCTTCCCGCGCCAACGGTCCAGATCAGGTCATCCACCGGGGTACGGCCGCTCCGGAACAGCTCAGCGCATAGATGGCAGGCCGCGCAGGTGTGCTACCCGTATCTGGGATTGCCACGCGTGAGACGCATAACGGGGGCGGCCAGGCGGCGATCCCCGGTAGTGCGTCAAGACGAGGGGGAAAGGCGGGTGCGGCGCTGTTCCCGGGCAGTGGCGTAGAGGCAGACCGCCGCGGCAGTAGCGAGGTTGAGGCTCTCAGCGCGGCCGTAGATGGGGACACTGACCGTCTCGTCGGCGAGCGCAAGGGTTTCCTGCGGCAGTCCCCATGCCTCATTGCCGAAGATCCACGCCACCGGACCGGTGAGCATGCCTGCATCAGCGGCCTCATCGAGAGTGCGTTTCCCTTGACCGTCCGCGGCAAGCAGGGTGAGCCCGGCGTCCCGGAGGAAACCGGTGACCTCTTCGATCCGCACGCCCACCACGACCGGGAGGTGAAAGAGACTGCCGGCTGAAGCCCGCACACACTTCCCGTTGTACGGGTCCACGGAGGCGTCAGTGAAAATGACGGCGTCCGCCCCCGCGGCGTCCGCACTGCGGAGCACAGTGCCCGCGTTCCCCGGGTCGCGGACGTGCGACAGAACCACGACCAGTCGCGGCCGGTCCACCGCGGACAGGGGAACGTCGACAAAAGAACAGACCGCCAGCAGCCCTTGCGGGGTCACTGTCTGCGCCAGCTCCCCCATCACGTCCAAAGTGACCCGGTGGACGGGGATACCTGCCTGTTCGGCGGTGCGGATGAGAGCGGTGTGGCGCTGCATCGCCTCGGCGGTCGCATACAGTTCGTGCACCACGTCAGGCAGGTCGAGCGCTTCCCGGACAGCCTGGGGGCCTTCGGCGAGGAAACGCCGTTCGCGCTGTCGGAAAGCACGTTTGGCGAGCCGACGAGCTCCCTTGATTCTGGGAGACCGAATGCTTGTGAACTCGTGGCTCGCCATTGTCGATTACACCGTCGCTAGGCCGCGGACTCGCTCGGCGCGGGGATAGCCTTCTTGGCGGTCTCGACCAGCGCGGCAAAAGCGGCGGCGTCGTTGACCGCGAGCTCAGCGAGCATACGGCGGTCCACCTCGATGCCGGCTGCTTTGAGCCCCTGCATGAAACGGTTGTAGGTCAGACCGTGCGCGCGAGAGGCCGCGTTGATGCGCTGGATCCACAGACGACGGAACTGGCCTTTGCGGTCCTTGCGGTCCCGGTAGGCGTACGTCATCGAGTGGAGCATCTGCTCCTTGGCCTTGCGGTAGAGGCGGGACCGCTGGCCACGGTACCCCTTGGCCTGCGAGAGAACGACCCGGCGCTTCTTCTTTGCGTTGAGAGACCGCTTGACGCGTGCCACTTGTGACTCCTCGATTGAGACAGACGTTCCGGACGCACCGTCCGGCGATAGTCACCAGGAAGTTCGGCGGAGATTCCTGGCCCGGTGCGGTCTCCGCCGCACACGGCTGCGCGGCGGGGCGCGGAACCGCCGACGACCGCGTCCCTAGAACTGCGGGGTTCGGGTCAGCCGAGCAGCTTCCTGATCTTCCTGGCGTCGGCCGGAGACACCTGCACGTCCACGCTCAGGCGCCGGGTGCGTTTGCTCGGCTTGTGCTCCAGCAGGTGGTTCTTGTTGGTACGGCGACGCATGATCTTGCCGGTGCCGGTAACCCGGAAACGCCTACTAGCCCCACTGTGGGATTTGTTTTTCGGCATGCCGCCGTCGCTCCTTTTCGCTTCCGATTGGTGTGCCGCCCATCCAGGGCGGCGTAACTCCCACCCGGCGCATGAAGAAAGCGGGGTGCGCGACCCGGACAGGGCCGCGCGACCGCGCTTGTCCTTCATACGTCGGGCGGATGTCCTCAGCCGCCTCGACCGAAATTCTTCTCGGCGTTAACCGCGCTTACCGCGCCCTTTTCCGCCTTGCGCAGCGCGCGCCTCGGCCTTCTGGTCGCCGCGCCGCTTGTGCGGACCGAGGACCATGACCATGTTGCGGCCGTCCTGTTTGGCCTGGGATTCGACCTGACCCAGTTCCTGGACGTCTTCAGCCAGTCGCCGCAGGAGACGGTACCCCAGCTCCGGTCGGGACTGTTCACGACCGCGGAACATGATGGTCACCTTGACCTTGTCCCCGCTCCGGAGGAACCGCTCGACGTGACCCTTCTTGGTCTCATAGTCGTGCTGGTCGATCTTCGGACGGAGTTTGATCTCCTTGATGACCGTGCTCGACTGGTTCTTGCGCGCTTCCCGGGCCTTGACCGCGGACTCGTACTTGAACTTGCCGTAGTCCATCAGCTTGGCGACCGGCGGGCGCGCGGTCGGCGCGACCTCCACAAGATCGAGATCGGCCTCCTGCGCCAGACGCAGGGCGTCAGCCACGGGAACGATACCGACCTGTTCCCCATTGGGGCCGACGAGACGGACCTCGGGCACCCGGATACGGTCGTTAATGCGGGGCTCTGCGCTGATGGGACCCCTCCCTCATGTTTCGTCGGGTTTTCGCTTACCTTGCGGGGGTCTCCAGAGCGGCATATGCCGGAACAACGAAAACCCCGCCAGCTAATGCAAGCGGGGTCGAACCACCACAGGGACGGAACGCCGCACGGCTTTCCGCTCGCCCTGTGGCTACTACCAGAACCCGTGGCACCCGCAGGCACTACAGGTGGGAGGTTCTTCCTCCGCTTGCGGTCCGGCGCGCGTACCTGCACCGGATCAGGTCGTTGCCTACTCTACCAAGAAACCGGACCGTTAAGGACGTTCCTTGGCACCGGATGTCACCGCTCTCGGGACTCCCCACGAGTGACAACACTCACGTGTCCAGATTATTCCGCGCTGCCCGGCGCGCCAACTCTGCTTCGCCGGCAGCACGCATCGCTTCAACCGGGGCCTCGTACCCCGTCATCAGGGTCAACTGGGCCACCGCCTGGTGCAGCAGCATGGGGAACCCCCCAACCACCACCGCTCCCGCTGCGGCGGCTGCGCTCCCCAGCACGGTAGGCCACGGGGCGTAGACGACGTCGAACACCGGGGTCTTCGCCGCGGCCACCGGCTCCGCCCACTGGTCGGCTGCCCCCGCGGGAAGCGTCGACACCACCAGATCCGCATGCACGTGCTGGTCGATCTCGGTGAGCAGCGCGAACTTCACCTGGGCGCCCATCCGCTCCGCCGCAGCCGCGAGGTCCCGGGTCCGGGAAAGGTCACGGGCCAGCACGGTGACCGCGCCGGGTTCGGTAGCGCCGAGCCGGCGCACAGCAGCGAGTGCGGACGCGGCGGTCGCCCCCGCCCCCAGGATGGTGACCGTGTCAAGCCGGTGGATGCCCGCCTCACGCAGCGCCTCGGTAATCCCCGTGACGTCGGTGTTGTAGGCGTGCCGCCGCCCCTTGTCGAAGATGATGGTGTTCGCGCCCCCGACCGCTGCGGCCGTGTCCTCCACCTCATCTGCGAGGGTCAGCGCGACCTTTTTGAGCGGCATGGTCAACGAGAGGCCCGCCCAGGACTCGTCGCACTGGTCAAGGAACGCGGCGAGACCGTGCTCGTCGCATTCGTAACGGCCGTAATGCCACTGGTCCGCGATACCGAGCGCGGTATAGCCCGCCGTGTGCAGCACCGGCGAGAGGGAATGGGAGATCGGCGAACCGAGGACGGCCGCTCGCTTCACGAATGTCCTCCTCCGGGGGGAAACCGTCGGCTTGCTCTGCTCCAGCCTGGCATGGGAGACGCAGCTCAGCCGCTCTGGCTCTGGTTGAACTCGTTGACCAGTTCCCAGAACTCGGCTTCGCTGTCCGTGAATTTCGTGACCCCGTTCTCCGGGTCGGTGGTCACGAAGAACAGCCAGGGCCCCTCCTCCGGGGCGAGCGCAGCTTCGATGGCATCTTTACCAGGGCTGACAATAGGGCCGACCGGGAGTCCTTCGTGGAAGTAGGTGTCGTATCCGGTCTCGTCGTTGCGGCACCGGTCCTGCTGGTCCCGGTTGATCGCGATGCCGTACTCGCCGAGGGCGTAGAAGCAGGTGCTGTCCATCTTGAGGTACATGCCGTCGTCCAGGCGGTTGTAGATGACCCGGGCGACCTTCCCCATGTCCTCGATCTTTCCGGACTCGGCCTGCACGATCGCGGCGATCGCCATGATCTCGTTCGGGTCGAATCCTGCCTCTGCTGCCCGGTTCTCCAGGTCGATCTCGGCAGCGACCTTCCGGTACTGCGCCACCATCTGCTGGAGGATCTCAGTCGCAGAGGCGCTGCGGTCGAACTCGTAGGTCTCGGGGAAGAGGTACCCTTCCGGCCCTTGAGTGGCGTATTCGGGCAAGTCCAGCGACTCGTGGTCCTCGTAGGCCTCCTGGAACTCTTCCCGGGGGATTCCGGTCTGCTCAGCCAGCCGGTCCAGGATCTGCTCGGCGCGCAGTCCTTCCGGAATAGTCACGTTCAGCGCGATACGGCTCTCCGGGTCGAGCAGCAGGGCGACCGCCGCCTCCGCGCTCATCCCCAGCCGCATCCGGTAAGTGCCGGGCACGAAGTTGATGTCGGAGAAGCGGATTTCGTTGGTGAACGCGCGCACGCTCGCGATCACCCCGGCCTGGTGCAGCTTCTCCGCGATCACGGTTCCGGAGTCGCCTTCCTCGATGACGATGTCGACTTCGCCGTTGCCTTCCCCGGAATAGTCCGGAGGAATGATGTAGGTACGCAGGAGCAGGTAGCCGCCTGTCCCGGCGGACACCAGGAACAGGCTCAGCACGATCAGGGCGCTGGCGAGTGCGACTTTGCTCTTCTTCCGCTGCCGTCTGCTCTTGGCTCGGCGACCGGCAGCCCGTCGGCCGCTGTGGCGGCCCCTGCGGGAGCGCCGGGGCGGGGCCTCGTCGTCTTCGTCCTCGGTGAACGGGAACGGGAGTGCGTCAGAGTCTTCGTCGTCGAGATCGGTCTCGCGTGTCTTTAGGCTCGCCGTGGCGGTCGGTGTCTCCCCGGTCTGCGGGGAGACGGTACGGGAGCGGCGTCCCCGCGGCGGGGCGCTGTCCGCTTCGTCAAAAGCGGGAAGACGGGCTCGGCGGCCTCGTCTGGGGATGTCCCGGTCCTCGTCGGCGCTCGGCTGCCGCCGTCGGGTGCGGCCGTCCAGGATGTCGTCGTTTTCTCTGCGGCTGCCGGGGTCGGCAGGGGACCACAGCGGATCATCCGACCACGCTGTACCGGGCCGCTGCTCGTCGCGGAGCGGGGTGGTGCCCCGCCCTTGCGGGTATTCCGCGGGGTGGGCGGACCTGGCGCGGCGCCCCGCATACGCCGAAGCCGTCAAAGGGTCGGGCGGCTGGTCGTAGCGTTCTGCCGACCGCGGCCCTGCGGGCTGTGCCCCCCTGCCGTCGAATAGCGGGTCCGACTCGGGGGCCCAGCGGGCGGATTCGTCGCTCTCGGGTCTACGGCGCCGTCCGCGCGGCTGCTCACGCAAAGCTTCGGCTTCCGACACCGGGAACGGGAAGGAGCCGGTGTCCGCGGGCCCCGGCCGTCTCCGCCGTCCGCGGGGGCGTTCCGTCCCGTCCAGCGGTTCCGCTCCCCCGGTGGGAGCGGTGGTCTGCGTGGCGGAGGAGGGCTGCCATGCGAAGCCGTCCTGTCGGGGGACCTCCGTGCCGCGCCGGTGCCCTACCCCGTACTCGTCCCGGTATCCGCGTCCCTCATAGTCGGCGGCCCTCGCCCCGGTAGGGGCCGCGTCGGTATCCCGTGGCGGCGGCCAGGGGTCCGTCAACGGGTCGGGCCGGCGTGCGCGGCGCGGGCGGTCGTCATAGTGGTCGTTGCCGTTCATGGCGTCCCCTCGACGAGTTCACCGGGAGGCAGCTTGGTACGCCGCTCGGTGTCGAGGGCGTTCTGGAGAAGGACAGTGGCTGCCGCCTGGTCAATGACCGATCGGCGGGCTCTGCCGCCACGGGCCCCGCGTTTGCGGTATGAAGCGCCCGTGCGCAGGTGGAGCTCCGCGGTCACCGTGGTCAGCCGTTCGTCGACTAGTCGCACCGGAACCGGGGCGAGCCTGCGCGCAAGCGCTTTGG
Source organism: Thermobifida fusca NBRC 14071 = JCM 3263 (assembly GCF_001592045.1). Classification (GTDB taxonomy): domain Bacteria; phylum Actinomycetota; class Actinomycetes; order Streptosporangiales; family Streptosporangiaceae; genus Thermobifida; species Thermobifida fusca. The sequence goes on along the minus strand of NZ_BCWB01000036.1, from coordinate 12,084 downwards.
CGAACGCGCGCGCCGCGCGGGCGGCACGCCCCTCGGCTCCGGACAGTGACGCCGGATAGCCAACGATGACTTCCCGAGCTTCGTACTCAAGCACAAGGGCGGCAATTCTGTCGAGATCTCCCGGTCCGCGGCGGATTGTCTCCACGGGGATAGCGAGAATCCCGTCGGGATCGCTGCGGGCCACCCCGATCCGGGCGGCTCCGGGGTCGACAGCGAGCCGCACTCCTGTTCTCACCAGAGAACTCCCCGTACGGCACCGGCGCTCACGTCCCCTGGCCTTCCCGTGGCCAGTGGCCAGGGCGACAGCCACCGCCCTCTGTTCACGACCCCGCCACTCTCTGTTCCACGAGGCGCAGCGCCGTGTCGATGGCGGTCACGTCGCTGCCGCCACCCTGAGCGATGTCCGGACGGCCGCCGCCGCCACCGCCGAGTGCACGGGCCGCCACGCCGACCAGCTCGCCCGCCTTCAAGCCCGCCTGTTGGGCTTCCTTGTTGATCGCCACCACCACGACGGGGCGGTCGCTGGGCACGCCGGCGATCGCCACCACCGCGGGCCGGTCCTCACCGAGCCGGCCGCGCACGTCCAACGCGAGCTTGCGCATGTCGTCGGCGGTGGTGCCGTCTTCAACCCGGTGGGTCACCACGCGGCTGTTGCCGTGGTCGCGGGCGCTTTCCGCCAGCTTTCCGGCGGCTTGGAGGACTTGGGCGGCGCGCAGCCGCTCGATCTCCTTCTCCGCGGCGCGCAGCCGGGAGACCAGGCTGTCGATGCGCTGCGGCAGTTCCTCGCGCGGCGCCTTGAGCTGCTCGGAAAGCTGTCCCACCAGCGCCGACTCGGTGGAGACGCGGCGCAGCGCGTCCAAGCCGACCAGCGCTTCCACGCGGCGCACCCCGGAGCCGACCGAGGATTCCCCGAGCACCTTGACCAGGCCGAGCTGCCCGGTCGCCGCCACGTGGGTGCCGCCGCACAGCTCGCGGGAGTACTCGGTCATGTCGACCACGCGCACCCGGTTGCCGTACTTCTCCCCGAACATGGCCAGCGCGCCCATCCGGAGCGCCTCGTCAAGGGTGGTCTCCAGGTACTGGACCTCGATGTTGCGGGCGAGTACCTCGTTGACTTCCTTCTCGACCTGGGCGATTTCCGTAGCGTCGAGCGGTTTGTCCGAGGTGAAGTCGAAGCGCAGCCGTCCCGGCTGGTTCTCCGACCCTGCCTGGCCTGCGGACGGGCCGAGGGTGTTCCGCAGCGCAGAGTGGATGAGGTGGGTCGCCGAGTGCGAGCGGGACACGGAGGCGCGCCGACCCGTGTCAATCGCGGCGTGCACGGTGTCGTCGACGACGACTTCGCCCTCGCGGACCGTGCCGCGGTGCACGAACAGGCCTTGGATGGGCTTCTGCACGTCCTCGACGTCGACGACGCCGCGGCCGTCCACGGTGATCGTGCCCTTGTCAGCGAGCTGGCCACCGCTTTCCGCGTAGAAGGGGGTGCGGTCGAGCACCAGTTCCACCTGGTCGCCCTTGCGGGCCGCCCCGGTGGACTCGCCGTTGACGATGATGCCGAGCACCCGGGCTTCGCTTTCCGAGTCGGTGTAGCCGAGGAACTCGGTGGGGCCGCCGGTCTCCAACAGGTTGCCGTAGACGCTGATATCGGCGTTGCCGAGCTTCTTGGCCTGCGCGTCGCGCTTGGCGGTCTCCCGCTGGCGCTGCATGAGCTGGTGGAAGGTTTCTTCATCGACCTTCAGGCCGTGCTCGGCGGCCATCTCCAGCGTCAGGTCAATGGGGAAACCGTAGGTGTCGTGCAGCTGGAACGCGTCGGCGCCGGAGAACACGGTGCCGCCGGTCTCCTTCGTGCGCCGGACCGCCCGGTTGAACAGTGTGGTGCCGGCCCGCAGCGTGTCCGCGAAGTTCTTCTCTTCCGCGTCGATGATGCTGTGGATCTTGTCCGCGTCGGCACGCAGCTCGGGGTACTGGTCGCCCATCGCGTCGATCGCGACCGCGGTGAGGTCGTGCATGTGGAACGACTCGTCCCCGGAGAGCAGGCGCAGGTTGCGGATCGACCGACGCAGGATACGGCGCAGCACGTAGCCGCGCTTCTCGTTTCCAGGCCGCACCCCGTCGGCGACCAGCATGGTGGCGGTGCGCACGTGGTCGGCGATGACCCGCAGGCTCACGTCGGCGCGCTCGTTCTCCCCGTAGGTGGTGCCGGTGAGCTCCGCAGCGCGGCGCAGGATCCGGCCGAGGGTGTCGGTCTCGTAGATGTTGTCGACACCCTGGAGGATGGCGGCCATGCGCTCCAGGCCCATGCCGGTGTCGATGTTCTTGCTGGGCAGCTCCCCGAGGATCGGGTAGTCCTCCTTGCCGCTGCCCTCGCCCCGCTCGAACTGCATGAACACGAGGTTCCACACTTCGAGGTAGCGGTCCTCGTCGGCTACGGGGCCGCCTTCAGCGCCGTATTCGGGGCCGCGGTCGAAGTAGATCTCCGAGCAGGGTCCGCACGGTCCGGGCACACCCATCGACCAGAAGTTGTCGGCTTTGCCGCGCCGCTGGATGCGCTCCTCGGGCAGTCCTACCTTCTCCCGCCAGATGGTCGCGGCTTCGTCGTCGTCCAGGTAGACGGTGACCCACAGGCGTTCCGGGTCGAAGCCGAAGCCACCGTCGGCCACCGAGGTGGTGAGCAGCTCCCAGGCGAGCGGGATGGCCTTCTCCTTGAAGTAGTCGCCGAAGGAGAAGTTGCCCAGCATCTGGAAGAAGGAGGCGTGCCGGGTGGTCTTGCCGACTTCGTCGATGTCAATGGTGCGTACACACTTTTGCACGCTGGTGGCGCGCGGGTAGGGCGGAGTCCGCTGGCCGAGGAAGTACGGCTTGAACGGCACCATGCCCGCGTTGACCAGCAGCAGTGTGGGGTCCTCAGCGATAAGACTTGCCGAGGGCACCACGGTGTGTCCGTTTTTCTCGAAGAATGCGAGGAAGCGGCGAGCGATCTCTGCCGACTTCATGTGATGCCCTCCTGGTGAATAGGACTCCAGTCGACCGGTCGAGTGGAGTGAGGCGCCCGGTCGAGGTTTGGCAGGTAAGCGGATATCAGGCGCCTATGGTAGAGCGAACGATACGTGGACGTTTCCCATTCCACGCCGGCTCAGCGGCCCCGAAAACCGGAGACACCCTACTGACGCGGTCGGTACAGTACCCCGGCGGCTCTCCCCACCAGGGAGACCATGGTCACGCACCGTCCACCGCCCCAGGCTACTCGCTGGGTGATGTGATGCACAGCAGAATAGGACACGCCCGAAACCGGGGAATTACGGCGGTTCAGGATCTTAGCGGTATCTGTCGCGCAGTGACTCCCTTGTGATCTCGGGTGCGGATGAGACCGGTATTTCCCGGGTTCGGCACGCGGAGGATCACTGCTGGACAACCGGGTTTTCCCCGGGCCAGTGCACCGCAAAAACAACGTCAGGGTTGGGTCAGCCGCTGGTGGACCCGGCGTTGACCAGCGCCTGGTAGGCGGTGTGGACGTTCTCGGGCACGTGCGGTGCAACGGCAAACCTGCGGGCGTGGCAGTCGATGACCAGCCGGGCGTTGCCGATACCGGCCAGGTAGTCGGGAAGGCCACCGGTTCGGACGCGCAGCCCGCCTCCGCCTCGGGCCAGAGCCTGCGGATAGCGGCGCAGGCACGACGTCCCCTATAAGGCATGGTCACCAGCAGCACCAGGGCGGGGCGGAGGCCCGCTTCGGCGAGGAGTTTCCAAGAAAGTATCCGGCGGGGTAGAGCTGTGCTGCGTAGGTGGCTACGCCCAGTTCTGGCAGCCGAACACCACCGCCGTGTCCGCCGGGTGCAGCCCGCGGCCCATGCGGTGGTAGCGCCAGATCCGCTCCCATGGCCGTTTCTGCTTCCTATGACAGACCGTTGCCCTCGCACGCAGCACACCTGTTCTTCGGTAGCGATGAAGAAGCGGCGGCCGAGACCATGCTGGACGGGATCGCAGACCGTACTCGGGAGGGATGCGCTGCTCGTGGACCAGCCGCTCCGCTGGGAGTGTTCCGTTCCCTGACCCTCCCCTTCACTGTGGGCGGCCATTCGAGCGGATTGCCGGGTGTGAAACTTTTTATTCGTTTGTCGCCCCGACGCGGTTGCCGGCCGATACTCCGGATGCCCGTCCCCGCCCTTCGAATCCCGAAACAGCAGCACACCACTCGCGCTCCAGGGCTTTCCGCGCCGGATCACGAAGATGATCTTTCGTTTCCCGCGACGCGCTGCTCGTGCCCTACCGCGGTGTCCCATGGACTTCTTCACGGTTCCGGCGCTGCTGCTTCTCCAAGGGTGTCGGGGCTGCGCTCGCAGCAGACGGCACTCCGCCGGCCGCCTCACCCCCGCCCGCGAGGACGACCCGGTCGTGGGCCGCTCCCTATCGCAGGAATCGCCGCTCCGGCAGGCATCCCCTCAATGCTTTCCGCGACAAAGGAAACCATCTTCTTTCCGCTGCACGGGAGAAGATTGCATAAAACGTCGTCTTTCTTTCCGAACGTTGTCGCCGGAAACAAATTCTTCATACGGTCGTCGTGGGTCAAGGCTCTTCACGAAGAGCTTTTTGACAAAAAGACTTCTTTGTGTGCCCCCTTGCCGGGGTTTCGACCGTAGAGCCGGGCACTCTTGTCCGTGGATTTCCCTCCCGTGGCCTGCGGCCCTGTCCGGGCAGGTGTTCCCCACTATTGCCGGACAATCCGCCCTAGGAAGCCGCCTACCGGTCGCAAGCGGAACAGGAGACGTGGCCGCGGGAGCGGGCAGCCTCCCCGCGACGGGACTGAGAGGTGCTGTCCAGACGAAAGGAGACGACGGCGGTCCCGCAGCCAGGTCCGGCGGTGTGGGGCCCGCAGAATTCTGCGGGCCCCACCCACCAGCGCTGGTCAGTAACGGGACGCCTCGGGGAGTTCCTGACGCTGGAAGTCGGGAGCGTAGCGGCGGAGCAGCTCCTCCTCGTAGTCGCGCACCGCCTCGGCCACGTCCTCGTTGAATTCCCGCAGTGCCTCCCGGTAGGAACCGATCCGCTTCTCCACCCGGTCGGCGATACCACCCGGACTCCAGAGTCGGGCACTGCGGCCGAAACGGTACATCACATAGCCGCCGACCACGATTCCGGCCACAAAATACACGGTTCTGCGGATCACACGCGTTCCTTTCTGCGGCGGGTACGGATCAACGCCAGGGTTTTGCGGCGCCCCAGCACGCGGCGCATGCCGTAAGAGAGCGACGCGACCTTGATGAGCGGCCCGGTGACCGCGGAACGGGTGAGCGCGGTGACCGTGGAGACGTCCTCGCTGCTGCTGGCGAGATTCGCGGTGATCTCCTCGACCCGGTCGAGTGATCCGTGAGCGCGTTCGACCGTGGCGGCAAGGTCGTCGAGCAGCGGTGCGGTGCGTTCCCGGAATTCCGACACCGCCCTGGTTGCCTCGGTCAGCAACCGGGTGAGCTTGACCAGGGCCACGCACAGGAACACAGCCACCACGGCCCAGACGATGGACGCGACCAGGGCCGCGAGTTCTCCTCCGGTGAGCATGCGGACTCCGCTAACGATTGGGATTATTGAGGCAATTGACCAGACCGACTCCGGGTCGGCACAGACGGCTTTCCACCGGCGGCCTGACAGCCCCAAGGGTGCGGCCGCCACCGCACAATAGAGCCGGATCGGTCTGACACTATCGCGATTTCCTTGCCCGCTACGGAACCTGAGGCGAGCCTTTCTCGGTCCTCTCTTGCTACGGTGCTCTCACTTCCTGCTGCGCGTATCGGACCCGCAAGGCAAACACTTTAAGTAGATAAGCCGATACACGGAGTGGCGAATTCACCAAGGCGGCCCCAGCAGGGAAGATAGAGATGTCTCAGCCTGACAAGACGACCGAGTTCTCCGGATAATTACGGAAACCACCGACTGGCTACTAACGTGCATTTCAGCACTTCACCTCGGATTTTTTGAGACAGGACCACGATGAGTCGACGTTCTGAACGGACGATTTCCGTTCTGGTCCCCCCTGACCTGGCTCCCACCGCCCCGGAGGATCCCCGCACCATCGGGCCGTACGTGCTCGTGGGGCGGCTTGGCGCCACGGAAACAGGCAGCGTCTACGCTGCTGTTCACCCGGACGTGGAGCCGGAGGCACTGCTTGCCGTCAAGGTCATCCCGTCGTCCCGTGTCGCAGACGAGGCTGCACGCACCCGACTCGAACAGCGGCTCCGCACGCTGGGCGCTGTAGACGGGCGCTGTTACGTGCCGCCTGTGGCATTCGACGTCCACGGCACGCCTCCGTGGCTGGCCACGCGCTATTCGCCGGGCACGCCGCTGAAGCAGTACATCGACCAGCGCGGGCCCCTGCGGCTGGGGCGGCTGACTGCGCTGGCCGCCGGACTGGGCGAAGCCCTGTCCGCATTGCACTCTCTGGACGTGGTGCACGGCGACCTCAAACCCAGCAGTGTGCTGCTCAGCTCGGCGGGACCGCGGCTGCTGGACTGCGCGCTGTCAGGTGAGGCGCCAGCTCCGGCGGGGTCAACACCCTGGCTGAGCCCGGAGCGGCTGCGCGGCGAGGCGCCCACCCCGGCCTCTGACGTGTTCTCCTGGGGCGCCGTCCTTGCGTTCGCCGCCACAGGGAAGCCTCCCTTCGGGACGGGAACCCCCGAGGAGGTCGCGGAACGCATCGCATCCGGTTCTCCTGACCTTTCCGATGCGGCAGAAGAGATCCGTTCCCTGCTGGAGTCGGCGTTGGCGGCTGACCCGGCGGAGCGGCCCAACATCCGCGAACTGGTGCGCTCCTCGATCTCGCTGTGGGAGTCCAGCCTGGGCACAGTGGGCAGTGAAGCCGGGCCGGGCAGCGGAGTCACCCGGGTCTTGACCCGGGAATGGCAGGGGATTGTCGAACCCGCGCTCCTTCCCCGCGTGGTCCACTTGGACGACCGGGCCCGGGGCAAGAAGAGCGGCCTCAGGTCTCTCACTATGCCGGTTCCCCTGCTGTCCCGCTCCACGGCGCAGCCGGCCTCCTCGGCTGCCGCTGCTGATGCTCCAGACAGCACCGGGCCCACCAGTTCCGGTGCTGCTGCGACCGCGGTCACAGCGCAAGAGGACACGGAAGCCAACACCGACACCCCAGCGAAGGCTGCGTCGGCCCCGTCGTCCAGCAGCTCTGCTCCGGCCGCGCCACCGGCTTCCTCCCCGTCCACCGGACCATCGGGTTCGAAGGGACCGAACAAGCGATTCCTTGCCCTGGTGGGCGGCGGCGCTGCCGCGGCCCTGCTCCTGCTGGGCGGTGGAGTATGGGCCGTGTCCGCGTTGCGCGGCGACGATCCGGAACCGCAGGACGTCACCGCGCAACCCGACTCCGCTCCCGAGGAGGCGCCCCAGGAGGAGCCGCCTCCCGCGTGGGACACCGGCACCCTGGTGGTGCGCCTGGACAGTTCCAGCGACGTCCACCTGCTGGCCGGTCCGTGGCCCTACACCCCGGTGAAGCCCGCCTCCGGCGACGACGCGTTCGCCGGGCTCAACGGTCGGGAGGTCACCCCGGAGGAGTGGAGCGAAGCGTGGGCCCCGGTGCCGGGGGTTGAGGAGCCGTTGGAGGCGCTGATCGCCTCCGACGCCGAGGTGATGTGCGCGCACTTCTGCCTGAACCCCGACCAGGTGTATGTCGACGAAGAGGGCCGGGGAACCTACAAAGTCACCGGGCGCGACCTGGGGAACTATCTGAGCTGGGGCGATGCTGTCATCGCCGAGGTGACCTTCGGGGAGCCGGACCCGGAGACGGGTCTGCCGGTGATCACGAAGGTCACGGAACTCTACCCGCTGCCCACGGCGTGAGTGGGGGCGCGCCCGTCGCGCCTCCACCCGGTTTCCGGGAATCCGCACCGCGGAGATCTCTGACGGTCGATAATCGACGGAGAACCCCCGGAACCAGGAACGCCAATGCCCCACGGTTTTCCGTCTGACCTTCCTCCCCTTCACCCCAGCGACCATGCCATCCGCATCCCCGGCTACGACTTGGTCGGCCGCCTGGGTTCAGGAGGCATGGGTGTCGTCTACGCCGCACTGGACCCTCAAGGGCGGCGCGTAGCGGTGAAGCTCATGCGCACGGAGATGGTCCCGGATATCAGCCAGCAGCGTCGACGGTTCCAGGAGGAGGTCCGCGCGCTGCAGCGGCTGCGGGACAAGCATGTAGTCCCGCTGCTGGACTCGGGGATTGCCGCGGGCCGCCCCTGGCTGGCCACCGCCTACGTCCCGGGACGCAACCTGCAGCAGTGCGGGAAGCTGTCCGGCCAGCGCCTGTTCTTGCTGGCCCGGGGGGTCGCTGCCGCGCTGTGCGCCATCCACCGCGCGGGCATTGTCCACCGCGACCTCAAACCCTCCAACATCATGGTCTACTCCGACGGCACACCGGTCGTACTGGATTTCGGTATCGCACGGCCGCTGGGCGCCGCAGGGCTCACCGGGACCGGGGCCCCGCCCGTCGGTACAGCGGGCACGATCAGCCCGGAACGGTACCGGGGTGTGTCCGCCCCGCCCGCGGACGTCTTCGCTTGGGGCTGTGTCGTGGTGTTCGCCGCGACCGGGCAGCTGCCGTTCACCGCCCCTTCGCCCGAAGAAGTTATGCACCGGGTGCTGCACTCCCCGCCTGAACTGCATGGTTTCCGGGGGCCGCTGGCGGATCTCGCGGTGCGGGCGATGGCGAAGAACCCGGCGGAGCGCCCCACCGCGGAGCAGTTGCTGAAAGAGCTCGACGCCCTTGGCTCCCCCCGGCCGTTCGCCATGCCCCGCGTCTCCCGGAAAACAGGCGACGCGGCAACCCTGCTGGTCCTGGAGATGCAGCAGCACTACGCCAATCCGGTTCCCTGGCTGCGCCGTAACCAGGAGCGTATCCTCGGCGAAGCACGGCGCATGGGAGCCGACCGCGGCCTGCGCGACCTTGTGCACCGGGCCGCCGAGGCGCGCCTGGGGGCTGCCGAACTGGACGAGGCTCTTGCGGAGATCGCTAGCCTCCTAGCCCCGCACGAGCGGCCCAGGTATCGGGGCTACCCCGTCGACGAGGACGGACTCGTCGCGTTGGCCTCCGGTGGGGCGCGGGAACAGGCTCTGCTGCGCCGTCTCTTGGGGGAGCGCAGCGTGATCGTGGAAAAGTACGCGGCGCAGCATATCTGCCGGCACGTCCTGTGCGTGAGCAAGCATTTCGGGCGGGGCTGCCGGGTGCTGCGGCGGCTCCGCTCCCAAGTCGTCGCCGTCGTGGACCGCACGTGGGAGCCGCTGCGCGAGCTGCGGCACCAGATCTGGGCGGAGCACGACGCGCTGGGGCATCCGCGGATCCTGCTGCCCCCGGACCAGGAACTGGTCGACCGAGTGTATGCGACAGCGCTGCTTGTCCGGCGGCGCACCGACGAACTCGACCGGCACCGCAAGGCTGTGCTGGCGCTGCAATGCCCCACCTGCTGGTGGGCCAGCCAGCAAGAAGCCGTGGTGCAGGCCGACCCCAACACCGACAAAGGGCTGGCCCATGTGGTCATCGCCTCGGTCGCCGCGGACACGGCGCGGCGGTTCGCCGAGGCCGTCCGGCAGGGCTGACGGTCCCCGGGACGGATCCCCTCACTCCAGGAAGAACAGGGAGAGTTCGACGGACCCCGGGCTGCCTCCGGTCCACAGTTCCCGGTATTTCGCGTTCGCGAACTGGGGGATCTCTTCGATCGCGATCTCCGTGACGTCGGCGGCGAACTCTTTGGCTGCCCCGATCTGTTCCCTGCTGCCGCTGCCGAAGGCGATGACGAAACCGATCTCCCGCCGCTCGGCCAGGTGTTCCCGGCACTTGTCGCTGGGCTCGCCGTAGCCGTCGCCGGTGGTGAAGTCGCTGTCGTCCGGATCGGAGAGGATACGTTCGAGTTCGGACACGACCCTGTCTCGGTCCACGGTGAATCCGCTGCCCAGCCGGACCGTGAATTCGCAGGAATCAGGGCTCAGCAGTTTCTGTGGGGGCGGCGGAGGGGGTTCCGGGGCTTCGGGGGCGTGCTGTGCGCTGAGCGAGACGAGGAACAGCACCAGCAGCAAGTCAGCAAAGAGCCAGCCCGCCAAGTGGATCGCTGGAATCCGACTGCTGGTGCGTGCGCGGCGTCTGGTCAGGACCATGAGTCCTCCTCGCGGCCGCCCACCAGTTCCTCATTCCGACGCCGGGTCACGTCGTGCTGCACAGTCTTAATGAAGAAGGCGAGTTCGTCGGAGAGAGCAGTGAACTCGTCGACGGCACGCCGCAAGGTGTTGCTGGACTGTTCGGTGAAGGCGCCCAGCTTGTCCTGGGCCGTGGCCAGCTCCTCGGAGACCCGTTCCAGTTTCTCCAAGGCTGCGGTGACCCGGTCCATTGTGTCCGTAGCGAACTGCGCAGACTCGGTGATACTCCGCTCTACGAGGGTGGTCTGCTGCTGCAGCAGTTCCAGGATGCGGCGGGTCTGCTCGCCGAACCGCTCCTGGCCTTCGACGGCGCTGTGGGTGAGCGTGGTGAGGCTTTCGAGGAGTTCGGCGGGGGTGCGGGCTTCGCGGACCGCGTCGGCGAGCTGCCCCATCCGGGTCTGCCATTCGTCGAGCGCCTGGATGAGCTGTTCCCGGGGGTCCCCGGCGAGCGCTTCGGCGATGCCGTCGGCTGCTTGGCGCATGTCGGCTGCGGCCCCGTGCATGCTGTCCGTCGCGGCGCTCAGCGCGTTCTCCATGCCGGCCATCGCCCGGCGGATCCCCTGCAGGGTCTCGCTGGCGCCGCGGATCTCCGTGCGCATCGAGTCGGGGCGGTCCGGAATCAGGTAGGTGGCCAAAGCCAGCAACTGGGTGATCTCCTCGCGCTCGCGGCTGCGGTCGCTGAGCGCGTCAGTGATCCCCTCCAGGAGGTGGACGAGGAGGGTCGCGCCGATCACGCCGAGCAGGAAGATGCAGACCCAGAGCGCAGTGGTGCTGAGCGGTTCGAACTGGCCGGTACCGGTGAAACCGCCCTGCTGCCAGCCGTACAGGAAGTTGGCTCCCTCAGGGGCGTCGCTGAAAGCGGACAGCACCTGCATGAGCTGGTACCACGTCCAGAACACTGGCAGGAAGATGAGGACGTCGCGGATCCCGCGCAGCAGCCACAGCAGCAGGCTCATCCAGCGCGGCGGCGGGAGGTCAGGCATGAGGGAGTCGGGTGGATAGGCGGCGACCAGGTCGGTAGCTGCCAGGTCTGCGCCGCCGTCAGCCAGGCTGCGTGCGAGAGAGCGCAGTAGTTGCGCGCTCGCCGGTGGCGCGGTGCTGGCGTGACGGTCGAGTTGTTCAGCGATGGCGGCCAGGTCGTGGGCACGGCTGTTCGAGGTGCTCACCTGAAGGTCTCCTCAGATGACAGCGATGGAGAGGTAGGGCTCGGTGCCGGAGGGGCAGAAACGGACTGGCTTGATTGGGGAATACCGTTCACCGGGCTGTTGAGCAGGCGGAAGCTGAAGTAAAGAATCAGGGCGATGACGGCGAGGATGATGAGGACAGCGGCGACCACAGCCAACGCAGTTCGCGCCCAAGGCCCCAGTCCCGGGTACGTGAAGGACTGCTTCTCTGGTTTCCGGGTCCGCGTTGTCCGCCCTGCCCAAGGGCGGAATCGCCGAAGCCGGTGCCAGCCCTCCACCACAGGGGACAGCCAGGTCCGTTTTCGAGCGGCAGCGGGAGGCGCAAACACCAGGGGGGCTTCGTCGCTGCGGTGCTGCCTCGGCCCTGTGCCGTAGGGTTCAGCGTCCCACTCTTCGTCGGCGACCACGGTGGTGTTGTCGTCGGCACCGTGCGCGGCTCCACCCGGCTCCGGCAGCCGGTAGGTTGTCGCAGCCCTCCCGGCATCCCGGTGCGGGGTCTCCGAAAGATCCTGGCTCTTGATCTCGGAGTCGCGGTCCTCCACGGCAGGGTGGGAGGGGTCCAGGGGGAGCGAAGGCGCTTCGCTCGTGTTCCTGGTGCTCTCCTCCCCTGCCCTAGGCCACAGCTTTCTTCGCGCCCCCCAACGACGGCCGGTCTCGGCTATGGGAGGGGCTCCGACCAGCTGAACCAGGCCTGGATGGCGCCGGAAGTGCTCCGACAGGTG
>NZ_BCWB01000035.1 GCF_001592045.1 Thermobifida fusca NBRC 14071 = JCM 3263 | reverse complement strand
TCGGGAAACTGTTCCACAGGCGTTCCGAGGTTGCGGTGTGGCCCCAGTGGGTGGCGGAGACACGGATGAGCGCCAGCCGGAAATAGGGGGGATCGGGGAACCGTTCCTCCCGCTCCAGTTCCCGCACTTTCTTTTCGGAAAGGGCGCGTTCGCGGTCCTCTGGGGGCATTTCTCCGCTGGCCAGCCACATCAGCTCTGCCAAGGCGAAGATGATGTCCAGCCCTGCCTCGCCGTAGGGGTCCTTTGTGTCGCGGAAGGCGTACAGTTTTTCTTGGAAGTATTCGTGCTCCTGGCACACCTGCTGGAATTCGTGCACCTGCAGCGCGCCGGTGCATCGCAAGTCGAAGAGCAGGCGCAGAGTCTGGAGGAATTCCTCCACTGTCTGAGCACGGAGGAGCCTGCCCGCCAGGTAGGTGCTCGCACCGTCGAGCGGCAAAGCGTTTCCCACGTGGGGAAACTCGCGCCAGATCCGGAGCCGCGATGCGATGGTGAGGTGTCGGGCCGCGATCGGCAGCAGGGAGTGGAACAGGGGGTGCCCACCGACGCGGGTGAGCTCCTGCTCCAACTGGCGGGACAACTGGGGGTCGGTCTGGCCGGCTTGGGGTGGCCCGTAGCCGAGCACGAGCAGACTGCCGAAGAGCTCCCGTCGCCGCTCCGCTGTCTCGTCGGCTAGTGCCTCCAGCAAGAAGCCGTTCTCCTGCAGTTCCGCACGGACCGCTTCCTGATGGTCCTGCGTCGCGGTGGCGCACTGCTGCAGGGCGCCGAGCAGTCCGCGGCGGAACTCCCGGGTCCCAGGGTCCCCCGTGTAGTGGGCAGCGAGGACGATCAAGTGTGCTGCGGGGACTTCCAGTTTCTCCACCAGGGCCTGGACTTCTGTGGCGGACAGGTCGGCGAGTTGCCGCGCGTGCCACAGCAGTACGCCGCGGTCGATGGTGGAGCGCCCCTGCCCCTCCTGCCATAGGCGGGCTATCCGGTCGAATACTGGTCGGATCTGTTCGCTGCGTTTGTGGGCTGAGCTGGGAGAAGTAAACAGCCGCTGGCCTGCGGCGCGCAGGCTGTCGAGTTCGGGGGTGTCCTCCCAGTCCAGTGCGAGGGAAGCCACCCTGCTCCGCAGGAACGCGGTGAGCTGTTCGGGCATGCTGGGCCAGTCCCGCCAGAACCGGCACAGTTCGGTCGTCTCGCTGAGGCTCAGCGTGGTGAATTCTCCCTGCGCCCAGCGCAGGCCGTCGTCTTGGGCCAGGTAGCGGCGGGCTTTGGCTACTTCTTCCCCTTGGGTGTCGATCCGGAGCGCCTGCCGCAGCAGCCGGTACAAGCCCTGGCGCTGGTAGCGCAGGTGGGACAGGCTCTGCAGGAGTTCCTGTGGGCGACGCGGGGTGGCCTGTGACGGGGCGGCGAGCACCTGTTCCACCAGGTAGCCGATGTCCTCTGCCCAGTCCTCCAGCGGCGCCCGGCTGGCAGGGGACTTGCGGTACCAGTGCGCGGGCGGGATGCGCAAGTGGGTCTTCTCTACGGTGACCGCGATTCGTGGTTGGACGGCGGCCGCTTGCACGTCCCCTTCCACGATCAGGGAGACGTCCAGCAGGCTCGCCAGTGCGTGTCCCAGAGCGTAGGGGTCGCTGGCCGCCCCGGCGAAGTGGAAGTGGTAGTCGGGGTGGCGGAGTACGTGCCGCAGCAGCGCCGCAACCTCTTGCGGATCAGCTCGGCCAGGAAGTGTGCTCGCGGCTTCCAGGTCCGCGGGGTCGAGCGCCGGCAGTTGCGGGTCGGCTAGCGAACCGTCCGCAGGGGGCAGCCATCCGTCCCAGTCTCGCAGGCCGAAGGCGAGCCGCGCAGTCAGCACGTCAGCCGTTCCCACGAGAGCGTGGAGCTGGTGGGAGCCCCGGGACGAGGTCGGTACCGCGTCGGCGCGGACGATCACTGCCATGCCGGGACGGGACTGCGGCCGCAGCAGTCCCAGTGCGGGCCGGTCGGGGTGCAGCAGTCCGACCAGGTCCCCGTTGTCCAACAGGCCGCTCCACCAGGCCAGGTCCCGCTGGCCCAGGGACGTCCCCACCGGGCCTATGCCGCGCCCGCCCAGCAGGTGCTGGTCGGTCCACCGGAACACCACCTGGTGGATGCGCTGGTCCCGCTCTCCGCGGGTTGTGCTCACCCCATCCCCCTTCACAGCGGTTCGCGCACACCTTTCACATAGGCGTGGTTGATCGTCTTCGGGTCGATGAGTCCTGTCATGGCGAACAGGGACAGCAGGGGGCGGAGGACACGCATGTGGCGGAACTTCCGCTTGTTGTAGTGCCCGTCCTGCTCCTCGCATCCGGTCGCCGAGGCGAAGTGGAGGGTGACGTCCTCGAAAGCGTTGACCGGGTACAGCCATTCCCGAGCCCCGTTGGTCGCGCAGTAGACGTAGACGTCCTCGCTCTCCTCGTCGACGGTTTTCAGCACGAAGTCGTCGTCAAGCTCCAGCCACCTGCTGACCCAGTACTCCTTTTGGGCGAGCAGGAGGTCGGCTTTGGCGAGGACCACAACTGCGGGTTGCGGCAGCGGGTTCTGCGGTGTCTTCCCCTTGGCGCGCGCCACCAGCCGTTCGTTCTGGCGGAGCTTGTTGATCACGTTGCTGAACCCGGAGGGGTGGCGCAGGCCGCGGCGTTTCCCTCCCCAGCCGTACAGTGCTTGCCCGTCGGCGACGAAGATGTACGCGTCCAGGCCGTAGATGAACTGGAGGCGGCTGCGTGCTTTGGAGTCCAGGAAGAGCTCGCCGGCCACGTCGAAGAAGCTCACCACGTAGGTCTCTTCGCCGGTCCAGGTGCTAGTGACCGTGTAGGCCATGCGGAACTCGACGGGGTCGTTCCGGCTGGTGCGGCGCAGGACGGTACGCCGGTCCGGGGCGAAGAATCCGGCGATGTCCTCCCGTTGCACGTAGTACTCCCACATCTCGGCGAAGGGTTCCACCTTCAAACCGAGCTCCGCGAGCCGTTCCTCCTCTTCCTGCATCCGGTAGAGCATCGCCGCCAGCAGGTGCGACTTGCCTGAACTGCTGGTTCCGATGAGTCCGATGTTGAGGGTGCGCCGGACCTGGCAGTACTCGTAGGGGATGTAGTGCGGTTCGGGCAGTTCGTTCTCGTCTGCCGGCGGCGGGAGGGGAGGGCTGGGCTGGGCCCCGGTGGTGCTCTCCCACCCGTCCCCGTCCTCGTCGGCGTCGTCGGCCAGCGAGAAAGGCGAGGGACCGGCGGACTCGTCTTCCTCCGGGTCGTCGAAGCCGATGCCGTCGGTGAAGGCGGCCGTGGGGCTGTCCTCCCCGGGACGGTTCATGACGACGGTTGTCATGTCGTCCAAGGGATCGGCTGTGCCGGGATAGTCGTATTCCCCCTGCACCAGGTCGAGACGCACTTCGCGACGGCATTCCAGGTAGGTGTTGCCGCGGTCGTAGGAGGCGACTCCGAGCAGTCCGCGCCGCCGGACCGCGTCGGTGACGTCGTCCACGACCTCCTGGGTGGCGATGTTGCGGATCACGCTCCTGGCGCGCGAGGTGTCGATGTGGGAAAGGCAGTAGGGACAGTTCACCGTCGGCGGTAGGTCCGCCGGTCGGCTCGGATAGCTCATCACAGGATCCTTCCCAGCAGTACGACAAGGACGATCACCAGGAGCAGCACCGCCGCCTTTCCGCTCACGAGCCGGGAGGCCGCTGCCGCCGGCTTCCCGATGCGGCCGAGCAGGCGGCGAGCGAAGGCCCCGATTCCTTCATCCAGCAGCACCCGCCCTAGGGACCGCGACGGCAATTCCTCTGAGACTGGAGGGGTCCAGCGCGGTTCGGCGGACGGGGGCGCGGGGGGATAGCGTCTGCGGCGGATGTCCTCGTGCCTAGTCCGGATAGCCCGGAACCTGTGCCGCGCTTCGGCTTCCTCCGGGCTGTCCTCCCGACGCTCCGCAGGGGTTGCGGCGGCTGTGCTGTTTTCTACTGGCACGAGGCGGGAGGCCCGTGCCCAGGCTTCGGAGGCGCTGATGCGCCGCTCCTGCTGGTCGAGCGCAGCGGCGATGAGGTCACCCAGGCCGAACAGTCGACTGTTGAGTTCCCGCTGGTCGCCGGGGGGAAGTGTGTCGCCGTTCAGGGGTCGTCCGATGGCGACGTGGTAGAGCAGGCGGGCTGCGTCGGCCACGTCGATGGCGCCCTGCCGTCCGTCGGGGTCGCTGGCCATGCGGCGGTAGCGGGCCAGCACTGCCTCGCGCCGGTTCCACACCAGGCTTTCGGTGTTCACGGCACCGTGGACGTAGCCGACGCTGTGCAGGACGGTGAGCGCCTCGTAGATGTCGATGGCGATTTTGCGAACCACTTTGGGAGAGACCGGAAGAATGCCGGGTGTCTGCTGGATTTTCGGTTCCAGGAAGAAGGGCTGTCCTCTTCCTTTGGGCATCCGCAGCACGAGCGTGCTCTGGGCGCCATTGGTGCCTGTTCTCGTCCCGACATACTCGGCGAGGCTGTGCGGGAATCTTCCTCCGGTCTCGTTCATGACCGCCTCGGTAGCCTGTTCCGCCAAAGCTGCCTCGGCGGCTAACTGTTCGGCGGTCTGCGGGTCAACCGCTTCGATGAGTACCTCGACCCGTTGCGTGTCACCGCTGCTGTCGTCCCGAAAAAAGTAGCGGTAGCGGCCGTCCCCCTGCGGCGTTCCGGTGGCGTACTCGGTCATCCAGTGGTTCCCGCCCTATTCGACGTCCGTTCACAGGCGTCGCTGTCAGCCATTCAACAAGTTTGATGAAAGACCCTAATAACCCACTCTAGGACTAGATCACCCCTATTTTTGGGGATATGCCGCAACATCACCGGGGAGATTCTCCTTTCCCCAGGTGAGCCGCCGAAGAGTACACCATTTGCAACCGGGAGTGCTGTTCGAGGGAGACCTCTCCCGGCGAACCACATCACTGCCGCCCCAGAATTCCCAAAAACGACATTCTGCTCTTTTGTTGCAGATAAGCGACACTTCTTCGGGCGGATTTCTTCCAACGATCATCACATTTTTGGGATTCCGGGATCGTCTGGACGGCCGCGGCAGAAAACCCTCTTCCCACCCGCGCCTGGTGACCGGTCGCCGCTCACAGCACCGGCGCCGCGCAGACACGGCCTTGCACCGCCGCGCCCAGGGCACTGCACTCCCAGGCATCCATCACGGCGCCCACACCAGGCACCCGTAGCTGCGCGGCCCTAGACCGCCGCAAAGACCCGGCCCGTCCACGGTCAGTGGGAGCCGCCCCGCAGCACACCCTTAATCCGTCGCAGCACCTCACCGAACCGGCGCTCCGCACCGTGGGTGGTGGGCCGGTAGTACTCTGCCCCGTCCAGCCCTTCAGGCAGGTACCGTTGGGCCACGACCCCGCCGGGATAGTCGTGGGGGTAGCGATAGCCCGCCCCGTGGCCGAGATCGGCAGCGCCCCGGTAGTGGCTGTCACGCAGATGGGCGGGAACCGGGCCGAGCTTGCCGGCGCGCACGTCGCTGATCGCGCGGTCGATAGCGGTGATCACCGCGTTGGATTTGGGGGCCAGGGCGATGTGGATGACCGCCTGGGCGAGGTTGATGCGGGCTTCCGGCAGTCCGACCAATTCGACGGCCTGGGCCGCGGCCACCGCTGCTTGCAGCGCCGTGGGATCAGCCATCCCCACGTCTTCGCTGGCGTGCACCACGAGGCGGCGGGCAATGAACCGCGGGTCCTCCCCCGCCTCGATCATGCGGGCCAGGTAGTGCAGAGCTGCGTCCACGTCGCTGCCGCGCATGCTCTTGATGAACGCGCTCACCACGTCGTAGTGCTGGTCACCGGAGCGGTCGTAGCGGACGGCGGTGCGGTCAGCCGCGCGTTCCACGTCGGCCACGGTGATCTCCGTGCGGTCGCCCGCGACCAGAGCGGCGGCTTCGAGATAGGTGAGGGAGCGCCGCGCGTCTCCCCCGGCCAGCCGTACGAGATGGTGGAGCGCTTCCTCGGTGAGGGTGTAGCGGCCTGCGAGCCCGCGCTCATCGGTGAGCGCCCGGCGCACCACGGTGCGAATGTCGTCATCGCTGTGCGCGTGCAGGGTGAGCAGCAGCGAGCGGGAGAGCAGCGGACTGATGACCGAGAAGAACGGGTTCTCGGTCGTTGCGCCGATGAAGCTGACCCACCGGTTTTCTACGGCGGGCAGCAGGGCGTCCTGCTGTGTCTTGCTGAAGCGGTGGACTTCGTCGACGAAGAGCAGGGTGTGGACCCCGCGCATGCCGAGCTCGCGTCGGGCCTCGTCGACAACGTCACGGATGTCCTTGACCCCCGAGGTGACCGCGGACAGTTCCACGAAGCGTCGCCGGGTAGCGCGGCTGACCACCGTGGCCAGTGTGGTCTTCCCCGTGCCGGGCGGACCCCACAGGAGGAGCGCCATGGGCGCGTCGTCCTCCACGAGCCGCCGCAGCGGACTCCCCTCGCCCAGCAGGTGCCGCTGCCCCACCACCTCGTCCAGGGTTCGCGGGCGCATCCGCACCGCGAGCGGTTCATGGGACCGGTGGGCTTCGGCTCCAGCGTCGTCGAACAGTGTTTCGGACACGGTTTCAGCCTAGTCCGCCGCCTGGTGCAGCTGCCCTGGCGCGGTAGCGGCGGGCCGGCATCTCCGATTCACTCGGGCCTGACGCGGAAACGCTGGCGCAGCAGGTATCCCAGCCCGCAGCACAGCAGCCCGATCCCGCTGCCAAGCAGTGCTCCGCCCACGGTGTCCGTCAACCAGTGCGCGCCCAGGTAGATCCGGCTCCACGCCATGGCAGCGACGACGACGGTGCCGCAGAGGGCCGTGGGGAGACGGGCCCGGGGCGGGCAGACCGCGCTGGCGGCGACGGCGAGCACCGCAGCGAACGCAGTATGCCCAGACGGGTAGGAGGCTGTGTCTTCCCACACGAGTGGATCGACCGGCCGGGAGCGGTCGAGCAGCCACTTGACCGCTGGGACCGCGACCAGCGAGGTGGCTGCCCATGCGGACACCACTAGAAGCGCTGCCGACCATTGCCGTCGCAGCAAGGGGAGGAGAAGCACCCCGGTGAGCGGGAGGGCGCCCCACGGCCATGCTCCGACACGGTGGAGCAGGACCGCCACCTTCGTCGCGGCTGGGGTCCGCGCTGCGGTGACCGTCTCGGTGAGGGCCGTGTCCCAGCCGAAAGGCCCGTGCTGGCTGCATGCCAGCACGAGGGTGAGGAGCGTGAACGCGGAGAGGAGGCCGCAGGCTCCCGCGCCGAGGCGTGCCACCGGGGCTCAGCGGACCCGGGCGACGAGGATAGCGATGTCGTCGCCGCGTCCCGCGGGGGCGAGCTCTGCGAGCGCGGTCGCCGCACCGTGGACGTCGGTGACTTTGGCGCTGAGTTCGCTGCCTACCGCGGCCAGGCCGTCGTCCATGTTCACTTCGGCGCTCTCCACCAGCCCGTCCGAGCACATCAGCAAGGTGCTTCCCGGAGGGAGCGGGCGGGAGCTCACCGGGTATTTCGCTTCCGCGTCCACCCCGACGGGCGGTCCGGTCTCGGGCTCCCACACTTCGAAGCCTGACTCGGTGGCGAGCACGACGGGAGGCTGCCCGGCCCAGGCGGCCTGCAGCTGTCCCAGGTCAATGTCGATCACCAGGTAGCCGCAGGTCGCAAAGACGATCTCCCCGGTTTCGGTGAGGAGCCGATTGGTTTCGGTGAGCACGGTTCCCGGATCGCTCTGGTTGGTGGCGTAGGCGCGGAACGCCATGCGGATCTGTCCCATAGCGGCAGCAGCCTCCACCCCGTGGCCTTGGACGTCTCCGACCACCAGGCCGATCCGCCGCCCGGGAAGCCGGATGGCGTCGTAGAAGTCGCCGCAGACCCGCCAGCCAGCTCGGGCGGGAAGGTAGCGCACGGCCACGTCCAGTTCGGAGAAGGCGGGGGGCTGCGGGGGCAGCATCCTCCGTTGGACGGCGTCGGCCAGCTCCAGTTCCGCGCTTTGGCGGTTGACGCGTTGCAGGGCCTGCCCGGCGAGTCCGGCCAAGGTCAGCAGGAGGGCGCGTTCGTCCGGAGTAGCGTGGTGGGGCTGGGTCCAGGCCACGACCCACACGCCGATGGCGGTTTTGCCGTCCCCGAACATCGGGACGAAAGCCCACGAGTGGTCGTCAGTCTGGCAGAGCGCCTCTCCTAGGGCGGGGAACCGCTCCAAGAGTTCGGAGCGGCTTTCGAAGAAGCGCGGCTGGCTGTCGTGGAGGACTGCCCCGACAGGGTGGGCGGAATCCCGGTGGTTGTCGGGGTAGAGCCACTGCCCGGTGCTTGCCGTGCTCTCCGGGTAGAGGCGGAGCTCGGTGTCGTCGAGCAGCACGACGTGGGCGCCGTCACCGCCGAAAATAGGCGTGAACTCCCTGCTGAGCAGGTTGGTGACCTCCTGCACCGTGGTGGCGGAGACCAATTTGGCGGCGAGTTCGTTGACTTGACGGCCCTGGGCTGCTTCGATGCGGCGGCGGTCCGCCAAGCGGCGTACGAGCTGCACGTGCTCGGTCATATCGTCGACGATGCCGACCAGTCGGGGCCGGTCTCCCCCGAGGTAGGTGGCGCGCGCGTACAGCCATCGCTCGTCTCCTACCTGGTCGAACATGCGGAACCGCTGCTCGTAGTTGCCGCCCTGGTAGGCGGTTTCCAGTGCGGCGCGTAGCCGGGAGACGTCGTCCCGGTGCACTCGGGCGAGGCATTCTTCCAGGGTGCAGGCGTCCCCGGCGAGCATGCGGGCCAGCGGGGAGGGACCGAACAGTTCGCTCAGCGTGCCGCTGGTGAGGTCAAGGGACCACAGGGCGGTGTTCGCTTCCCTGAGCCGCAGCTCGGTCACGATGCGCAGGGTCTCTTCGTCGTGGCTGAGCAGCGAGAGCTGAATGACGACGCCCGCGGTTTCGCCGCCCGGTGCGGCGGGGAAAGACCGGGCTTGGACGATGGTGCGCCGGGACAGCCCGTCGGCGGTGCGGATCGTCAGGTCGGGCCACTGTCGGGGGGCGGCGCCCCGCAGTGCCTTGTTGTGCTGCTCCCAGGCTCGGCCGTGGTCGTCAGGGGTGAACAGTTCGGGCCAAGGACGTCCCGCGATCTCTGTGGACGGGCGCCCGAGGAGAGCAGTGAAAGCGTCGTTGACCGCGAGGACCGCTCCGGCCGGGTCAGCCACAAGCATCGCGGTCGGCGCGTACTGGAAGGCCGTGCCCGCCGGATCACTCATCCCTGCTACGAGGGCGTCAGTCTTTCCTCCAGAACCGGCGAAGCCGTCCGTTGTGCCGGTCGATCCGTTCACGTAATAGATCTTCCCTGTATCGTCGCGAATGTCCTGTCCGCACGCAGCGGACCCCTCCCGAACATCCGTTTTGTCCTGCCTTTGTTGGATACCCCCCTTGCGGCATTGCGGAGTCGAGGGGAAGCTTCCGCTCTGTCCGGTGATGTGCGGATCAACCGAATCAGAGTCGGAGAATGGTTCGCCCACCGGAATTCACTACAGATTTACCGCTCCGCCGGGCTGTTTTGCCAATCCCTTGAACTTTCTTGTGTCAGATGTCAGCGGGATTCTCGGCACACCGTCCACAATTCTAGCGGTTCAGAGCCCCAGCGCACCCGTTGCGACGTCGGACGTTTTCCGTATATGCGTCGGGCCTCGCCGCAATGCCCGTGGCGCGGCGAGGCCCGTCAACTGTGAGGTGAACTGTGTGCGCTAGCGTGCGGCGCCTTGCAGGCTCCCGGTGACGTCGCCTGCCGGGTCGTAGACGACGCACAGGATCTCCCGGTCTCCTGCCGCCCAGGACTCCGGGGTCGGGAAGTAGTAGCTGTAACTGAGCGTGGACTGCTCCAGCGGGATCCCCACGAAGCTGTCGAACTCCGTCGAGCAGAAATCTTCGGCGAAGTTCTGGACTTCGGTATCCCCCGGGTAGGAGCCATCCGGCATATTCCCGGACGCATAGGCTTCGCCGCTGTGCGGTTCACTGCAGGGGACGGTGAGGACGGTCGAAATCTCTCCTTCGACCCCGGTCTCCTCTGCAGGAAGACAGTCGCCGACCTTGATGTCGAAGACGTCCTCCTCCGTCGTCGCGCTCGGGCTTGCCGGTTCTTCGAGGTCTTGTTCCATCTCGTTGAGGTCCTGTTCGAGGTCCCGCAGCGCCTCGTCCACTGTGGCGTCTCTCTGGGCCAGGAGCAGCCCGCAGCCAGATAGCGCGAGGGTAGCGGCAACGGTCGCCGTAACAGTAACGAACCGGCCGATCCCCCACCGGGGAGAACCCAGGGTCATCGAATCTCCACTTGTGTTGAGAACGGGGGTTTGATGCGGCGACTCGTGCGCGACTGACGGACGGCTCTGGCCGCACCAAGGAGCCACCCGGCCGGGCCACGTGCGGGGTCATGGCAGGCCCGACCAGCTTAGGGCCGAAGGTGGCGCCTGGTCTGGGGGCGCGACCTGAGTATTCGCCCGCAAGCCGAGGGATGGTGCGGAGAAATCCGCCCACTCGCTCACAAGTCACAACCGATTCGTGAGATGCCGCAGCAACCCCCGACAGTTCTCGTGACTCAAGTCACACAAGCAGAGGGTGTCGTCACAGCCAGGGCCCGGCCTTGCCGGCCGGGCCCTGCGGGGGTGGGTTGGTGGGGTTAGAGGAAGAAGACGCCGCTTGTCGCCACTCCGGCTTCGCAGGCGTTGCCGTACGTCTTCTCGAAGGAGACCCGGCGGTCTCCCCAGTAGCCGCGTGCGGTGGCCTTCACCGGGTCCCATACTGCGGGGCAGTAGGCGCCGGGCAGCGGACGCAGCCGCTCAAAGTAGCCGTCGACTTCCCGCAGGGCATCGCAAGCCTTCTCCGGAGAGGAGTGCGTACCTCCGTCGGGGGAACAGGTCAGTGTCACCCTCGCGTACTGGCTGACGGACGAAACCGTAGAGGTCGGGGAAAGGGTGAGGACGAAACCAGCCTTGGCCTGGGGGGCAGGGGTGATCACGGGGTCGGTGGGATTGGCAGAGGCGCTGGTTCCAGCACTAAGCACGGCAAAAGCCGTGGCCGCCACGAGGGCAAGGGAGCGGCGGAGGAACGTGGTGGTCATAGGTCACCTTTCGCCGATTCTTGCAAGGCACACGACGCGGGTGCTCCCCACGGACCGACAGCCCCACTAACGTCACTGTCGGCAACCAGTCCGCGACGTAACATCACTGTAATGAGCGAAAAATTGCCGCAAAAGCGCACACACGACCATAAAACTGGTTTCTGCCGGCCGCTTACCGGCCACCAGGAGCTTTAGCAGAGGACTTTTCTTCGCACAAAAAGAGAATCATGAATAATTTTCATTTTTCCCGGGCTTATCACCACCCTGGGGCGAGCACCCTGAACCCGTACGTTTATCTCGATAACGGACAAGATTCCCGCTGGGAACAGCGATTACCGAACGGCACCCGCATATCCGCCCGTATTTCTTGATCAAAGATTTCTCTCTGGGGAGAGCACCGCGCTTCGAACCGTCTCATACTGGCCGCGGCCGAGGGCGCTCCGTCCCCGGCCAGCGAGGCCCGAGGCCTCCCAGGCCCGCCCCACGCGAAAGCCCGCCGGGTGAGGCGAGCGCTGCCTGCCCGGCGGGCTTCCCTGACGCGTACGTAGTGCGCTACGACGTGGCCTGTTCGGGGACGGCGTCGACTCCCGCTTCACGCCGCTGCTCCGCCGTAATCGGCGTAGGCGCGCCCGTCAACGGGTCGGCCCCCGAAGCGGTCTTGGGGAACGCAATGACGTCGCGGATCGTGCTCTGCCCGGCCAGCAGCATGACCAGGCGGTCCCAGCCCACCGCCAGGCCGCCGTGCGGCGGAGGGCCGAACTGGAATGCCTCCAGCAGGAAACCGAACTTCGTCTCGGCCTCGTCCTTGCTCAGACCGATCGTGTCGAAGACCCGCTGCTGCATTTCCGCCCGGTGGATACGGATCGACCCCGACGCCAGCTCGTAGCCGTTCATCACCAGGTCGAAAGCCCTGGCCGTCGCCGAACCCGGGTCGTTGTGGAACGTGTCGGCGACCTCCTGAGCCGGAGCGGTAAACGGGTGGTGGACCGACGTCCATCCTCCCTCGTCGTCCTTCTCGAACATCGGCATGTCCGTGATCCACAGCACTTCCCACGCCGACTCGTCGATCAGGCCGCACCGCTTGCCGATCTCCAGCCGCGCCGCACCCAGCAGCTCCTGGGAGGCGGTCCGCTCCCCCGCCGAGAAGAAGATCGCGTCTCCCGGCTTGGCCCCCACCCGCTCGGCCAGTCCGGCACGCTCCTCCTCCGACAGGTTCTTGGCGACCGGACCGCCCAACGTGCCGTCCTCGTGCACCAGCACGTAGGCGAGGCCCTTAGCGCCCCGCGACCGGGCCCACTCCTGCCAGGCGTCCAGCTCCCGCCGGGTCTGGGAGGCGCCGCCGGGCATTACCACAGCACCCACGTAGGGGGCCTGGAAGACCCGGAACGGGGTGTTGGCGAAGAAGTCCGTGAGCTCTACCAGCTCCTGCCCGAAACGCAGGTCGGGCTTGTCGGTGCCGAAGCGGTCCATCGCCTCAGCGAACTTCATGCGCCGGAACGGCCGCGGCAGTTCGACGCCCCGGACCTCCCGCAGCAGCCGGGTGAACAGTTTCTCGCCGATGTCGAAGAGGTCCTCTTCGTCGACGAAGCTCATCTCGATGTCGATCTGGGTGAACTCCGGCTGCCGGTCGGCACGGAAGTCCTCGTCCCTGAAGCAGCGCGTCAACTGGTAGTACCGCTCCATGCCGCCCACCATGAGCAGTTGCTTGAACAACTGCGGGGACTGCGGGAGGGCATACCAGTGCCCCGGCTGGAGCCGCACCGGCACCAGGAAGTCTCGGGCGCCCTCCGGGGTCGAACGGGTCAAGTACGGCGTTTCGACGTAGACGAAGCCGTTGTCGTTCATGACCTCGTGCGCGATGTAGGTCGCCCGGGAGCGGACACGCAGCGCCTCAGCCGTCTCGGGGCGGCGCATGTCCAGGTAGCGGTAGCGGAGCCGGGCTTCCTCAGAGATCTCCTGGTTCCCGTCCAGCGGGAACGGCAGCGGCGCCGATTCGCTCAAGACCTCGATATGGGAGGCCACGACCTCGATCTCACCGGTGGCGATGTCGGGATTCTCGTTGCCTTCCGGCCGAATCCGGACTGTACCGGTCACCTTGATGCAGTACTCCGAACGGAGGTCGTGGGCCAGCTCGTCCTCGCGGACCACGACCTGGACGATGCCGGAGGCATCCCTCAAGTCCAGGAAGACAACACCGCCGTGGTCGCGGCGGCGGGCCACCCAGCCCGCCAAGACGACATTCTGCTCAGCGTGGTCGGCGCGTAGTGTGCCCGCCTCGTGCGTGCGGATCAACGGGTCTCTCCTTCAGCGGTTATCGCAGTGGTTGCCTGACGCGTGCGGTTGACCGGCTTCGCGGCCGCGAAGCCGGTGCCGGTATCTCGTCTCCGCGGCGGCTGTACTCCCGATACCGCATGCGAGGCGACGCTACTGGTCATCGTCGTGTTTCCGTTCCTTGCGCTGCGCGGCTAGCGGCGGCCCGACTACAGGCCGCGCAGGAAGGGGTTAGTGGCCCGTTCCCGGCCGATCGTGGTGCGCGGACCGTGGCCCGGGAGCACGACAGTGTCGTCCCCCCGGCTCAAACAGACACGGGACAAGCTCCGCATGATCGCCACGTGGTCGCCGCCGGGAAAGTCGGTGCGGCCGATCGAGCCCGCAAACAGCAGGTCGCCGGTGAACAGCACCTCCGGGGTGTCCTCGGTCGGCGGAAGCGCGTAGACCACCGATCCCGGGGTGTGGCCGGGGGCGTGCGCCACGGTGATCTCCAGCCCCGCTAGCTGCAACACCTGACCGTCGGTGACCTCGACCACCTGCTTCGGTTCGCGCAACTGCTCGTTGCCGAACAGCGCCGCCAACTGCGCTGCCAGCCCGGGATCCACGCCTCGTGCCGGATCGCTCAGCAGCGGGCGGTCCGCCGCGTGCGCATACGCCGCGATATCGTGAGTCTGGCACACCTCTTCGGCCGACCATACGTGGTCGAAGTGACCGTGGGTGAGCAAGACGGCCACCGGGGTCAGACGGTACTCGTCCAGCAGGCGGGCCACTCCTTCTGTGGCCTGCTGCCCCGGGTCGACGATGACGCACTCCGCTCCCGCTTCCGGGGCGACGACGTAACAGTTCGCCGCGAGCGGTCCAGCGGGGAAGTCTGCGATGAGCACGGTCGGCAGTGACCTCGTTTCCAAGGCGGGGACGCTGTTGGTTACTCCATGAGCGTACCGACGCCGCGGCGATTGTGGCGACTCGGTGCCTCCCAGTGGGTCGGGAGATGACGATGCTGCGCGACCAGCCTCACTTGGTACTGTCGGGCTTGTACCCAAAGCACCGGAAATACCAAGGAGTGGTCACTCCCCCATCCCATTTCATCACCATTCGGTCACCACGCTGCCCATGGCTCTTTGCCAAACGCCGTGACGGTGTCATATTGGTCCCTGCCCGGGACCGCACGTAACTGTGATTCCGGTCCGGGTAGCGACATCACAGGTCGATCCGGCGGATACGGGTAGATTCGTTCCCATACACGTGCCAAAGCGCCGTCGCTCCGGCGGGAGATCACGTCTCGGCCGCAGTGCTGGTGGCACGCTGCCACGACCATACGGACCTGACGAGCATCAGGCTCATCACACAGGAGGACACGGTGACCACGGACCCCTGGGGCCGCGTAGACGACGACGGCACGGTCTATGTGCGCACGAGCGAGGGCGAGCGTGTCGTCGGGTCATGGCAAGCGGGGGCACCAGAAGAAGCCCTCGCCTTCTTCAAGCGCAAGTACGATGCGCTGGTGACAGAGGTGGAACTACTGGAAACGCGCCTAGCAACCACCGACCTGTCTGCAGCGCAGGCGCTGGCGAGCGTGCAGAAGCTGCGTGACGCCGTGACCGAGGCGAAGGCCGTCGGTGATCTCGACGCGCTGGCTCGACGCTTGGACGCGCTCACCGAACGGATCGAGCAGCGCAAGCTCGAACAGAAGAGGGCCCAGGAAGAGGCCCGTGCCCAGGCCCGCGAAATCAAGGAACGCATTGTCGCGGAGGCGGAGCGCGTCGCCGCGGAGACCACCCACTGGAAGACCGGCGGTGAGCGCATGCGCCAGCTCATCGACGAGTGGAAGGCTGCACCGCGCGCGGACCGTGCCACCGAGCAGGCCCTGTGGAAGCGCATGTCGGCTGCGCGCAACGCCTTCTCCAAGCGACGCAAGGCGTACTTTGCCGGCCTGGACCAGCAGCGCGAACAGGCGCGCGAGCTCAAAGAGCAGATCGTCGCCGAAGCGGAGGAGCTCGCCGACTCCACCGACTGGGGCCCGACCGCGGCCCGTTATCGCGAACTGATGCAGCAGTGGAAGGCTGCGGGACGCGCCGACCGCGCCACCGAGGACGCGCTGTGGAGCCGGTTCAAAGGCGCCCAGGACCGCTTCTTCACGGCCCGCAACGCTGCTCTCGCAGAACGGGACGCGGAGCTGCGCGGCAATGCCGAGATCAAGGAGAAGCTGCTGGAGGAGGCGCGGCAGGCGCTGCTGCCGGTGACGAACCCGCGGGAGGCACGCGTCAGACTGCGTGACTTCCAGGAGCGCTGGGACGAGGTCGGACCTGTCCCGCGCGACGTTCGCGACCGGCTGGAAGGGGGCTTCCGCAAGATCGAGGAGGCGGTACGCAAGGCCGAAGAGCAGGAATGGCAGCGCACCAACCCCGAGGCGCGCGCCCGTGCTGAGGCGACTCGCGCCCAGTTGCTGGAGTCCATCGCCACCTTGGAGAAGCAGCTTGCCGAGGCCCGTGAGGCCGGGGACGAGCGGAAGGCCACGGAGGCCCAGGAGTCCTTGGCTGCCCGGCAGGCGTGGCTGGCCGAGGTTGAGCGGACGCTCGCGGAGATGAGCTGAGGCTGTCTGCCCTGGACTGTTGTGGTGGCCGCACCCCGGGATCCGGGCGCGGCCACCACGCTGTTACGAGGATGCTGTCGCCTGCTGTTCCTGCTCGCGACGGAGGCTGGTCTCCTCAGGAGGATCGTCGTTCATCACGACGGTCAGCAGGATCGCGGAGTCGGCCAGTGCGGTGAGCGAGTGCCGGGCCTCCGGGATGATGATCATGTCTCCGGTTCGGGCGTCCCAGGAGTGTTCTCCGGAGAAGAGCCGCACTCTGCCGCGCAGGACTTGCAGGGTGCTCTGCCCTGGGTTGGGATGCTCGGACATCTCCGTCCCCTCGCGCATGGCGATGACGGTCTGCCGCAGCGAGCGTTCGTGCCCCCCGTAGACGGTGGAAGCGCTGCGTCCCGCTGAGGAGTCGCGCGCCAGCCGGAGATGGTGGTCAGCGAGCGCGTCCAGTGAGATTTTCTGCATACCGCCAGTCTGTGGGATGGACTGGACTGGCAGAATGTGACACTCCGGTTAGTTCCGGACCCGATACACGTCGTAGACGCCGTCCACGCTCCGCACCGCTTTGAGGACGTGCCCCAGGTGGGCGGGGTCCGCCATCTCGAAAGTGAACCGGCTCAGCGCGACCCGGTCGCGGGTGGTCTGCACGGTCGCCGACAGGATGTTGACGTGCTGGTCGGAGAGCACCCGG
Source organism: Thermobifida fusca NBRC 14071 = JCM 3263 (assembly GCF_001592045.1). Classification (GTDB taxonomy): domain Bacteria; phylum Actinomycetota; class Actinomycetes; order Streptosporangiales; family Streptosporangiaceae; genus Thermobifida; species Thermobifida fusca. The sequence goes on along the minus strand of NZ_BCWB01000035.1, from coordinate 20,229 downwards.
GTGATGTCGGACAGCAGGCGGGTGCGGTCCAGCGCTTCGATCTGCAGCGCGACAAGGAACATCGAGTTCCCCGTGGGCTGCCATTCCACCTGGACGAGACGGTCGGGGTCGAGGTGTTTGACGTTGCCGCAGTCGTCGCGGTGGACTGAGACCCCGGCCCCGCGGGTAACGAATCCGATGATGGCGTCCCCGGGCACGGGGGTACAGCACTTGGACAGGCGCACCCACACGTCCGGATCGCCTTGGACGACCACTCCAGGGTTGCCTGTGGGCCGTTTCCGCGGCACCCGGATCGGGGTGGTGGCTTCCGCGATGTCCTCTTCGTTGTTGTCGAGCGAGCCCACGGATTCGATGAGCTTCTCGACGACTTTGTGGGCGCTGATCTGGTTTTCGCCGACGGCCGCATACAGCGCGTCCAGGTCGCGGTAGCGCAGGTCGTGGGCGAGTGCGATCAGCGACTCGCTGGTGAACAGCCGCTGAACCGGCAGCTCCTGCTTGCGCATGACCTTGGCGATCGCCTCTTTGCCCTGCTCGATCGCTGCTTCGCGGCGCTCCTTGGTGAACCACTGCCGGATCTTGTTGCGGGCTCGAGCGCTTTTCACGAAGTCCAGCCAGTCGCGGCTCGGGCCGGCGTCGTCGGTCTTGGCCGTGATGATCTCCACGGTCTCCCCGTTGTGCAGCTCGCTGTCGAGGGGAACCAGACGGCCGTTGACGCGGGCCCCCACCGTGCGGTGGCCGACCTCGGTGTGCACCGCGTAGGCGAAGTCGACGGGGGTGGCGCCCTGCGGCAGGGCGATGACGTCCCCGCGGGGGGTGAAGACGAAGACTTCCTGCACCGACAGGTCGAAGCGGAGCGACTCCAGGAACTCGCCGGGGTCCTTCGTCTCCTGCTGCCAGTCGATGAGCTGCCGCAGCCAGGCCATGTCGGTGGAAGCGCCCTTGGCTTTGCCGCCGTTGTTGCGCTCCTCCTTGTACTTCCAGTGCGCGGCGATGCCGTATTCTGCGCGCCGGTGCATGGCGCGGGTGCGGATCTGCAGTTCCACCGGGCTGCCTTCCGGGCCGATCACGGTGGTGTGCAAGGACTGGTACATGTTGAACTTCGGCATCGCGATGTAGTCTTTGAACCGCCCCGGCACCGGATTCCAGCGGGCGTGAATGATGCCGAGCGCCGCGTAGCAGTCGCGGACGCTGTCCACAATGACGCGGATACCGACCAGGTCGTAGATCTCGTCGAACCCGACATTGCGGGCGATCATCTTCTGGTAGATCGAGTAGTAGTGCTTGGGCCGGCCGCGCACGGTGGCTTTGATTTTGGCTTCCCGCAGGTCGGCGGAGACGATCTCAATGACCTCCTGCAGGTAGACGTCGCGCCGGGGGGCGCGTTCCGCGACCAGGCGGGCGATCTCGTCGAAGCGTTTGGGGTACAGGGTGGCGAACGCGAGGTCCTCCAGCTCCCACTTGATGGTGTTCATGCCCAGGCGGTGGGCCAGAGGCGCGTAGATTTCCAGGGTCTCCCGTGCTTTCTTCTCCCGCTTGGCCTGCGGCAGGTAGCGCAGGGTGCGCATGTTGTGCAGGCGGTCGCAGAGTTTGATGACCAGGACGCGGATGTCGCGGGCCATCGCTACGACCATCTTGCGGACGGTCTCGGCTTGGGTGGCCTCGCCGTACTTCACCTTGTCGAGCTTGGTGACCCCGTCGACAAGTTCGGCGATCTCATCCCCGAAGTCGCTGCGCAACTGGTCGAGGGTGTACTCGGTGTCCTCGACCGTGTCGTGCAGCAGCCCCGCGGCGATGGTGGCCTCCTGCATGCCGAGTTCCGCGAGGATGGTGGCCACGGCGAGGGGGTGGGTGATGTAGGGGTCGCCGCTCTTGCGTTTCTGGCTGCGGTGGTAGTGGGCAGCGACGTCGTAGGCGCGCTCAATCAGCCGGATGTCCGCTTTGGGGTGGGTGGCGCGGACGGTTTTGACGAGTGGTTCGAGGACCGGGTTCATAGTCGTCCCCCGTTGGGCGCCGAGTCGGGCGAGCCTACGTCGAACCCACACTGTGGACGACGTTCCGGGATGGGTGGGGGGTGCTGGGCGGGCGGCGCTGCGGCTGTCAGCTTCGGGGGCGGGCGGTGGGGACTGGTCGCGGGGCGGGGCACTCGGACGGGTGTCGTGGTCGCGCTCCTGGCCTGGTGGAAACGCCCCCGCAGGCACCTCAGCGGCGGGGGCGGGAGGCTCGGGGCGTACCGGTTTGGTGTGGGTCGATACCGTTTCGCTACGCATTGGGCACCCTCCCGCGGCTGAGTCGGCGAGGCCGCCACCACGCCGGATGATTGGTCTAGGCCGAGACGATGGGACGTGGCTGTCACCGTTCCAGGCACCGTTTCTGAAGTGGCGGGTGTGGTGAGCACCCGTGTGGTTAATGCAACGCGATGCCGCGGTACCGTCATTCCCTGTCCCGGGCCTCTCGGCGGTGGGCGGCGCCCGCCTTACTCCTGCCACGGAGGACCCGTGGTGCCCAGGCCGGATCAGACAGTAGCCAGTGCCCGCAGTTCGACGTCGGCCAGTTTCTCGCGTCCCTTGAGGAACCCGAGTTCCAGAAGAACTGAGAGTCCAACGACGGTACCACCCGCTCGCCGGATAAGGTCCACCGCGGCCCGTCCTGTGCCCCCGGTCGCGAGCACATCGTCGACGATCAGCACTCGGCTCCCCGGGGGTACCGCGTCGGCGTGCATCTCGACGGTGGCAGTACCGTACTCCAGATCATAGGACTCGGCGAGAGTCTCCGCGGGCAGTTTCCCGGCTTTGCGCAGCGGGACGAACCCCGCCCCTAGGCGCACCGCGACAGGGGCAGCGAAGATGAAACCGCGTGCTTCCAAGCCGGCGACCAGGTCGATCTCGCTGCCGAGCAGGGGTTCAGCGAGCGCGTCGATGGCGGTGCGCAGCGCGGTGGGGTGGGACAGCAGCGGGGTGATGTCCTTGAAGACCACCCCGGGCTGCGGATAGTCGGGGATGTCACGGACGTAGCGGTCGATCAGCGTGCTGACGTCGGTGCTCATGGGTGGGACGGCTTTCTCGGTTGGGTGGGGATCGGGGTACCGGTCTTCACGTGCACGCCCGGTACCGGGGACTGCAGGGTGCGGAGGCGCCGCGACGCCCCCGTCGTTCCGTCGCGTGGCCGGGACGGTTGCTGGGCGGGGTGGTCGGAGAACTACGAGGAGACGATCCTCGCCACGGCCGCTTTCACCATGCGGACGCGGGTTCCCGGCGAGATCTCCAGTTCAACGTCGTCGTCGTGGACTTCGACGATGGTGCCGTAGATCCCTGCCCCGGTCAGCACTTCCATTCCCGGCTGCAGCGACTTCTGCATCTCCAGCTCCTGCTGGCGGCGCTTCTGCTGCGGCCGAATGAACAGCAGGTAGAAGACCACGATGATGAGGGCGAACATCAGCAGTTGGCTGATGAGTCCCGCACCCTGGTTCTGCGGCTGCTGTTCTGCGAGAGTGATCAGACCCTGCACGGGGTGTCCTTTCTGGGTCTTGGCGACTGCGCCCGCCGACGGGCGCGACTGCGGTGAGGCACGCCTGCCTCAACGAACGGCGGGCCCCACGGGTTCCCTACCGTGGCCACATGCGGCCATTCGTGGTGACAGCCTACGGCTCTTCGTCGGGATCGAAGAGCGCGGCTGCCCCGAAAGCAGCATCCGGCGGCGGGGTAAGCCCCATGTGGGCCCACGCCTGGGGGGTGGCGACCCGGCCACGGGGGGTGCGGGCGATGAACCCGGCGCGCACTAGGAAAGGCTCCGCGACGATCTCCACGGTCTCAGGCTCCTCCCCCACCGACACGGCGAGGGTGGACAGTCCTACTGGGCCGCCGCGGAAACGGCGCAACAAGGCGTCCAGGACGGCACGGTCGAGGCGGTCCAGTCCCTCGTCGTCCACCTCGTAGAGGCTGAGCGCGGCGCGGGCGCACTCCAAGGTGAGCCGCCCGTCCCCGCGGACTTGGGCGTAGTCGCGGACGCGGCGCAGCAGACGGTTGGCGATTCGGGGGGTGCCGCGGGAGCGGCGGGCGATCTCCGCGGCGGCGTCGTCGAGCAGTTCGATGCCGAGCAGTCGAGCCGAGCGGTGCAGGATGAGTTCGAGCTCTTCAGGGCTGTAGAAGTCCATGTGCGCCACAAAGCCGAACCGGTCACGCAGCGGGGCGGGCAGCATTCCGGCACGGGTCGTGGCACCGACGAGCGTGAACGGGGCGATCTCCAAGGGGATCGCGGTGGCGCCGGGGCCTTTGCCGACCATGACGTCCACCCGGAAATCCTCCATGGCGACGTAGAGCATCTCCTCGGCGGGGCGGGCCATGCGGTGGATCTCGTCGAGGAAGAGCACTTCGCCTTCGCGGAGAGTGGACAGGACCGCGGCAAGATCCCCGGACCGTTCGATGGCGGGCCCGGAGGTGATCCGCAGGGGAGCGCCGAGCTCAGCGGCGATGATCATGGCCAGTGTGGTCTTGCCGAGGCCCGGGCCGCCGGACATGAGGATGTGGTCCGGGGCGGTGCCGCGCTGCTGGGCGCTGCGCAACACCAGGGAGAGCTGTTCACGGACACGGTCTTGGCCGACGAATTCGTCGAGGGTGCGCGGGCGCAGCGCGCTTTCGACAGCGTGGTCGTCCAAGGCTGCCTCGGGCGACACTAGTTCCCGGTCGTGTTCGCTCATCAGCGGTCTCCTCTAGGCCCGGCTGAGTCTACGCAAGGCGCTGCGCAGCAAGGCAGCGACGTCGGGCTGTTCCCCGGCTTCTGCGGCAACAGCGTCGGCGGCGGCTTCGGCCTCCCGCGTGGACCAGCCCAGGTTGACCAGGCCGGACACTACTTGGGCACGCCAGTTGCGGGGCGCGGCCGCGGCGGACTGCTCGGGTGTGGCGGCTGTATCGCCGCCGGGTTCGCCGAGCTTGCCTTTCAGTTCCAACACGATGCGCTGGGCGCCTTTCTTGCCGATCCCCGGCACTCGGGTGAGGGCCGCGGTGTCTTCGGTGGCAATGGCGCGGCGCAGCGCATCCGGGGTGTGGACGGAGAGCATGGCCAAAGCGAGCCGCGGTCCGACCCCGCTGGCGGTTTGGAGGCGTTCAAAGGTGTCGCGTTCGTCGTCGTCCGCGAACCCGAACAGGGTCAGGGAGTCTTCCCTGACCACCAGCGCGGTGGCCACGGTGGCTTCCTCTCCCACCCGCAGGCGGGCCAGCGCGGCCGGGGTGCAATGCACGGTCATGCCGACCCCGCCCACGTCGATGACCGCGGTCTCGGCTCCGCGGGACACCACCCGGCCGCTGAGGAACGCGATCACAGCACTGTTCTCCCTAGTGTGTGGTGGCTCACAGTCCGTGCCGTTGCCGGGCGAGCTCGATGGTGCGGGCGAACTTCTGGCGGGCGCGTGCAATCCGCTCCTGGGCACTGCCGCGCCACAGGTAGCAGATGGCCAGGGCCACCGCGTCCGCGGCGTCGGCGGGCCGGGGCGGGCTGTCGAGCCGCAGGATACGCGCCACCATGGTGCCGACCTGGGCTTTGTCTGCGCGTCCGCTGCCGGTGATGGCGGCTTTGACCTCGCTGGGGGTGTGCAGGGAGACAGGCAGGCCCCGGCGGGCGGCGCAGACCACGGCGATTGCGCTGGCCTGGGCGGTTCCCATGACCGTGCGGACGTTGTGCTGGGCGAAGACCCGTTCCACGGCCACGGCGTCGGGCTGGTAGTCATCGAGCCACTGCTCGATCCCTTTTTCGATCCCCAGGAGGCGGGCAGGGAGTTCCTCGTCGGCCAGAGTGCGAACTGCCCCCGCAGCGACCATGGTGAGGGGGGCGCCGACAGCCCCGTCGACCACGCCTATGCCGCAGCGGGTCAGCCCCGGATCGATTCCCAGTACGCGCACCGCTCCCCCGTTTCTCGAACGTTCGTTCGCAGAGCCTACCCTCCGCGGCGTCCTGGGGGGTACCCGGAAACACGCGCGCCCCGGACAGGCCGGGGCGTGCGTGAGCGGCAGTCGACCAACCGGGCTAGCTGATCTTCGCCATGATCTCGTCGGGGATGTCCGCGTTGGTGTAGACGTTCTGCACGTCGTCGGAGTCCTCGAGAGCGTCGACGAGGCGCATCACCTTCCGGGCGCCTTCCTCGTCGAGAGGGACTTCCACGCTGGGAATGAAGCTCAGCTCAGCGGACTCGTATTCGATCCCCGCTTCCTGCAGGGCGGTACGCACCGCCACCAGGTCGCTGGGCTCGCAGATGACCTCGAACGCTTCGCCCACGTCGTTGACGTCCTCAGCGCCCGCGTCGAGGACAGCGAGGGTGACGTCGTCCTCGGTCGTGCCTTCCTTGGGGACGACGACCAGGCCCTTGCGGTTGAACAGGTAGGACACCGAGCCCGCGTCAGCCATGGAGCCGCCGTTGCGGGTGACCGCGACGCGCACTTCGGAGGCGGCGCGGTTGCGGTTGTCGGTGAGGCACTCGACGAGCAGGGCGACGCCGCCGGGAGCGTAGCCCTCGTACATGATGGTCTCCCAGTCGGCACCGCCTGCCTCTTCACCGGCGCCGCGCTTGCGGGCACGTTCGATGTTGTCCAGCGGAACCGAGTTCTTCTTCGCCTTCTGGATAGCGTCGTAGAGGGTCGGGTTGCCGTCGGGGTCGCCGCCACCAGTACGTGCCGCCACCTCGATGTTCTTGATGAGCTTCGCGAAAAGCTTGCCTCGTCTGGCGTCGATGACGGCCTTCTTGTGCTTGGTGGTGGCCCATTTGGAGTGGCCGGCCATGCCTATCCTTTCACCATGTCGACGAAGAGCCGGTGGACACGCGTGTCACCGGTGAGTTCGGGGTGGAACGAGGTCGCCAGCAGCCTCCCCTGCCGCACCGCGACGATCCTACCTGCCGTGTCTCCTCGGGAAATGCGTCCGAGGACTTGGACGCCCGGGCCGGTGGATTCGACCCACGGTGCGCGGATGAAGACCGCCTCCACCGGGCCGCCGTCCACTCCGGTCATCTCCACGGTTCCTTCGAAAGAGGCGACCTGGCGACCAAAGGCGTTGCGGCGCACCGTCATGTCGATGCCGCCGATGGTCTGCTGGCCGGGGGCTCCGTCGGCGAGACGGTCCGCCAGCATGATCATGCCTGCGCAGGTGCCGTAAGCGGGCAGTCCTGCGGCGATGCGCTCACGCAGCGGGGTGAGCAGGCCGAAGACGGCGGCTAGCCGTCCCATGGTGGTGGACTCCCCGCCGGGGAGGATCAGCCCGTCGATTGAGTCGAGTTCGTCGGGGCGGCGGATGCGGCGTGCCCGGGCACCTGCCTGTTCCAGGGCGTGGATGTGTTCGCGGACATCGCCCTGGAGTGCAAGCACTCCGATCGTGGGTGGAACGGACGACAAGGGGCGACCTCGCTGACTGCTGATGTGCTCGGCCCGTCGGGGTCTGCTCCGTGCTGCGGGCCGTGCGCCGAGATCTTGTCTCGTACTTCCAGGGTAGGTGGTGTGACGGTGCGCGGGGGACTGCGCAAGCGTCCTCGGCTGCGGGTCGTGCCTGCGGGCTGCGGCGCGGCCCTGTTCAGGGCGCCGTGCCCGGCCCGGCACTGTTCCCGGGTGCGGTGGTCAAGAGCAGTTCAGCGAAGGGGTGGTGGGAGCGTGTCGAGGAGCGGGGCAGGGACGTGGGATGTGCCGGGGCGTCGATGCTCTCGGTGCCACACCGTCCGTCCTCCTCACGGATCCGTCCGCCAGCGGCGGTCGAGTTCGGGGCAGGGGCGGTCCGCCGGTGCTCCGCGCGCTCGGCCTGCCCGAGGAGACCCCGTAACCGCGGGCACAGAGCGGCGGTGCTCCCCTGCTGAGTCTGGGGCGCAGCGGCTGGCCGGTCGCGGGGTGGCCCACCTGGGGGTGCGCCTCGCCGTTGGCCGCGGGGCTCGTGCTGCGGAAGGGTCGTGCCGGGCGGGCGCCCGTCGACCACCGTGGGCGCCCGCGTGCGGCTACGAAAGACTACCAGCCGCGGCCCGCGTAGCGCTGGGAAGCGTCCAGTTCGTCGAGGTTGATCCCGACCATGGCTTCCCCGAGGCCGCGGGAGACCCGAGCGATGGTGTGCGGGTCGTCGTAGGCGGTGGTGGCTTCCACGATGGCCTTGGCTCGCTTGGCCGGGTCCCCGGACTTGAAGATGCCCGAGCCGACGAAGACGCTCTCCGCGCCGAGCTGGCGCATGAGGGCGGCGTCTGCGGGGGTAGCGACGCCTCCGGCGGAGAACAGGGGCACGGGCAGCTTGCCTTCCCGGGCGACCTCCCGGACGAGTTCGTAGGGGGCCCGCAGTTCCTTGGCGGCAGCGAAGAGCTCGGCGTCGTCCAGTTGGGTGAGCCGCCGGATCTCGGAGGTGATCTGCCGCATGTGGCGGACGGCTTCGACCACGTTGCCGGTACCGGCCTCTCCCTTGGAGCGGATCAGGGCCGCGCCTTCGGCGATGCGGCGCAGGGCCTCACCCAGGTTGGTGGCACCGCACACGAACGGCACGGTGAAGTCCCACTTGTTGATGTGGTTGGTCTCATCAGCGGGGGTGAGGACCTCGGACTCGTCGATGAAGTCCACTTCCAGGGCCTGGAGGACTTGGGCTTCGACGAAGTGGCCGATGCGGACCTTCGCCATGACCGGGATGGACACGGCGTTGATGATGCCCTCGATCATCTCCGGGTCGGACATGCGGGCCACACCGCCGTCCTTGCGGATGTCGGCGGGGACACGCTCCAGCGCCATGACGGCGACTGCGCCGGCGTCTTCAGCGATCTTGGCCTGCTCCGGCGTGACCACATCCATGATCACACCGCCCTTGAGCTGTTCGGCCATGCCGCGTTTGACGCGGACGGTACCGACCGTGCTTTCGGTTGTGTTCTCGGCGGTGTTGGTCACGGCTGTGGACTCCAGGTTCTCGATGGACACGACTTCACGCTTGAATGCGAAGTGGATCTTATTGGGTGGGGTGTGCGATGTTGACGGCGCCCTCCCGCACACGCCCCATCTATGGTAGATCCGGTTTTGTCCGCTTTTACGGACATTGCGGAGTCTGCGGGTGCGGGTTTGCGCCATTGTGGCGACCGTCGATCACAACGCCGAATCCCCGCCAGTCATTCCCCGGAGGCAGTGGAGTCTGGCCAGCGCTGGTCGAGCGGTTCGGGGGGCTCGTCGTCCATTTCGAAGTAGGTGGGCAAGCGCGCATGTCCGGCCAAGTGGAGGGCGCCGACCAGCCGCGAGGAGCGGGCGGTGTGGATAGCGGTGACCGTGTCGTTGTAGAAACGGCGCGCGATGTGCACGTGCCGGGCGGCCGCGTACGTCTCGGCGAGCAGGTCGCCGTGGTCGGGGACCGCGTCGCACTCGGCGAGAACCGCGCGCAGTACCCGGGACAGGTTGCTTTCCGCGACCTCGCGCTCGGCACGGTCCTCAGCCCGGCGCGCTCGAGCCGCGGCGTCGGAGAGGAGGACGCTGGCCGCCGGCCCCAGCACACCGGAAGCGGCCAGCTCCCCCACCACTGCACCGCGGCGCGCCAAGGCGGCGTCGAGCGCGGCCTGGGCGGTCTCCAGCCGACTGTGCAAACGGTCCAAGCGGCTCGCCCGCCACGACAGGTAGAAGGACACGGACAGCAGCACCAGCAGGGTGCACACAGCGATGAGGACTTCGGTCACCGCTCCGTCCTCGCCCCGACAAGCCCTCCGACTCCGGCAGGCACCACGGCCTCGTAGACGCGTACCACGTCGGCGGCGACCGCAGGCCAGTCGTAGGCGCGGACCGCCCGCCGGGCCGCGCGGGACAGTTCCGCCCGGCGTCCCGGATCGTCCAGCAGCTTCTCGGCCTGCTGCGCGAGAGCGTGCGCATCCCCGACCGGGAAGAGCGTCCCGGCAGTACCGTCGCGCAGCACCTGCCGGAACGCAGGGATATCGCTGGCCAGTACGGTCGCGCCCGCGGCCATGGCTTCGGTCAGGATGATCCCGAAGCTCTCCCCGCCCAGGTTGGGGGCGCAGAAGAGGTCGACCGAATGGTAGAGGCGGACCTTGTCGGCGTCGCTGACCCGACCCAGGATTGTCACGCGGTCGCGGAGGTCGGCGTCGATCCGGGCGCGCACCTGAGCGGCGTCCCCGGGGCCGGCGATGAGCAGGCGCAGGCCGGGGCGGCGGCGCCCCAGTTCGTTGAAGGCGTCGACCAGCACCCCCAGGCCTTTGCGCGGTTCGTCCATGCGGCCCAGGAAACCGAGCGCGCCGCCCGGTCCCGGCCAGCCGGGCAGCGGGTCGGCGTGGGCGTAGCGCCGCACCCATACCCCGTTGGGGATGAGCACGGCGTCCCCGCCGAGGTGTTCGACCATGGTCTTGCGTGCGGCTTCGGAGACGGCGATGCTGCCGTTGACTTTCTCCAGCGCGGTCTGCAGCATGCCGGCGGAGGCGGCCATCGCCCGGGAGCGCGGATTGCAGGTGTGGAAGGTCGCCACGATCGGACCGTCCGCCACCCAGCAGGCCAGCAGGGACAGGCTGGGCGCGGCGGGTTCGTGCACGTGCAGGACGTCGAAGCCGCCGTCGCGGATCCACCGGCGTACCCGGTTGGCGGCCCGCAGCCCGAAGGCGAGACGGGCCACCGAGCCGTTGTAGGGCACCGGCACGGCGCGCCCCGCGGGCACGATGTGCCCGGGGAGGTCGGTCGCAGAGTCGCAGGGGGTCAGGACAGACACCTCGTGGCCGAGTTCCATGAGCGCCTCGGCGAGGTCGCTGACGTGCTGTTGGACCCCTCCGGGAACATCCCAGGTGTAAGGGCAGACCAGGCCGACCCTCATCGGCCCACCTCCCCGCGTGGGCGAGCGAGGTCGGCGGTGAAGACAGGCTGCATCATGTGCCAGTCCTCGGGGTGTGCGGCGATCTCCTGTTCGAAGACATAGGCCAGCTCCTGGGTCATCGCGCGGATACGGGTGGTGCGGTCCCCGGCGGAGGGCGGTCGGATCTCCTCGTGTACCCGGATTCCCCAATGCGGGCCGTCGAACCATAGCGAAACCGGCAGCAGCGCCGCCCCGGTGGCCAGGGCGAGGGCGGCGGGCCCGGCGGGCATCCGGGCAGGCTCCCCGAAAAAGTCCACGTCGATACCTTGCCCAGTGAGGTCGCGATCGGCGAGCAGACACACCAGTCCGCCCGCGCGAAGCCGCCGTGCCAGGGTGCCGACCGTGGTGCCCCCGCCCCGGGTCAACGGCAGGACCTCCATGCCCAGGCGTTCCCGGACCGCAGTGAAACGCTGGAACAGGCTTTCGGGACGCAGCCGTTCCGCAACCGTGGTCAGCGGGATGCCGCGCAGGGTGATCCACGCGCCCGCCTGGTCCCAGTTGCCCATGTGCGGAAGAGCGGCGACGACGCCACGGCCCGCACGGAGGTGCGCTTCGAGAATGTCCACGCCGGTGGAGCGGGTGCGGGCCACCAGTTCACGACGGTCCATGGCAGGCAGCCGGAACAGCTCGTACCAGTAGCGGAAGTAGGAGCGCATACTGGCCCGGGAGAGGGCACGCAGTTCCGCCTGGGTGGCGTCAGGGCCGACGAGGCGGCGCAGGTTCGCTTCCAGTTGGTCGACCCCGCCGAGGCGGTGCCGCCACGCATAGTCCGCGATCGTGGTGAACGCCCACCGCCCGGTCTGTTCCGGCAGATGCTTCACGAGCGTCCAGCCCAGCGTGTAGGCCGCGGTGACTGCCCGGTCCGGAACCCTGGCACGCATGGTCACGAGGTTTCTGTCTCGGCTTTGTCGAGGATCTGCTCGTCCGGCTCGGTAAGGCGGATCCGGGTCTCCACCAAGCGTTGCACGATGGTGATGGCGCTGAGGAAAGCGAGCAGCCACAGCCCGGTAGCCAGCGCGTAAGGGACGCCGAGCCCGTGCAGTCCGGTGGCGACCAGGATGATGATGAGGCGTTCGGTGCGTTCCGCGATGCCCACATCGCAGTTGGCCCCCAGGCCTTCAGCGCGCGCTTTGATGTAGGACACGCCGAAGCCGCTGATCATGCAGAACAGGGCGAGCCAGGCGAGGACCTCGTCGCGTCCGCCGCCGATGAGCCACACCAGCAGTCCCGCGAAAATGGCGGCATCGGAGAGCCGGTCCAGTGTGGAGTCGAGGAACGCTCCCCAGGCACTGGTCTCTCCGGAGGCGCGGGCGACCGCGCCGTCAAGCATGTCGAAGAGCGCGAAGAACGCGACGACGAGGGTGCCGATGTACAGCTCGCCCAGAGGATAGAACACCAGCGAGCTGATGACGACGCCGCCGGTTCCCACGAGGGTGACCGTATTCGGGGTGACGCCGATACGAACGAGGCCGCGGCCGATGGGTGCGAGCAGTCGGGCGGTAGCGGGGCGCAGGATTCTCAGCATGGTCTCTTCATCGTCGTGGAATTCGGCTCCGGTCATCGGAACTGCATTACCTGAGCACGGGAACTCGCTTTCTGGGCGTCTTGCCCTGCGGGGCTTTCGGGAGTCGGCCGCGGTTGCGCGCGACCCAGCGGTAGAGTGCCGCAGCCGCATCGCGGAAGAGCGGGCGGCGCAGCAGTGAGCCGAGCGGCCACCAGTACACGTGCGGGCTGTTGAGGAGAAGGGCCGCGGCAGCGTCTGCCCCGCCCCAGACCCGGCGCCGGTCGGGGTGGAGGAGCAGCATCTCCGTCCGGGCGCGGGCGCGCAGCGGCTCATCGAGGTTGAGCTCCTGCCAGGCTGCGCTTTGGATTCCGCTGCCACGGATGATGCGGCGTTCCACGACCCGCACCCAGGAGACGCAGAAACCGCACGCTCCGTCGTAGACGAATACCGGGGCGGTCATGATTTCGGCCAGTGGGCGACGAGCTGTTCGCGGGTCTGGCCGAGGAGTTGGGGGAGCACCTTGGTCTGCCCCACGATCGGCATGAAATTGGTGTCGCCTCCCCACCGGGGGACGACGTGCTGGTGCAGGTGGGCGGCGATTCCTGCGCCCGCGGCTTCGCCGAGGTTCATGCCGACGTTGAAGCCTTGGGCTCCGTAGGCGGAGCGCAGCGCGGTGATGCCGGCCTGGGTGAGGGCAGCGATCTCCGCGGTCTCGTCCTCGTTGAGCTCGGTGTAGTCGGCGACATGCCGGTACGGGCAGACCATGAGATGCCCGCTGTTGTACGGGTAGAGGTTGAGCAGCGCGAAAGCGGTCTTGCCCCGGGCGAGCACGAGTCCTTCCGGATCCGAGAGCTGCGGGGCACGGCAGAACGGGCAGCCGTCGTCCGGTCCGCTCCCGTGGGGTTTGTTCTCTCCTTTGATGTAGGCCATGCGATGCGGGGTCCACAACCGTTGGAGGCCGTCGGGACCGCGCACCTGCCGGCCCTCGCCGTCATCCCGGGTTTCCCGCTGCATACTCACCGACCCGCCTTTCTCGTCCTTGCAACGCAAGCATAGAACCGGGCTGCCGCAGAAGTGGTCGGGGCGGCCCGGTTCGTTTCAGGTCGGAGGTTAGGCGATCCCGCCGTCTTCGGCGTAGCGGCTGTGCAGTTTGACCGGGGAGGGGGTGCTCTTCTGCTTCTGCTGCCGGCGCCGGGCGGCCAGCAGGTTCAGGACTTCCACGAAGACCGAGAAGCCCATGGCGGCGTAGATGAAGCCCTTCTCGATGTGGAAGTGGAAGCCTTCAGCGACCAGGCTCATACCGATGAGCAGCAGGAACGCCAGAGCAAGCATTTTGACGGTGGGATGCTTGTTGACGAACTCCGCCAGCGGGTTGGCGAGGAAGAGCATGACGACGACGGCGACGATGACGGCGGCCACCATCACCCAGATTCCCCACCCGGCGGGGTTGATCATGCCCACCGCGGTGATGACGGAGTCGAGTGAGAAGACGATGTCGAGGACGACGATCTGCGCGACGACCGCGCCGAACACGGCCGCGCCCTTCTTCACGGGCTTGTGTCCGGAATCCCCTTCCAGGCTTTCGTGGATCTCGTAGGTGCCCTTGCCGAGCAGGAAGAACCCTCCGGCGATGAGGATGAGCGACTGGCCGGAGAACTCCAGGGAGCCGATCGAGAAGAGCGGAGTGGTGAGCTGGACGATCCAACTGATGGAGGCCAGCAGCATGAGCCGGGTGATCAGGGCAAGGGCGATACCCGTCTTCCGGGCCCGGCCTCGCTGGTGTTCGGGGAGCTTGTTCGACAGGATCGAGATGAACACCAGGTTGTCGATCCCGAGTACAACCTCCAGCAGCGTCAGCGTCAAAAATCCGACAATGAGATCAGCGCTCATGGATTCGCTACGGCTCCGAGGCTAGGGCGGTTACGGGGCGGTCGGAAACGGAAGGACTCTAGGGAAGCCGGAATAAGCTTCGCATAAATCTATCGCTGTTTCGTTATCCGGCTCCGAGCAGGACACGGAGCTGGCGAGGGGCTGGAGCGCCGTGCGCGAGCACAGCGTCGTGCCGGTCGCGCCGCCTCTCGTGCGGACGGTCCGCGGCCAGCTCGCGAACGATGTCGCTGAGCTCCCGGTAGCCGACGTACGGGGCGGTGAGGCGGGTGCTGGTGAGCTGGGCGCACCGCCACGTGCGAGCCGCTTCTCCCTCCTCGTAGTGGCCGCGCTGCGTGAGCAAAGCCATAGCGGCGGGCTCGTCGAGATCCCCGGTGTGGAACCGGACGTCCACGATCGCGTTGAGGATGGTGCGTAGCCGCACAGTCAACTGGGCGAGGCGTGCCGCTTGGTCGGTCTCTCCCCCGTCGCCGTGCCATCCCGCGCAGGCGAGCTGTTCGGTGATGTATCCGGCCCATCCTTCGATGAACGGACTGCTGCGCAGTACGGAACGCACCCGGGTGGGGCCCTGGTAGCGGGCCGCGTGCGCGGCCTGCACTCCGCGTCCGGGGACAGCTTCGTAGGCCATCAGGATGCGCAGCGCGTCCCGGTGGTGGGCAAGGCGCCCCCACGGTCCGTCTGCAGCAGGCGGGGCCACCGCGATTCGGCCGGCTCCGTCCAGGGGTCGCGCAGCTGGTCCCCGCGGGTCCGGTGCGGTGAGGCGCACCTCGCTGGCGGGGACGGTGACGAGGTCGAGCTCTGCGGTGCGCGCCACGAGGTGGTCGAGCGCCTGCGCGCACAGGGAGCGGACCTCGTCGGGCGGGCACGCGGACTCGGCGGCGAGCTGGTCGAGGACCTCGCGGACCTGGCCTATGCGGCGCGGCTGCCCGGTGTAGGCGGCGGCGACTTCGGCGAGCTCCTCTTCGGTAGCGATCAGGTCGCTTTCAGCGCGGGTGAGCAGGGTGTGCGGGTCCAGCTCGGAGTCGAGCGTGTACCACAGTTGCGCGGCGTAGGCGGGCTCACCCAACCGGGGGTCGGCGGCGGCGTCCTCCACGCGGGACTCCAGCCAGGCCGCGTAGTCGAGGAACGCCTGGTGCGCGTCGGCGCGGTGGCCAGAGAGTTCTGCGCGGCCATCGGGGACTGCGGCGAGCAGCAGTTCGACGTCGCCCTCCAGCATCGCGGCGGCCCTGCGGGCCCGGCGGCTCGCAGCGGTGACGTGGGGGCGGGGCATGCCGGGGCCGTCATCCAAGAGGAGGCGCGCCTGGTGGAGCGCATCCGGCAGGGCCGCACAGTAGGCGGTCAGCGCAGCGAGACGCTCTTCGGCGCGGAGCGGGCCGTGGTGCAGGATCGCGGTGAGGGCCTTGTCCGGGAGGGTGTGCAGCGGATCCCAGGTGTGCGGGCGCAGTTCCGTAGTCCGCCACAGGTCAGCGC
The DNA here is from genome assembly GCF_001592045.1 of Thermobifida fusca NBRC 14071 = JCM 3263. Lineage (GTDB taxonomy): Bacteria > Actinomycetota > Actinomycetes > Streptosporangiales > Streptosporangiaceae > Thermobifida > Thermobifida fusca. Next base: position 4,541 of record NZ_BCWB01000035.1, on the reverse strand, counting down.
TGAGGTGGGTGCGCAGCATCTCCAGGTCGACCCGGTCCGCGACGGGCAGCAGCGTGTCGTCGATGTCGTCGAGCGCACGCAGCCCGTCAGCGAGGACTTCGGCGTGCTGCTCCCACGCTTCAGGCGACTGGTCCGCCAACTGTCCGGCGTAGCGGACGTCCCCGTGCTGCAGCCCCCATTCGGGACGGTCGGCGCACAGTTGGTCCAGGATCCGCTCGACGGTCGCGCGGAACCGGTCGGTCATAGCGTTGACCCCGGGATCGGGGTGCGAGGATTCGGCTGGCGAAGACATCCCTTCCATACTGCCAACACCGGGCCCCTAGTGCCGCGGTTGCCGCCCGTCTGCTTCCGGCGCTGCCGTCCCCGGCCGGGTGCAGCGGAGCGTGCGCCGCAAAGCAACGGGGCCAGAGGCGAATCCCTCTAGCCCCGCAGGCAGCGTGGTTCCGGGTCACACTTGGCGGCGTTCCCGGATCACGGTGAGGATCTCCTCGATCGCCTTGTCGATCGGGACGCCGTTGTTCTGCGAACCGTCGCGGTAGCGGAAGGACACCGCGCCCTTGCTGACGTCGTTGTCGCCCGCCAGCAGCATGAAGGGGATTTTCTGCTTCTGGGCGTTGCGGATCTTCTTCTGCATGCGGTCGTCGCTGGCGTCCACTTCGACGCGCACCCCGTGCTCCCGCAGCCGACGCGCCACGTCCTCCAAGTAGGGCACGTGCTCGCTCGCGATTGGAATGCCCACGACCTGGACCGGGGCCAGCCAGGCGGGGAAGGCGCCCGCGTAGTGCTCCAGCAGCACCGCGAAGAAGCGTTCGATGGAACCGAACAGGGCGCGGTGGATCATCACCGGCCGCTGCCGGCTGCCGTCGGCAGCCTGGTATTCGAGCTCGAAGCGCTTGGGCTGCTGGAAGTCCACTTGGATGGTGGACATCTGCCAGGTCCGGCCGATGGCGTCCTTGGCCTGCACCGAGATCTTCGGACCGTAGTAGGCCGCGCCGCCGGGGTCCATGACCAGTTCCAGGTTCTGCTTCTGCGCGGCCTGCCGCAGGATCTCGGTGGCTTCCTCCCACTCTTGCGGCTCTCCGATGAACTTCGGCGAGTCGTCGCGGGTGGACAGCTCGAGGTAGAAGTCGCTCAGGCCGTAGTCGCGCAGCAGGTCTAGCACGAAGGTGAGCAGCCGGTCCAGCTCGTCCGGCATCTGCTCCTTGGTGCAGTAGATGTGCGCGTCGTCCTGGGTGAACCCGCGTGCCCGGGTCAGCCCGTGCACCACGCCGGACTTCTCGTACCGGTAGACCGTGCCGAACTCGAACAGCCGCAGCGGAAGCTCCCGGTAGGAACGGCCCCGTGACCGGTAGATCAGGTTGTGCATGGGGCAGTTCATGGCCTTGAGGTAGTAGTCGGCCCCCTCGAACTGGATGGGCGGGAACATGGCGTCCGCGTAGTTCGGCAGGTGCCCGGACGTCTCAAACAGCCCGGCCTTGGAGATGTGCGGCGTGTTGACGAACTGGTAGCCGGCCTCTTCGTGGCGGCGGCGCGAGTACTCCTCCATCACCTTGCGGACCACGCCGCCCTTGGGGTGGAACACGGCCAGGCCGGAGCCGAGCTCGTCGGGGAAGGAGAACAGGTCGAGTTCCACGCCGAGCTTGCGGTGGTCGCGCTTGGCGGCCTCCTCCAGCATGGTGAGGTAGGACTTGAGCGCGTCCTTCGTCTCCCAGGCGGTGCCGTAGATCCGCTGGAGCTGAGGGTTCTTCTCGCTGCCGCGCCAGTAGGCGGCGGCGGTGCGCATCAGCTTGAACGCGGGGATGGCCCGAGTGTCGGGCAGGTGCGGACCGCGGCACAGGTCCTTCCAGCACACCTCGCCGGTGCGGGGGTGCAGGTTGTCGTAGATGGTGAGCTGCCCCGCACCAACTTCGACACCGGCTCCTTCGGCGGCCTCGGCCGCGCCGCCCTTGAGCTCGATGAGCTCCAGCTTGTACGGCTCGTCAGCGAGTTCTGCTCGAGCGTCCTCGTCGGTGACGGCACGCCGGGAGAAGCGCTGGCCCTGCTTGATGATCTCCTGCATCCGCTTTTCGATGCGTTTGAGATCGTCCGGAGTGAACGGCTCAGCGACGTCGAAGTCGTAGTAGAAGCCGTTCTCGATCGGCGGGCCGATACCCAGCTTGGCTTCGGGGAACAGTTCTTGGACGGCTTGGGCGAGCACGTGGGCGCACGAGTGGCGCAGGATCGCGCGTCCCTCTTCAGAGTCGATGCGGATTTCCTCCACCACATCGCCGTCGGCGAGCTCGTGGGTGAGGTCTCGCGGCTCCCCGTTGACCAGCGCGGCGATCACGGTTCGCCCGTCCGCTTCTAGCGCCTGTCCCGCCGTAGTGCCTGCCGCCACCACACGCTCGGTTCCGGCGAGGGTGATACGCAGTTCAGGCACGGCGGACACGATGTCTCCTTGAAAGGTTCTCGTCGAAAACGGTTGTCGGCACAGTCGCCCGGGTGCAACGGGCCCGGGGACGGGGTTGTTCCGTCATTCCGATGCTAGCGGCCCCCGCTACCGGTGCGGCACTGTCGCATCCCGGTGTTCCGTTCTGCGGGCTTCCCGGCCCGGCGGGGGAGACAGGGACGCCTACCGTCGGTGATCTTCGTCGCTTAGCGGGCAGTGCCTCGACTGGCGGTGTGTTTCCCCGTAGACTCGCCGCCGCGGAAGTCGAGGCGCGCCCCCGTTCGAGCGCTCCCCCTTCCCGCGATTCCCGCCACGCTCTGCCCACGGTGGTCGCCGTACGGTTGGGGCGGCTCGGGAGCTGTTCTCTCTTCTTTCTCGTGATCTCCGGTGTGTGACGGCACCCAGTCTCACTGCTGCCTGGTGGGCGCCCTTCGGAATCGCTCAGGCCCGTACGGTGCGCTTGGGAGCCGCGTCTCGAGGAGACGTGGGGTTCCTCCCGGGATATCGGACTCGGCTGGCCGCAGCGGCGTTGGGCGTTGCGGACAGGAGTCGGCGCCCTCGGTTACGGCGGGGATGCCGTGCACATGGCCTCTCCCGCGCACCGGAGTACCGGCTTGTCCGGCGTGTGTGTTTTTTCTGACCGTTACCCCTGGGGGAGAGTTATGGTGGAGACCATGTCCGCGCACCCAGCGACCGGCTCGGACGGCGCTCCTTCCGCGGTTCCGGCACCCCGGAGCCGCAGCAGAGTTCGCCGCTGGCGGCGGGTCCGTGTCCACGCACGCCTGTGGCGTAGGCGCATGCGCTCTCATCCCGCGCTCCACTTGGCCTGGCGGGTCACGGTCGGCCTCGTCGGCTCAGTGGTCCTCTTAGGAGGCGTCGTGATGTGCGTCACTCCCGGGCCGGGGATCGGTGGGGTGATCGTAGGCCTGGCCATTCTCGCCACAGAGTTCTCGTGGGCGCGCCGTCTGCTGTGGCGGGCCCGCGACTACGCCTCCCAGGCGCGTTCCCGGGCTGCCGAGAAACTCCGGGAGCGCCGAGCACGTACTTCCCGCTAGCTCTGCGGGAGCGCAGCGGAGTGTGGCTGACCCCTCTAGACATGACAAAGCCCCAGGTGATCTACTGGTTAGACCAGTGAGTAACCTGGAGCTTGTGGGCGATACTGGACTCGAACCAGTGACCTCGTCGGTGTGAACGACGCGCTCTAACCATCTGAGCTAATCGCCCATGGCTGCGTCCTGTTCTCTCCCCAGGGGAGCCGGACAAGGAAAACTCTAGCGCATCTTTGGGAGTGGATGATCCACTCTGGTGCGCACCCCTCAACCGTGGACGTGATAGGTATCACATTGAGCTCACGTAAGGGAAGGTCAGCACGGACACAATGTGAAAATGTGAAAATTCCTCATCTCTGTCGGCGTTGTGGGACATACCCCGATCTGAGGACGCCACACACCGCCCTTAGGGTGATGCGGCCCACAAGTCCACCGGAAATTCTTTCTTTCCCCAGTTCATTAGAAGGTTGGCGAAGAGTGTGGGAAGTCCGGCGTGACGCCGCTTCACCTCGACCGAAAAGTTCCCCGGTAACGCGTCACTGATCGTCCGGACCGTCGGAACGGACGAGATGGCAGGTCCCGATGCGCGGGGAAACCCCAGCCATCTGAGTCATCCGAACACTGTTGACCGGACGAGAGAAGGTTTGGCTTATGAGCAGCAGCGGCACCTCTATCACCTGCGAAGTCGGTTTGCAGCTGATCGTTCCTGATCGTGCCCCCGTGCCCCTGGTGGCCCGTCTCGACTACTCCGTGGACGACCCTTACGCCATCCGGGCGGCCTTCCATGTGGGCGACGACGAACCCGTGGAGTGGATCTTCGCTCGTGAGCTGCTGACCGTGGGCATCATCCGCGAAACAGGCGAAGGCGACGTGCGCATCTGGCCCTCGCAGGACGGGAAGGAGCGCATGGTCAACATTGCCCTCTCCTCACCTTTCGGCCAGGCGCGGTTCCACGCGCAGGTGGCACCCCTCTCGGAGTTCCTGCACCGCACCTACGAGCTGGTTCCTGCCGGGCAGGAGAGCGACTACATCGACATCGACGCTGAAATCGCTGAGCACCTCAG